>CBFFZW010000021.1:0-53660 GCA_965646445.1 uncultured Christensenellales bacterium | reverse complement strand
CGCGGGGCATTAGCGCAGCTGGTAGCGCACAACACTGGCAGTGTTGGGGTCAGCGGTTCGAATCCGCTATGCTCCACCATAACACACAGGTACGAACCCGAAATCCTGATTCTGAGGAACGGATTCGTCCTGACAATAAAACTGCCGGAGGCGTAATGCCCTGGCAGTTTTACGTTTCGTCGCATTTTCTTTCGGCCTATCAGCCTGTTCAGGTTGTGGTTGATGCGCAACCCCCGGAAAACTCTACAAAGCACCGCGACCTGAAACGGGGCTTGCTTCACCGTTCAGAGTTACCTTTTTTTTGCAACCCATGTGGTATTATAGCGAATTGAGCAAAAAAGTGCAACTTGAGTACAGAACCCATTGCTTTTCATGGTTCTTCGATGTACTTTGGCATTTCCCCGAATCTCCCGTTGAGGCACATCGCTGTTGCCGAAAGTGCAATGTTCATCAGCGTCGGGGTAATTGCATTCCAATCTATATCGGCCTTAGGCTTCCTTTGTCCTGCGGTTTTCTGTGTGGCCATCCGAATCAGACGAGCGACGTTCTCCTTTAGAGATTCTTCATCTGCCGTCGTATCTCCGCGCTCATGGCTGACCCAGAACATAGACCACATTGCATCCTTGCAATCCTTTTCCCAATCAATCTTCACTTGCCATCTACCTCATGAATTATTCCGTAATGAGAAGGTATCTTGCAAAACCACTGTTTCAATGTCTCCTTCCCCGTTTCTTTCTACTTGCAGGAACCCAGGAACGCCGTACTGAATGATCTGAACGTTGGACGGGTGACGCAACATGCGCAATCCTTTTTCGATGATGTTCCTGGTTTTCTCTTTCGATAAGCCGTGACGCTGGCTGATAGCATCGAGCGTCAAGCCGTATTTGTAACGCTCATACAGGACAACGGCAAACTTCTCATCCAGTGAGTTTACTGCAAATTCTACGCTCTTGACCAAGTCATGCGAGTGGACAATCTTCATCGTACCGCACCTAAACACATCATCCAGTAGCCCAAAGGGCCATTGCTTCATCTTTCTCATCACCGTATCCTCCGTTTCTGCTTATTACGCCTTGATGATGGACATAGCCACGCGCTCGGTGATCGGCCCGAACATGATGACGTAGGAATCGAACGTGTTTCGGTCCCAGCACTCAACAACCCCGTCGCCGCCGTCATTGTAGTGCTTCTTTGCCAGGTCAATCAGTTCTTCATAGGTGAGTCCGTTCTTTTTCATTGCTATCTTCCTTTCAAGAGCTAAATTTATTTAACTCTTGAACACATTATAGCAAAGGAATTTTCACTTGTCAATGCATTAAGATAAAATTATTTTACTGACGTTTGGAAGAAGAAAAGCCCGTTTGCCTTATCACCGTGCGAACATCGCACAAGAAAAGGAAACGGGCATTCTTTTTATTTACAGCTCACCACAAGCTCTTTTGCAAGCATCACAGCGCAAGCAGTCAAATCCGGGCCTGTCAAGCCACTCATTGAACAGCTTGCAGCGGGGCAATGCCCGCTCTATCTTTCCACCTCGTCCATTACGGTCACGGTGCGTCAAATATCTACACACGCTCATTTCCATGAAGCCGTCATCTGGGGAACTAAAAGTGCAATAAACAGGGTCAGTTGAAACTCGGTGTTCGACAACAGCTATACCTTTACTCATTCAACCACCTCTTTCTCCTCTCCATAGCTACAAAAATCATCAGAATCTAACACTTGTGTGCAGCCAATACGGGTGTTGTTTACGCACCAATATGCTTCGTTCCCTGTAATGGTTCTGAAACCTGCATTTCTCGCATATCGGCACTTTCCGCACCGAACAACCGGCACGGCATCAATGACTGGAGCGGAATGGATCATAGAACGAAATCTTGCAATGGCGTCATTAAAGCCCTCAGTGAATCGCCTATCTGCAACAGAGGACTTCTTGTAACACATTCGGCTTGTAAGCGCATTTGCGTCAATCAACCTTATCTTATTCTGCATTCTTTATCACCAGCTTTGGTTTTTGAAGATTGCAATGGCTTCCTCTATGGAATCCGCCTCAATGCGTTTTTCCCACATGCCACTCCCTATACGAACTTCATCAAAATGGATGTTGGCGTTCCCATAAAAACCTCCGTTGAAAGGAACTTTCGGGTCATAGCATGTACTCCCGTTTATCAACTGAATGCCATAGGCAAGCAAATTCGTATTCAAGTAATACTCTGCTCCGTACCATCCGCAAAAATATCCCTTACCAGCCCAATCATTATTATCAAAAAGCCCAATCACCCGATGCGTATAGTCGCTCACCCCTTTCAGTCCGACCTCGTTTACATAAAAAGTCATACTTCACCAACTTTCTTTGTCCTATCAAGAAAAACGATGGTGCATGATACTGGGGAGTCACCGAACACCTCTTCAATGATCCCCCGCACCGTAGGCCAATCGCCGCCAGCAATGCCGCACCCCATGCCCCCGGGCAAAGCAACGCTCAACAGACGCCTCTTTCCCAGGTGTAGCTTCGCATGGCTCTCCACCCGTTTAAGACAAGAGTACATGCAGTCATAACGGGTAATGCCTCCGTCCGGCTGCGCCCTGTCATCCTGGCAGAACAGGTTGAACACTTCACCGGGCTTTCCATCTGCATAGGTAAAGGGCAACGCCAGCACAGAACCCAACAGTCGCCTCCCCTGCGTACAGCACAGATCCTGATACACATACCGAGAATCATCATTCAGCAGCTTGTTCCAAATGGACAGAGCAACGCCTCCTCCCATAACGCCGTAGAAATTCGCCTGGTGGCAGATAATATCTGCACCATAAGTAAGCAAGTCACCCCTGATCTCCTGAATCATTCTGAATCACCTTTCTTTTCACACATCAGCGCATCAACGCTGTGCCAAACTCGCCGCCAATGCCAAACATCCGAAAAGTACATTGGCGTATACCAATAGTTCTTTTTACCGTCTCCGGCACACATCGGGTCGGTGATTGTGTTTCCAATCTTCACATACCCTGCTGCGCCTATGAGGGAAAGCTGAATGTAACACATCATTCCCACATTAAAATCAATGTCTTGCGCAGCCACAAGAATGTGATTCTGCCAGTTACGGCCAAAGAGAGCAAGCTGTTTACCAGCCTCGTGACAAGCAGCTATCAGGGTAGCACCCGCTCCGCAAGCGCAGTCATTGATCGTAGCGTAACCCTTCTCCAGCACTTGTGAAGCAAAACTACTGCCAGCAACACTTGCCATCATGCGGCACACATCGTAGGGGGTGAAGAACTGCCCTGCATGGTCGTTGCCGAGTTCCAACTCCATGAATGAACTTCCTAAGAAGTCCTGTTCTGGATCCTCCTCAAGTGCCAGGACGACATCTGCCACAAGCTCAGGAAACACCTTGCGCTCCTGCTCAGTGTACTTGCCAATAATCTTCAAGTACATGGCTTCCCGTTCCTCAAAATGCGCCCTGTCAAAGCGATTCGACAGGGCGCAGGCGAACATGGTTATGAAGTCGGACCAGACCTCCCACAGATTGTGCCTGGGCGACAGCGACATGATCCGCTTCACAAAAGGGCGTTTTGCGATTTCCACGCGAGTTGCCTTGCTGCCCATCAGAAACGTCCTCCGCAATAGTCCACATTTCCGAGAGCAATGAAGGTTTTCGCCCCATCGGCAGTAACGGAACGGCACTTGAACACATTTTTCATGACGTGGGCAATATCCTCATCGGTGAGGCTTTCGACATCTTCCTTGCCATCAAAGCGAACCACGAACAGGCTACCGTACAGCATGACAGCACCAAAGTGGCTGATAGCACTCGGAATCGGGTCGGCCACAAGGGCAGCTTCATCGTCACAGATGATCTCAAAGGGCTTACCACCGATAGTACGGCGGGCAATGTCGATGCATCGGCAGTTCAGAATGTCGTAGTAAGCATCGAGTTCCTTGCTGATCTCCTTAACGCTAACCGTGCCGTTGACAGAATCAATCAGCACGCCCTTAATCACAGGATGCCTGTTCTTCTTCCATTCTTCCACATGCTTGCGGTTAGCCTCCGCAATCTCGCGCATAGCCTTGAGTTTATCTTTGACGTTCATACTTACCAGCCTTTCTTTTTATCCGTGCGCATACGGGAGGGTGCTGGTCTATAATCCCGGCCAGCAGGGTAATTCATCAGACGTAATCCGTTCCAGTTTCCATGCGGTACATACTCTTCAAGGCGTCCCGCTTCTCAAGCAGATGGGCTACCGAACGATCAAATGTATCATCGGGAAGTCCTTCACAACGCTTGCGCCATACCTCGATTTCTGCATCAATGGCGCGAATAGCCAAACACAGGATTTCAACGTGGGTAATGACAGGGGTTGCATTCTTACGCGCCATAAGCCCCTACCTCCTCCGGCGTCGCACTCTGTTCGGCATTCTCCTCGGCGGTATCAGCGGCAGTGGAGTCAACCCATGAAACATCCGACTTGTCGTAGACGGCGACAACACGCTTGAACTCCGTAGCGGGCAGAACATTGAACAGGTCGCGCAGCATCTTCTCTTCATAGTCGCCGCAATAGCTTTCGCTGACGGTCACACCGAACGCCGTACCACCGGCGAACTCAACCTCGACGATGGTTCCCTTGCTGAGGGCATAGTGGGTGGGGAGCTGGTACAGCCGGGTAGCGTTGTCCTTGAACCGCAGAACCTTGACGATGTTTTTCATACCGAAATCCTCCTTAAATCTTGCTTCCGCCTCGGCGGTAGCGTTTCCTTGTTCATCAGCCAAATTTCTTTAGCTGATGATTGGAGTATAGCACAATAAATTTAACTCGTCAAGGGGTTTAGAAAAATATTTTTAACTTTTTCGGTACTTTCTCGCGCACGCGTGTATATACCCACGCATTTAGGCGATTAGGCGTATTGTATTTTGCCTAACTGCCTATTTTTCAAAAAGTCTTTGGAGAATGTTACTTTGTTACCAAAGGTATAAAAAGCCTTGAAATATAAGGGTTTCAAGCTGAACATTCTGCCGTAACATTCATGGAACACCTTTTCAACATGTTCCATTCTGATGGAACATTATGAACACTGAAAGGGGGGAGATTGTTCCCGTGTTTTGCGAATGTTCCAGGCAGAAGGTTCCAAAGAAAATAAAAAAAGGGGTTCCCCTGTCAGAACAGAGGAACCCCCCATGTACACTTGTTACTTGGTCAGCTTGGCAAAGGTCAGCTCGTAGCCGCCCATAGCGGTAAGCGCGGCGATAAAGGCGTTAGCCAGGGCCAGAAGCACGCTTTGCGCGGTCAGTCCGTCAGCGGTAAAGGCCGTGCCAACGAGCATCACGATAAAGGCAATACAATAAACAACAACGCGGGTGGGAATCTTCCAAATCTTATCCAGCGGGAACTTGAGGAACTGAGCCACAAGAAGCGTGAAAGTGGCAGCGCCCGCAATGGTGGCAAGGTACTCCCACGAAAAAGGCTCCGTGGGCGTGGTGATCGTCGCATCAGAAACAGCGGGAACCACGGCTTCCTCCGCGAAAGACACGATGGGGGCGACACACAGGACAGTCACGATGGACAAAAGCAGAAAACAGAAAATCCTCTTCATATCGGTATCTCCCTTCAATTATCGGTTCAGGTGGGTAAAAAGGTCATCACTTGCTTTCTTCATTTCGGCAGAATTACCGTTGTGAAGTTCATGCTCAAGCAGAGCATGGAGCGCCGCGCATTGGACACGGGATCCTTCCTCAAGTGCCTCAATGCGCTTGTCGTGGTCGAGAATGGCGCGTTGATCGTTGGCAAACTTGCGGTCACAAGCGGACCGGCGAGCCGTAGCATCGTCAGACTCCTGCTCCTTGGGCTTGCGCAGCTTGCGGGTAGACTCAACCACGTTTACAAACAGGATGTACAGACCCGCCAATGCGACCAGCACCAGCAGGAACGTCATAAGGTTGTCCCCGGTCAGGGCTTTCAGATTCTCCAACGGTTACACCCCCAGCATCTTTCCGAGCAGGGCGTGAACCTCTTCCAGCTCTGCCCGGCTCACCGTAATCACGCCCTCCGCATCAGGTGTAGCCTCGCCACCTTCCTCGACTTTGGGCTGCTCACCTTCCTCGACGGCAACGGCGGTCAGGTATTTGTCAGAACCGCTATGGGTCATAGCATAGCCGACAGCACCTTCGTACTTCACACGCCACCAGTCGGGATCGGAATCATCCAGCACATCCACGGTAGCACCCTTGTACATGCGCTTGATGGACGAGGAGCTTGCACTCCGATTTGCCCGGAGGTTAAGATACGCGCCGGGGCAAGTGACTTTCGCCTGGTACAATGTAGACACCTCCATTTCAACAGGATTTCCGTTGACTGCTTCTGTGCTTCCGCTGTCACAGTCAACGTAGGTAACGGACACGCCCTCCCGCATGGCTTCTTCCACCGCGTCCCGGTAGTCGTCCATCGTCAGTCCATAGATAGACAGCCAGTGGCGAATATCGGCATGATTGCTTGCAAGCTGCCGTGCGTGGAGTTCCCGATGATCCATAACTGCCAGCGCATCCCCCTGCGAGAAGGATGCGACCACAGAGCGAGGGGTAGTCCCGAACAGGTCACACAGATGGGCGGTCAGCAACACGGACTTTTCCATGACCGCATCCCGGAAGTAGGCTTCGTTCTTTTTGTTATCCTCGCAGATTTCAAATCCAACGTAGCCCATGCGGTTTGCATTGCCATTGGAACCCTTGCCGGACAGCCAGCAGCGCATATCCCACGGGAGGGACTGATATACGGCAACCGTACCATCGGCAAGTTTTCCGATATATGCAGACGCGCAGACATCAGAACCGGGTTTGTTAGAGTAGTTCCTGTTCTTATTCTCGCCGAGTCTGCCGTCATTGGGACCGACGTATCGGCAGAGGTTCGGGTTATTCGCACCCGTGCTGTGTACCTGTACTCCGATGGATTTCTGCCGTGTTCCCGACGTGTAGCAATCCGACCTCGTGAAGTACAGGCGGTAGATCGTGAGCTTTCTCATGCGAAAAGCCCCCTTTCTGTACGGTTACTCAGCGGGGTCAACCTGCTCCGCCTCTTCGACCTGTTCAGCGGGTTCAGCCTGGTTGACAGCCTCAACGGGTTCTTCGTCGGCGGCTTCTTCAAGCTGCTTTTCGAGATCGTTGATCTTGTCGCGCCACTCCTGCCGCCGCGCCTTGAGAGCAAACAGCTCATCGGTGAGATCCTTGAGATAGGAAATCATGCCGGTAGCGGAAGTGCAGGTAAGCAGACCCTCCAGCGACTTGAGGATGGAGTAGTCGGAGTCAGCAAGCAACTGCTTGCAAGCGGTGATTTCGCCCAGAATTTCCTGACGAGTCATAGTGGTAAATCCCCTTTCTGTGTTTCTTTTTCTTAATCCACGGCTTTGCCGCGAATAAAGCAAAGTAAAGAGTGTCCATCGTCTGGATGGACAGGTGCGAGTCCTTTCCTTTGACTGAGCCTCGCCACGACATGTAAGAACACGCCACTTTGTCAAGTGCCATTTCTCCGGCATTCAAAAAGCGTCGAAAAGCCTTTAGCTTCCGACGCTCACGAATGATGCTGTCGCGGCAGGGTTTTTCAATGACTCTGCCTGAGTCGGTAAGGAAGAACTGCGTTTTGAGGAAAGTGAATCCACGGCGCAGCTTGACAATCTGCGTCTTTTTCGGATTGGGTATGATGCCGACTTTGGCAAACTCGGCAAAAAGCAAATCACGGTATTTTGCCAGTTCCTCTTTGTCCCGCAAGATGATGTACGAATCGTCCATGTACCTTCCGTAGTATTTGAGTCCCCATTTATCCTTTATCAGGTGATCAATGTGGTTCGGGAAAGCCACAGCAGTTATTTGGCTATCCTCCGGGCCAATGAACAGCCCTTTGTCGCCAGTCGCTTCAACGAAAGCGCGGCACATGGCGTTGAGGCGTTGATCTTTGAAATAGTTATCATACATGCGGAGAACGGTCCCATGCTCGATATTGTCAAAGAACTTTCGGAAATCAATAATCAGCACATAGCCATCGTTGTTTCCTTGTTCCCTCCAGAACTGGTGCAGATGCTTTTCGCACCGCTCAATGTGGAAGGAAACACCTTTATCCTTGAGGCTTGCTCCGTTGTCATAAATCAGGTTGTGGGACAGAATGGGAACCATCGCGTTTGTGCAGACAGAACGCCGAATCACCCTCTCCGCGTAGTGTAGGCTATGAACGTCCCGCGGCTTACCCCGCTCGACAATCTGGAAGTGGAAAAACCCTTGCCGGGTGTCTTTCCCATTTCGCAATTCCCTGCGTGATCTTCTCGCGTTGCGGAAAAAGCGCATATCGTACCTTGCCACGCTTGCTTTCCATAAGACGCCCTTTCGCGATGCCCAGTGTGCGCCAATGATTGCACTGGTACTGGACAGGCGTTGGAAGTCGTCATATTTTTGGGCGTATTCTCTGCGCTTTGCCTCACGTTTGGCTTTTCGGCGCCGATACCGTGCTTCATGTCTTTCAAGGCTGGTCATTTCGTACCTCGTAGAGTGTTATTATCGTGGCGCGTTGTATGCTCCATGACAGGCTACCCATGAAACGCGGTACTCGGCTCTGATTCCATAGAGCCTATATCGCCATCCCGCGCCATGCAAGAAGCGTCCGGGTAGCTGTATCGAGAAATGCGGTATCGACCAGGATAATACCGCTACATATTTACCTGCATCTGTGCAGGACGGTTGTACTCTCCTTCCGAAAAAGAACCATCGGCGCGGCTTTCGGCCCATTTGGGCTTACTTGGTCTGGCCGGGATGAACCATCGGAATCAGAAGGGGGCGCGAAACGCGTTGGACGCGTTGTTGTTGTTGACATTGCCCGTGTTGTTGACATTCACAAAGTTCGTGGTGTTGCCAGCATTAGCAGAAGAAGTCCACCAGTTGTTGCGACTGCCGCTAACAAGAATGCAGAGTACAACCTATGAAAAATCAAGTCAGGTCTTTGCCCGCAACCAGCTTTGTACTCTTTCGCCACGCCTTAATCAGCATATCGGTTCGGTCAATTAAATCGCCCGCCTTTTCAAGCAAGGCGGGCATATTATGATCCGCATCAATTTTGCCATAGTACAGGGTGGTCAAAAGGTACTGGAGCTGATCGTCGATCCTTTCCAAATCATCCAGCGCGTAATGCTGCATCTGCTTTCGGGCTGCAACTCGTTCAGGTGAGTCGGGGAATATGCTGTTCGCCGCAATCAAGTGACCGAACAGGTCTCTGAGCAGATCAATGATTGGGAAAGTGAAAACCGGCCTCCAGCGTTTTGGAACAATGGATTCATTCATCAGTGCTTTGGTCAGGGTTTCCCTTAGTTCAACCGCGCACTTGTAAAACTCCATGCTGGAAGTGCCTCGTTTGCGGGCAAGTACGCTACTCAATGGGCTTTCCTCCTGTATACCCGCCGCCCACAAGGGGCGGCGGGATTATTTCAGATGTCAGGATACGCGGAAGCAGAAGGGGGCGCGCAACGCGTTGGACGCGTCGTTGTCGCTGACACCGCCCGTGTTGTTGACACTCACAAAGTCCGTGGTGCTGCCAGCACCTGCAGAAGAAGTCCACCAGTTGCCGCGACTGCCATTGGCCTTCTTGAGGCGGTTCATGCTGTGCGCGAAAATCGGGTACTGCACATAACCGCCCGTGAACCAGCCCGTCGTAGTCATCAGCCTTGCGCCGGTGATCTCGTATTCATCCGGGAGCCACAGCTTGCCCATGTTGACCCATGCGGCGCTGTTATCATTGGACAGAACGCCGGAATCGCTGAAACGGGTCTGCGCATAGACACGCTTTTCAACAATGACTTTCTTGAGATCATCAGGGAGGTAGAAGTACATACCGCCCGCCGTGTAATCGACATCGACCATCTCCAGCGGTTTCGTGGTGCTGTTCGGAATCTGACCGGCGAGAGAGTTGACAAACAGGTAGCCGTTGGATGCAAGCCACGGAACCTGCTTGTCGCTGGACGTGCCATTGTTGAAGTTGACCGGGTTCATCTGGAAAGTATCGGGCCAAAGTTCCCTCGTGATGAAGTCGATGTGATTGCCAACCTCGGAATCACCGTAGCCCTTGTAGGTGTTGATGCCAGCAATCTGCGCCTGAAAGGTGCGCCCGTTGGTGGTCGTGAACGGGATGTAATCGCCAACATGAAGCTGGGAGTAGTTAGCCGAGGCGATACGCGCCTTGATCCACGCCCAGGGGCTGGAATAACCCTTGATCTCTTCCGCGAATTTCACGGTCAGGTCAACACCGGGGTAGTAGTGATCCCCAGAAAGGCCGATAATGTCAGCCTGATCGCCATTGAGCTTGATTTTGTCAACGTAATTGGTAGCCATACTCTTTCCCTCCGTTTATTCGTTAATCATGCTGAACACACCGTTCTGCACGGAAGCATGAATAGCCCGGCTGTCGTGAACCGTCAAGCAGACAGTACCCTGCTCGATTTTCAGATCATACGCAAGACCGACAAGCCCCTGCAATCTGGAATCGGTGTACTTCTTTGCATAGCTCTTTGCCGTCACCCAGAACGGCAGGACAATTTGCAGAATCTTGTTCATGCGCTTGCCCCCTTACTGCGCCACAAAAACGCCGGATTCATCGGTGATATACACCTTGTTTTCCGTGTCCCCGGTGACGTACAGAATAGAAAAAGGGGCGAATACCTGATCGGCATTCATCCCCGCGATGCCTTCCCCCGTTTTCGGGAGTGTAGCCGGTTCTTCACTCGCCACCAGAAGCACCCTCACAATCTGCTTCTGGTCAGAGCTGCGAATCGCTACGGGTTCAATGCTCACAGCTTTCATTGACGTTTTACTCCTTCCCACCATATTTCTCTTTTTCAGCCTTGCCGTTCAGGTAATCGGCAAGTGCATCAAGGTCATTGCTGCTTGCCGCAACGATATAGCAGTTGTCGAGTCCCTGCACGACAAGCTGATTAAGAGCATCTTTGACCGAATGTACAACGGCGAGGGCTTGATCGTCAGATGTGATTTTCAAAGCTCGTCCTCCTTATGTGCCTATTGCAATCCAGCTAACAATTCGACTACCAGAGCCGGAACTGCCACATATGCAGACTTCAAAACCACTCGAAGTTTCGTTTCGCGTTTTGAATGACAGGCTGTAACTTCCGTTGATCGCGGAAGCCCCACCGCCCACCGTACATACGATTGCAGGTGTGCTGGTGAACACCGTAGAAAAGTCCACGGTTGACCATGAAACGCCAGATACAATAACAAAACCGTAGTCTACCTTGAATGGCAGTCGATCCGCACTGAATGTCCCGGAAGTTATGCTTTCGGCGCTGTGATTGTGGCTTGATGCCGCGGCCCCAATATTGGCCGGTGTCACACCGAGATTGGTTCGCGCATCAGCAGCAGTTGTCGCACCTGTACCTCCGTTCGCCACAGGAACCGCCCCTGCTGTGTAACCGAGTCCCAAAGCATAACGCGCTCCGGCTACCGATGTTGCGCCGGTACCGCCGTTCGCAACAGGAACTGCCCCCGCCGTGTTGCCAAGCCCCAAAGCGTTACGCGCCCCGGCTACTGTTGTTGCGCCTGTTCCACCTCTGCTGATTGCTACCGTTCCATCCAAGCGGGTATCACCATGATACAGCCCCCATGACGGGTTGATTTCAACCGCATTCTGCCGCGTACCTTCCATGCCAAAGGACACATTCAAGCCGCCGTCCATGCAATAAATGACATGTTCAGAGGTAAGAGCCGTGACCGTCGCATTGCTGTTGGTGTTGCGGAGGTTCTGCACTGCATCAATGGCTATAACTTGCACCTGATAAGTGCTTGTGCTGGATGCTGTACCGCCGATAATGGTAGTCCGCCCATTTGTGATTGCCTTTGCGGTACTCCAGGATGTTGTACCCTGTACGGCATACCGCGCTTGCAAAGATACAAGGCTGTTTTTACCGTTTACGCTGGCAATATTGACAGAAGCAGTAACACCGAAATATGCGCCGGTGTCGCTCGGCGTGCCGTTGGAAGTGCAGCGGAATGCGGAAACAACCGCAAAAATCGGATCGTGGTAGTCATAGACCGTAATAGTCTTAGATGCCGCCGATGCCGAGTTGTCATAATTATTCGTGACCTTTGCGGTACATGAAATGCTACCAGTTTCAAGCAGAGCATCCGTCACGAAACTCACGTTTGAAGCGACATTTTTCGTTTGCTGACCGCATGCATATGCAATGCTCTTGTAGGATGCTCCGCTGCCGGGCGACGCATTAGAAAGGTACAGAGTTGCTCTGCTGTATCCCTTCACATACACTCCCCAGCTCGACGGGATGTAGTCGGACTGCAACAGGGCAACGTTAAGCGTACCGGCAGTGGGAACAATCGTTGACGGGTTTACCTCGATGGTAAAGGAATAGGTGTTCGACCCGATACGGATACCGTCGTAGTACGATTCCAGCACAACACTTGCGCTGCCCGTAGGCCAGTTGCTCGGAACTGTAAATGTGGTGGACGTGATTCCTGCTGAGAGGTTCACCGTCTGTGTGTAGCCACTTCCTCGACTCCAAATCGCTTTGTGCGTGAAGTCAGAAGATGCCGGGTTGATGCTAAGTGTAATCTCGCCGCCCTGGTAGACGGACGTTCTGCCCAGGCTACCGGTGGACGGGGTGGAGGCAACGTAGTTGACCGTGATCTCGATGTACGATCCTGAACGGACGTTCAGCACGTTAGACGTGGTGCTACCACCACCCGTCACCGTGAAGGTGATGCTACCCCCGGAAAAATCGAGTATGGAAGAAGAAGCACCGTCCATAGTACAGGATTGTGATCCTGAACTGAGTTCAAGGTCGATGCTACCGTATGAGGTTGAAAAACCTGCGGATGTGGTTGAGTAAATGTTGATGTTGGAGAAGTAAACGCCTACGCTTTGCAGGGTGCTTCCTGCCGGGGGCAAGGAGCCAGAATAGTGATAGAAGTCACCTGTTACGGTTCCTCCACGTTTCTTGTCGCTGTTCGTGCCAGAAATGGAGCTGGTACGAAACACGCATTGCGCCATTGCTTCTCACCTCCCGTTATTCATCTGTCAGGATTGCCGCACTGGTAGAGCTGATATAGCGCAAGGACAGGCCCTTTGATGTTTTAGTCCACACAAAGCGGTTGCCGCCATTGGGACCGAACGCAAGCTCATTGGTGATTTGTGCATCAGAAATGAACAACTTGCGGTCAGACATGTAAGCAACCTCAACTACGGTTGATCCAATGGTCTGCCTGAAAGACAGACGATTGTTTGACAGCAAGACCTTGAAATCACTGTCACTCTTGCCGATTTCAACGCCGTCACCGCTTGCGCGGATAAGGGTTGAGAATTTTGTATTGACCGCCCCTGCTGCGTCCTGCGCCGTCCCCTCAAACGATGCCGTCAGTTCATCGGCTTGAAGTTTCAAGGCACTGTTGAACTGCTGAACGAGCGAATCAATCTGATTGGTGACATAGGTTGCAGATGCCTTTGCCTCAATGGACGTGTTAAGCACTTCAAGGGATGTCTGCGCCGCCGCAAGCTGCTTGATGATGTCCGGAATGTTAGCATCCTGCACAGATACCCATTGTGTGCCATCAAAACGATACAGCTTGTAATCATCATCAGAATCAATCCACAAATCTCCAGCCTTGCCGTTGATAGGCGCGTCAGGCTGGCAGTAGGTTTCTGCGCCGCCAACACCATCCTCGACCATCTTTGCAGGATTGCTCCATGCGCTTGACGGGACATTTACTGTTGCGGTCCTGGCGGCTACCTGAGCCGAAATAACCCAACACGGATTGCCGTCAGTATTAGGAATTTCCTGTGACCACCCGCCCGTATCTCCAGTCAGGGATGCCGTTGCAAACGTGAAAAGGGTTGTAGCGGTAGGCTTATTGGGTGCAGTTTCACCGCGCTTGTAAAGGTAAACGAAAGCGGCATTGATGCCGTCTGCGCCATCGGTGCCGTCTTTACCGGGCTGTCCGTCCGCGCCATCCTTGCCGTTTGTACCGTCTTTACCATCCATGCCGTCAACGCCATCTGCACCTCTAAAGAGTGACCATGTATAGTCTGAGGCTGTGCTGCTCTCTACCGGTGTAGCTTTGTTGTAGGCGAGGCCGATGTAATACTTGCCCTCAGAATCATCAGACATTCCCGCACCGTTAGCATCGTCCGCATACTTAACCCATGTGTAATAGGTTTTACCGTCCGTGCCATTAACGCCGTTAATGCCATCCGTACCATCCTCGCCCTTGATAAGTGACCATGTATAATCGCCATAAACAGAGCTTTCCTGCTGTGAGGGCTTGTTATAAGCGATACCCATGTACTTCTTGCCTTCCGGGTTATCACTCATGCCGGAAGTTGGGCTATCGGCGTACTTGATCCATGTATAGCTCGGAGCCGCATCTTTTCCGTCTGCGCCATCTGCACCGTTTTCAACAAGTTTTGTTGCTTCGCTCCATGCAGATGCAGGAACGGTCACAGTGTCATTGGCGGAGCTGACAGCCGCCATAATGACGTAACAGGGATCTTGTCCTGATGGGATCGTCCGAGTCCAATCCCCAGTGTTTCCGGCAAGCGTGTTACTGGAGAAGGTAAACGTAAGGTCGCTTTGCGGACCCGTGATTGTGCTACCGCTGATGCGCTGATACAGTTGAATAACAGTGCTGTTATAGCCGTTTGTACCAGCTGCGCCATCTGCACCCTTGATAAGCGACCAGGCGTAATCGGAATAGCTTTCAGATTCGACTTGAGTTGTCTTGTTGTAAGCAATACCGATATACTTTTTGCCGTCTGGCTTATCACTCATGCCAGAAGTCGGGCTGTCTGCGTATTTCACCCATGTATAATAGGTGATTCCGTCTGCGCCGTCTTTACCGGGCTGTCCGTCCGTACCATCCTTGCCAGGCTGGCCATCTGCGCCGTCTTTACCGGGCTGTCCGTCTGTACCATCCTTACCGGGAATACCCGTATTGACCTTAATCCAGTTGATTTCAAGGTCATACGCCACAGGGAACGTCACATGGAAAACCATTGTCCCACTTACAGACTCCGCGCTACCGAGAGTAGCTCCGGCAGGAACGGAAACATGAACGGGAATCTGCTTATCAATGGCAGAACCGAACTGAACCGTCATTCCATCTGGAACGCCGGAAACGCCGGACACGGTGGGAAGCACCCCTTTATTTCCCGTATAAGCAAGGATGTGAAAGACGTATTCGCGGGCAAGTGTGCAACCGTTTGCATCTGCCGCAAACACGAGGCTGTTATTGGTTGCGGATACCACGGAAGCCTCGGTAAGTGTGCTGATTTCAACCTCACCCGTGAACTTGTACTTGCGGGAAACAGGATCAAAATACAGGCAATCTTCCCACGAATCCCCGTTTTTGCGCTGCATGGAGAAGCGGTTGGCATTGGCAATCATGCGGGCAATCGGCTCATCATTCTGCACAAGTTCGCTGACAAAGCCCTCCGTTCTGTTGATACGGTTGCCAAAGTAGGAACTTGTGGTAGAAATGTACCGTTTTGCTTTCAGCTCTGCCGCGCTGGTATAGGGAACCTCGTCCTCGTCGTCCTCTTCCACGCCATAGCGCATATCGCAGACAAAAGAAGGATTGCATCGGATTTTGATCGTACCGGCGACAAGCCGGTGTTCGGTTCCGCGGTACATGATAGATACCGTGTCCCCCAGCTCCACAAGGGGATTGATGTATACACCGAGGATTTCATGCGGATAGAAACTGCGTCCGATAATGGACGTAGCGTATACAGACCAAACTCCCCTGTCAAGCGTGCTTTCGTCTGCGAGAAGGAGCATCCCGCTCACGAGTGAACCGTTCGGAACGTGTAGCTCCCCAGCTTCTACCGCGTACTCGGAGCAAAGGCTCTGCACCGTGGCGTGCTTTGCGTACTCGCATACCGCAATCAGTTCGATGCCAGAGTCATCACCGTAGGTGAACTGGTTATTTGCGGAGTCCGTAAGCGTAACACGGGACACTGTTTTCATGCCGGTAGACAGGGGCTTGAACCTGGTATATCCTGTCCCGATTTTCTGAACCGGGGTGACAGTATCAGGATAGGGGACGAGTCGGAGCTTGCCTGATTCTGTCATAATAAAATTGCCGCCATGCGCAGCGGCAATCCACGACAGAATTTCGGACATAAGCACATCGTCGTTCGGATAATCCACACGGAAGGCTGACCCCGTTTTGATTTCTGTACGGCTGTCAATTCTAACACCCATCAGGGCGGCAATCTCGTTGAGAACAGCCGCCATCGAAACGGGCCATTGCGTGAACTTGGTTTTGTCGAGGTACGTTTGACCAGCAAGCATCATGTTGTCCCTGCAAGTCAGGGAAACGAGTTCGCCGGACTTAGAACGCTTAGAAATCCAATAATGCCCCTGATCCACCCAACCTGTCACCGTGTCAGCCCCACGGGCTTTCAAGCGGCAAAATGCGTGGACAGGGGCGCCTTTGGGGATAGTCTCGTTCGGGTGTTGACGGATGGTGAGCGAAAGGGAACCCGTGCAGCACCTTCCAATGCAAGGCTCCTGCATGAGGGGTTTTTCAATGTTGGGCGTACCCTGTACATCCTTTTCACGATATTCGATACCGTTAATCAGGAAACGGTATTCGGTAGTGTGCGGGGCGGCAAATACAGCCGCCCAATTTGCGGGTTGGCTCTGCATTACACCGTATCCTCCTGTACACTAATCAGCGTAAACGAAATATCATCCAGCTTCACGCCCTCATCCGTGAAGCGTTCAATGGCTGCTGAGATAGACGTGTTGTAAAAAAGGCGGGTGCATACCCCGTCCAGAAGGTCGGGGTATTGCACTCTTACGCCCGCATCGCCACTTTGAAGGTCAGCCTCAAGGAGTTGAGCAACTTCAAAGGGCATAGGACCGAGCTTCAAGGTCAATTTCCGCTGATGGGACGTTACATTCGTGTGCATGAAGTTGCCCGCGTCACGCCCTGCGTCCTCATCGTTCGTGTTTTCTCTTGACCAGCTAATGCCCGTTTTGGCTTTCACATACGGAGCATAATCGTGTCCGTTGATTTTCAAGACGCCCATAACAGCCATGAATTATGCACCTCCGTAGCCATAACTTCTTTCCTGCGCACGTTGCAGGGATGTAAGTACCCGTGTCAAGCTGTCACCGTCAATAACGATTTTCAGCTTGCGCAGAATGTCGATAATCTCCAGAAGGAGATCCTTCTGATCAGACATCGTTTCGTCAAAGTTCGTAGTGAACGCCGTAACGGCATCAGATTTGCCCGTAGACGGGCTTTCAGCTTCAACCCTTGTCCTGTACGGGATAGCGCGTCCAGCCGCCACAGCGGGCAACTGGAAGCCTCCTACGGCGGTCAGCGCATCAGCAATCGACAGGAATGTTACGGCGATTTGGGACAGCTTGTTTGCAACAGCGTCCATCCCGGAAGCAAGCACACTGGAAGCAACCTGGATTTCAGGGGTTTCAAGTGTCCCATCAAAGCCGGAAGTAACCGCGTCTGCAATACTTGCGACGGTCTTAATCACGCCAGACTTAGCGTCGTTCAGACCATTGGACATACCAGCCATCATATAGCCGCCGATTTCTGCGAAAGCCTTAGAGGGAGAATGAATACCCAGCTTCTTCTTTGCCGCAGAGAGTGCCGCGTTCGCCGCCCGTGTAGCCGCATTCTTAATCGTGGACGTGTTCGCATCAATGCCATCAGCTACGCCCTGGCAGATTGCCTTGCCAACGTCTTTGAATTTAGACGCGGAAGAGGAGCTAAAGATACCGCCCGAAATTCCGAGTGCGGTACTGAATGCGGACGATACAGCACCTTGCAGACTATTGGCAACCGACGTGAAGGTAGAGGAAACAGCCTTTCCGCTGATTCCTTCCTCAACGCCGGACACGATACCCTCACCGGCATACTTGAGTTTGCTTGCGCTGGTTGCGCCATATTCAAGCCCCAGTGCAGAATTGATAGCATTTTTTACGGCGGTCAGCAAGCTACTTGCGGAAGCAGTAAACGTTGCTTTGACACCTTTGCTGTCAATTCCGTCCTTAATGCCGGATACTGTACCCTCGCCAATGTATTTAGACTTGCTTGCGCTGGTGGAACCCCAACCGCCCATGCCGAACGCGGTATCAAGAGCGGACTTTACCGCGCTCCATGTGGAGTTGGCTGCCGACGTGAAGGTTGACGAAACGCCTTTTGCAGTGATACCATCCTTGATGCCGGTAACGATGCCCTCACCGGCAGTCTTAGACTTGCTGGATGCGCCGCCGCTTTCCGGGATACCGAGTTCGGTTCGGAGGGCCTTCAGCACGTTCTTTGCGGCATTCTTGATTTCGGTTTTGACAGTTTCCTCGTCGCCCTTGATGCCGTCTTTCATGCCGGTCATGATGTCTTTACCAGCTTGCTTTGCCTCTTTGCTTTCCTCGCTTTCGCCGCCAAACCCGAAAATAGCCTTGATTGCGTTCCAAATACGCCCGAAAACGTCAGAAACAATGTCAAGCACTGCTTGTACGCCGGAAGAAAGACCGCTACCAAAGCCTTGCAGGATGAAGTCACCAACGGAGGATGCCTCGGTGGACGGGGAAGCGATACCGAAAAAGTCCTTTACCGCTTGCCAGAAATCCTTAAAGGGCTGGAGGATGGAGTCTTTCAGCGTTGTCCACGCGGACACAAGGCCATCTTTCAAGCCTTGCAGGATGAAGTCACCAACGGAGGATGCCTCAGTGGATGGTGAAGCGATACCGAAAAAGTCCTTTACCGCTTGCCAGAAATCCTTAAATGGCTTCGTAACGGCTTCCTTGATTGTGTTCCACGCAGTTACAAGACCGTCTTTCAGTCCCGTCCACAAGTCCGATGCAATCTGAGAAATGGTTCCGCTTTCAAGGCCGAGAGCTGTTTCTATGCCGCCGATCAACGGGTCTATGATGTTTTCTTTACACCACGTCCCGATGTTAGCGAGCGCAGTAGTTATGCCAGACAGAAGCGCGGCGATAACATCTCCGCCGTTCGTAGCCATCTGTGCGTCCCACCACTCAACAACGCTGTCCCACGCATTCTTGATCAAGCCCCAAAGGAGTTCTGCAAGTCCACCCAGGGCAAGACCAATACCCGTGCTTAGACTGGTAACAAGTCCGCTCCAGTCAATGGACGAAAGGAAAGTGGCAATGTCGGTTCCGATTTGCTGCCAGTCTGTTTCTGCAAGGAACGTGTTAATTCCGTCCATAACATACTTTAGACCGTCCGACATACTTGTTCCTGCTGCCGCCCAGTCAATAGGCCCATCAGCGGAAAACAGAGTATTGACAGCCAATGCAAGGTTTGATCCCGCGCTTTCCCAATCGAACTCACTGAGAAACGTCCAGAAAGCCGTCCATACGCTGTTGATTCCTTCACCGAACAGGGTTGCCGCACCGGCCCAATCAACGCTTTGGAACGCCGTATTCGCGCCCGTTGCAAGGGTTTCGCTTGCGCCAACCCAATCAAACCCGCTTATGGCTGTCCAAATAGCCGTCCAAACACCGAAAATTCCGGTGACAACACCTGTGATAACCTGAATCCAGTTGATGCTTTTGAAAGCGGCATTCGCACCAACGGCAAGATTATTACCGAGCGCAGACCAGTTAAAAGCAGTGACAAAACCATAGATGGTAGTCCACAATGCGCGGAACTTCGTAGACAGAAATACGCCGAGAGCTGTCCAGTCGATGCCACTTACAAGCCCGTTCGCACCGGCTCCGAGCTTTGCGCCGAAAGATGCCCAATCGAACGTGGTTGTAAAGGCGTTGACCGTCCTCGTGATGAGGTTGGCACCGTTTGCAATCGTGTTGCCGAGGGCGGGCCAGTTTACGCCGCTTACCAAACCGTTAAAGATTTGGGCGATTCGCGTAGACCATGTAACGGCAACGGGCGTGATGGAAGTGATCCAGTTATCGACGGCAGAAACAACCGTGTTCAGGCCGTTGCCAACGATAAGGCCGATTCCCTCCCAATCGCCAGCCTCAAAGGCCGCTTTGATGGAGTTGAAGAAGTTCTGAACATCCGTGGGAAGCAGACTTTCGATGGATACGTCCTCGAACATGTCCCCGGCACCGCCGCCACCGCCGCCACCGCCAGAATCGGAAGAAGCCTTGTTCAGTTCATCAAAACCATATACTTCCTTTTTCAGGTCCTTTGCCGCACCAGCCGCACCGCCCAGGCTTTTTGCGTAACTGTCCGTCTGCTTCTTTGCAACAGTTACGGAAGAACGCCCAGAAAGAAGCGCGAAAAATGCGTTGAGGTAGGAAATTGCAGTGGAAAGCCAGTTGATAATCGCCGTCAGCGCAGGAGCAACAGCATTTACCAAATTGCCGAATGTGACAGCCAAATTGCCGCCCATACCCGTAGCCGCATTTTTCATGCTTGACATGGAAGCATTGAACTCGGAAGAGTATTTCGCAAGGGCGATCATAGACTGCGACAAGGACTGCATGAGCGCGGTAATCATTTTCTCCTTGACGCGGCTAATCATCATCCGTTTAAGGCTTGTAAGCGATTTTACAAGGCCCTTAGAGGTAAGCGAACCCTTTTCGGCTTTGCTGAAAAACTTGCTGATGCTGGATGTTGCCGTTTTTGCGCCCTTTGCAACAGTCTTGAAGGACAGCTTTGCGAGGGAACCCGTCATTTTCAGTGCAGCGGAAGCGGCCTTTTTCAGCGTGTTTCCGAACGCGGTAAATGCGCTCGATGCCTTGCCCGCGTCTTTCGGCTTCCGCTGGAGTTCTTTGTCCACCTTTTTCAGCGAACTTTCAGACTGAGTAGCGGGGCCGGATACGGTATCAAACTGAGAAGCCATCTGCTCGTAGTGCGCGAGCTGCTGTGTCATCCTCGCCAGTGTAGCTTCCGTCTGCCTGTACTTCGCACTATCCGCGCCAGTGGTATATGCCGATCCATTAGCCCGCATGGACTTCATGTTCTGCTCATAGGACTCAAGCACATACTCGGCATTCTTGATCTGCACAGCAAGACGTTGCCATTCGCGGGAGGTTTCCTTGACCCCCAAATCGCTCATCGTGTCACGGCGATCATACAGTCTGAAAAGAGCCTGTTCAGCTTTTTTTGCGGAAGCCGAAAGGGACTCATATTCAGGCGTTGCCACCCGCTGCGAACCGAGCCTTTGAAGCTCCTGCTCGAGCCGGGTTACGCTGTCCCGCGCCTTTTCAACGTTGATCTGGAAGCGGGTCATCTGAGAACCGGTTTTGATGCCCATTCTTTCGCTGTTGGAAAGCCGCACCATCTGCTTCTCAAGAGAAGTGCAGGAACGCCCAGCGGCATTCATGCTCCTGCCAAAGTCAGAAGAAGAAACCGCATCCGTCAGTGCGCCGTTGAGATTATTAGCAGTCTGCGCGGTAGCGTTGATCGACTTGCCCACCTGATCGAGGGAAGAAATAAGCGGCTGCATACTCGATGCAGCCGCTTGCCCGGTCTTGTTAATGGCTTGCGTAACGCCCTTAATGGATTGCTCCATTTTTGCAGAGCCTTTTTCAAAGCCTGAGTTGTCAAGACCCGTATCAATGATAATCGAGCCGTCAGATGCGCCGTTCGCCATTAGGATTCACCTTCTTCCGGGAGGGAGTCAAACATAGATTGTATGGTGTTCTCTATTTTTTGAGGGGTGGGCGCGGTATCCAAACGGCACAGGTTGGCGTTTGTTCGATAGAACTCTCGTTCGTGTTTCTCCAGTTTCTTTCCCTTAGCCTTTTTCTGCCGGATTGTAAGAACAAATCCAAAAAGGCTTTCATGGTCAATAGACTGGTAGTAACCCAAAAACGTCCACCAATGCAAGTACGGAAGGGCGCGTACTTCAACCCCGGCAACCTTGTTCACGGCGGGAAAAATAATCTGCTCGTCCTTCTCCCAATCCACTGTTTTGGGGGATTGAGTTTCTTCCCGCAGGTGACATTCGATGAAAGAAGTTGCCGCAAGATAGGCTTGCTCGTATTGCTCAGTCGGCATGGAATCAAAATCCACATATAGCCGCTTGAGACAAACATACACTTTTTCTTGATCGGACAGACTATTATCGTTGTACGCTGTGATTATGCGCAGGATATTGCGATAGTCAGAGCGAATGGGGTATTTCACCCCGCAAACGTCAAGGGCTTTCGGTAGCTGCCCCAGCATCGCCGTTCACATCCTCGATGTCCTCCAGATGCTTCCTGACGCGTTCAGCAGACAGCTTCGTTTCCTCTTCGATAGCTGCGGCGACAACCTGACCGAGAACGTCAATCACATGCTCGGCAAAGAAGCGACCATTGACGGACGAGAACGGCTTGCGAGTGGCAAAAATCGCGTCGGCTTCATCCATATCAAGCAGTTCGTTGAGCTTCTGCTTGAAATTGGCTTCAACCTTCTTCACGGTTTCCCACTTGTCCTCAAAGGTCGCCTCGCCGTTAGCATTCAGGTCAATCTCGGCAAGGGGACGGACAATGGAATCAAAGTTTGCCATCAAAGCCTGGTAACGGTCATAAATACCGATGTCGCCCGTGCGGATATGCAGCTTGCAGATAACCTTGCCGAAGGGGTTGACGAGAGTAATTTCCTTCGTGCCATCCTCCAGCGTGAAGCGGTTGCTGTCCTTAGCAGGAGCAGCGGGGATCTTCTTAATACTCGCCATAGCGATTACCTCCTCTCAAAAAACGGCGCGGTTCAGCAGTGTAGCCCGCTTTTCCCGCGCCGCCAGCAGCTTAGTCCAGGTCGGTGATGGTGGCTTCGTTCGTCACCATATCGTACACGATCTTCTTCTTGACAGGAGATCCAATCGGGTTGATGGTGATCGGGATGCCGAGGCCCGCGGTATCGCCGCCGACAGACTGAGGAACGAACCACGCCTGACGGACGTAGCAGTAGCCGGTCATCTTCTGGGTTTTGCGGTTAGCCGTCTGGAAGAACGCCTCCGCAAAGTAGCCCATCAGGTCAGCCTCGCCGTAACGCTCTTCATAGGCAACCTCACGCAGATGCTCATACATCTTGCGGGAGGGGTCGATGTAGTAGGGGTCAACGCCGATTTCCGGCTCATAGCCGCTGTGCTTGAAGCTGGTTTCGCCCAGGACGTTCTTGCTGGTTTCGGTGTCGGGGTTGAGTTCCTTGGACAGATCGTCGTTGTCCTTGCCCAGAGCCTCCCAGCCACCAGAAGCAGCGGTGTACTCGACAACCAGAATATCATTTTCGACAGGCTCACCAGTGATGGTCAGACCGTAAGTGGTCTTGAGATCACCAACAGCGGTGTTGTTCAGCTCCCACGCAACACCATTGTAGATGAAGGTGTACTCGCCGGAGATGTTATTCACACCAGTACCAAAGCTGGAAGCCTGTACGGTGCAGCCGGTGATGCCGATGCTGTCACCAATAACAACAGCGGCCTTTTCGGCAATGTCCTGACCCGTCCACGAGCCAAAGAACATGCCGCGATTGCGCTCAAGTCTTGCCATTTTCTTTCCTCCAATCTTAGATGTGACTGACAAGATTCCTTCCCCTATGGAGAGGGTCCCTTTTCTCAGCAGGAGGGTTCCGTTTCTAAGCGACCCGGTTTCCCTCGACAAATGAGCAACATTATTCGGAATGATTGCAAACATTCACAACCCCGTCCCCCCCCCGTATATGGTAGGCTAAAGCCTACGATATGTGAGTTTGATTTGGATTTGGTATTTTGCGCTGTTTGCGCCCGGTGCTGACACATAGGCGGTCAGCGTCGGAACGATGGAAAGAACGCGACCCTCGTTTACTTCCGGGAGGTTTCTCAACGAGTTCTGACGAATGATCCAGTCAGTCACGTCCTGGAAAAAGCCGTAGTTAGCGATTCCCTGCATTTCATTTGCGCCAAAATCCTGCTTTGAGGCAAAGATGAAGTCCATCGTTTGAATGTCGGTTGGGATGTGTTCGCCCAACACGTTCTCTTTGTAGCGGATTGTGGATGGTACGGCGAACAGCGCGTACTCCGTAGCATCCTCTGCCAGATAATCAACGCGGAAATGATTATCTCGGCTCAAAGACGGACACGAACGCAACCACTTTCGCAGATGCTCGATGTTATTAACCGTTGGCAACTCTTCTCGCCTCCTCCAGAATGTCATCCTTATGGTCGGCTTTCATGCGTTCAAACCAGAACGAACCAGCCAACGGGTTTTGATCCGTCTTGTAGGAAAGCGGTCTGCCAGTCGGATGCTTCTTCATGCCGGGAGGAGAAAAGAAACGAGTAGGTACGCCGCTATCATCCTCAAACACAGGAATGTTCGGGCCGTACACTTGACCATAGTACAGATAACGCGCATAAGGCGTTTCGTATATGACCTGACCGCCGCCCGGAGGCGATGCTGTGTAAGGGCTTCTCGCCAGTGTACCTGTTTCCCACGGGCAGTAAGGCATGGAATACGAAATCACGGCGTTGTCGATAGCCTGCTGCACTCGCCCGCCCAATTCGAGGTTTCTTGCGTGCAGGAGATCAATATCACCGTGATTCCATTGAAAATCAGCCTTAAAGACGGCGACTTTGCTCACGTTCCCACCACCTTCCAATGTGGGGCGTTGGGGGCGCGGCGATTGTCGGATACCGCGATAATCATAAAGGATTCAGCGTAGAATTTGGGTGGCATCGCAAGCGTTTCTGCGAACTCGCCCTTCACAATGAAGTCACCTTCATTCAGCGTGAACAGCTTGCTCACATCCGACGCTTTTCTGTACGCCCCCGACCCCGTGTAGCTTTTTCCTCCCGCGTCCGCATTCACCGGGATACGCACGACATACTGATTCGCGGCTTTCCGACCGTTGGAATCGACGGATACCTTTGTACCGCCATACCACGAAACGCCGCGGATGATGGTAGGGACGTATACCGTAGAATCCTTTTCTCTGTCAAGTCGTGCGTTATAGACGGTTATCGTATCCTTGCAGAGCTTCACAGATTCACCCCGCGATACAAAAGCGGCACACCCTCGTCATCTTCTTCACCGTACAGATACTCGCGGACGACCTTGTTCATTTGCGCTCGTGCCGCATCTGCTGATAGGGCGTTTCCATAAGATTCGGAGTATCCGTCCGTGCTGAAAGAAGTCACGGCGGGGTTGACTGCCTGAGCCTCTGCGCCAACCGCGTTATCGAGGGTGATAAGCGAAAAAGCGCACAGCTTGACCGCTTCCGGCACAGCGACCATGCGCTGTACGCGGGAGTCGGTCAAGTAGTCGATGCGCTTGCGGGCTTTCAGCTCAAGCGGACGGAAAGCGATTGCATCCAGCGTACCGCCATAGGCTCTATACTCATCGTGAGTAAGATACTGTGCGTGCGCCATTCAAACGCCCTCCTTTCGCGGGGAATCAGCCCAGAGAAATGATACGGGCAATCGGGATGGTCTTGTGATCAATGTACTTCTTGGTCTGACCGGCAGAGGACACGATCTCCCAGTTCGCGCCGTTCGACAGCTCCGCGTCAGTGGGGGAAGCCGTCGCCATAACCTTCTTGGTGAAGGAAATGCCGTAGGGCGCCCAGCACTTGCGCTGACGGCTGTACAGCAGGTCCTGACCGCCCTTGACGGCGGGATTGCGATCCATTTCGTAGGGAACCTTCGCGCCGCAATCGGTGTACTCGATGGCACCGTCACCCAGAACAAAGGTGGTGTACTTGGTCTGAGTGGTATCGCCGGAGGTGACTTCCTCGGTGGGCATGGAGTCGTCGATCATAACCAGACGGCCATTCAGGGTAGCGAGGCCGATTTCACGATTGATGCCCTCAGCGTCGGTGTACTTGAGATTGGTCAGCAGCTTGAGGTTCTCCAGATTGGTAGCCACGGCGGAGTGCATGATAGCCAGCGTGAACTTGCCCTTCTGGTCGCCGGAAGCCTTCTGGATGGTGGTGTTCAGGGTAGTACCATCCATCAGGCCCAGCTTGCCCTCGCTGTTGGTCAGAGCGGTAACATCGGTGGTGTGCGCATCAACGAACTTCTTGCCCTGAGCATCGGTCATGGCGAACACGCCCTTGAGGATAGCAACGATGGTATCCTGATCGATCTCGTTCCAATAGTCGTTGATCTGCGCGGCGATGTTCTCCATGAAGTCCTCGCCACCGGTAATGTCGTAGGAGAAATCCAGCTCGGCCCACGCATTGGCGCGACCCACAACCACGCGGCTGTGCATGTAGGTTTCCGTGCTGGAAGGGGTGATGTTGGTGTTGCCGTCGTAGTTCAGGGGGGTGGAGCCGGAAATGAGGCCCTTGAGGGGGGTGCTGATGTAGTTGCCGCCGACTTCATCCCGCATGGACGTGGCGAGTTCGGGGCGGCTGCGAATGGCACGGGATTTCAGCAGTTCGGTCTTGCGGGGGTTGGGGATACGGTCAACGTAGCTCTGAAATACCTCGCCGTTAAAGTGCTTGGCATCAAAAACAGACATAGACAACTTCCTTTCTTACTTGATTTGTTTGCGCCGCTTATTCAAAGCTGATCTGCGCATCGGGGTTTTCGTTCTTCTGCCTCATCGCATCGGAGAGGCTGAGCTTCTTGCCGGGGGAGGGCTTGCCACCGCTCGGCAGGACAATCGTAGGCGTTTTTCCCGCGGGCGGGGTTTCCGTGGGCTTTTCAGCCACAAATGCACCGGGATCATCTGCCTTGTACTTGGTCACGAAATCCTCATAACCCAGCAGATTATCACCGTCAATCTTGAAATCCATAGCGAGGGCTTCCTGCATGAACGCTTTCTTAGCCGCCGCGGAAGAGAATTTCAGACCGCCCGCACGTTCCCGAACCATGAACTCATAGCTCTGCCTATGGAGCCTCTGTTCAAAGTCCGTCTTGTCGGTGTTGTACTTGCTCTGGAGGTCAGCAAGAGACTGCTGAACCGTGCCGAGCTTACTCGCATCAGCCTGAGCCGCCGTAAGCTGGTCACGCAGAGAAGTCAGGTCGCTGTCACGCTGCGTAAGCTGACCCTGCAAATCGGTGATCTGACCCTTGAGGCCGTTCACCGCATCGTCGTGCTTGCCCTTGGAAACGTAACCGCCATCGGCAAGGTTGACGATGTTCATTTTCTGTTCCTTGGCCGCGTTCGCAAGCTGCTCATACGTCAAGGAACCGCCATCGGGGAACAACGCTTTCAGAAATTCCATAGATACCTCCGCTACCGTAGATTTGATTTGTATATCCGCTGCCACTCAGCGGGTGCGGCGCCCGTGCATTTATATCCCGGCACGGTAGGGTAATATATCAAAACCCGCCGAGCGTTCGACGGGTTCCAATATCAGTTTTCTTCATAGATGATTGCAAGGCCGTAAGCCTTAGCAGCCGCATGTTCGATGCGGCATCCGCGGGCGTTCTCCCACCCTTTGCAGAAATAAGCTGCGTGACACAGGCTCATGTTCTCAAGGGATTTGGCAAGGAAGCAAAGCGGAATCTGCACAACGCCGCGCTTTTCCATCGCTTCCTTGCTGTACCATTCATCGGTGAACAGGGTATTGACGATTTCATATCCCTTATCCTTGAGAGCTTTGATTGCACGCAAGCGGGTTTCGACGATTTCCTCATCAGTTTTTCCCGCCATAGGCTGTGACAACATAGCTTTCAGCACGGTTACACCTCCTAAACCTTTACCATTTTGAATCCTTCAACGCTCATGCGCTGCTTGCGCATGGGCAAGCCGGACAGCTTAGAAACCTGAGCGTATTTTGCGGCAAGGGCGTTAATACGCATCTGACATTGCCGCCGTAAAGTATCGTCCCCTGCGACACGGGCGGCATTGGCTGTATCCTTCCACCGGCGAACTTCCGTTTCCAGCCGCCGCATAAGCTGCTGCGCCTGGTAGCCCGTATAGTGCTTACCGTCCATTTCACACCCTGCGTGATTCTTTGCCGCCCACTCCTGAAGCTGTTCTGGAGTAAATCGCGGCTTAGAATACCTGGAATCGAATGGAAGTGCGAAATGGCCGCAATTCCATTCTGCAATCGGGCGACGGAATCCGGCAAAAGCAACACCGTTTATGTCCACAAAGGACTGCCCGGATTGCATCTTGTCGTATTCGTCTTTGGTGAACACATGACCCTGCACGGGTTCGTGGTCGGGTGCGCTGTTGGCGTGTGCGGATATTTCTACTTCCCTATATTGCAGGGCTTCACCCATAGCATTTGCGCCGTGTTGCGCAATCTGCTTTGTGCCGTCCACGATGTTCTGCCGAACGGCTGTATCGAGCCGACGATGATAGCCGCTGGCATACTGCACTTGCAGACCGTTGTACCCGATCTCCCGTATGACCTCCCGTGTAGCCGCCTGGTAGTCCATCAGCCCCGTGCTGACTGCAACGATGCCCCGGTCTACTGCCTTTCGGTACGGCTCTGCAATAGCGGTTGTGTTGGAAAGATTCTGAACCGTCTGCGCTGTCTGTCTTGCAACATTGCTGGCATACTGCGCAAGGCGTTCCTGCGTCCCCTGTGGGGGCTGTACGCCCGCCTGAAAGGCGAGGGTGAATCGAGGGTCGGTATATGTGTCCTGCATGGCTACGGCGTAAACAGCGGCGATTTCCGGCTTACTGAGGGCGGTTGCCCGCATCAGCATTTCCGTTATCTCCTGCACGTCGGAAGTCATTTCAGCCATTATCCTGAGTCGGTTGATATTCGCAGGTCCCAGCTCGCCAATCTTTTTGATCTGCTCGGCAACTTTGCGGATGAAGAAGGTGTTGACTTCATCGAAACGCTTTTGAAGCTGGTCGAGTACCGGCTCAAGCTCCTTATCGGTCAGCACAAATCAGCACCCCTTTATTCGGCGGGGGAGGTCGGTGCATCACCCACACCACCCATGCCGCCGTTCTGCGCAGCCTGAGTAGCAAGCAGGGTATCCATTGCTTGAGACAGGGTTTCTTCCTGTGCCTTAGCAATGGCAGCTTTTGCCTGGGCTTCCGTTTCGCCAAAGTACCACTGCCGGAACTCAACTTTCCCCATGAGTCCCTGAGAAAGCAGTTCAAGCCTTTCACCCAACTGCTGAGAAGAGTCCGTAATGATGCTGTCATCCCATTCAAAGGAAACATCGTATTCACCCTCCGGGGCAAGGCGATAAATGGACGCATACTTGTCCATAGCGCGAATTACGTCACGCAAACACACCTCAAGCATGGCCTGATTGTCGGCAATGGTTGCGTATGTGCGCTGACGCACAATGCGGAGTTCGGTTGCAGTACGGGCTTCCACATTCGCGTCAGACAGGGTGCCGCGGGCAAGACCGCAATTATCCTCGATGCGAATAAGAAGCTGGTTAAGGCCGGAGAACAGGGAACTGTCACGAATGGCCGGGGAGAACACATGGTAGTTGTCATCCGTGCCGAGGTCAACGCCGCGGAACAAGCGTTCATTCAGCTTAGGGACTTCCACGCCGTTGCTGCCATCATGCTTAGGGCGCAGGATAAGCGGGTCAACGTCAATCGCCAGCTCACTGCCCTCATATTCCCAAAGGATGCGGGAATATTGAATATCGGCTTCCTTGATGATCTTTGCCGCCTTGTGGAACACAGAAACGCCCAGCGGAGCATTGATGTCTACGTTGTTCGCCGTTGCCGTTTTGAACCACCCGAACATCTGACCGCCCGTGTCTGTCAGAACAGCTTCCGGCGCAACGTCAGACCATTGGGGTACATCGGTCAGCGGAATCTCAACGCCAATGGAGTCACGATTATTCGATTTGAAAGCCCTCTGCGTAATGCGAATGCCCTCTTTGGTCACGGTATGGCGCTCAAGCCGGTTATAAGTGATTTTACCCTCCTGAAAGGTGTCTCGGAAGATAACGTCTTTCAGGTTGCCGTCATCATCAAATGCGACGGGGTATACATCCCATGCGGTAGCGCAGTCGAAATAGATATGCCCGTCTTTGGGGTACGGCTTGATAGTCATGCCGCCAGATGCGCACCCTTGCTCCAGCTTTGACCTAAGCACCCGCATGAGCTTCTCAAATTCAGCTTTCAGGTATTCAGCGCGGGGGCTTTCCGTGTCGTTGCCCTCTTTGTCAACCTTCCCGCTGATGTTCCACTTGACCTCCAGCAGAACTTGACGGGCGATTTCGGAGCTGATAAGGGCGGGAAGATTGAGGCTTTTCACCTTAACCGCTCCATCTTTCAGCCACGGCGCGGTATCGGTGTACATCTTGTGCCACAAATCCAGCGCATTAACCATATCGTCAGAGAGAGGCGTGTCGATATGCTCAACCACCGACACATTCCTGAACGGAAACACCTTATGCCACACCTGCCTTATGAATTGCAATAGTCTGGAAAACACGATAACCACCTCCGAGGGCGGCAGTCTCGCGCACCCCTGTAAATGAAAAGGACGGCGCAGAAATGTGCCGTCCAAAAGGAACTTTCTCGCGCACGCGTGTATATACCCACGCATTTAGGCGATTAGGCGTTTTACATTCTGCCTAACTGCCTATTTTTCAAAAAGTCTTTGGAGAATGTTCCTTTGTTACCAAAGGTATAAAAAGCCTTGAAATATAAGGGCTTTAGGTCGAACATTCTGCCGTAACATTCATGGAACACCTTTTCAACATGTTCCATTCTGCTGGAACATTCTTAACACTGAAAGGGGGAGATTGTTCCCGCATTTTGCGAATGTTCCAGGCAGAATGTTCCAAAGAAAAAAGGCGCCGATCTCTCGACACCTTGCTCGTGTAGCTTTTCGCCCCACGTTCCTGGAATCTGTCAGTAGATAACCGGGAAGCCGTTCGCGTCCTTGAAAGTCTTAGTAACCAGCAGTTTGAAAAGGTCAATCAGGCATCCGACAAACAGACCGCCAAACGTGATTGTGTACAGGATACCTTTTCCGACCCGGCCAACGTAGAACTGATACAGGCCGAGGGAAATAAGCCCCAGACCGCCAACAGCAGTAAAGGCAGGGCTATTCTCGACAGAGCCAATAAACATCCCGACGAAAGCCAAAAGCAGCGGAATCACAATGAGCCTGATGCAGGTTTTGCGCTTCTTTGGACTGCAAACCGTATTCAAGCCCTGCAAGCCTCGCCGTATACCAGCACCCAGCTCTGCGCCGTATTCCTGTACGACAGTGTTTTTCTTTGCCATAGAAACGCCTCCTTATGCAATTTCTTGCACTCCATGATAACACATAATGCAAGAAAAATAAAGGAGAACAGAACATTTTACTGGCCTTTGCGTTTCCACACCCTGTTAAGGGCGTAGCGTACCGCGTCGATGGAGTGGTTATTCGCGTCAGGGTATCCGCTGATAACCTCACCGTCTGCGGTTTTGTCGTATTCGTAGTGAGTGAACTCTTTCGCCGTGGCAGGGCATCGCTTGGGGTCAATGACAATGGCTCTCAAGGCTTGAAGCCACTTCATGCTGTATCGCACGCTGTCAGGCCCCTTTTCAGCTCCTCGACACTGACTCCCATATTCGCGCAGGTCGGCAATGCTCTTTTGTTCCGCGCTGTCTGCCGTCATCAGATCCTTGCTTGTCATACCCTTATCCTGCTGGAGCATAGTCCACAAGGCCCTGTTGCTTGTTCTGTTGACCCTCAGCTCATCAAAGATGTAAAGAGTCAACTGTGCAGGATTATAGCAGCATTTCGTCCAATGGGCGGGGTCAGGATACCAGCCAAAGTCCAGCCCGAAATAGATACTGCTGAACGTGCTGATTTCCTGATCTGTGATCTCGCGGAGAACAAGGTTGTCGAAAACCTCACCGCCTGTGCCGGTGACTTCCCCCAGGTACTCATGCCGGTATGCTTTGGGGTTCAGCAGAGCAAGCTCCAACGCATCATTGAAGAACTGCTGACCCAGCCACACGGGCGGTACAGTTCGATAGTCTGACGAATGGACGAGGGTATCCCGGTTTGGGTGAAGAACTTCTTCATTCATGAAGTTCGACTGCGTTTCGGGAGGGTTAAAGGAAAGGAAGTTCCAGTATAAATCGCCGCCGCGTCTTGCGGACTGCAATACTGAGCGGATTTCCTTCATGCCCGAAAACTGGTCAGCTTCCTCGAACCATGTTATGCCAAAATACCCTTTCGGAGCTTTGATGGACTTGATTTTCATTGGGTCGTCCAACCCGCGAAACAGAATCACTTGCCCGGTTTCTTTCCGCTTGATCTGCATAGGCGATACACGGCATTGGAACTCATCTTCCAACCCCAGCATACTGATTGCAAATTGCATCTGCCCGAACACGGAATCTCGCAGGGTCTTGCCCGTTTTTCGCAAAATAAGCGCGTTCACGTTGGGATGATCCAGCATGATAAGGGGAATAGCAAAGCCTATAAAGGACGATTTCAGCGAACCGCGCCCACCCTTGAGTATGTATTGGGAGTGCTTATGGTCGAGTATGTCATTCAGCAGATCGTCGTAGTTGGGGGCGATCAAATCTTCGATGTAAACGTCACTGAGCGCGTCAAGCATCAGCGTTCACCTCGGATTCCCGCTGCCGCCGTTCTTCTTCGATAGCTGCCTCAACCGCTTTCATAGCCTCAACAGTCGCCAAAGCTGCCGCCGCCTGTGTAGCCGCGTCCTCCTCGTTTGCTTCCTGCGGGGGCTTCTCCCCCCGTATGAGGTGTATTCGCACACCGCCTGTTTCATCAGTTGCCGTTTCGCCGGAGCAGTCCCCAGACGGCAAATCACCGAACACGTCCTCCCCTCCATTGGGGAAAGCATGGTCAAACAGCCAATTTCTGGATTCTGTGTTACCTTCTTCGAGGTATTTACGAACCTCGCGCATGACGATAAGGGTCTGAATAGGGACGTTTTGCCCTTCTGCTTCCGCGAGGGTATAAATGCTGTCTGGGTCGGCAACCTTGCCGCTTTCATAGCCCATAGCAAGTACACCGCGGATGATCTGAGAAAGACGCTGCTGTTCACGACGCTTTTTCTGCGCTGCCTTGCCGCCCTTGCTCCTGATGGCTTTTGCTTCCTCCGGGGGGCGTTCTGTCAGGGGGATAAGATGCTCCTGCTGTGGCCCGCCCGGCTTACTGCCTGTCCATTTTGCCAAAGCGTGTCACCTCCGATCTGATACCTCCTTGACAAAAGCAACAGACCCGCAACGGCGTGTACCTTGCGGGTCTGTTCGCGGTATTCGTTTACTTGCACTTCTTAGGAGCGGAGGGCTTCTTCCTGGTAGTTGCAGACTTCTTCTTGTCGGGATTGCTGCCCCCGCGGTCATTCGCCTTTCCCCACGCCTTAGAAAGCGCAACGGCGCCCTCTTTGGTCAGGCGCATTTCCTGATATGCCATAACAATTCACCTCCATTACAAGTTGCTCTTACGATAAATGAGTGCCTTGCGGTCAATGACGTTGCGATAGCTCGATCTGCCGCCCGTACCCGCAATGACATTGTAGCCCATAGCAAGCGCGTAAACACTTGCATTCCTGCTACTGAAACCGCCAACGGCGGAGGCGAATTTCGGGTGGCTGCGAGTGAAGGACGATACCTTGTTCATCAGGTCATCGTAACGAATAACCCTTGCCGTTTGCGGGTTCAAAACGGCAATAGCAGTTGCACCACTACCATAGCCGGTATTGCCGCCACCGTCCATGTCGAAATAAGTACCAGCACCGAACGCCTGACCACCATGCTTACCGCCGACGTAGTTAAGGGAGCTGTACTTCATCATGTCGGTAATCATGTTTGCCGTGTACTGATACGAAATACCGCCAGACTGGAACGTGATCGAGTCAACAGACCTGGAAATGATCTGATTTCGAGGAATGTTGTTGTCCGTGAGGAACTTATCAAAATCCGCATCATCTAAAACGGCGGGCTTTTCATTCAAGCCCGCCGCAAAAGCGAATTTCTGAGTAGCATCAGGAGCATCATTAAGGTGGTTCGGCATGTCGATGCTGATAGACTGCCTATAAAGCGTCGCAAGCTGGTCATCCGTCATCTGCATCAAAGTAGAAAAAGCATCAACGGTGACGGGGGTGTTGTTCTGGTCAGGGACCTGATTCTGAACAGGTTGTTGCTGTTGAGGTTGCTGTTGCGGCTGCTGTTGCATCTTCTGCCTGGGCATTGCCGGTCCCTTAACCGTAAAGGATGATTGACTTCCTCTGCCGCCCATATTGCCCTCCGTTACTTCCGCTTCGTGGCGGGCTTCTGCTTACGCTTTTCTGCCTTGGCCGCCGCCAATTCAGCGTTTACGCGCTTGACTGCTTCCTTCTGCTCAGGCGTCTGTGCGCCCGCCTTGATACCATGACCGTTGCTGGTCCAGCGATCAATGCCGTACTTGTTATCGCGAGTTGCCATTGATATTCCTCCTTTAACCAACTTCAACAGTCACCACGACTTGCTTTGCCGTGTGCGACTGCGTGCCTTTATGCCTCGCGGACTGCCCAGTAAAGTCCACGTCCACAATCTTCATAGGGGTGTTCGGGGCGAGAACAATTTCGCCCAACCGCCCACCTGGGCCATTTCCAGGCATCATAGCCTGAACGCTCGCTTTGGCCCGATACACAAACTTCACAGCACGATCCGTAAAGGGGTTGCCGGGAGGGGCGTTCCTAAAGTCGTTGTAAGACGTGGAAAGGAACTTGTTTTCGCTGTATGTCCGGCCAACCAGAGCAGATTTAAGCTGCGCTGCGGTCATGTGTTCATAGTTCGCACCGCGTACTCCGTACTGCGCCAGCAAATTGTTGAGTGTAGGCGCGTGGTCGTACCGCGTGAGGTTCAGGTTATAGCCGAGGTTGTGCATAGCCGCCATCATGTTATCATGCGTGAACTGCTGGTTCGCGGTCAGCCTTTGACCGTTCGCCATAGCAGTGTTCATATTCTGAGCCATGCTGTACCGAGAGCCAGGTTCCGGCTGATCCGAAAGATAATTGATGACCGCAACTTGAGAGTCGATGCTCAAGTTTTGCTGCTGGAAATACTGGCGACCATTGTAGAGGTCGTGGAATCCCTGTGTATCCGTCGCGCTGAACGTACCTGCGTTTGCGTTCTGCGCTTGCTGTGCCGTAGGAACGATCTGAGGCGGGGATGTCTGCATCTGAATCGGTGCAGGACTTACATTGCTTCCACCGCTGACACCGAAACCGCCGCCACCTCTGCCGCCGCTGCTGCCCGTAATGCGGCTTACGCTTCCGCGTCCACCCATCATTATACCCCCTGTCTGTGAAAAAGAAAAGGGGAACGGGTTAGCCCTTTCCCACTTTCTTTTTCATTCGGTCTTGAAATGACTGAACCTGAACAATGTTACCCTCGCACTCGTCAGGAACGGTCCCATAGAAGATGATCTTTGACGGCTTGAGGCGGGCCATCATTTCCCGGTATCCGTCAATGAACAAATACTTTGAACCGAGGTTCATCTGCGTGCCGATAGCTGAAACGGCAACGCATCCACCAATAGGCTCACCCTCAAAGCACCAATCATAGCTTGCATGGTCGCTCCAACTGATTGTCGGAATAACCAGCATCCCGTGGTATTGCCAATACGCACCCAACCAGTGCTTACGGTAATGGTTATATATCTGAATGGCAGGAGGGAAGTCACTGTATGTGGAGAAGTCGGGTGTCATAACTGCCTGGAATCTTTGAAGAAGAGGCAAGTATGTGTCCGGCTGCGCCCATAATCGGGTGAACTGGTAATCGTCGATGAAGAAGTGAATACCGTGTTGCTCTTGTTCTTCCCGCGCTGTTTTCGCGTAGTTGAAGCTGATCCACTCCGTAACGTCACAGTCCTCCGGCGATATGTACGGAATACCGAAATCCTGCGTCCCCTGAAATATGCCCTTATTCAGGTTCTCATAGTTGCGCTCTGCGCGGTATTGGGGCAAGATCAACGCCTCCTCAAATCTTACGTCATGAAAAAGGCCCCTTATGGCTGCTGCCCTCAGCCATAAGAGGTCTACAAACATCCTTACGGGGCCCGCAAACGGGCGGCAAGGAGGCGAAACCGCCCGCGCATCGAAAGGAAAACGAAAGCTGCATTGCGGGCCGATGTTTGCGCTTACACCTTATCACACTTGACAAGATTTGTCGCGTGACAAACCGTTACAAGTTGCATGTGGTGTCCGATTTGTGCGCTTTCAGATAGCGGTAGCACGCCTGGCGAACAGTTTCACCGTGATTCCCTCCACCAACAGAGAAAGCCACCTGTTCCCATGGCAAGCCGTTGACGAATCGCAAGGTGAAAATCTGCCTGAGCAAGGAATCATCAATCCCGTTGATGTATTCCTCAAGCCTTTTTCGCTCAAGCAAGCAAAGGGTCTGCCTGGTCGAAATGATGACGCGCATATCAAGCGCGGCTTCCTTCTTGCGCCGAATGTTGCTTTCAAGCTGCATAACGCGCATAACCGCATTTTCGATAGGGCTTCCGGCGTTATGCGCTTTGGGCATATCAGACAACTCAGGGGAGGATACGTCCCCCATTGTCTGCCGTAGGGAATCCAACAGCTTTTCGTCCTCATCGCACTCGGCTTCCAGCCGGTCAAGCTGCCGCATGTTCAGCTCTACCTCGCGATTGAGGCGGTACAGCTTAGACAGTTCTTTCACGGTCAAGGGGTAACACTTCCTTTCCTTACCTTTTCCAAACGCACCTTGAGGGCGTTCAAAAGGCTTTCCTGCGTCTTTTCTTTGCCGGACAACGCCCGCATCACATCCTCATCAACGCCGCCCTGTACGACCAAATGATGGATGATAACGGGGTGTTCCTGTCCCTGCCGGTGGAGGCGTTTATTTGCTTGCTGATACAGCTCAAGGCTCCACGTCAGCCCAAACCAGATAACATGATGACCGCCGCGCTGGAGGTTAAGACCATAAGCACATGATGCAGGGTGGGCGAGAAGAATGTCAATTTTCCCGTCGTTCCAGTCCACCTCATCACCGGCGCCTTCATACACCCTAACGTGTAGCTTCTGACCTTTCAGCACCTCCAGCAGCCGCTCCCTGTCATGCTGGAAATTGTAGAACACGAGAGCATGTTGACCGTTGAGCTGTTCCACCGTTTCCATGAACGCCTCAACCTTGCAGTCATGAAGGACGGTTGCCCTGCCGTTTTCGTCGTATACTGCGCCGTCACAAAGCTGGAGCAGTTTGTTCGTCAGCACACCGGCAGAACCAGCCGTGATCCACGTTTCCGGGTCAACCTCAAGCAGCATATCCCGCTCCAGCCGTTCATAGGTCGCTTTCGCCTTTGCATCCAGCACAACAGGGATCTCCTCGGTGATGCAGTCGGGGAGGGTCAGGTAGTCGGATGCTTTCATGCTGATGCAAATGTCACTGATAAGCTCGTAGATACGCTCAGGCGCACCATCTTTTGGCTTGTAGGACCATACAGACATAGCGTTGCGCTTGTCCGGGGTGAAGAAGATGTCCCGATATGTGGAAATTGTGCGCCCCAGCCGCGCCCCGCCATCGAGCAAATACATCTGCGCCCAAAGGTCAGTCAGCCCGTGCGGGGTGGGCGTGCCGGTAAGCTCAATCAAGCGGCGAATGCGGGGGCGCATCATCTTGAGGGCCTTGAAGCGAATAGCCTTGTGATTTTTGAAGCTGGAGGATTCATCCAGCACCACGCAATCAAACGGCCACGCTCTTTCCTTGTGCCGGGGGTCGGAGTAGTAATCGGTCAACCACTTCACGTTATCGCGGTTTATGACATACACATCAGCCGAACGCTCCAAAGCCGCCATGCGCTGCGCCGCTGTTCCCAGCACGACGGACACGCGGAGTTCAGTCAGGTGATCCCACTTTGTAGCCTCATTGCTCCACGTCGCCTCTGCTACCTTCTTCGGGGCAATCACCAAAGCCCGATTCAGCGCAAAACGATGGTACTTGAGCTTGAAAATGGCAGTCAAGGTTATAACCGTCTTTCCCAAACCCATGTCGAGGAGTAAGCCGATGTTTGGCAACTCAATGATCTTATCCTCGCAGTATTGCTGGTAGCTGTGTGGGATGTACTTCACGTTTTTTCCCCCTTCGACATCATGTACCCCTTCCCGCGAACACAGTAATCATGCCAGCAGAACGCAATGACTTCCTGTACCTTTTCGGGGGTGTCCACAGCAGAAAACACGGTGAACCCCAACCTGCGCAAATGGGCCTGAACGAACAACTGACGCTGACGCTCCTTTTCGCGGGGGCGTTTGGTTTCCGCGAATACCACCGTACCACCCGGAAGGATAATGATCCTGTCAGGCACACCAGAATATCCGGGGCTTACGAATTTCAAGCACTTAGCTTTGGGAATCAGCTCATGAATACCGTTCCTCAGCTTCCTTTCAACATCCTTTTCGGTCATGTGAGATGCCTCCCTTTGATTCAATAGTCAGGGGTATCAGGCGGCGCATTTGGAACTTTCTCGCGCACGCGCGTATATACCCACGCATTTAGGCGATTAGGCGTTTTGTATTCTGCCTAACTGCCTATTTTTACAAAAGTCTTTGGAGAATGTTCCTTTGTTACCAAAGGTAGAAAAAGCCTTGTATTTCAAGGGCTTTTGGCTGAACATTCTGCTGTAACATTCATGGAACACTTTTTCAAGATGTTCCATTCTGCCGGAACATTCGGAACACTTTAAGGGTGAGATTGTTCCCGTGTTTTGCGAATGTTCCAGGCAGAATGTTCCCAACATTTACTCCTGTTTTCCAATCCTGATAAACCCACGCTGCTTGTCACCGTAGGACACACCGAACCTCGTATGCGCCCTTTCCCATCCGGGCAAACTCGCCAGAACGGCGTTGATCTCGCGGGCATCGGATTTCCTCATATCACCGATGTTCTTGTTATAGAGTTCGCACCACACCTCTGCGGCGCACACCCGGTCCCGCTCCACCATCGTGTAGCCTCCCCCCATCGCCCCGCCGCTCCAGTAGTCGCGGCGACGGTCAAGAGGCCACTTCACCCAATCGTCAGGAACCTGTCTGCTTGCGAACTCTTCAATCAATCCCTCCTGCACATTCGCCTCCCGGTGGGCTTCCTGCCGCCTGATGGCTTCCTGCTCAACCTCGCCGGTCAGGTAGAGAAGTTCGCCCATCTGCCAGCGCATCTTGGCTTCTGCCCACAACTGCTCCATTACGTCATCGGTCAGGTCATCGAAAACGGATTTTGTGCGAGGTATGATACCGACATCCACCGGCCAGAAACGGCGGTTTCCCGTCGTATCTTGAAGGAAGTCGGATTGATTGCATGTTCCAAAGAAAACACAGCAGCGGGGCAGTTCCTTGACGTGCCGCCCGTATGCGGCGCGGTAGCGGTCAGCTCGGAGGGAAAGGAACTGCTTGATACAGGCCACGTCAGAACGCCTAAATGCGTCCAGTTCTGCGATTTCAACAAGCCACACACCCTGCAACAGCTCAGATGCTTCTTTCCCTTCAAACGTGCGGATGGAGTCGTTATAGAAGCCGCGGGACATTTTATCAATGATGGTAGACTTGCCGAGTCCCTGCCGCCCGCACAGAATCAGCATGCAGTCAAATTTGCATCCGGGAACCATGGCGCGGGCAACGGCAGCGGTAAACATCTTACGGCACACAACGCGATTGTACTCGGTATCCTCGGCTCCGAGGTAGTCAATGAACAGCGTATCGAGGCGAGACACACCGTCCCACTTCAACCCGTTAATGTAATCCTGCACCTCGTTAAAGGCGTGAAGGGAAGAGTGAATGTCCAAAGCTGCATCAATATTTCCACGCCCTGTGATGTTGTATTGCCGCTCCATGTACCAGTACAGACCGTTGGAGTCGGTATCAGACCACATGCGCCGCTTCTCTTTGTCACCAACACTCCACGGAAGCCTTTCGCCCAGCACCTCACCGCGCCCCGCAAACTGGTTCAGCGCGAACCTGTCCTTCAATAGCGGGTCGTTCTCAAGGATAATAAGGATGTTGTCGATGGTGTTTTTTACCGCGCCCGTCTGCTCGTTCCGCTTGAGCTTGAGCATCCAGTTTCCAGGGTCATCATCATTGGTTGCACTCACGCCCTGAAAGTCCTGAATAGCGGTATCATAACGCTCCTTCATCAAGGCAACAGCCACATCGTTAAGCCCGTTCGCCAACTCGCACATCTTCTTATAAGACGGGAGCCGGTTCGCGGGAGTGTTCGGATCGCTTGCGTCGTCCAGCTCTCCGAACCTGTGTAGCCTCACCAGGTCGAACGCGTTCACAAGCCGCCCAGAGCAAGGGTCTGTTGCGTGATGGGAGAACAGGAACTTTCCCGTGTCATATACGACTGCACCGCCCGTGGTAGAGCCGCCCGTATAGGTGTACCTGTCCTTCTCATCGCAAGCATCGTAGATACCAGGCAGCAGTTCGTCCATAGCGCGGTACACATCATAGGTGCGGCAGAACGCGCCAACGACACCCGTTTTGCTTTCGGGGTCTCCCTGCTTAATCGCCAGCTTTTGATAGCTGAAACTCCCTGGAACCTGCGGCCACTCCGCGATATTGTGCCAGTCCTGATAGGAACTGAGCAGGGCATCGACGGATGCGAAAGCCTCATCAGCGGTACGGTAGATAAATTCGCTGTCGATGCAGCACGACGGGAAATACATGAGGCGCGACACCTCAAACGTTGTAGGGTCTGCCATGCTGATACCGATGTATTCAGCCATGCGCCGCGCACACGGCTCGTACTCGTCCGGGAGCATCGTCCTATCAGTCGGTACAAGCACCCGCAAGCGGGGCGCATTGGGCGCGTGCTTGCGGGTAGAATAAACGCAGTAGCCGACTTTCAAGCCGTCCAGCTTCTCCACAACGGCGTCTGTGTACCATCCGGGGATGTTGTCAAAGTCAAGTGTGATAACATCCCTGCCGGTGATCGCACTTGCCTTTCGACGGCCACCAGACAGCGTACCAGCCACAAAGCCGCCAACGTCTTTGAGGTCGTCCTGCTGAGACTTTTTCATCCTCATGTAAGCGTCCAGCGTTTCCGTGCTTCTGCCGGGTGTACTCAAACGCTGATACAGTTCAGACACAAGGAGCGTCTGCCGCTTCCAGTTCGTGTCTTTCCTGTTTGCGCCTACTGAAATGGTTATTTGCCTATCGTGGTTCACGAGGTCATCCCCCCCCCTTGATTATTTCAAATGCTTCATCGCCGCCCGTTCAGTAGGACTCGGCATCGTTCGATTGCAAACAGTGTTGAAGGATCCATAGATACGCTCAAGCTCTCTGTTTTCCTGATACTTGATTGCCGCCGCACGGGCTTTTCCCTTATCACAGAGGGACTGGAAGTTAGATTCGGTCACGGTCCCGCCGTTGCGCAGATACTTGTGAATCTCAGCCACAATAAAGCTCGATTCGTTGCTTGACGCCCGGTCACGCTCCGTAAGATGGTGCATGAAAGACTTGTACATAGCCTTGTACTCAGACGCTTCCTGCAAGTAAGCGTTCCTTTCAGCACTGGACTTAGCCCGCCGAGCATGACGGCAGGCTTCGTCCATAGCATCAAGGATATTCTGGAGAAAGGATTCTTCACTGATAACCACAGTTCCGCATTTATGGCAGCGAATCAACTGCATATGGGTTCACCCTCTTTTCTTATTCTTGACCTGCGGCGGCGAGTTCAGGGCAATCTCTCGCCGCCGCGTGTAGCTTCTCAGCCCTGCCTGGAATCCTGAGCGGGCATTTCCATGCGATAGTCGTAGAAAGCGCGACGCCCATCTGCGAAACGAATCACGACGGAGCAGGGGAAAGCCAGATTTCCGTTGCACTTAGGCAGATACCTGGTGTTCTCAATCACCCGGTTATTCATGGGAAGCCGCGCATGGAACACTTCGCAAGCAACGCATTCGTTGCGGCTCGTATAGGTTGCCCCGCAAATCTCACAGCGGTAAATCGTGCTTTCAATCATCGTCGCTCATCCTTTCGTCTTTATCGCCGTATGCTTTGGCGTACTCCTCAGCAGTAAGAAGATGGAGTTTATCGCGACTAAAGCCGGACAGCCACTCGACGTACTCAATCAGCGTTTCACGGCTTACCCGACCAAAGGCTTCCGGGTCAACGCCCGTAAGGGTCATTTTCATACCGGCAGGAGCGGGATTACCGTGTCCGTCCACAGCAAGTCCGTCCACCTCAAAGAACAAGGTTACTTCACCCATTGCTTTCACCTCCTGAGCGGATCAAATTCAAAATCCTTTCAGGGAAACGGTGCTTTTGCCCGACTTGTCTACGGGTCCACGCACTGACGAACTGCTTACGCTCGGCTTCATTGATGAACGCATTCGGTATCTTTTGGGTAAACCAGTCCATGAAACACTTGAGGTGCTTTTTGAAGATCCTCTTACGCTTATACACGGTCAGTCCTCCTTGAGAATCTTGAGGACTTCCTGCAATTCGCGGATGAAAGCGGGAAGGTCGCGTGCATCAACCATGCCGGATACCGTGCCGGAGTTATCGTCGCGCATTTCTACCGTGCGCGTACCAGTATCGACCCGGAAAACACACGCAATGCCTTGCAGGTCGTAGGAATGGGTTTCTTTCAGAACCAGCATGGATGTGGGAAGCTGATTCTGCTGTACGTCATCTTTCACAGGGGATTCCTCCTTTTGCCGTGTTTCCGGCGCAGAATCATCATTGGGTGGGGAGAAAGTCACAGGACAGGGCTTTCCCTGGACAGCAGCGTGCATCACAGCTTCACTCCGTCTGCCGATGTACTGATATACAGTGGATACGGCAATATCGAGGCGGTCTGCAATCTGCTTATTCGTAAGCCCCTCCTGCCGCATTGTTAGCATTTCCGAAATGCTGATTTCGTGGGACAGCTTTTTTCTCATTGGGACTTACCCCCCCCCGCCAGATAGTCGCACCAGCGCAGGAAAGCCCGCAAAATGGGGTTGGTATTCCCTTGATCTGCCCACCCTGCAAAGCCGATGAAGCCGCTTTCGTTAAAGCTGATGGCCTCGCGTTGGGTGAAGTAGTGGGAGTTCACATATAGAAAGCAGTGAATCAACGCACCGTTTGGCTTCCGCTTCATGTCAATTCGCTTACTGAGGTGCATGGTCATAACGGAAGTTTCACCAGCCGCGTTGGACTTCTTGATTTCCTGATTCAGCATCATTACCAGAGCAAGAATGTCTCCCTCAACGATGCTGTCATAGGACAAGCCCTTGTCTTTGAAATACTGCCTCGCGGCATTGTTGGTACAAACGGCTTCAAACCCGCGACAGCTCATCTTACCGCCCCTCCTTAATGTCCACCAGATGCACATAACTCAGGACAGCAAACCCATCATGGGTGAGTCGATAGCATACACCGGTTCCGAAAGTGCTTGCAGACGCAAGACCGCGCTCAACAAGGTCCTCCCAATCGCTGTCCGCGTGAAGGCATGTGAAGTAATTCCTCGTTGCCGTGTAGCTCGTCTGCCCTTTCCTCAGCGACGTGGGATCGTAGCCGACAGCGTGGCGCATATTTTCGAGCTGCTCCATGCTGAGGGTCGTTCCTTGAATATCAAAATCTGTCATTCATCTGTTTTCCTTTCGTTTTTCTTAATCCCCCGCCGCCCACAAGAGGCGGTTGGATTATTTCAAATGTCAAGAGAGCTGGAAGCAGAAGGGGGCAAGAATGACGTTGGATGCGTGACTACTGTTGACAATACCGTTGGTATTGACAAGCACAAAACCCGATTCACTCCCAGCGTAAGCAGAAGAAGTCCACCAGTTGCAACGATTGCCATTATCGTCGGTAAGAATCCTATCCTTTGATGTGCAAAATACGGGATAACGGCTACCACACTCACACGCAGAATAAATCGCAGAGCCGAACAGTTCACTCTCCGTAGGCAGGAACAGAAAATCAGTCGTGGTGTGATAGTTACCCTCTGCATCGGTGGACTTCCTGATTGTCGGACGAATCAATTCTTGCAAACCGACAGGCAGTGTTCTGAAATGGTCGTTGTTGAGCCACATTCGCGCGTCAGAATCCTCCCACCCACCAGGGCAAGAATTTGCACACATCCAATGCGGCGGGGCATTAAGACACATGAGAGTGACAGTGCCGTGGCTGTTATAGGTTTCTGCGCTTACGTCGTGGCTGTACCCCAGAATCTTGAACTTCATGCCGAAATCCTCAATGATTTTTCCGGGTAAGTACAAACGTTCACCGACGCGAACGTGCTTCACAAATTTTTCCAGTTTGGAATCGACGGAAAAGCCCAGTTTCTTGATCTGGTCAGTGGACAGGGGCGTTTTCTTCCCGTTGATGCAGATGTAATTGTCCATGCGATTCCTCCTTCTTTTTTTTGTCCTTTTGAAGGGAATTACGCCCACCACCAGCCGTCCAACCAGTTACAGATGCGGAGCAGCCCGTCAAAGACCAGGGCAGGAATGCAGGTTGCCGCCATCAGGGGAAAGAGCATCGCCTTAATCAGGAAGCGCATAATGCGATTTGCTGACCATGCGAAATAAGTAACCTCCTTATGCATATCTTTCACCTCCCATCCATTTCAGAAAAATCCATTGCTGAATAGCTCTGACCCTTCTCGCGGTCAACCTTTAACACGCTGTCAAAGATTTTCGCCAGTCCGATCTTACAATGGTCGCAATCGTTATCGCACAGAATGCAGTTCCATTCGTGCGCAATGCGGCAGAGGGTCGCCAAATCCTTAGAGTCAATCGCCGTCGCGTTATTCTGCATCTGGCTGACTGACCCGTAGAAATACACCTTGTATCGCATGTGCGGAAGCATCCGCTTAATGGATTTCAGCTTTTCGGGTGGAATCGTTGTCACAAGGTCCTGCAAAAGCCTGGTAAGGGTGGCCTCAACGAGTCGAATGTCACGATACCCGTTCGGTACAGCTTTCAGCCGCTCCCGCATGTCGCTCTTGACCCCTTCAATCTCCTGCAAAGTTGCGAACAAAGCAAAAAGCCCGTCCATTTCGCCGGAACGCATTCGGAGCTTTGGAATGGGCTTTTTATCCTTATCAGTACCATCCATTGGATGTTCCTCCCACTAATTGATCGTTGACGGCTGTAACCGTCTGCAATCAGCTAAATAATTTTAGCTTTACCTGTATTATAGCAAAACTTTTTTACTTGTCAATGGGTATAGCAAAATATTTTTAGCTGAATTGTTGAAAGGAAGGCCCGCCGCGCAATGGAGGCGGGCCGGTGTCACAATCAGAAAACCGAGTCCAAATCCATACGGCTTCCCGTAGCCTCTACCTGATCGTTGTATTTTCCGTGGTAGAGTGTATCAACGCCGCGGGCTTCTTCAAAAACAATCTGAGCCACAGGATAGCCGGGACGGATAAGGATCGTGTTCCTGGTTTCGTTCTTGAGTTCGAGGGTAATATGTCCATGAAAGCCCAGGTCAATATAGCCCGCATTCTGCACAGTAAGACCCGCCCGCCCGATGGAAGAACGCCCCTGCACAAATGCCGCCAATCCGCGGGGAAGTTCAATGCGCTCCATCGTGGTTGCAAGCGCAAACTGTCCGGGGCGCAGCTTGAAAACCCCGTTTTCTTCCAGCACAATACGCTTGTACTTCACGACACTTCCCAAAGCCACACCGCCGAACAGCTTGCGGCGCGGAACAAGAAAGGACGTGCCGATGCGGACGTTCAGGCTTGCCGGGTTAATGAAGCGGTGGCTACACGGCGGGATGCTATGCTCATGCTCCAGCTTCGCAATTTCACGATCTCCGAGAATCATCTTTCTACCTCCTTGTACTGAACATCGTCAAGCATTGCTACAAGATTGTGGATACCGCGCCGATTGTCATAGCCGAGGATTTTCCCCGTCCCCGCCCAGAATTGAAAAAGGCGGTCATCAGACTTGCGGTAACAGTGGAAATGCCCGATTGCCTGGTTTTTAAGGACGTATTCTATTCCGTGCGCTTGAAACTGCTGAATAGCGTACTGAACGCGTTCAGGCGTCTTTGCAACCCGGTCTTTGTGGTTCTGCTGCGCAATAATGTGATACCCGCCATCGAAGGATTCAGCAGGGTTCTCTTCCCGTTCTGCGCGATTCATAGCAGTGTCCTCCTTACGCAAAGCTGTTTTCCCGCTTGGTGGTACAGGTCCCAGAAAGCTGACGCTTCTTTTCGGCGGCATCCATGAGTGCCTGAATCTCGCCCCCACAAGCTGCATAGCACGCGAGGTCAACCCAATTATCGTTCTTACCGTGACCGGTGGCAATACGGGCAATCTTGAGCAGGGCCAGCATACAGGCAACGTCCTTCGCGTCCACGGTATTGTCAGACAGGGGCTTGCCTCCGAGATATGCGTTCCACAATGAGGCAACGGTATCAAAGTTGCGCTCAGGAGTGCCGTAGTCCTCCTGCCGATCCCCGTTCACGCACTTCACAGCCGCCGCCAGAACTTCCTCACGCTTCATTGTTCTTATCCTCCGCTTCATTTTTGATAGGGTCTGCAATGTCAAACAGCTTCCTGCCGTTATCCTGCAACACCTGGTAAACGCCGTTAGAAAGAGCTGTGACAATCCTTTCTTCTTCATCTTCCGGCAAGTCGATCTGCGCATTGTGGAGAATCACATGGAGGATCTCGTGCCAAAGGGTGATGCACTTCATCTGATGTTCCTGCGAATCAGGGTCAATGGCAATGGAACAGGTACAAAAATTAGCGAGGCCGTGCAACTTATGCACCCCGTCATTCAGATGCGCGATAAGTTCCACAGAAAAATCAACGCCGTTAATCCTAACACTTTCAGGAATCTTCATCAGATGCTCACCTCCGCAGAATCCAGAAGCGCGTCCAGCAGCTTCCTATACTCTTCAAGTGTAGCTTCAATATCCTCAGCATCGTTGACAGAAACATTAAGAGCCGTGCTACCCCGAGGATTGAGTCCATTCTGGGGGTTGAGTTCCTCAATCTTGTCAATCAGACGCTCGATGCGCTCCTTGCGGTTAATCAGTTCCCTGATTTTGATCTTCTGCATTTCTTGCCTCCTGTTCTGGTGCTTCATCGCCCCACACAGCCCAGCCATCAGCAGCTTGCCGGGCAAACAGCTCAATGCGGGGTGCATAGGAAACGCGCTCAATCATGTGGCGCATGGTTTCCGGCTTCCGGCTGTGTTCTCTTTTCGGCTCTACAAAGCCCGTGACGCCTTGCAGCCGGTGTCCATCTTCCTGCTTGTAGGGCAACCGCTTTTTCGATGTTGCAAAAATGCAATGCTCCGTTTTACCCCGGAAATATTGCCCCAGGCCGATGCTGTCTTTGCACCATGTAATCAGTGTGACATACTCAAAGCCCCACGCCTTGACACACTCCAGGGCATCAGGTAGGAAGTTATTCGTAGTCCACAGATACAGGTGACATCCCTCCGGGTCAGCAAGGGACGCAATCGGCATGGCCTTGATGTCTGCAACGCTCATCAGCTTGTAGTGCCTGTCTGCGCCCCTCTTAATCTTCCCGCCGCCCCGTTCGGGCCACGGCGGGTCAAGATAGATAGTCTTGTACCTTCCTTTCGGAAACATTTGTGCTTATCTCCTCTCAGGTATCTGGAAAATGGTACTTTGTGACGGCGATAGGGAACTCCTCGATTTCACTTGCCCACAAGCAGAAACCACGCCCGTTCAACCGTTGCCAAATCAACGGGAATCCTCCTATGCCGTCGAACAGGCTTGCCATCGTGTGATCCGTTCCACAGCACATGTTAAGCCGCTGGAGGACGTAGAACCACGGGGGAATAGCAATGCTGTTTCCGAGGGCCTTGTAGCGGTTACTATCCGTACATTCAGGATGGACCTTACCTTTTGTGTCTGTCCACGCGCCAATGTCCGTCCAACCGTCCGGGTATCCTTGCAGCCGTTCGCACTCAAGCGGCATCATACGCCGCACACACAATCCGCAACGCATGGTGTTATTAAGGTTGAGACTCTGCCCACCGTTGCTTTTCGCTTGAAGCGTTCCGCACACATCTGCGCTTTCACTGGCGTTCCGGCAATCAACCGCCGTGATACCAGCATCAATCGCCAATGCGGTATAGTCTGTCACGCGGTTTTCGTGGTCGCCGGTGATGGTAGGAGCTACACCTCCTGAGCCGTTTCCCCTGGCATCGTAAACTACCGCTGGCCGGTCAATCGTATTGAGGGTATAACTTTGATCCTCCTTCCAGCCCTTCCCGTTGCACCCCGCCGTGTCTGCCCGGTCAATGCAGTTACCCTGGATGCAGAATACCGTTGGGTCAAGATAACTCCCATCCGCACTGAGGGTCGGTGCTTGCTCTACCGCGTATCCAATAGACCGAGCTTTTTCAGATTGACCGCCCTTGAAGCCAGCAGCGCACACCATCGGGATTGCCCCGTGTGATTCTGCGCGTAAGGTTTCTGGCGTTTCTCCGCCCGCCTGACCACGATTCGTGAAAGCGACCACATCTGGACCACGATCAAGGCACGGGCTTCCGTCGTATCTTGCTGTCAACGTCCTTGCGGTTTCTGGGCAACAGATAAGGTCGGTAGCATCTTTGTATTGACGGCTTAACTGCGCACTTACAACGTCAGACCGCTTGTACTCGCCAAACCGCTGCATTGCAAACGCAACGCTTTCTCCAGCATCGGCGGGAGCTTCTTCCCACGCCTCTCCGCACGCCGGATAATCCCAAGGCACGCCTTCTCGCTCAAATAGTATTTCGGGTGCGCACGCGCCTCCAAAATCTGCGATAAGCGCGATACGGCGGCGACGCTGGGGGACTCCCCAAAACTGTGCATCAAGTACGCGCCATGCGACGGACCAGACCCCCCCCGCTCCGACGAGGCATCCTGCCAACGGCCATCCTTTGTCAGGCACAGGAACAGGGGGAGCTTTCGGTTCGACGACCCGGACGGTTTCTTGCAGGACTGCTCCGAAATCGGCTCCCCTGTTGGAGCTGAACGCTCCGGGGACGTTCTCCCATACCATGAAGCGGGGTCGAACGTCTTTTCCTGTTCTTCCTCTCTGTGCATCTGCTTCCCTCATTTCCTTAATGACTCTGATCTGTTCCATGAACAGGCCGGACCGTTCACCGGCAAGACCAGCACGCTTCCCTGCGACAGACAAATCCTGGCACGGACTGCCGCCAATGATGACGTTCACCGGCTCAACCGTGTAGCCGCTTATCTTCGTAATGTCGCCATAATGCTTCACGACTTTTGCACCTCGCAGATAGGAAGCTCCTCTCCCGCCGCGGGGAACGGCGCGTGGAAGTTTACCGTAATCCCACCACCCGGATGTTCATGCCACGCCATAGCGTGACGAATGACTTGATGCACGTCCCACGCCCTGTCTGACACGACGTTATGCCCAACGCCATACGATTCGCCAGGAAGGATCAAGTCCGGGAAGTACAGCCGCCTAACCTCCATCAGTAAAGGCTCTGCCGCGTCCCTGCGTTCGCAGTATTCCTTACTGCCCAGATTCGCCAGATCCAGCAGTTCCCACGACAGCTCATTGAGCTGCCCGACATGCAGACGGGTGAAAAGCTCACAAGCCCTGCTGACCACACGGGCTTGTTCAGGGGTCAGTGTAAGCACATAACGGGTAACAGGATCGTGACTCGCATTCTTCTTACTGCCCATTTTGCACCTGCTCTTTCAGTGCAAGGAGCGACTGCCGCAAATGGATGATCTTGCGGCAAATTGCTTCCCGGCTCTGCTGCACAGGGACATAAACCCCGCAATGCAAACTGCGACCAGGATACTCTTCCGCTACGCTTTCGCGCCCTTTCACGTCCTCCGCAAGTTCCTGCGCAAGCAGACAAATCAGTTCTGCCCGTTCAGAGTTTTTCATCTTGTGCCTCCTTCATGATTCTGTTATGAATCATCCAAAAGTATTTCGGTTCAATTTCAAATCCCACAAACCGACGATTCATCCGCATGGCCGCGACAGCCGTAGTGCCGCTTCCCATGAAGCCGTCGAACACGATGTCACCTTCATTGGAATGCTTTTCAATGCATCGTTCTATCAGCTCGACGGGCTTTTGATTCTGATGAATCTGCTGGTTGCCCTTGACGCGAGGGAACTCCCACACGTCCCCAATGCGCTTGCCATTGAAAGGCGCCCTCCCTTTGTTCAGCAAGAGAATGACTTCATACTGCTGCCCAAACTGCGCTTTCAAGTCGCCCATCGTCCACTCGTTCTTAACCCAGATGATTGTGTTTTTGATGCTAAAACCTGCATTTTGTGCGGCTGATTTGAAGAAATCCTGCGTTTTTGATGAACAAAACATGTAAAACGCGTGATCTTTCTTCAAGACCCGGTAGCACTCTCGCACATAGCTTTCAATCAAATCAGGGTTCGCATCGTTCTGAATCGGGGTACAAAAGTCGTGGGTTTTGTCCTTTCTATGGCCGGTGGAGTAATTGATAAGATATGGCGGGTCAGATACAATCAGGTCAATAGACTCGTCCTGCATCGCCTGCATACCCTTTATGCAGTCAGACAGATAGATGGTGTCAGGGGTGACTCGGAGGGGGGGGGAACACCAATCGCATTCCCCGCCGCCATCCCTGAGCATGTTTCCGATGTACGGTTCCCCGCTCCTCAACCCGGAGCAAGGTACGCTTTCAGCGGATGCGCCGCACAGCGGGCAGACCATCACAGCCATTTCTCCATCACAGGCAGGTCACGCAGCAGCGCGTCTTTCGCCAGTGTAGCCACCTCTCGCATCTGCGGATGAGCCGCCTCCGAGCAGCGCAGTCGCAGAAAGTGAATCCACTCTCCGACAGTGGCCGTCATTGCAACCTCCGTTTTGAGGCTATTGGGGAGTACAGAACGCGCCTGTTGGGGAGTGCAGTCGGCGGTCAGCATATCGAAATAAGCTGTTTCAGCGTGCTTGCACGCGCCGAACCACATTTCATACTGCGACGTTCCCTCCTGGAGGAAGCAGGGCTTGATAACCGTAATCTCGCCGCCAAAATCGCCCTTAGAGTAGTTGCAATAGCGGGTGCTTTCCTGGCAGAAGGACGCAGGACGGTGACGGACGAGTTCATGCGAAACGCCCCTATCACAAGTGAACCAGAGCGTCTTACGCATATGCGCCTGAATCTCGTAGTCAGCCTTGAGGCTCCCTTCAAAGAGCTGGGTAACTCGTTCTTTGTCCGTGTGAACATGAGAAAGAAGATCCGAAAACATAGGAGAGTACGCGTCCAGGGCATCGTACAGCCCTTCCGGGATACACAAACTGTATTTGATACACAAGCGCAGTGCATCGCGCCATGCGCGGAAATTGCCGGACACAACCCGCCCAGAGGGGCCGCGAGTATGTACAAGATACAGTGCAGTACTGGTACAGGAAGCATCAGCAACCAGGCACTCATACCACGTCGGAAGATGCTGATCGTCCAAACGAATAATCAAGCCGCCGTGTTCCAGCACCGCCTCATGCCCCCGTTTGACAATGCGCTCGATGAAACCCTTATAGCTGTCAGACGTAATGTTGCCCTCGGACTTATAGCAGACCCGCCCGCACAACTCCACGTTGCGCAGGATTCCAACGGGGTCAAAGGGACGCTCCAGCAGGATAACAGACGGATCAATGATCTTCATACATATCCTCCTCGTACTTGTCTGCTTCATGCGTACTCTTCGTGTTCATTGCCGCGGCAATGAAGAACGCGGCAGAGTATACGGCGTACAAAGACAGCCACCACGGGCTGATCGTGATTGCGAGGATGATCGGACCGCCAACAATCAACACAAACACAATGCGCAGCATGTTCACGCAAGCTGCCAAAACAACAGCCGTAACCTCTTGTTCAAATTCCTTACAGTTACGCATCATTATCACCATCCTTAATCCTTAGTGAAGAACTGTCCTACCCAACCGGCAGCATTAAGGGGAAGCCCAGTCGCCCACGAAACAGGCTCAGACATGATAGCCTCAACGCGGGCAAGCATGTTTTCAGGGGTGTCAAAAGGTTTGGTGTCGATGACCACTTCATCGTGAACGTGGAACACGACGGGTAGCCCAGCCGCCTCCAGTCGATCAATGGCCCCGGCGAGGCAGTCACGCGCAATCGCCTGGACAATATTCTCAACCAGCTTGCCCCCATAAGTTTCAATCGGCTTCCACTTCTTTGTTTTCTGGTCCATGCCCATGTAAGAAATGGACGGATTTCCCCACTTGTTCACCCCGATAGATGGGCTGATGTAGTACAGCTTTCGTCCAGATGGAAGCTGAATCGACATAAAGGACCTTCCGTTTACCACATCATACTCGCGGGCCAGAGTAATGCCGCGAACAACAGCTTTTCCACCTTGACTGATGACTTCCACCGCCGCACTATCCATCGCGTACCACAAATCACGAATCTTGCTGTTAGAATCGCGCCAGCGAGAAACAATGTCGGGAAGCTCTTCCTCGGTCAAGCCCATGTCCAATGCACCCATTTTGATAAGTGCGCCAGCACCTCCCTGATAGCCGAGGGCGAGTTCCGCGACTTTCCCCTTCGCTCGGAGGGCATATTCGGGATTTCCCTTTTTGATCCGCTCCAGTGGAACGCCGAACATTTGCGATGCAGACGCTTCGTAGATTTTGCCGTGCGTCCGAAACACCTCAAGCCGCCACTCTTCACCCGCCAGCCACGAAATGACACGCGCCTCGATTGCAGAAAAGTCGGCATCAATCAGCACATGACCTTCCGGCGCGACAAATGCCGTGCGGATAAGCTGTGAAAGGGTGTCAGGTACAGAGCCGTACAGAACCCGGAGTGCGCCGGTTTTCCTCTGTTCAAGCAGCTCTCTCGCCAGCTCAATCTCCCGCGTGTAGGTTCTCGGAAGATTCTGCACCTGCACCAATCTGCCAGCCCAACGCCCCGTGCGGTTTGCCCCGTAGAACTGGAGAAGTCCGCGCACCCGGTTATCCTGGCACGCGCTATTCTCAATGGCATCGTACTTTTTAGTGGATGTCTTAGACAGCTCTTGTCGGATTTCAAGCATCCGCTGAACGTGCGACGGATTCCCCTCCCGGTCAAGCAATCGGCTTACCGTGTCCTTCTTGAGATCTTCGACCTCTTCATCATCAATCTCGTTGTTAAGCCATTCGGCAAGCTGCTTGACGGAGTTCGGATTGCGTATGCCGGAAATGCTTACGGCTTCCTGCATCAAGTCGGCTTTAACCTCTGCGCCAACTGTCAGCGCACCACGAACCAGATCAAGGTTCACAGCCACGCCACGGGCATTGATAGTCAAATCGACTTCCCATTGATGCTGCACCCAATCAGGGACGGGAACCAGACTCAGACGTTCTTCAATCGCCATTTCGGTTACAACGTCCTGCCTGTTATAATCCTTAAACAACTTCCACTTCTCCGGGTCATGGTGTGGATAGTTGCGCGTGCGCCCGCCGTTTGCTTTGGACGGCTTGCAGGGTACACAAAAATAGCGGATAAGGGATGTACCAATGGAGTTTTTGCGCTTATCATCGGGCAAGCCGAGTGCCGCTCCAGTAGCACCCAAACCCGCCGTATAGCCGCAATACAGCCCGTGGAACATCGTGCAACGCCACTGTGCCGGGACCATGCCGCCGAACACCTTGTTAAGGCATCCCCACTCAAAAGCCGCATTGTACGCACTTTTGATGTATTGGGGGTCGGTCAACGCGGAAAGGATGCCAGGCGGGATCGTTTCGCCTTGCGCCAGGTCGATTACAACAGGGTCAGCACCATCAAGAGAGTAGGCGAAAAGCAGAATTTCAAAGTCGGGGCTTTCGATGTACTTCCAGCTACCAGACTTTTTGATGTCAACGCTGGAGAATGTTTCAAGGTCGATAGACAACCGATGAAGCATCATCTACCCC
>CBFFZW010000020.1:0-55206 GCA_965646445.1 uncultured Christensenellales bacterium | reverse complement strand
CTTTTTTGAGTGATGCACTCGCTCACTGGTCGAACGGCGTTGCCGTTCTCCCGGTCGTTCGTTCGTGTAAGGAAGCTTTTTCTGACGAAAAAGCACGAAAATCGCCGTACATGCCGCCGATTTTCGATCAAGAGTCAGAGGGCCTGCGGGCCCTCCGACACCTCCCGGGGCTTTGCTGATGGTCGGAGTGGCTTGTGCTTTATCCCTTTATTCCATGTAGGAGCTTTTCATGGGTGAGGATCATCAGCGCCATCAGCACCAGGAGATACCAGGGGAAAAGCCCCGTGGTCAGCCGCCCTGCCAGCGCGCCGAAGAGGGGCGGCATCAGGCAGGAGCCCACATAGGCGCTGGCCATCTGCACGCCGATGACGGCCTGGGAGCGTTCCGCGCCGAAATGGGCGGGGGTGGCATGAATCACGCAGGGATAGATGGGCGCGCACCCCAGGCCAATGGTCAAAAGACCCGCCAGCGCGCCGCTTTCACCCAGGGGGAGCATCAGGCAGACCAGCCCCGCCACGATGACGCCCTGGCCCGCGCGGATCAGCGTTTCGTCCCGGAAACGGTTGGCAATGAAGCCGTTCAGCCCGCGCCCCACGGTGATGCCCAGATAAAACAGGCTGACGAAGCGGGCCGCCGTCTCCTCGGAAATTCCCCGGCTCAGCACCAGATAGCTGCCCGCCCACAGACCCGTAGTGGACTCCAGCGCGCAATAGCAAAAGAAAGTGACCAGCACGGCCTTTGCCCCGGGGATCGCCAGCACCTCCCGCAGGGATATGGCACGGGGCTTCTCTTCCGCGTTGGTCTCGGCACCAAGGCGTTTCTGCCACAGGCCCAGACTGCACACCAGCAGCGCCGTCAGCGCCAGCTGGATCATTCCGACCCACTGATAACCCGTCTGCCAGCCAAAGCCGCCCGTCAGCGCCAGCCCCATCAGGTATGGGCCCACGGACGCGCCGATGCCCCACATGCAATGAAGCCAGCTCATATGCCGGGAGGAATAATGGAGGGCCACATAGTTGTTCAGCGCCGCGTCCACGCCGCCCGCGCCCAGACCGTAGGGTATGGCAAACAGGCAAAGCATCCAGAACGACCCGCTGACGGAAAAGCCAAACAGCGCCAGCATGGTCATGGCCACGCTGACCGCCGTCACCCGTCCCGCACCAAAGCGTATGGTCAACCGGTCGCTTTGGAGGCTGGATAGGATCGTTCCCGCTGATATAATCATGGACACGGCGCCGGCCCAGGCCACAGGAACCTCCATTTGCCTGTACATCACCGGCCAAGCCGCGCCCAGCAGACCGTCCGGCAGCCCCAGGCTGATAAAGGACAGATAGATAACCCCCAGCAGCAGCGCCGTCATGGTTGGTTCGCTCCTTTTATATTGAAAGTTCATTATTGGAAGATAATCCCGCTTTCCCGGGTTCACGCCAGCCCAAGGGCGCGCAGAAGACCGGGAATTGCCTGTTCAAAGGCGACGCCGTAATGCAGCGGCAGTCCGTTTTCCAGGGTGTGCAGCATGGCCTCATGGGTGAAGTCCACAGCCATGCGAGTCGCGCTGCCGACATCATGCCCCAGCACCGCCGCCGCCGTCAGCGCGCTGGCAAAAACATCCCCCGTGCCATAGAAAACCTGGGGCAGCATGGCGGCCCCGGCAAAGGAAAACGCGCCGTCCGCCGCCCGGAAGGCCGCCGCGCCCAGCTGATCGCCCCGCCGCACCCCGGTTATGATCGCCTGGGAGCACCCATAGCGCGCCGCCAAGCCCTCCAGCAGGCCGCAAATCTCGCCTTCATCGGGTGAAGGCGTATACGGTCTGTCCAGCAGGATGCAGGCTTCGGTCAGATTGGGCACAATCACATCCGCCAGGCGACACAGCTCTCCCATGCCCCCCGCCATTTCCGGGGTGTAGGTGGCGTAAAGGCGGCCATGGTCGGCCATCACGGGATCCACCACCGTGCAGCCGCCCTCCTGGCGATACCGCTCCAGCACGCCGCCCACCAGGCTGATCTGCTCATAGGAGCCCAGAAAGCCTGTGTACAGACCGTCGAACCGCAGGTCAAGCGTGTCCCAGTGAGCCAGCACTCGCCGCATCTCCTCCGTCAGATCCAGGCAGGTATAGCCCGTAAACACCCCTGTATGGGTAGACAAAAGCGCCGTCGGCAGCGCGGCGGTATGAATGCCGCAGGCGGACAGCACCGGAAGCGCCACCGTCAGCGAACACCGACCCTCGCAGCTTAGGTCATGGATGGCCAAAACTCGCTTCTGCACCGTGCAAGCCCCCTTTCAACGCAGTATCATACATCATTCGACCTCATTTGTCCAGGCATGAGCCGACAGGCGCGTTGCTTTCCCATTAGATGAGGTCTGCGGAGGAAAAAAAGGGGCCGAAACGCTTATGAAAGCCATTTAGGAAGTAAAATTTGGTGAATGAAGTATCCAAAATCCACGTTTTTTCGAGAAATTTCATTGACTTAATTGCATGATAATGTTAAAATATTGATTTGATAAGAATACCAATTGCGTTACTTTAGCGCCGCAAGGACAATGGGCGCTTTTGTGCAAAGGCGGCCCGCTTAAACGTGGAAAAAGGAGAATGACCATGCAGTACTCGATTGCAAAGCGGATTCTTAGCCTTCTGACAGCATTTATCCTTCTTCTCAGCCTGGTTCCATCCGCCGCCCTGGCCGCGGCCGCCGGCAGCGACGCGGCAAGCGTTCCCGAGGGGCACGTTCACAACGAATCAGGATGGGTCTGCCGCTCGGAGAAGGTTTTTGTTTGCCCTGAAACAGACCCTGACCATACCCACGATGACAGCTGCTATGAGGAACGCTGGACCTGCAAAGAGGCGTCTGAATTTGTGCTGCTTTCCGTGGAATATTTCGTCACGGAGGACGGCCAGAAGGTTCGCGTTGCCGAAACCCATGAGGCACTGCTGAAAAACGGCGCCGTCTATTATGTGAACCTTCCCGACCTGAGCAAGAAAGGGTACGCGCTGGATCTGGACAATATTTTCGCCTGGACCACCGCCGAGGATGGCAGCCAGGTCCAGCAGCAAATCACCCTGACGCCGGACGCCAATGGTCGGTATATCGTCGGCGGCACGATCACCGAGGACGTCCGCTTCGTTGTCAACTATATTTACACGTTTGAAAAGGCTCCTTACCGGCTCAATTACTACGGCTATGACGCTCAGGGAAAAAACGAGGTGCTGCTGTATTCCTTCATTGGCGAGGGCATCAAGGATCAGGAATGCATGCCCCCCGTCGGCGTCAACAGCATGGTGAAAACGCTCTACGACGATCTCGGCAGCGCGGACATCATCGCCCAGGGCCCCAGCGGCGAGAGCATGATTCAGGCCCTGACCCAGCTGACCGCCAGCCATTACGGCGATGAACGCCACGACATCACTCCCCTGCTGGAAGCCATCGCTCAGGTGCGCGGAACAACGGTCAACAGCCTGACCCGCGCCCAGATCAAGCAGTATCTCGCAGACAGAACCAGCAAAATGTACGGCCTGGATCTGAACCGCAACACGGAGGATCAGCTCGGGTTTACCGTTACCGCCGACGGCAGGGCGGAACGGAACATTTACTTCATGGCCGGTCAGCAGCAGAATGTTCTTTTCACCACCGGCGTTGCTGATACCTTCGTCAGCGGCATTCCCCAGCAGAAGTTCGCGCCTGCGCCCGACGCGGACGGCGTGACGATGAACTACGACATCTCCTACGACATCAACCGCATCACCGCGCTTCCCACCGTTGATATTTCCGCCTATACGCAGGGTGTTGACGGCAAGGGAATTGTCGCCGTCGCGGATCCCGACAAGGGTGAGACACACAGGTTCATCGGCTGGGTGACCGGCCCAGGCGCCGGTGTCATCGCCGACTACACGCCCGACGCGGCCTCTGCCGGCGGCCGTTATGACGACCTGACCATCTACACCACGCCCGCAAAAATCGATCAGCTCACAAAGGACGGCTATGCCCCGGCCAACGGCAGCCTTCAAAACCTGGCCGAGCACCTGAAGACGATGCCCGAGGGGGGCGCGACCTACTACGCCGTGTGGGAGCCTTACATCTCAGACTATGTGGTGCAGGTCTGGTTTGAAGACCCGGATACCGAAAACCTCTACAACATCAGCCACACCCTGGACATTGTGCGGCGCGCGGCAATCGGCCAAACCGTCAGGCACAACGCCTTTGACGTGGAGCGGGCCGATGAATCGCGGGTGGTTGACGCGGCAAACAACCATCCCGAAAACTTCCCTGTGGTTTTTACCGATCCTGACAGCCGCTACGGCGTTTCGGACAGCTATGACAGCTACCGCAATTCCTATGTGTACAGCCCCTTTTACGGCTTTGATTTCCTGGTGTGCGAGGAGTGTGCCGCCAACCCTGACGGTTGTACCTGTGCTGCGGGTACTTGCAGCTGCGCCACCTGTCAGCGCATGACCCTCGGTGCCGACCCCGTCACGGGTGCGCAGACCACCGGCAACCGCTGCAACTGCGTCGGCGTCACCCTGGGCAGCAACGGCAAAACCGTCCTCAACGTCTTCTATACCCGCGAGCAGTGGAAGATCGTCTACCATCCGACGGTGGAGCTGACCGCTTACAAGGATTACGCCAGCGAAGGCGGTACCCCGCTGGACGGCGGCATGGTCACCAACAACATCGAAACCATCATCGGCCGGTTTACGGACGACCTCACGGCGGACATGTTTACGGAAACCATTACTCCCGTGTTCCCCTACGAGTACACCAAGCCCCGTATCCTCACCTTCACGGGCAAGTATGGGATGCCTGTCAGCCAGGGGCGTCAGGTCAACGAGGACGGCACCCTGAGCGCCGCCCCACTGGGCCCGGGGTACACCGGCACGGACTTCAGCCAGTGGAAGCAGATTGTGCTGGATTATTACGCCGGTTATCCCTACGCCAGCTATGAGCTTTTCGTGCCCAAGGTCGGCGAGTACACCAACAACTATTTCCAGCTGTTCCTGGGCGACACGGCCAAGCGGGCAAGCGATCTGTACTTCACCACCGAGCCTCACAATTACGACTACTACCTTGATCGCAATCTGGCCTTCGAGAGCGCCCAGCTGCCCTTCGCCGGCGTGGCGGAAATCACGCCCGCGGTCTACATGACCTATCAGAACAAGGGCAATGACTGCGAGGACATGATCCAGGGCATCCCCGATACCGTGACCATGCAGCGGTACACCGGCACCTGGAAGGGCGACCGCTTTTCCAGGGAAAGCACCTATTTCCTGGATCGCGTGGATAACCGGCACACGGGCAGCCATTATGATTACGGCACGCACACCATGCACCTGTATCCCTTCTACGGCAACGTCTCCAATGTGTATACCATCCAGTTTTACGGTGAGGCCCTGCCCAGCGATCCGGACGCCAACTGCCGCGTGGACACCTCCACCGGCAAGCGGTACACGCTGATTCAGACCGACACGGTGGAAGCCCCCTGCGACGTTCTGCAATACGAGGCCCGAATTCCTGCCGGCTTCATGGCGCAGATGTGGCGCACCAGCATCAACCAGGACTTCACGCGAAATGACAGCCAGTTTACGGCGTCCAAAGTCAGAAATGTCGTGTCGCAGTCGGCCATAACCGGTTCAAGAAAGCCGATGACGATCCCACCCCGGGCGGACATGGCCAATCCGTCAACAGGCAACTATGCCAATTATCAGAGAACGCAGGTGTTTGACGGCAACAGCTACAATGCCTATCTGCCCACCTGGGAGGTCTGGCAGCGCAGCCTGAAGGTCGGCAACATCGTTCCCGACAACTACTGGATCACGGACTGGATTCGCCTCACCGACGATACCAGCGCCAACATGACGACCAACATAACCGACGCAATGAAGGAGCGCCTGCAGTCCTCGGTTACCATCGGCGCACTGTATCCGTCCGTGTCCCTGAATCGCTGGCGGTACATGAACACCAGCGCCGCCGCGCGCAATGGTCATCTTTATCCGCGCTCCAGCAAGGATGCGGACGCGGCCATGACCACGCCGATGGCTGCCACCAACGTCCTGGCTATGACCCGCAACAAGTACACCATCACCTATAACACCGCCTTCGTGAACTCTGAGGGCAAGCTGCTGACAGATGAAAACGGCCATGTGCGCATCAAGCCCGTTCACACCACCGACCCCATTTTCTATCAGCAGATGCTGGACGGCACGGGCGGCGCGAACAATTACTACAACGCTTATTTCTGCTACGATCCCGCCGCGGCTGATCCCTTCACCCTCCTGGGCTACGAGGATGCTCCGCTCCCCGGCGGCGCCTCGCCGGACGCCTCGAAGATCGGCGGCGCGGGCAAGTGGTATCTGGACGCGGACGGCACGGTGGAATTCAGCGCGAAGGCCATGTCGCTCATGCCCGCCAAGAACATCGACGTTTATTATCGCCTCAGCGATGTCCGCTATAATGTAGTTTTTATTGACAGGCTGACCGGCACCCAGACGAAGACCTTCAACATGAATGGCGAACAGAAGACCTTTGCCAACGTGCTGACCAACCAGGTGGTGCGGGCCAACGACACCGCGACCCCTGTCCCCGCTCCTGCTTACAAAGGCTACTCCTTCGCCGGCTGGTATCTGGATGAAGCCGGAACCATCCCCTTCAGCTTCAGCCAGGAAATCACCAAGGATACGGTGGTCTATGCCATCTGGAACCCAAAGACCCCCACGACCTATACCATCCTGCATGTGCTGGAGCTGCCTGACGGCACCAGGATTGAGCTGACCGGCACCCAGAAGAACATCTCCGGTTATGTCGGCGACACTGTGGACGCCAACGCCTTGGGCAGCGAAATCTACCAGAACGGCACCTACTTTGAGCCTGACTATTACAGCCAGTCCATGGTGCTGGAAAAGGCCTCCGACAAAAACGTCCTCACCTTTGTCTACCATTCCGTCGAGCGCTCCTACAAAATCCGCTACCGTGAGAAGGACAACGAGAAAAAAGTCATTTCTCCTGATGTGGTTGTGGACAAAACCACGCTCAATTATGTGACCGTCAAGTACAAGGACTTTGAGGACTGGGGCTGGAAGCTGATTGGCGAACCCTATGAGACGCGCATCCTGGAGGATGGCAAGACCATCGAGATTACCTTCTGGTACGAGCGGATTCCCGGCCCGACGCTGAAGGTGAACGCCCGCAAATACCTGGATGACGAACCCTCCAAGGGCACGCGCTTCACCTTTACCCTGTCCGGCTCCAACGGCTATGAGGAAAAGGTGCAGGCTGCGGACGGCCTCATCACCTTTGAGGAGCTCTATTTCGGCGCACCCGGCGTCTACACCTTCACCCTGACGGAGGAAAACGAAGGCGGCATGATGAAGTACGACGACGCCGTGTACCAGATCAGCGTGACCATCACCCAGGACGACAAGTCGGTTCTCCACATGGACGATGAACCCGTCATCACCCTGAACGGAGCGCCGTACACCGACGAGGACATCGAGTTCCACAACCAGACCATCCTGATGCCCGCCACCGGCGACAAGACCCCGTTGGCACTGCTGACGGCGGTTCTGGCGGCGTCGCTGGCGTTCATTATCCTCCTGCTGCTGCGCAGAAAGCATCACGGCGCGAAGTAACCCCCTCGAACAGGGCTTTGGATGCGGGCCCTCCATCGTTCCAAAGCGCCACGGGAAAGAGTGAGAAAACCCTCCACCGGGGGCTTCGTCTCACTCTTTTCCTCATTCTTCCCGCATTCGCGCCTACGGCGCCGTCAACGGCAGTCATCGTTCGGAAAGGAGGTGGCGGATATGCCACGCGGGTCAGTCCAGCCATCTCACGCAAGACGCGGAAGACACCGCAGACGCCGCTCCCGCTTCCGGCGCTATGCGCAGCGCTTGACCCGGCAGGCCGTATTGCGGCTTCGGTCAAGCCGCCTGGTTTCGCGCGTGCTCGGGGATGAAGACATCATTGACCGCCGCTTCCACAAGAAGCGTTACAGGCGCTACATTCCGCGCTTCGACGGATCATCCCCGCGCCGGGGCTACGCCCTTGGCCTGGCTGCCCTGAGCCTGGCGGCGCTTTACTGCGCCGTCCGGCTGACGGCCTATGGCATCGATGTTTACCGTGCGCGTCAGGCTTCCGCGATGCTGAGGCAAATTTATGAGGACGAGGCGTCCCCCACAGAGACGCCCTCCGCCGCGCCATCCCCCACCACGCTCCTGACATCAGCGCCTGCCGAAACGAGCCTCCCCACGCCTTCGCCGGAACCAACCCCGGCGACCCGCCTGCCGCTCGTCCGCTATCCCAACAATCCCTCCGGCCATGTGAGCCCGCGGTTCCAGAAGCTGCGCCGTCAGAATGAGGACATTGTGGGCTGGCTGCGCATCGACGGCGCGCTTGACGAAGCGGTGGTGCAGCGGGACAACGTTTACTACCTGAATCGGAACTACTGCGGCTATCACAACGCCAACGGCGCGATTTTCCTGGAGGAAACCTGCGATCTGAGCACCCGCCCGTACACGCTGATGGTCTATGGCCACAACATGAAAAGCGGCGCGATGTTCGGCGGGCTGAGAAATTATGAAAGCCTTGCCTACTATCAGAACAACCCTTTCATCACCTTTGACACCGCCTATGAGGACGGCCGGTATGTGATTTTCTCCGTGGCGATGATTAGCCTGAACCCGCGCAGCCGGAGCTATATCGACTTCTCCAAGCTGAATTCCTCGATCATCTCCTGCCGCGAGGAGGCGGTGAACGCTCTGAGAAGGGCCTCCCTCTACGCCGTCGGCGTGGATGTGAAGCCCCAGGATCAGCTGCTGCTGCTGATAACCTGCGCCAGCGACGACACGGAAAGGCGCGTTATCGCCGCGCGAAGAATGCGGGAAAATGAAGCCGAAAGCGCGCTGGCTGCCATCATCCAAAGCGCCAAAAAGCGATAGCCCGCAAGACCCTGCGCTGTAATCACGCTGTATTGTTACAGGATTTCCTCATGAGGATTGCTTTCCCATGGGAAATACGATATAATGGCCTTGCGCCGACTTTTCTGCGTGCGGCTGCCCGATCATCACCCTGACAAGGAATGAAACGCCATGAATGAGTTACAGCAGCACTACCTGGATAATGTCCGCAGGGCCAGGCAATTCGTCAAGGTGATGTACTCCCCTGACCTGGATGAGGACGCGCTTGTTCAGGCGGTGGCGGAAAACGCCCGAACCCAGTCCGCCATCAAGGCGGAGAATGACGCGCTGCTGCACGACCCCGATCTGGGTGTGGCGCTGCCGCTGGATCAGCTCTCCCCGGATCAGCAGGAAAGCATGGAGGACTTTGCCCAGCACCTGGCCTATTTCATGCGCCAGGAGGATAACACCCTCAGCCATCTGGTTCACCGCCGCCTGCTGGAAAAGGCCCGGCAGCAGGGCGATCTGGACGCCCAAATCAAGGAATCCTACTTCTGCGGGCTGACGCTGTATTACCTGAATAAAACCAGCGCGCAATATCACATCAACCTTTTCACCCGGCAGGTTCGGGAATATTTCGCCTTCGGCGGCGCCTACCTGGATCGTCTGGAGGACTTCAGCCCCGAGACCCAAGGCTTCATCATTCGCTCCTTCGGCAACATTCGCCTGGGCTATGACGTGATTTCCGATTCCACCAGCGCCTATTATGCCGCCAATGAGGACGAGCAGGAGGAATGCATGCGCATCACGCTGGCGCTGCCGGGCATTTTTTCCGATCCCGCGCTGCAGGCCAAAGCCCCGGAATTCAACTGGGCAGCCTGCCTTTCCAGCGTTCACCTCAACGTGACCACCTATCTGACCTGGCTGCGGCAGAAAAAGCACCTGGAGCTGACCGAGCCCATCTACCAAAGCGCCTGCTACATCCGCGACCATGCCCTCAAGAACGGCCCCAGCACGGAGGCGGCGCTGAAGCCCAGCTTCCAGTACATTGTCATGGCCGCCAGCTACCATGCCGGGCACTGCTCCCTGGACGACCTGCTTCGCTTCCTGTATGAGCGGTGCATCAACGCCGCGCCCGACCGCTATGACCCGGATACCTTCTGGGACAATGTGTACTGCTGCTATTACTTCTTTGCCTATTACAGCGACTTTGCCCAGCACACGCCGGAGGGCGGCCAGGCCGTGGAGCGTCTGCTGAAGCAGATGCGGCGCTACATCAGCGGCATCCCCATCAACGAATACCTCTCCACCTTCACGCAGATTCTGGGCAAGGGCTTTTCCACCCTGCCCTACCAGAACGATGCCGTCAATCAGCAGCTGCTGTATCATCTGCTGGACTTCCACCCCCCGACGTTTATCCACAGCCAGATGGTTTCGCGCCTGGCCTGCCTGCTGATGAACGCCCTGATGGACTTAAACCCCGAATACATCGTCCGGCACAGCGACTATGCCACGGTGGACGACGTGCGGCGGCATCGGGACGAGATCATCAGCCTGACCGAGCAATGCGGCCAGTTCCACGACATCGGCAAAATCCTCATCATCGACATCATCGGCCAGTACAGCCGCCGTCTGTTCGACGAGGAGTTCCAGCTGATCCAGGAGCATCCCTACATCGGCTACACGACACTGAACCTTTACCCTTCCACCAATGCCTACGCCAAGGCCGCCATGGGGCACCACCGCTTTTACGACGGGCAGGGCGGGTATCCCGCCTGTTATCAGCGCACCGATGACCTGAACCAGATCATCGTCGACCTTCTGACCATTGCCGACAGCATGGACGCGGCCACGGACAACATTGGCCGCAACTACGCCAAGGGCATCACCCTGGAGCAGCTGGTGGAGGAGTTCCGTGCCCAGAGCGGCACCCGATACGCGCCCTTCGCCGTGGCGCTCCTTGAGCACCCGGATGTCCTCAGGGAAGCCGGGCACATCCTTTCCGTGGCCCGACGGCAGATTTACCGTGATGTCTATGGTTCCAGGGAGAACATACCCCCGGCCGCTCCCTCGTCCGGCGAACATGGCTAACGTCATTCCGCGGTGAAGGCACCGCCACTACGGCGCATCGCGCCCATAAAAGGAGCAAGCAGCATGACCAAAGCACTGATTTCCGTCACCGGCCTGGACGCCACAGGCATCATCGCCCGGGTGGCCACCAAGCTCAGCGAGATGAACATCAACATTCTGGACATCACCCAGACCATCCTGGACGGTTATTTCACCATGATGATGGTGGTGGATCTGGACGGGGCGCACATGGAGTTTTCCCGCATTGACGAGGCCCTCCAGCCCGTGCGTGACGAGATGAACATGACCATTCACATGCAGCGCATGGACATCTTTGACGCGATGCACCGCATATAAGGGGTCGTCACAGTGGCTCCGCCACTGTGACGAGTTTTGCACCTTCGCCCTGGTCGCCGTCTGCTGACGGCTCCCGGTCGGGCGAAGGTATAAGGTATGTTTTCGGCCGAGCCGAAAACTCCCCGCCCCGTCGGCAAAGCCGTCGGATACGAATATAGTCAGAGGGCTGCGGCCCTCCGACACCTCCCGGGGCTTTTCGGGCATGAGCGCTGCTTTTCTCTTCAGATAAAACAGGTATTTTAGGTATGTGCAGCGTTGAAGCAACCGATATGTTCCCGTCCCTGCATGACAATTTTCGCACGATTCCGCAAGGAAACGGGGCGCCCCCTCGTTCAAGTGCCATAAGCCGCTTGAACGACCATCTTGAAGGAGTGAAATCCGCATGATCGAGACCGGTGAGATTCTTCAAACGATGCGCATGATCCAGGAGGAGAACTTCGACATCCGCACCATTACCCTGGGCATCAACCTGCTGGACTGCTCCCACCCTGACGCCGAGGAATGCGGCCGCAGGGTCTACGACAAAATCTGCCGCGTGGCCCGCAACCACGTCCGCACCGGCGAGGCCATCGAGCGTGAGCTGGGCATTCCCATTGTCAACAAGCGCATTTCCGTCACCCCTGTGAGCCTGATCTGCCAGGCGGATCCCCGCCCCATCGCCCGGGCGCTGGATCAGGCGGCCCGCGAGATGGGCGTCAACTTCCTGGGCGGCTACTCCGCGCTGATGCACAAGGGCGCCACCCAGGCGGACGAGCGCCTGCTGGCCTCCATCCCCGAGGTCATGGCCACCACCGAGTTGCTCTGCTCCTCGGTGAACGTGGGCAGCACCCGCGCCGGCATCAACATGAACGCCGTGCGGGAGATGGGCGAGATCATCAAAAAGACCGCCGCCATGACCGCCGACCAGGACAGCCTGGGCTGCGCCAAGCTGGTGGTCTTCGCCAACGCCGTGGAGGACAATCCCTTCATGGCCGGCGCGTTCTGCGGTGTGGGCGAGCCGGAATGCGTCATCAACGTGGGCGTTTCCGGCCCCGGCGTGGTGAAAAAGGCCCTCGAATCCGTCAAGGGGCAGACCTTTGACGTGGTGGCGGAAACCATCAAGCGCACCGCCTTCAAGATCACCCGCGTGGGTCAGCTGGTGGCCCGGGAGGCCTCCCAGCGCCTGGGGATCCCCTTCGGCATCGTGGATCTTTCCCTGGCCCCCACCCCCGCCCGGGGCGACAGCGTAGCCCACATTCTCACCGAAATGGGCCTGGAAATGGCCGGCGCTCCTGGCACCACCGCCGCCCTGGCCCTGCTCAATGACGCCGTGAAGAAGGGCGGCGTGATGGCCTCCAACCATGTGGGCGGCCTCAGCGGGGCCTTCATCCCCGTCAGCGAGGACATCGGCATGATCGAGGCGGCCTCCAGCGGCGCCCTCACCCTGGAAAAGCTGGAAGCCATGACCTGCGTGTGCTCCGTGGGCCTGGACATGATCGCCATCCCCGGCGACACCAGCGCCGCCGCCATCTCCGGCATCATCGCGGATGAAGCCGCCATCGGCATGGTCAACAACAAGACCACCGCCGTCCGCGTCATTCCCGCGGTGGGCAAGAAGGCCGGCGACACGGTGGAATTCGGCGGTCTGCTGGGCTATGCCCCCGTGATGCCCGTGAATACCTTCCGCAACGAGGACTTCATCGCCCGGGGCGGCCGGATTCCCGCGCCGCTGCACTCCCTGCGGAATTGATGACCGCACCTATCGCCCCCTCCTTGCCGGATGGGGCGATTTCTTTCGCCTTTCGCTTTTCGCCCGGGGCATTTTATGGTATACTAAGGAAACGCCGTGGCGTTTGACGCCATGGGAGAACAGAAATCGGAGGATTCCATGGGCAATTTTGTGGATCATGTGAAAATCACGGCCAAGGCCGGCAACGGCGGCAACGGCAGCATGTCCTTCCATCGTGAAAAGTACGTCCTCAACGGCGGGCCTGACGGCGGGGACGGCGGCAACGGCGGCGACGTGCTGCTCTATGCCGACCCTAATATGCACACCCTGCTGGATTTCCGCTTCAAGACCAAATATACTGCGGAAAACGGCGGCGACGGAAGCGGAAACCGCTGCACCGGCAGGCGCGGGGCCGACCTGGTCATCAAGGTGCCTGTGGGCACGGTGCTGCGGGAGGAAGCCACGGGCGCGGTGGTGGCGGACATGGACAAGCCCGGCGAAACCCGGCGCATCCTTCGCGGCGGGCGCGGCGGCTGGGGCAACCAGCATTTCGCGACCCCCACGCGGCAGGCCCCGAACTTCGCCAAGCCCGGGGTGAAGACGGAGATCCACACCTTCCTCATGGAGCTCAAAACCATTGCGGATGTCGGTCTGGTGGGATACCCCAACGTGGGCAAAAGCACCATCCTGTCCGTGGTCACCAGCGCCCGCCCCAAGATCGGCAATTACCACTTCACCACCCTGACCCCGAACCTGGGCATCGTCCGCCGCCACGGCAAGGACATTGTGCTGGCGGACATTCCCGGCCTGATTGAGGGCGCGGCGGACGGCGCGGGGCTGGGGCACGACTTCCTGCGCCATGTGGAGCGCACCCGGCTGCTGCTGCATGTGGTAGACATTGCCGGCAGCGAGGGCCGCGACCCCATTGAGGATTTCGATCAGATCAACCGCGAGCTGGCGGGCTATGGCGAACTGGCCCAGCGGCCGCAGATCGTGGTCTGCAACAAGACCGACCTCCCCGACGCCGAGGAGAACCTCGCCCGCATGAAGGCGCACGCTGCGCCCCTGGGCTACCCGGTCTTCGCCGTCAGCGCCGCCACGCATCAGGGCTTCGATCCCCTGCTGGACGCTGCCGCTGATCTGCTGGACGCCCTGCCCCCCATTGTTCATTTTGAAGAAGAAATCGACCTGGAGGAGCCTGCTGTCAAGCTCGATGCCTTTGAGGTTCGCCGGGATGGCGAGGTGTACGAGGTGGTGGGCCCGTCCATGGAGCGCCTGCTGGATTCCGTTAACTTCGACGATGAGGAATCCATGAACTGGTTCCACCGCACCCTGCGCCGCTGGGGCGTCATCGACGCGCTGCGCCAGGCCGGCGCCCAGGAGGGCGATACCGTCCGCATCATCGACATGGAGTTCGACTTCATCGAGTAGTCGGGGCTCCGCCCCGACACCCCGCCAGAGGGATTTCATCCCTCTGAACTCCCTTTTCCGACCATCTTTGCTGACGTTGGAGACCGTCCACGCGACCTGACTCGGCTGACGGGCGGGACACTGCCCAGGAATCACGGTCGGGGCTCCGCCCTGACACCCCGCCAGAGGGGCTTCACCCCTCTGGACTCCCTTTTTCGACCATCTTGGCCGACGTTGGAGACCATCCACGCGACCTGACTCGGCTGACGGGCGAGGCGCTGCCCCCGGAACCCCAGTCGGGGCTCCGCCCCGACATCCCGCCAGAGGGGCTTCACCCCTCTGGACTCCCCTTTCCGACCATCTTGGTCGACGTTAGAGACCGTCTACGTGCTCCAACAAAGTCGACGTTACAGACAGGCGAAGGGTCTGCGCCCTCAGCATGACATAACCGGGACACCCGAATTCACAAAAGGAGATCATATCATGACCAGCAAGCAGCGCGCCATGCTCCGCGGCATGGCCAACACCATGGAAACCATCCTCTACATCGGCAAGGACGGCGTTGTGCCCGGCGTCATCCAGCAGGCTGACGATGCCCTGGAGGCCCGGGAGCTCATCAAGGGCTGCGTTCAGCAGGGCGCGCCGCTCACCGCCCGGGAAGCCGTCACGGCCCTGTGCGAGGCCCTTGGCGCGGAGCCGGTGCAGTGCATCGGCCGCCGGTTCGTCATGTACCGCCCCAGCACGGAGAATCCCCGCATCGTGCTGGAATGACGCGCAACGGAGGCTGAATGACCATGGAAAACCATGTCGCTCATCCCTTCCCGCCCGTGGTCGGCCCTCACAGCCATACCCTGATCCTGGGCAGCTTTCCTTCGGTCAAGTCCCGGGAGCAGGGCTTTTTCTATGGTCATCCCCGCAATCGGTTCTGGCCCTTGCTGGCGGCCATTTACGGCGAGGCCGTCCCCGCTGACATTCCGGCCAAGGAAAGTCTCATTCTTCGCCACGGCCTTGCCCTGTGGGACGTCATTGCCGCCTGCACCATCACCGGCTCCTCCGACGCCTCGGTGAAGGACGCGCGGCCGGTGGACATCCGCCAGGTCACGCGGCAGGCCGACATCCGCCGGGTGCTGTGCAACGGCGCGCTGGCCGGGAAGCTCTATCAGCGCCATCTGGCTGACACGCTGGCCCTCCCCCCCCTTGTTCTGCCTTCCACCAGCCCCGCCAACGCCGCGTGGTCGCTTTCCCGCCTCACCGATGCCTGGCGCACCGCCCTGGAGGTATAGCCATGCTCAACCTGCCCGCATCCATCCGCGCCCGGTTGGCCGGACAAACCAGCCGGCCCGATATCACCGGGCTGTCCTCGGCCCAGGTACTGCTGTATCCTGACGCCGTGCTGAAGATTCGTCCCGCTGACGACGAGGCCCTGCGGGAAGCGGCGATGCTGCCCTGGCTGGAAACGCGGCTCCCCGCGCCCCGGCTGCTGGCCCACGAGGTTCAGCAGGGCTTCGACTTTCTGCTGATGTCGCGTCTGCCCGGGGACATGCTGTGCGCGGACAGCTTCCTGGATGACCCGCCCCGGCTCATCGCCCGTCTGGCGGAGGCGCTGACACTGCTGTGGTCGGTGGATGTCTCCGGCTGCCCCTGCGACTGTTCGCTGACTCCCACCCTTCAGGACGCGGAACGGCGCATCCGCCTGGGGCTTCTTACGGATTACGACGCCAGCCGCGCCGACGGCTTCGCCACCCCTGCGGCCCTGCTGGACTGGCTTGCGGCCCATCGGCCAGCGGAACAGGTCGTGCTGTCCCATGGGGACTTCTGCCTGCCGAACCTGCTGGCGGATGCCGACGGCATGCTGGGCTTCATTGACCTGGAAAATTGCGGCATTGCCGACCCTTACCAGGACATCGCCCTGGCCCTTCGAAGCCTGCGCCAGAACCTGGCCGGGGTATATGGCGGAAGGCCGCGCCCGCCCGTTGATCCCCAGCTGCTGTTCGACCGCCTTCAGCTGACCCCGGACTGGGATCGCCTGCGGTATTACACGCTGCTCAATCAGCTGCTGTAACGCTCCTGGAACCTGGAGGCAAAATTTCTTCAGAAAATGCGAAAAAGCCCTTGACAACCCATGCCAAACATGGTATCATATATCTTGTTCGCTGGGGAACACAAATGGCGAGCGAACTGAATATCTGGGTGTGGCGCAGTTTGGTAGCGTGCTTGAATGGGGTTCAAGAGGCCGGAAGTTCGAATCTTCTCACCCAGACCAAAACGACAGTTTTCGCAAGAAGATTGTCGTTTTTTGTTTGTCCCCCCAGCGGAATGACTGCATCAAAAAAGTCTCAATCAACTATGGAGCGCCCGCGGGCCATCCATCACCCCTCAAGACTTTGGAAACAGTGAAAGCTATGCTTCACAATGAAAGCATAGCTTTTTTTATTTGCCGCAGCCCATCATCCGCCGAAAAACACACGTTCCGCGTTGTCATGGAGGATCGCCTGCTTCTGGGAAAGGGACAGCCCCGGATCCTCCAGCACGCTGTCCACCAAGCTCTGATAGGTGGCGCCGCACAGATTGAAGGGCATGTCCGTGCCGAAGATCAGCCTGTCCGCACCGACAATCTCCACAGCCGCATGGGTAAAGTACCGCGCACCCTCGAAGGGCGGCGTATCCCGCAGATTGCTGGGCAGGGAGGCCAGGTCAAACCACACATTCGGCAGGCACAATTGACGCAAGCCCTCCCGCATGGCCCATTCCATCCCCTGCTTGGGCGCCAACAGGTGGCACACCACAAAGCTCATGGACGGATGCCGCAAAATGGCCCTGCGCAGGGCCGGAATCTGGCTGCTGTCGCTGCCCAGCTTGCCGATGTCGATGACGAAAATGAGGCCGTGGTCATCCGCATAGGCATATTCGCGCTCCATCACGTCGCCGTCCAGCGGCAGAACGCCATGGTTGCTCATGAGGCCGGAGCCTGTGCTCACCTCAAACTTGACCACTCGGATGCCCAGCTCCTCAAAAAGATGACGGCGGATTCCTTCATAGCGGAGGCAGAAGGGATCGTAAGAAGCCGCGGCCAGGAAGCGGTCGGGCCAGCGCCGGGCTGCCTCATGGGAATAAAGATTCTGAAAGCCCGCAAAGTTCCCTTGAAGCAGCACCGCCTTGTCCACATGATGGGCGTCCATCACCGCCAGCACCGCTTCCGGGGATACCTGATCCTCCCCCATCTCCGGCGGAATCATCTGGAAGGACGAGCCGTCGTCATACATGACCTTGCCGCCGCCAATGGCCCGCAGCGCACCGCCGGCTCCCATGCCGGCAATGGTCTGCACCAGATGCACATGAGCGTCAATGATTTTCATCGGATTCACTGCCTTTCCACAATGCCGCGAGCATGGATATGATACCACCTGACGGCACGAATCGCAAGTCTTCAGGCGTCCAAAGCCGTGACGGTTCCCCAGTCCTGGCCGCTCCACCCCGGAACAACCTCCCACAGGGAGCTGACCACCCGCACCGTGGCCCCCGCGCCCGCCAGCACAACAAAAAGCTCCATGCCGCAGCTGCTCAGGCCGTTCAGCTCGCAGTGCAGGCGAAAGCGCTCCGCCGACATCCATCCGCCGCTGGTAATGCACGCCTCCCCCGTGTTCAGGAACGTTCCCTCCCGCCAGCTGCCGTTGCCGTAGGGCAGGACAAATTCGCCGTCAGCCGTGGTGAAGGTCACGCGATCCTCCTCCATGGCCACGGTTCGGAAGGGCAGCGTGCCCTGGGTCAGCGCCACTGAAACGCACCGGGAGGCTTCCCTTCCCCGCAGCGGCTCATAGCGCAGGTCAGCCAGCCGCGCCTGAAGTCGGCGGGCATCCTCCGGGTCGGAGGGCAGGCGGCTGATGTCCGCCAGATGGCGGAAGAAGGCGTCGTAAATGGGCTGCACGGCGGTGCTGTCCATGATGAGGTCGGCGGTGGTGCACAGGCAGAGCTTTTCCTCCGGCAGGCACAGGGCCATCTGCCCGCCCAGGCCGTACATGGAGAAGCCCCGGCGCATCCGCCAGAATTGATACCCGTAGCCGTACCGCTCCTCGGGGGCAGGCCGCTCATCTGTGGCAATCTGCCAGGAGGTCGCCGCCTTCAGGTAAGCCTCGCTGATGAGGCCCCGGCCGTCGCTCATGCAGAAGTTCGCCAGGATGCTGAAGTCCCGCAGGGACATCACCAGGCCCGTGCCGCCCTGGGAAACGCCCATGCCGTCCTTCCGCCAGCATTTCTCCCCAGTCATGCCCAAGGGACGGAACAGCCGTTTCTCCATGAAGTCCAGGATCGACCGGCCCGCTTTTTTCTCCACCAGCGCGCACAGCACCTGAGAGGCGCTGGTATCGTAGCTGAACACCGTGCCCGGCAGGTGGGTCGCCTTGCCGTAGAAGAAGGGCTTCGTCCAGTCGGTATCCCCCAGGGCGCTGTACATGGCCTGGTCATAGCAGGTGGCCATCCGCAGCATATCCCGCAGGGTCACGGCCCGAAGCAGCGGGTCGGTATGCTCCCCCACCCACTCAGGGAAATGATCGACAACAGGATCCGCCAGGGACAGCGCGCCGTCATCCTGAAGCATGCCGATGGCCAGGGAGGTCACCGACTTGCTGACTGAGTACAGGCGGTGGGGCTGATCTGCTTGGTAGGGCGCCCAGGAGCCTTCCGCCAGCGCTTCGCCATCCAGCGTAAGCACAAAGCCGTGCATGTTCAGGCCGCGCATATCCTCCACAAAGTTCAGAATCGCGGCCTCACGGGACAAAATCATGGTCAACGCCTCCATCGTAAAAATGGGCTGCCGCCCTGTTACGCGCGACAGCCCGGGGATTTGAATGGGTTCAGCCTTACTTCATGGCCGCCGCATAGCGGTCATACTGGGCCTGACGAACCTTGAGCACTTCGTCAATCTGCATGGCCTTCAGGGTGGAGATGTAGTTGCCAAACTCGGTCTCGAGGTCAGAGTAGCCGCAGATGAATGCCACGGCGCGCTCGTCCACATAGGTCTGGATGTCCACCAGGTACATGCTCACAATGGAAGCCTCTTCGGCGGTGGCGTAGGTCGCCGGGAAGGGCACGCGGTTGTAAGGCATTTCGTTTTCCTTCACCGCCTGCACATGCCAGTCGGCCAGCAGCACGCCGGTGGCATCAGCAGACTGCTGAGAGGGCATGCAGGGCGCGTTGATGCCCAGGCCCTGGTACCAGATGGTATCCTCGGTGCAGCGGGGCAGATAGTGACGGTTGCCGTCGGCATCCACTTCGTAGGTCAGGCCTTCCATGCCCCAGACGTACAGATCCTGAGCTTCCTCGCTCATGGCGTAGTCCAGGAACTTCACAGCCAGCTCCACATCGGCAGCCTTGGCGTTCACGCCGAACACGCTGCTGAAGGGGGTGCGGCCCACATAGAAGCCTTCATACTCGCCGGACAGCGGGGGCACGCCCACAACGATGCCGGTCTCGCCGTCATAGTTGGGATACTGCGCGCTGTACAGGGTGGACATCTGCCAGGAGAAGTCATAGGTCACGCCGGTGGTATCGTTGGCGAAGCGGGAGGTGATCTGGTCGCGGTTCAGGGAAGCGAATTCGACCTCCAGCAGGCCTTCCTCGTACAGGCCGTTCAGGAAGGACAGGTAAGCCTTGTACTTCTCGGGCTCAGCCTGCGCGTAGTGCACGGTGCCGTCCTCATCAGCGTAGAAGCCGCTGACCAGATCCAGGCCGAAGGCGGGGCCGAACATGTAGGGCAGGAAGGAGGACTGCACGGACATGGGAATCTCGTCGGTGGTGTCGCCGTTGCCGTTCATGTCCTGATCGCGGAAGGCGCGCAGCATTTCCACGAAGGCGTCCAGGGTCTTGGGGGGCTCGATGCCCAGCTTCTCAATCCAGGGCATGTTGTACATCATGACGGGCTGGTAGCTGTCGGTCACGACGGTCTGGGGCACATAGTAGATGTGGCCGTCGGAAGCGGTCAGCAGCGCCTTGATGACGGGGTTGGCGTCCAGGAACTTCTTGTAGTTGGGCATGATGTCGAAGTGCTCATCCAGAGCCACGAACATGCCGCTGGACAGGTAGGTCTGCTGGGGATCCAGGTCGGGCAGCTGCACGATGTCGGGCAGATCCTGGCCGGAAGCCAGCATGGGGCTGACGGAATCAGCGTAGGAGGTGGGATCCAGCAGGTTCCACTTGATGGTCACGTTGGCGCGGCTGGCAATCTCGTTGAGCAGGGTCGCGTCGGACAGATCGACGGTGGAATACCAGGAGTTCATCGCCAGGATGGACACGGAAGCGCCTTCCTGATCGGTGATGGCGGGAGATTCCGCCAGACCAACGGAGCAGCAAAGGGTCAGCGCCAGTACCAGAGCCAGGATACGGGTGATTTTCATGGTCAGTCTCCTTTCAAATATGCTTTATGCGCCTTCCAGGGCGCCGTAAGCCGGTGGAATGGGATCAGCCCTTCACGGCGCCCAGCATGGTGCCGGACACCAGGTACTTCTGGACGAAGGGCGTGATGCAGAAGATCGGAACCGTCGCCAGGACGATGCACACATAGCGAATCTTCAGCGTAGCCTGAGCGGCCGCGGCGGCGCCGGTGGAGCCGGCACGCTGGAGAATCTCCGAGGAGGACATCAGCAGGATTTTTCGCAGGAACATCTGCAGGGGCTGCAGGGCGGTATTGCCGATGTAGAGCACGGCGTTGAAGAAGTCATTGTACCGGGCGACGGCGTAATACAGCGTCAGCACGGCCAGGGTGGGCTTCACCAGCGGGATGGCAATGTGAATCAGCTGGTAGAACTCGCTGGCGCCTTCCAGGGAAGCGTTCTCGTACAGATCCTGGGGCACGCTCTCCATGGCGGAGCGGCAGATCATCATGTTGTAGGTGCTCAGCAGCGCGGGCAGAATCATGGCCAGCCGGGTGTTGTACAGCCCCAGGCCGGTCACCACCATGTAGGTGGGAATCAGGCCGCCGGAGAAGTACATGGTGAAGACCACGAAGAAGTTCAGCTTGCGCCGCAGGAAAAACTGCTTCTTGGACAGCGGATAGGCCGCCAGGCAGGTGAAAACCATGTTGCAGACAGTGCCCACGATGGTGTAGAAGAAGGTGTTGCCGTAGGAGACCCACAATTGATCGTACTCCACCACCATTTTGAAGGCGTCCAGGGAGAAGCCCTTGGGGAAGAGCAGCACGTCGCCCCGGGCCACCGCCGCGCCGTCGCTGATGGACACGGACACGACATACACAAACGGGTAAAGCGTCACCAGGACTGCGAAAACCACCAATCCCCAGATGATGATGTCCAGAATCTTGTCGCTGGGACTGGAGGAGCGGAAGCTGTCCGCCTTGTTTTTGCCAACCTTGATTGCCGTCATGACTGCTCCCCTCCTTACCACAGCGACGAGCCGGTAACCCGGCGGGACAGGGTGTTGGAACCCAGGACGAAGATGAAGCCCACCGCTGAGTAGAACAGGCCCACGGCGGAAGCGTAGCCGAAGTTCTTGTTCTCGATGCCCTGGCGGTACACATAGGTGGCAATGACATCGCCGGTCTCGTACACGGCGGGGCTGTACATCAGGTAGACCTTCTCAAAGCCCACGTTCAGCAGGTTGCCCAGGGTCATGATCAGCAGCAGGATGACCGTATCGGCAATCATGGGAAGAATCAGGTGAATGATCTGCTGCCAGCGGGTGGCGCCGTCCACCTTCATGGCCTCGTAAAGCGCCGGGTCAATGCCCATGATGGCCGCCACGAAAATGATGGAGTTGAAGCCGAAGCTCTGCCAGGAGCCGGAGATGACGTAGAGCCGGCGGAACCACGCGGGGTTGCTCATGAAGTTGATGGGCTTGCCGCCCAGGCGCTTGATGAACTCGTTGATGATGCCGTTGCTGGGGGACAGGAAGTTGGTCATCATGCCGACCACCACCACGGTGGAAATGAAGTACGGCAGGTAGGTCACCACCTGGGCAACCTTGGAGAACTTCTTGGCCCGCATCTGCGTAATGCAGATGGCGAAAATAATCGGAATGGGGAAGCCGAAAAGCAGCGAATAGAAGGAAAGAAGGAAGGTATTGCGGATGATGCGCCAGGCGAAGGCGGAATTGAAGAACTGGCTGAACCACTTGAAGCCCACCCAGGGGCTGGTGAACATGCCCGCGAAGCCGCTGCCGATCTTGAAGTCCTCAAAGGCCATCACCAGGCCGGCCATGGGCAAATAACAGAATACAATGTAGTAAATGAAGATCGGCACAAACATGATGATGAGCGCTTGGTCGCGCCTGATGAGCTGACCAAGGCTCTTCTTCCCCGGAAGATACGCCGCCGCTGCCGCATTCTTCTTGCTGGCAATCATCGTCACTTCCACCTTTCGAGCTTTTCATGTTCTTTTTGGTTTCATTCCAACCTCTGCGAACAATTGCATTATAGTAAAAAGCTGCCGAACGCGCAAGCATCACTTCGCGCAGCAGCTTTTGTACGGGCTATTTTTGATGGAAGATACAAATCGGGCCATCAGAAAGCGCGGCACGATTTGAACGTTCTGGTCGCTTTAGTGCCGGAAATCACTAGGATTCATGTTCATGACGGCCTTGAAGTTCCGCCGGAAGGTCAGCACGTTGATGAAGCCGCACTGCTGGGCAATTTCCTCCAGGGGCAGGCTGGTATCCCGCAAAAGCTCCGCCGCCCGGTGAATCTGCCGCTCCCGCACATATTGCAGGAATGTGGTGTTGTACCGCTTCTTGCAGATGGTGCCGATGACCTTGGTGGACACGCCGAAATGGTCCGCCAGGCTGTTCAGGGACAGCTCGGGATCACAATAGTGCTCTTCGATGTAATCGCACACCCTGCGTTCCGTTTCATCGGGCGCGCCGGGCTCCTGCTCGCCCAGACTGGACAGCGCCGCGGCAAAGACCGTCTTGTAGTACGCGAAAATTTCGTCGATGGTCATGGTATCCCGCAGACGCTCGATGCGCACATGGATGGTGCTGCGGTCATACACGCAGCGCAGCGCTGACGGTGTAGTGCAGCTCCTCCAGCATCATTTCGATCTCGCTCAGGGGCAGCTCCGCTTCCTGCATATTCCGCTGGTAAATATCATCCAGCTGGGCCTGCAGCTCCGCCAGATTCCCTTCCTTGAGGTTTTTCGCCATGCGCTTGTGCGCGTCCTTGGGGAAATAGTAGCGCCGCTTGGCCTCATGGGCGGTGGAATCGTCGAAATAAACGCAGTCCCGGCCGCCGGTCAGCATCTGGTTCAGCGCGTTCTGCGCCTTGTCGCAGGCGGAACGCAGGCTGTTCAGGTCGCTCTCCGTTCCGCTGACGCCGATGGTCACCGCATAGCGGGGATCGTCAATGGCGTCCCGGATGCGCTCATGCAGGGCATAGAAGACGGCTTCCGCGCCCTCCGCTTCGTCGCTGTTGACGATCACATACATGTTTTGCAGGTTTTTGCTGCAGCAGACCACGCTTCGCTCGTCCGTGGTCAGCTCCTGGCACACATGGCGGATGAGCGCCTGGGCGTCCTGGAAATGCCGCGCCACGCTTTCCCGGTCGCCGGTATTGACGATATTCACCAGCGCCACGGTAAAGTAGAGCTTTTTCAGTTCCAGGAACTCGTTGTCCGTCAGCAGATCGGAATGCTGGTTCTGCGCGCCGCCGCTGATCAGGCTGTGCACCATCCCCTGCTGCACATAGGGCGATATGGTTATCATCTTTTCCCGATAGCCGTTGCGCTCGCCAATCAGGCTGCTGATGCCCATCAGCAGGTCATCCATATCATCGCCGGAGTGCTGCTCGGTGTCGATCATCCGGCTGATGCTTCCGATAGGCTTGTATATCCGCCGGGAGAAGCCATAGGTCACCAGCACAAAGATCAGCCCCAGCAGCAGTATCGCGCCCAGGGGCAGCATCACCGAGGATACGAAGGGCGCGGCAAACATGGCTTCCGGCACATAAAACCGGTAGCTGACGCGATGATTCAGCAGGCTCTTGGCCTCAAAGGCGCGGCCTTCCGCCGTTCCGAAGCTCATCAGCGCCTCGCCGTCGCAAAGGATGGACGCGCCGCCGGATGTCCCCAGCACGCTTTCCGTCAGCTTCTGCAGGCCGCTCTCCTCAAACAGCACCATGACGATGCCCCGGGGCATGCTTTCGCTGAAGGCGGTGTAGCTGTCGGCATAGATCAGATATTCCTTGTTGATAATCATCTGCGAATGATTGACCACGCCCAGCAGGCCGGCCACGGAATTCACCACAGGCCTTGGGCCCCCCTGCAGCATCTGGGGCGAGCCGGTGAAGTCAATGACGCCCCCCGGCATGTAGACCTTGTTATCATTCTGGAAGCAGTACATCACCGAGTAGATGTTCATGTTGGTGGACGAGCCGCGGATGCGCTTGAATTCCAGCTGAAGGCGATAGTACTGCATGGAGTCGATGGTTTTCTTCTCCACATAAGCGCTCTGGAAGATGGTGCGGAAGTTTTCCGAGGAATTGATGGCCGCGATCATGCTTTGAGCGGCGAAAAACTGCTGATCCATGGCCGTAGCGTAGGCCGTCACCTGCTGCTGGGCCGTCTTTTCAGCATCCTGCTCCCACCGCGCCTGATACGACACGACGTACCATACCGTATAAACCAGCATGAACGCGCCAATCAGCAGCACATAGGAGAAAAAGAGCCGCTTGAAAAACTTGCTTTCAAAGTAGCGTTTGGACTCCATGGGCGTCCCTTCCCTTCACGCTGATGCGGCCTCACGCCATGCTGGCCATGAACGCCTCGTAGGTGATGGCTTCCGCCTCCTCGGCGGTCATGGCATGGGCATACGGCGCCCGCTCGCCCTCCGCCCCCGGGCCGCGGGAGCCATATTCGCCGTAATACCCCGTCTGGGGGAAGACGGCCTTGTTCCAGTCATGCCAGCCCACGGCCTTGATATGCGCGCCCAGCTCGCAGTCGATCAGCACCGTCTTGGCAAACTCCCGCCACGGACGGCCCAGATAGACCGAGTCCGGCCCGAAGTCCTCCGAGGTAAACCGACAATGCCTGAACACATAGCCGAAGCGCTGCCCCTCCGGCGTGGATGCCGCGGTGCAATAGGCGCACCATGGGGCGGAACGATCCTCCCGGCCATCCACCGTGACAATATCGCAGTCCTCGAACCAGGCCGCGGCCCCGCCGAAGATGAAATCCACATCCCCCTCGATCCGGCAGCGGCGGTAGGTCTGCCGCTGGGGCGTCCGGGGCGCGAACTGCTTGGGCCCGATGAAGCCGTTCTTCTCCACCTCCTTGGGCGGGAGGGGCGCGGTGAACAGCGTGTCCTGATAGGAGGACAGGGTGCAGTCCTCGCAGAGGAACCGGTCGCCATCCACATACAGGGCGATGCACTGGCCCACCTTTTCCCGGGGCGCGGCGCTGTTTTCCACCGTCAGGCCCCGGAGCGTCACCTGGGGCGCGTCCACCAGCAGCGTGGCAGTACGAAAGGTTCCCCGCTTCATGCCGTCCGGCAGAATCTCCATGGCGGCGTCATGCCAGGTGATTTTCGTCTTCTCGGCCCCCGCGCCCTCCAGGGTGGTATTGGCGCGGCTGAGCACCACCTTTTCCTCATAAATGCCGGGCGCAAGGCGGATGCAGGCAGGGTCGTCGTTCTGCGGCAAGGCAGCGATGGCGCGGCTCAAAGCATTTTTTCCAGGCTGAATGTCCATGGTCAACATGATACAATCCTCCGTTTCACAGGCGATACTTATCCTTATTATAAAACATGCGGTAAACAAATGCAACAAAAAAGAGGCGTGTTGTATGAACACGCCATATAAACCCCGCCGCCGGTCACGCCGCAGCCGCCGGTTCTTCCGCGCCTTCCTCCGTCAGATACGGACACGCCGGCAGCTCCAAGCCGCCGATTTCCATCAGCTTGGTCACCGGCACCACCTGCAGGCCCAGCTCTTTGATATAATAATCCAGCGCCCTGCGCAGATTCTCCTCGCAGGTATGGCCGTCCAGATGGAACAGGATGATCGTGCCGGGGGTGATGTTCTTGGTGACACGCTTGTAAACCTTGTCGGCGGTGTACTTGGCATCCCAGTCATGGGAGTCGATGGTCCACATGATGGCTTCCATGCCGCCCGCGCGGGCAATGGCCGTCACCGTGCTGTCAATATCGCCATAGGGCGGACGGAACAGCCGCGGCACCACACCCAGCTCCTCCTGAATGTACTCGCTGGCATGCAGAATCTCGGAAATCTGCTTGGCGCGGTTCTCCTTGGTCAGCGCAGGATGCCACATGGTATGGTTGCCGATTTCATGGCCGGCATCGCGGATCCTGGCGGCTTCCTCGGGGAAAAACCGCACAAAGTAGCCCGTGAAGAAAAAAGTACACTTGATGCCGTATTCGTCCAGCAGCTTCAGCACCATGTCGGTGTTATCGCCGTAAAAGCCGCAGTCCAGGGTGATGGCCATATAGGGCTGCTCGGTTTCCACCTTTTTGATGGGCTTCTGACCGCGGTCAGAGATGAAAACGCGCAGATCCTCCTGGGTGATCTTCTCATCGCCGTACCACAGGTTCAGCATGTGTCCGCCCAGATGCGCCTCCGTGGGCGTCAGGCGGAAGCCCACATTCTTCGCCTTGCCCTGGAAGGCCTTGGTCATCCACACATTGCCCTGCTCGTCCCGAAGCTCAATGACCGCGTCCGCGGGCAGGGAGCCGCCGGAAACCACCTTCATCTCAATGTACAGCTCCTTGTCCAGGTAGGCCACATAATTGTTGGCCTTGTACTGGAATTTAGGCAGCTTCACCTCGCCATCCGCCAGCGCGGAGGCAAGCATGGTCAAGGCCAGGGTCACGGCCAGCGCGAGAGCGATCCGTTTCTTCATTGGTATACCACCCTTCGGTTGTGTTCCTTTCCTTTATACACCTTTTGCGCGGAAAAGGCAAGTGCTGCCGCCCTTATAGCCGACGAATGGGAAAGAGCACCGCGCCCTTCCCCGTCGCCGGGCAAACAAAATCCTGGGCCGCCCCGACCATTGCCAGATCATGCGCAGCCAGATAGGCAAGTCCGGCCTCGAAGGCTCCTCCGTCGTCGTTCTCCACGGCCAGGTATTCAAAGCCCGGCACGACCCACCGGCTCCATCCCTCGGGCGCCTCGGCATCATCCGCACATTCCGCGCCGGCCAGGTAAAGCCCCTGGGTAAAGCCCTCCGTCCATGGCCTGAAAGCCCGGGAAAAGTCGGTCATCGCGCCCCAGAAGCCGCAGCAGCGACCGGCTTCGTCGCGCTTGACCAAGGGCTGAATTTCGCTGAAGTGGGCGTTAGCCTCATCCCAAAGGCGCTGAACAAAGCCCGGGCCATCCAATGTCGAACCCTCCTTGCCGATGACGGCAAAGGCTGGCTTCACGCGGCGCTCAACGTTCATCAGGCACCTCCGTCAGGCAGGGCGAATGGGATGGCGGATCACCGTGCGGCGCTTGGCAGGCTCCACCCGTCGCGCGTCGGACAGATAGATCTCGTGATGCTGGCGCTGGGGAGTCAGGTCGTTCACATAGCCCTGGGCCTGGATGTAGGCGTCCATCAGCGCCACGGAGGCAGGCTCATCGTCGTAGGGGCCCACATGCAGCATCTGGACGCAAAGGCCCTCCTCCACGGTGAGGAATTCCGCCGCCGAGCAGTCAAGCCCCTTCTTGGCCGTCGCCGTCCGCACAGACCAGTCGAAGTCCTCCTGCCCCACAAAGTCCGGCAGGCGAATCACGGAAATCCAGCGGAAGTCCTCCTTGTGCGCGGGATCGTAGCCCGGCGTGCCCGCCTGCTCCCAGAAGCCCTCCAGGGGCGGCACGACATAATCAAAATAGCCCTCCATCCGCCGGTCGCTCAGCTTGCTCATTTTGATGGTGTAGGCCACGGCATACAGCACCGCCAGCGCCTGCTGATACGCGCCGCCCGGTTCATTCGGGTCGCCCTGCCCCCGGACAGCCACATAATTCATCCGGGGCAGCGTCACGATCTCCGGCTTCTGCTTGGACAGATAAAATTCCTTGTATTCCTTTTTGAAGTCGAACGCCATGGCGCATTCCTCCGTTCATCCGTACTTGTGGTCAGGATAACATCAGCGACTTCCGCTGTCAAGCGAACATGAAATAAAAATATCCCTTGCCCACAGACAAGGGATAGGTGCGTTTATTCATTGCAGCAGGTCGGAAGGCCGTGCTTGACCCGGTCGTGCTCCTCAGCGCGCTTGGCGTTGTTGAAGCGATCCAGCGTGCCCACCAGGTAGCCGGTGATCCGGCGGATCCGCTGGAAGGGCTGGCTGCCGAAGTCATAGGAAAGCTCCACAAAGTCGCCGTCCACCTTGATGTCCATGCCAAAAGGCTCCCGGCCAAACTTCTTTTTCGCGCGATCAATATAGGCATCGATTTCCGCCTGTTCCAGGACGCCGCCCATCACATTCACATTGCAAGCCATGATATCGCTCCTTTTGTTCATCTTCCGCAGCCGCTTGGCTTCGGTCTGTTTGTATGATACACCCATTTCACACAAGTGAAACGCTGTTTCAAAAATATTTCACCTATATATGGTGTTGATCCCTCCGGCAGCCACTACTGCTCGTTCTTGCGGCGCTCCATGGGCCTGCGCCTCTGAACAGGCGCGAACAGCGGACGCTGGGGCTTCGCCTCTTTTTCCCGCATCAAAACACCTCCCGGAGCAGTTTGCCCGCCGGGAGGCGTCTCCATTCCCGCTTACAGCCGGTGGATGGCCGCGATGGCTTCCGCCGGATCAGCGTGACGGTACAGCGCCGTGCCCATCACCGCCACATCCAGGCCCGCCTGAGCCAGCATGACGATGTTGTCCATGTTGATGCCGCCGTCCATTTCAATTGCTCCCGCGAAGCCCAGCTGCCGAAGCCGCGGCAGCTTATCCACCACCTGGGGCATGAAGGACTGGCCGCCGAAGCCAGGCTCCACGCTCATCACCAGGCACATGTCGCACAGGGGCAGCAGCGGCGCCACCTCGTCGGGCGCCGTGGCGGGCTTCAGGGCCAAACCCGCCTTCACGCCCCGGGCGCGAATCTTCTTCAGCAGCGCCGCCGCGTCCCCGGGGATTTCCGCGTGGATGGTCAGCACATCCGCTCCGGCATCGCAGAAAACGTCGATGTAGTCTGCCGGGTTGTCCATCATCAGGTGAACGTCCAGGGGCAGCTGAAAGCGGGGGCGCAGGGCCTTCACCACCGCCGGGCCGTAGGACAAATTGGGCACGAAGTGGGCATCCATGATGTCCACATGCACCCAATCGCAGCCGACCTGCGCCATCCGCGCCACATCCCGCTCCAGGTTCAATGCGTCTGCCGCCAATATGGACGGCGCAACCTTAATCATACCGTTCCCTCCAACTCTTTCGCACCTCAGCCAGCAGCGCGCGGTAGCGTTCCAGCCGCTCCGGGTCGATGCTTCCGTTCTCGCAGGCCGCCCGCACCGCGCACCCCGGCTCCCGGTCGTGATAGCAGGGCGTGAAGCGGCACCCGTCCTCATGCTCCCGGAATTCCGGGTAGTAGTCCCGCAGGGTGACAGGCTCCATGGCCGCGTCCAGCTCCAGCAGGCTGAAGCCGGCGGTATCCAGCACCCGCAGGCCGTCCTTCATCAGCAGCTCGGCATGGCGGGTGGTGTTCTTCCCCCGGAGGATTCGCTGGCTGATCTCCCCGGTCTCCAGGGACAGGCCCAGCAGCGCGTTCAGCAGCGTGCTTTTGCCCACGCCGGATTGTCCCGTCAGGCAGCACAGCTCGCCCGCCATGGCCTGCCGGATGTCCTCCAGCCCCCGCTTTTCCGCCGCCGAGGCCGCGTAGACCCTCGCCTCCGCGCCCGCGTACTGACGGCGCAGCACATCCGCCAACGCAGGGTCGATGTCGCACTTGTTCACCACCAGGGCCAGCTTCATCCCCTGCTGACGGGCGCGAACCATGATCCGATCCACCAGCAGCAGGTCGGGGGCGGGCTCGGGCGCCACCACAATCAGCAAAAGCGACACATTGGCCACCGGCGGGCGGAGGCATTCACTCCTGCGGGGCAGGATTTCCTCCAGCCAGCCGTGCTCCTCGCCTTCCCCCGGGATGAAAAGCACCTCATCGCCCACCAGGGGGGAGAGCTTCATCCGCCGAAATTTTTTCTTGCAGCGCAGGGTGTATTCCTGGCCGTCGGCTTGCGCCACATAAAACCCGCCGAAGCCGCGCACCAGCGTCCCCTGCCGCGTCACTGTTTCCATGCTCATTCCAGCGTCACCTGCTGCTGATAGGCAAATTTGTTCCCGAAATAGACCTTGTAGGTGTAGTCGCCAGGGGTCTGCCCCGTCAGTTCCACCGATGGATAGCGGCTGGCGTTGGCAGGATATTCGCCCTGGTAGGCGGTAACCTCGCTTTCGCCCTGCACCAGGGTGATGCGCACGCTGATGAGCCCGTCGCTCTGGGGCAGCTCAATGGTCACCCTGGCCCTGGCCATCATGCTGGCCACCTGATAGACCTTCAGCACCACCTGCGTCCCCTGAACCACCTGCGTATCAGCCAGCGGCGATTGCTCCGCCACCATGCCGTGGAGGGCGGGATCCGTCGTTTCCACATACTGCAGGGCGTTGTTCATGGTCAGGTTGCTGGCCGTCAGGCGCTCCATGGCGTTGCTCAGGGGGATGTTCGTCACATTGGGCACAAAGACCGACCCGCCGGACACCACCACGCGGATGATGTCACCGCTCTGGCAGGGCTCTCCGGCCTTGGGCTGCTGGTCAATGATGAAATTGGCCTGCACATCCGTGGAAACCACCTGCTCCACCACCGTCAGGGTGAGGCCGTAGGCGGAAGCCGCGGTAATGCCGTCGTTCACCGTCATGCCGGTAATGGGCGGCACCGTCAGCGCCGCCGGGCCCTTGGAGACGGTCAGCACCACGGTGTCGCCCTTGCGCAGGGTGCTGTCCACCTCCGGCGCCTGCAGGATCACCATGCCGCTGGAAATGGTGGGGTGGTTGATCTCCACGATTTCCGCCCGCAGGCCCTGGCGGGTGGCCGCGCGCTGGGCCGCGCTGACCTCCATGCCCAGATAGTCCAGCACGGTCACGGAGTTCACGACCTTTTCGTAGATGGCCACGCCGCCCACATACAGCCCGTAGAACACCGCCGCCGCCATCAGCGCGGTGAGGATCCACGCCTTGGCGCTGATGGGGTTGGCCCGGTGATGCCTTCTGGGCGGCGTCGGCACCTGTCCGGTGGACGTCTGCTTGACCGGCATCCCCTGGGGGGGCATCGGCATGGGGGGCTTCAGGTGCTTCTCCACCAGGCGGGGCTGCATCTGATCGGTGCGCCCGTCGATGGCCTTGCGCAGCTCGAGGGCCATTTCCCACGCAGATTGATAGCGGTACTTGGGGTTCTTCTCCATGGCCATCATGGCCACATGGCAGATGGCCAGCGGCACCTCCGGCGCGATGGTCTCAATGGGCGCGGGCCGGGTATGCAGGTGCTGCATGGCCACGGCCACGGTGCTGTCGCCCTCGAAGGGAACGCGCCCGGTGAGCATCTCGTAGAGCACCACGCCCACGGAGTAGATGTCGCTGGTGACATCCGCCGCGTGGCCGCTGGCCTGCTCCGGGCTGAAATAATGCACCGAACCCATGACCGTATCGCTCCTTGTCAGGGTGGAGCTGTTGGCCATGCGGGCAATGCCGAAGTCCGCCACCTTGATGTGGCCGTCGGCATGGACAAGGATGTTCTGGGGCTTGATGTCCCGGTGAATGATGCCGTTTTGATGGGCATGCTGAAGCGCCGACAGGATGCGGATGGTGATCTGCGCCGCCACGGTGGGGTTGATCCGCCCCTTCTCCCGGATGACCTCCTTCAGGGTCTTGCCCTGGACATACTCCATGACCAGGTAGCGGTTCTCCCCGTCCATGCCTACATCCAGCAGGTTGACGATGTTATGATGGGTCATCCGGCTGGCGGCCTCGGCTTCGCGCTGGAAACGGCCCACAAACTCCGCGTCCTTGTTGAACTCGGGCTTGAGCACCTTCACCGCCACATTGTGGCCTGTGCGCTGGTCGACGGCGCGGTACACGATGGCCATGCCGCCCACGCCGATCTGCTCCACCAGCCGGTAGCGATCCGCAAGGATTTTCTCGCTCATGCCCGGCCCTCCTGATCGTGGAGGACGACCACGCTGATGTTATCCCGGCCGCCGGCCGCAAGGGCCGCGTCGATCATCTGGCCGCAGGCGCTCTCCGGCGTCCCCGAGGCCAGCATGCGCTTCAGCTCCGGGTCGCTCACCATGCCGTGCAGCCCATCCGAGCACACCAGGTAGCGGTCGCCTTTGCGCCGCTCGGCCTCGACGATCTCCGTCTCGATGCCTTCCTCGGTGCCCACCGCCCGGGTGATGACGTTGCGCATGGGGTGGTTCTCCGCCTGCGCGGGGGTCAGCACACCGGCCCGGCGCAGTTCCGCCACCAGGGAATGGTCGCTGGTCAGCTGCTCCCATTCGCCCTCCCGAAGGCGGTAGGCGCGGCTGTCGCCCACATGGCCCACCAGCACCTTCTCCGGGGCGAACCACAGAACCGTCAGCGTGGTGCCCATGCCGGCCAAACGGGTCTCCTGCTTCTGCTGGCGGAACAGCCGGGCGTTCACCTCGGTGAAGGCCTCCCGAAGGGCCTCCGCCGACGGCTCCTTGCCCGCAAGCAATTCCAGCAGCGCATCCTTTGCTCCGGCGGAAGCCGTTTCGCCGCCGTTATGGCCGCCCATGCCGTCCGCCACGCCCCACAGGCCTTCGCCGCTGACGAGGGCGTCCTGGTTCGTGGCCCGCACCTTGCCCACATCCGTCCGGGCAAAGGCAAGCAGGCCCTCCCGCGGGGGCGTGGGGGCTTCCTGAACAGGGACGGTCTGCGCCGCGTCATCGGCGGCTTCCTCCGCCGGAGGATTCTCGCCCTTGGCGAAGCGCTTCAGCCGATCCATGCAGTCCTTGGTAAAGCGAAACCTGTGGCTCATGTCGATTCATCCCTTTCGGCGCGCTGGGCAGAGAGCGTTTTGCGTCTCAGCTGCCCGCAGGCGCCTTCGATGTCGTCGCCCATCTCCCGGCGGCGGGTGACGGAAATATGCAGCTCCTCCAGCTTGCTCATGAAGCGGCGGACGGTCTTCTCGCTGACGCCGCGCAGGTCGCGCTCCTCCACGGCGTTAAGGGGGATCAGGTTCACATGGCACTGCATCCCCCGCAGCCGGAAGGCCAGCTCCACCGCGTGGCGCTCCTCGCAGTTGACCCCGCCCACCAGCGCATACTCGAAGATGACGCGCCGCCCGGTCTTGTCGATGTAGTTGCGGCAGGCGGCGAGGAGGTCCTCCATGGGATACGCTTTGGCGATGGGCATGGTCTGACGGCGGATGTCGTCGTTGGGCGCGTGGAGGGAGACGGACAGGGTAACGGGCAGGTCCTCCTCCGCCAGGGCGTACATCTTCGGCACGATGCCGCAGGTGGACAGGCTGACGTTCCGCAGCCCGATCTGAACGCCCTCCGGCTCCCGCAGCAGCCGCAGGAACTTCATGACGTTATCATAATTATCGAGGGGCTCGCCGCTGCCCATGAGCACCACGTTGTGCACCCGTTCGCCGTCCGCCAGGTCATGGTTGGCGCACAGGATCTCCCCCAACATTTCGCCGGGCGACAGGCTCCGCACGCAGCCCTCCAGGGTGGAGGCACAGAAGGTGCAGCCCATCCGGCAGCCCACCTGGGTGGAGATGCACAGCGTACAGCCGTGGTGGTAGCGCATCAGCACGCCCTCCACGCAGTTGCCGTCCATCAGGCCGAACAGGAACTTCACCGTATCGTCAATGCGGGAGCGCCGCCGGTCGATGATGCGCACGGGCTGGGCGACAGCGACAGCTTTCAGCTTCTCCCGCAGGGACGCGGGCAGGTTGGTCATGCCGTCGAAATCCGCGCCCTGATGGATCCAGCGGAAAATCTGCTTCCCCCGGAAGGCCGGAAGTCCCTGTGCCGCGCACCAGGCGATGAGTTCCGCCTGAGACATGTCCGCCAAGAGGATCATACGCGCTTCCTCCGCATGGGGCAGATGTAGAAGCCTTCCACCTGATCCCGGTGGGGCAGCAATTGCAGGCCCACATCGGCGTATTGGCGGAACCGCTGGGGGATGCTCTCCGGCAGCGGCAGCAACTCAAACTCAGGATGGCGGGCCAGGAAGGCCTCCACCTGGCGCACGTTTTCTTCCTTCAGCATGGAGCAGGTGGAATACACCAGCCTGCCGCCCTGCTTCACATAGGGGGCCACGGCATCCAGCAGCGCCGCTTGCGTTTGCGTCAGCTCCGCCAGGGAATCCGCCGTCACGCGGTACTTCACGTCCGGCTTGTCCGCCATCACACCCAGGCCAGAGCAGGGGGCGTCCAGCAGCACCACGTCCATGGTCTGGTCAAGCTCCTCCCGATGGCGGGTGGCGTCCCGGGTCATGGGGCGGATGTTTTCCAGCTGGAGCCGCTTGGCCTGGGCGGCGATCAGCTCCGTGCGGTGGGGATGCAGCTCCCACGCCTGGACGCGGCCCGTGCCGTTCATCATCTCCGCCATCAGGCAGGTCTTGCCGCCCGGCGCGGCGCAGGCGTCCAGCACCTGCATGCCGGGCCTGACCTCCGCCGCCATACAGGCCATCATACTGCCCTCGCCCTGGATGGAGAAGCGGCCGCTGAGGAAATCCGCGTCCCGGCCGATGTCCGCCATGCCGCGGATGCGCCAGCTGCCCGGAGTCAGGCCGGGTTCCTTGTCCCAAACCTTTTTGTCCAGCAGCGCCGCGAAAGCCGCATCGTCCACCAGGGTGGTGTTGGGCCGGATGGTCACATAGGTTTCCGGGGTGTGGCAGCTCATGAGGGCCTCGGCTTCATCGCCGTAGTCCGCCGTCAGCTTCTCCACCAGCCACGCCGGCACCGAATGTCGGATGGACATGGCCGTCACCGGCTCGCGGGCGGGATCGGGCCAGGACAGCTCGTCCTTTTGGCGGATCAGGTTGCGCAGGATGCCGTTGCACACCCCGGCCAGGCCCTCCATGCCGATCTCCTTGCACAGGGCCACCGAGGTGTTGGTGGCGGCGCTTTCGGGAATGCGATCCTCCAGCAGAATCTGGCAGGCGCCCAGGCGCAGCACGTTGCGCAGCTTGATGTCCGTATCCGACTTGGCCATGATCTGGTTCAGGGCGTGGTCGAGGGTCAGCAGATGCTCGATGGTATCGTAAGCCAGCCGGGACGCCAGACGGCGGTCGGCCACGCTGAGGCCGCAGCCGCGCAGCTTTTCGTCCAGCACCAAGGAGGCATAGGCGTCCTGCTCCGTCACCGCGCGGATGACGGCCAGGGCGATGCGCCGTGCCGGCAGGCCGTCGGTCTGCACCACGGGCTTTTCCTCCCTGCGGACGGGACGGGCCGTGCCGCGGAAGCCGGAGCGGTCGCCATGGGAACGCCCGCTGCCGCCGAAGCCGGGGCGATTGCCGCCAGCGGGCCTGCGCCCCCCGCCAAAGGAAGGCTTCGCGCCGCCGCTTGGCCTGCGATCCCCACGGAAGGCGGGCTTATGACCGTCGAATGCCTTGCGTTCTCCACCCGCGGCAGACTTTCGATCATCAAAAGGCCGCTGTTCCCCACGGGAAGCGGGTTTTCCGCCGTCTGCCGGACGAGCTTTCCCACCGAAGACGGGCCTATTTCCTGCCGGTCTGCCGGTGCCCCCACGAGTCTGCGGTTTTCCGCCGCCAAAGCCAGGCTTACTTCCACCAAAGGGCTTTCTTTCACCGTTTGCGCGTTTCCCATTGCCACCATAGGGGGCTTTTCCTCCCTGATGGGGCTTCCTGCCGCCATCCACGGTTGCCTTGGCATCCTGCCGACGTTCTTCGTCGCTCATTGGTCAACCTCTTTCCATATTGTTCCCACGGCCATCGGGTGGCCGCGAAGGTAATCCTCCGGCTTCATGGGCTTGCCGCCCGGGGCCTGCATCTGCAAAATCCGCACCGCACCCTTCCCGGCGGCGATGACCAGTCCGGTCTTGGCATCCGCCGTCAACACCTCGCCGGGCACGCCCGCGCCCTCCGCCGCCTTGGCCCGCAGCAGCTTCAGCCGCTGGCCCTCCCAGCAGGAGGTACACCCCGGCCAGGGGTTCAGGCCGTGGATGCGGTTGACAATGGCGGCCTCCTCCGCCGTCCAGTCGATGACGCCCATGGCCTTGTCCAGCATGGGATCATAGGTCATGGCGCTTTCATCCTGCGGAATGCGGGTGAGCGTCCCATTTTCAAGGGCATCGAGGGTATCCAGCAGCAGCAGCGCCCCCAGCTGGCTCAGGCGCTGGGTCAATTCGCCGCAGGTCTCCCCGGGCTGAATGGGCGTGGCCGCCTTCAGCAGCATATCTCCGTTGTCGATGCCGCGAGATGTCATCATGGTGGTCACGCCGGCCTCGGCATCGCCGTCCATGATGGCCCAGGCGATGGGCGCGCTGCCCCGATGACGCGGCAGCAGGGAGGCGTGGACATTGATGGTGCCCAGGGGCGGAACGTCCAGGATGGCCTGGCTCAGAATCTGCCCGAAGGCCGCCGTAACGCACAGGTCGGGCGTGAGGGCCTTCAAGTCCTCCAGGCTCTCCCGGCGGATGCGCTGGGGCTGGTACACCGGGATGCTCTTTTCCACCGCGAAGGCCTTCACCGGGGACATGATGACCTTGTTGCCCCGGCCCTTGGGCCTGTCCGGCTGGGTGAACACGCCCACGATCTCATCGCCCCGCTCCCACAGGGCCCTCAAACTGGGCACGGCAAATTCCGGCGTGCCCATGAACACGATTCTCATTCGTTGTCGTCCTCCGGCACATGGCCCTCGATTTCCTCGGGGGTCAATTCGCGATCCATCACGTCGATGTACACCCGGCCGTCCAGGTGATCCAGCTCATGGCAGACCGCCCGGGCGAAGAAGTCCTCCGCCGTGAATTCAACGGGACTGCCCTTGCGATCCTGGGCGCGGACGGTCACCTTGCGGGGCCGGGTCACGATGCCCTGACGCCCCGGCAGGGACAGACAGCCCTCCCGGCCGCACTGCTCGCCCTCCCGGCTGATGATCTCCGGGTTGACCAGCTCCACCAGGCCGTCGCCCACGTCGATGACCACCACCCGCCGCAGGATGCCCACCTGGGGCGCGGCCAGACCCACGCCCTCCGCCTTGTACATGGTATCGGCCATATCCTTGAGCAAAAGGGACAGGCGGAAGTCGAATTTCTCCTGCTTTTTACACACCTTGCGGAGGCAATCGTCCCCCAATTTCACAATTTTGCGCGTCGCCATCGTCGTTCGTCTCCTTCTGTTGCGGTTATGTCATCATCACATCATTGTTGTGGGGTTATACTCAAAATAGACCTCGGTTCCGGGGGCTTCCTCCCTCGCCAGCGCCGCCAGCGCCGTCAGCGCCGCCACCCAAGGCTCGGTGTCCGGGTGGACAAGCAGCTTGAACAGCACATGCCAGCGATACCGCCCCCGAAGCATCGTCACCGGCGGGCGATCCAGGCGCATCAGCAGCGTCCGCTTCCGCCACAGAGGATGGCCGTCCAGCAGCGTAAGGCATTGCCGGTGGAGCGCCTCCGCCCTGGTCAGGGCGTCCTGCTCGCGGGGCGCCTCCACCAGCAGCCTCGCCATGATGGTGAAGGGCGGATACAGCCCCCGCCGCCGCCGGTCGAATTCCTGCTGAAAGAAGGCGCGGTAGTCCTGGGCCGCTGCCGTGAGGATCAGCGGATCCTCCGGCTTATAGGTCTGGATGACCACCTGCCCGGGCTTCTCGCCCCGGCCCGCCCGCCCGGCCACCTGGGTCAGCAGCTGGAAGGTACGCTCCCGGGCCCGGTAGTCGGGCAGGTTCAGCGTCATATCCGCCGCCACCACGCCCACCAGCGTCACGTTGGGGAAGTCAAGCCCCTTGGCGATCATCTGCGTTCCCACCAGGATGCGGGCGCGGCCCGAGCGGAACTCGTCCAGCAATTTGCCGTGGCCGTCCTTGCCGGAGGTGGTGTCGATGTCCATGCGGACGACGCCCGTGCCCGGGAACAGCCTGCGCAGCTCGTCCTCCACCTTCTGCGTTCCCGCGCCGAAGTAGCGGATGTACCGGCTGCCGCATTCGGGGCACTGGCCCGGCACCGGCTCGGCGTGGCCGCAGTAATGGCAGTGCAGCTGCTGATCCCCGCCGCTGACGTGGCAGGTCAAGGACACATCGCAGTTGGGGCATTTCATCACATGGCCGCAGGCGCGGCAGCTGACGAAGGAATGGTAGCCCCTGCGGTTCATCAGCAGCATGGCCTGCTCATGCCGGGCCATGCAGTCCCGCAATCTGGCCGTCAGCAGGCCGGAGAACATGCTGCGGTTACCGTTTTCGATCTCCTTGCGCATGTCCACCACGTCCACCCGGGGCATAGGGCGATGCATCACCCGGTCGGGCATTTCCAGCAGGACATAGTCGCCCCTTCTTGCCCTGGCGAAGGACAGGATGCTGGGCGTCGCGGAGGCCAGCAGCAGCGTCGCGCCCTCGCGTTCGCATCGCCAGGCCGCCACCTCCCGGGCGTCGTAGCGGGGATGGCGGTCGCTCAGGTAGGTGGATTCATGCTCCTCGTCCACCACGATCAGTCCCAGCCTTTCGCAGGGCGCGAACACCGCCGACCTTGCGCCGATGACCACCCGCGCCTCGCCCCGGCGGATCCTCCGCCACTCGTCGAAGCGCTCCCCCGCCGAAAGCCGGGAGTGCATCACCGCCGCCACCGCGCCGAAGCGCCCGCGGAACCAGCTGACCATCTGCGGCGTCAGGGCAATTTCCGGCACCAGAATCATGGCCGTCCTGCCGCGCCGCAGCGTCTCCCGCACCAGGCGGATGAAGACCTCGGTCTTGCCGCTGCCCGTGACGCCATGGAGCAGGAATTTTCCCCGGCCCGCCGCCAGTTCCGGCAGCGTGACGGACAGCACCTCCTCCTGCGCGGGCGTCAGGGGCGGATCGGCCACGGCGACATCCGCCGCACTCCCCGCCGGACGGCGCAGGACTTCTTCCTGCGTCAGGCGAACGAGCCCCGCCGCTTCCAGCTGGCGCAGGCTTTCCATGGGCTCCCGTACCAGCAGCTTCAGCTCCGCCACGGGATGAGCCTCGCCGTCCGCCAGCAGACGCAGCAGCGTCCTGCGCTTCTGGGAGCGTCCCTGGGCCGCCATGGCGTCCTCCACACGCTCCGGCGCGACGGTCAAACATGCCACGGGCTGCTCTTTCACCCGCACGCGGCCCCCCCGCATTTCCGCGGGCAGCATCAGCCGCAGGGTTTCCGCCAGGGGGCAGTGGGCGTCCTGCGCCATCTGCCGCGCCAGCTCCAGCAGGCAGGGCAGCACCGCCGGATAATCCTCCAGCGTGCCGATGATGTCCCGCAGCTTTTCCGGCGGAACGTCGCAGCGGTCGGTGAAGCCCACCACCACGCCTTCCTTGCGCATGGGGCCGAAGGGCACCTCCACCCGCTGGCCGACGGTCACCGGCATCCCTTCCGGCACCCGGTAGGTGAAGGTATGGGCCACGTTCTCGTGCACAATGTCCACAATGACCTGCGCCAGCACGGCCCCACCTCCCTCCAAGCAGAAATACGCCATTGTTTATTATAGCTTCTTTCCGCCGATTGCACAAGGGGGGAATGCGCGGCAAGTCCCGCACCCGCTTTTCTCCGCGCCAGAGGCTTGCGAAAAACTGTTTCTTCCGTTATAATAGGCTGCGTATCCATCATCCATGAATGACGCTGGAAGGAGCGTGAGCCCATGCCGACCGATATTGAGATCGCCCAAGCCGCTCATCCTCAGCCCATCGGACAGGTTGCCGCCGCCGCGGGCATCCCGAAGGAAGCCCTGGCGCCCTATGGCCGCCTGATCGCCAAGGTAGACCCCGCCAGGATCCCTGGTGATGCCAAGGCAAAGCTGATCCTGGTCACCGCCATCAACCCCACCCCCGCCGGGGAAGGCAAGACCACCGTCTCCGTGGGACTGGCGGACGGCATGACCAAGTTGGGCCGCAAGGCCATGCTGGCTCTGCGCGAGCCCTCCCTGGGCCCCGTCTTCGGCATGAAGGGCGGCGCCACCGGGGGCGGTTACGCTCAGGTGCTGCCCATGGAGCAGATCAACCTGCACTTTACCGGCGATTTGCACGCCATTACCGCCGCGAACAACCTGCTGGCCGCCATGGTGGACAACCACATCCAGCAGGGCAACCGCCTGGGCATCGACCCGCGCCGCGTGACCTGGCGCCGCTGCCTGGATGTCAACGACCGCCAATTGCGGCAGATCGTCTCCGGCATGGGCGGCAAGGCCAACGGCATGCCCCGGGAGGACGGCTTCGACATCACCGCCGCCAGCGAGGTCATGGCCGTGTTCTGCCTGGCCAGCGACCTGAGCGACCTGAAGGCGCGCCTGGCCCGGCTGCGGGTTGGCCGCACCTTTGACGGCAAACCCGTCACCGCCGGGGATCTGAACGCTCAGGGCGCCATGACCGCCCTTCTGCGGGACGCCCTCCAGCCCAACCTGGTGCAGACCATCGACGGCACCCCCTGCCTGATGCACGGCGGCCCCTTCGCCAACATCGCCCACGGCTGCAACAGCGTCATCGCCACCAAGACGGCCATGAAGTTAGCGGATTATGTGGTGACGGAGGCGGGCTTCGGCGCCGATCTTGGCGCGGAAAAGTTCCTGGACATCAAGTGCCGCATGAGCGGTCTGTGGCCTGACGCCGTGGTGCTGGTGGCCACCGTCCGTGCGCTGAAGGCCCACGGCGGATGCCCCAAGGCCGACCTGTCCGCGGAAAACCTCGCCGCCCTGGAAAAGGGCCTGCCCAACCTGACGGCGCATATCAGCCGCATTCAGCAGGTGTGGCATCGCCCGGTGATCGTGGCGCTGAACCGCTTTGTCACCGACACCGAGGCGGAAATGCGCCTGGTGGAAACCGCCTGCGAGGGCCTTCATGTTCCCGTGCGCCTGTGCGACGGCTGGGCCAAGGGCGGCGCGGGCGTCACCGAGCTTGCCCGGCTGGTATGCGATACCGCCGATCGGCAGCCCGCCTCCACGCCTACCTATGCCTACACGGACGAGCTTTCCCTCAAGGACAAGCTGACGGCGGTAGCTACCCGCGTCTACGGCGCGGCGGACGTAGCCTTCGGCGCTGGCGTCCTGCGGCAGCTGAAGGAAATGGAGGACGAGGGCTTCGGCCGCTGCCCGGTGTGCATCGCCAAGACCCAGTATTCCTTCTCCGATAACCCCAAGGCCCTGGGCGCGCCCACCGGCCACACCCTGCACATCCGCCAGGTGCGGCTGTCCGCCGGGGCCGGCTTTGTGGTCGCCTTCGCCGGGGACATCATCGCCATGCCCGGCCTGCCCAGGGTTCCCGCCGCCGAGGCCATCGACGTTACCGAGGATGGAAATATCATCGGTCTATTCTAAACCAGCCAAGTTCTCCCAGGTATCCTGCGCCCGCCTTCAGCCGCTTGGAAGGCGGGCGTTTTTTTCTACCTGTAAAAACCACGTCCCTGGCCTTGCGGCTTTTCCCCGCGGATGCTATAATAAAAGCTGGTGATTCTCCCGGCTTTGACAACTTTCGTGTGCATATTGGAGGAGGTTCTTCTCATGATGAAACGGATGCTGGCCTGGCTGACAGCCCTGTGCCTGATTCTCGCCGCGCTGCCCTGCGCGCTGGCCGAGGAGACCGACGACGAGGCCTCCGAGCTGACCCAGGAGGAGATCGACGAGGTCACGGCCCTGGACGACGTGGATGAGGACGAGCTGTTTCTGTACCTGAAGGGCCCCGTTTATCAGGAGAAGGAGCTGGCGGATTTTGACCTGAACTCCCCCGCCCTCTACACCTGCCGCGTGCTGGACAATTCCAGCCTGTTCGTGGAGCGCTCGCTGGATTCCAAGCGTCTGGCGCGCTGCAAAGCCCGGGCGGATGTCCTCTACGTTGGCGCCAACTGGGCCATCGTGCGCAGCGGCAGCGACATCGGCTACATCCAGCGCAAGCGGATTCACGCCGTCAAGGCGGTTGACGCTGTCAGCACCCCGCCCTACGGTGTGCAGAAGAGCAGCTACATCGCCACCACCGCCGATGTGTGCGAGGTTCGAAAATCCATGAGCGATCAGGATGGCAGCTGGCTGGTGCTCAATCCCGGAACGATGCTGAGCATCTGGAAAATCCAGGACGGCTGGGCCATCGTGCCCTACCACCGCACCTACGGCTACATCAGCCTCAGCGACCTGACCGACCTCATTCCCGTCTCCCCCACCGACCAGCCCATCCGGGAGGACAGCCCCATCGCGGCTTACACTTCCTATTATAAGATGGATCAGACCAAGATCAACCTGAACCGCATTTCCAACATCGCGGTGGCCTGTCAGCGGCTGACCCGGGTCATGGCCCCCGGCGATTCCCTGAACTTCAATAAGGATGTGGGGCCCTACAAAAAGTCCCTGGGCTACAAGGAAGCCCCCGTGCTGGTGGACGGCACCACCCGTCCCGGCTACGGCGGCGGCACCTGCCAGGTATCCTCCACACTGTACAACGCGCTGATGCAGCTTCCCGGCGTGGAGATCCTTCAGCGCCGTCCCCATGGCCCCGGCGGCGCGTCCTACCTGCCCCACGGCGTCGACGCGGCGGTAGGCAACACCGACCTCAACCTGCGCTTCCGCAACAATTACGACTTCCCCATCCGCGTGGAGGGCCACACCAGCGACGACGGCGCGCTGCTGATGCTGGTCTACCGGGCGGACGAATGAGGCTGTACCGTCATCCGCGCCCGGCTACATTCCTGTCCCGTCCCAACCGCTTCATTGCCCTGTGCGATGTGGACGGCGAAAGCACCGTCTGTCACGTCAAGAACACGGGACGATGCCGGGAGCTGCTGATTCCCGGCGCCCGGGTATGGCTGGAGCCTTCGGAGAATCCCGCGCGCAAGACCGCCTTTGACCTGGTTGCCGTGGAAAACCGAGGCTATCTCGTCAACATGGACAGCCAGGCGCCCAACAAAATCTTCGGGGAATGGCTGGCCTCGGGCGGTTGCCTGACCGGGGTGGAGGACATCCGGCCCGAACAGACCTACCACGGCAGCCGCTTTGACTTCGCCTACTCCCGCTGCACGCCGGACGGCCTGGTACATGGCTTTGCGGAGGTCAAGGGCGTCACCCTCTTTGATGACGGCGGCATGGCGTACTTCCCCGACGCCCCCACCGAGCGCGGCGTCAGGCATGTGCGGGAATTGGCGGATGCCTGCCGCGCGGGCTACGAGGCTATGCTGTGCTTCATTCTTCAGCGGGCGGAAGCCGTCGCTCTGGCGCCCAACGACGCCACCCATCCCGCCTTTGGCCAGACGCTTCGGGACGCCGCCGCCGCGGGCGTCATGCTGCGGGCCGCCGTGTGCCATGTGACGCCGGACAGCTGCGCCGTCAGCCATGAGGTTCCTGTGATCCTGAACGGAAGGAGACCCGAGCCGTGAAAAAGTTTCTCTCCCTGCTGGCCGCGCTGATGCTCCTCGTTCCCCCTGCCCATGGGCAAACCCTGGTCAGCGAGACCGTCATCGAGCCCGCATGGCCCGTACCGGAGCATGTGACCTGGCTGCTGGAGACGGCCCGGAGCGAGCTTGGCTACACTGAGGACAGCCGGGGCTACACGAAATATGGCGAATGGGCGGGATACCCTTACGCCCAGTGGTGCGCCGAGTTCCTGTGCTGGTGCGTGGATCAGGTGGATCAGCAGCACGGCACCTCCCTGCTGCAGGAGGTTTATCCTCAGTATTCCGGCACCAACGTGGGCCGGGACTGGTTCATTCGGGCGGGCCGCTACGTCTGCCGCTGGGGCAACGTGGAGGGCTGGGGCTACCAGTGGCTCAAGGGAGAGAGCAGCTTCATCCGCACAGGCAGCTACATCCCTCAGCCCGGAGACTGGGCGTTCTTCACCTGGGACAGCGACCGGGACACCGACCATGTGGCCCTGGTGGAATACTGCACCCAGGATCAGAACGGGAATGTGACCATCCATGTGCTGGAAGGCAACGCCCCCGACGCCGTCCAGCGGCAGACCTATCCCCTCACCTACACGCGCATCCTCGGCTTCGGCACCGTCCATGATGTGATGGACATTACCCTGCGCACCGGCAACCGGGGCGAAAAGGTGCGCCAGCTGCAGGCGAAGCTATGCTACCTCGGCCTGCTGGCGGAGGAAAAGGTGGACGGCGTGTTCGGCACAGCCACTGCCCAGGCGGTCGAGACCTTCCAGCGCCAGGAGGGGCTTCCCACCTACGGCATCGCCAACATGGCAACCCAGCAGGCCATCGACCGCGCCGTCGCCCTGGCCCTTGACAATGATCCCAATACCTGGACGATTACGGAGGATGAATAAATTGGATCCCATTTATGTCTTTGGTCACCGCAACCCGGATACGGACTCCATCGTTTCCTCCATGGCCTATGCCGCCCTGCACAACGCGCTGGGCGACGGCGACTATCAGGCCGTGTGCCTGGGGCGGCTCAATGACGAGACCAGCTTCCTGCTAGAACGCTTCGGCTTCGCGCCGCCGCCCTACCTGCCCTCGGTGCGCACCCAGGTGCGGGACATCGCCTTCGACCACCCCGCCACCCTTTCCGAGGGCGTGCCGCTGCGCCACGCCTGGGACATCTTCCGCCAAAGCCCGGGGCTGTACGCCCTGCCCGTCACCACGGAGGACGGCGGCCTGTACGGCATGCTGACCACCAGCAGCGTCGCAGAGTGGGACATGGACTCCATCGAGCGGCCCGAGGTGGTGGATCTGCCCGTATGCAATCTGCTTTCCGCCCTGGAGGGCCATATCATCAACGCTGACGAGGACGTGTTCAGTCAGCTCTCCGGCGAGGTCACCCTGGCGCTGCCCACCGCCGGCGACTGCCTGCAAGGCCTGCGTCCCGGCGGCGTCGTCATCTGCGGACAGCAGGAGGACGTGGTGGAGCGAGCCCTGCAGCTGGGCGCGGGCTGCATCATTCTGTGCCAGAGCAGCCTGGCGGAAAAGTACCGCGGCCTGTCCTCCCCCACCTGCATGATTGCCACGCCCTACGACGCCTATCGCGCCGCCCGGCTGCTTTATCAGGCGCTTCCGGTGGGCCGCGTAGCCCGGACGGAGGAGCTGAGCGCCTTCCGCCAGGACGATTACATCGACGACGTGCAGGAAACCGTCCTGCAGACCCGTCACCGCTCCTACCCCGTGCTGGACGAGGCGGGCAAAGTCATCGGCACCCTGGGACGGTATCATCTGCTGAAGCCCCGCCGCAAGCAGGTGGTGCTGATGGATCACAACGAGCGGGCCCAGTCCGTCCCCGGCCTGGAGCAGGCGGACATCCTGGCGATCATCGACCATCACCGCCTGGCGGACGTACAGACCGGGAACCCCGTCTTCATGCGCAACGAGCCCGTGGGCTCCACCACCACCATCGTAGCCACCATGTATCAGGAAATGGGGCTGATGCCTCCCGCACGCCTGGCCGGTCTGATGGCGGGGGCTATCCTGTCGGACACGGTGCTTTTCAAATCCCCCACCTGCACACCTAAGGATCGGCGGATGGCCGAGCGTCTGGCGCGTATCGCCGGCGTTGATCTGGACGGCCTGGGCAAGGACATCTTCTCCCAGAGCGCGGAGAGCGAAAAATCCGTGGCGGAGCTTCTGGCCACGGACTTCAAGGAGTTCCACATCGCCGGACACAGCCTGGGCATCGGACAGATTACCTGCCTGGATACGGATCGGTTCCTCATCCGGCTGCCGGAGCTGCTCCCCGCCATGGAGGCCATGCAGCTCCAGGCCGGCTACGATATGCAGCTGCTGATGCTCACCGACGTGCTTCGCGAGGGCACCGAGCTGGTCTTCCTGGGGGACGAGGAGGTTATCCGCATGGCCTTTGGCGTCCACGAAACCGCGGGGCACCATGTCTTCCTGCCCAAGGTGGTCTCCCGCAAAAAGCAGATTGTCCCCGCGCTGGCCCTATTGTGGGGCTGACGCCTGCCGACAACGGAGGTAAGCATGACAAAGATTCTCAAACGAGCCCTGGCCCTGGCGCTCTGCCTGTGCCTGCTGACGCCAGCCCTCGCCTTGGCGGAAACCGCCCGGGAAGGCCAAGGCATCCGCTTCACCCTGGAGGGCGAGTTTTTCCCCGAGCATTATCCCGCCAAGGATCAGCCGCTGATGAAGGGGCTGGCCGAGCTGGCGTCTATGCTGCGCTTGGAGGGCGTGCTGGAATATGACGCCGACAGCATGGATCTGAACGTCGATCTGCTGCTGGATCAGGCCGAGGAGACCCGCACCAGCTTCCATCTGTACGGCTTTGACGCCCTCTGGGGCATTGGCTCCACCCTGCTGGGCGAGCAGCAGGTTTACATGAACATGCAGGCCACCCTGGAATTCGCCGCCAAGGTGTACTTCCACCTGGGCATTCCGCTGCAGCGGGTGGCGCTGTTCCTCTCGCCTTATATCCACAAGGATGCCTTCCAGGCCCTGCGGTGGACGTGGGAGCCGGTGCTTTTCGCGCAGCAGGGCAGCCGGGTGATTGACCGCGAAGCCTTGCTCGCCCTGGCTGAGCAACTCTCCGCCGTGGCGGAGGATGACCGCTCCCTGTTCTACTGGATTTACGCTGTGGGCCTGGAAGCGGGCTATGATGACGCCATCACCGACGCGCTGGCCGGACTGGCGGACTGGTGGGACAGCTTTCTGGCCGAGGACGGCCTGACCATCACGGTGGACGGCGACAAGGAGACCTGGACCACCGGCGAATATACCCTGTTCACCCGCCGGGTCAAGGACGGGTGGACCACCCTCTCCGTGTCCCTGCCCGCCACGCCCGAGGGCTACGCCCTGTCCGGCTTCTGTGCCCTGCGGGAGGAAGGAACCACCGTGGACGCCGACCTCCGCCTGACCATCACCCAGGAGAGCGGCAGCATCCTGGACTGGCGGCTTTCCGCCGACAGCCTGCCCACCGCGCTGCCCGTGTCCGCGCCCTTCGACCTGACCTGGGACATCACCGGCGAGGCTGTTCCCGACGGCTTCCACATCCGTTTGGAGGGCGAAGGACAAAATGGCGACTTCGCCCTGCGCCAGCTGGACGCCGCCACAGGCGAAACCATGATGGCCCTGCGCGGCACCGCCGTGGCCGTGACGCCCGTGACGCCGCTGGACTACACCACCGCCGACTTCACCGGCGTGGAGCTGTATTCCCTCAGCGACGCCAGCCTGTCCGAGCTGGTGCGCAACGTGGCCCTTCCTCTCCTGGAGGGCCTGCTGCCCCTGGCCGTCCGCGCCCCGGCCTCCGCCTGCCAAAGCCTGATGGATCTGGTGACGGACACCGGCATTCTGGATATGCTCACCTCCCCCATGAGCAGCCTGGAGGAGGACGCGAACCTGGAATACGACCTGGACGAAGGCGACTGGGACGAGGAAGGCACCGTCGAATACGAGGAATAACCGCTGTCCATGGCGGCCCTGGAAGCATTTTTCCGGGGCCGCTCAGAGTGTCAAAAAAGTGGCTTATGCCACTTTTTTGAGTTTTGCACTCACTCACTGGTCGAACGGCTACGCCATTCTCCCGGCCGTTCGTTCGTGTTTTGCGCCCGCCCCGTGCCTTTAGCACGGCGCGGGTATCGGGGTGCAATCCAAGTCCAAGGATTGCATCCCCTCAGTCGGGGCTGCCGCCCCTCCCTTAAAGGAGACTTTTTCTGACGAAAAAGCACGAAAGTCGCCGCACAGGGGCGTTGCCCCGTTTAACCGCCCCGAAGGGGCTCCCCGAGTTTCGGTGTAGAATCGAAGGGCTACGAGCCCTCCGATGCCTCCCATAGGTTTTTTAACAGTCTGGGCGGCCCTGGAAGCATTTTTCCGGGGCCGCTTTTTTGCATTGTTCACACTTTATTCACATATTATTCAAACGCATACGATTGACATATCGTTAGAAAATGACTATACTAGCATCCATCGGCATCCACATCTGATGCAGGAGGTGCGCCATGGAACCGGCACCGGGATACGGCTGGTATTTGAAGCAGATCAGCGTCCACATGAGCAGGGACATCAATCGTAATTTGGATCAGCACAACCTGACCCTTTCCCAAAGTCACCTTTTGATGTACCTGTTCCACAGTGAGAGGCAGTGCGCTTCCCTCAAGCAGCTGGAAAATCATTTCGGTGTGGCCCAGTCCACCATGGCGGGCATCGCCGTCCGCCTGGAAAACAAAGGCCTGATCTTCAGCTTTACCGACGACCATGACCGGCGGATCAAGCATATCCAGCTCACGGACGCGGGCCGCGACGTGTGCCAGACCTGCTGGGACACCATCCTGGCCACGGAGGAGCGCGTGGTCTCCGGCCTGACGGAGGTTGAGCGGCAGGTCTTCCTCGCCCTCCTGAAAAAGGTGTATGAGGCTGTCCGATAACGCCTTTTCCCAACCAATTTCGACAGTGTGCTTTTATTTCTCTTTGGAACAATCATTGCAGAAAGGATGAACGCCGACCATGCCATCGAACCTTTCCACCATCAAGACCCTGGGGCGGCAGGTCAAGCAGTACAAAAAGCCGTCGCTCCTGACGCCTCTCTTCGTCACCCTGGAGGTCGTCATGGAGGTGCTGATCCCTTATGTCACCGCCGCCATCATCGACCGGGGCATCACCGCCGGGGACATCAGCCAGGTGCTGTTCTACGGCGCGATCATGGTCGCCCTGGCGCTGCTGAGCCTGCTGTTCGGCGTGCTGGCCGGCAAGTTCGCGGCCACGGCCTCCACCGGCTTTGCCGCGAATCTGCGGGACGCCATGTTCGCCAACATCCAGACCTTCTCCTTCTCCAACATCGACAAGTTCTCCACCGCCGGCCTGGTCACCCGCATGACCACCGACGTCAACAACGTGCAGAACGCCTATCAGATGTGCACCCGCATCGCCGTGCGCGCACCGCTGACGCTGATCTGCTCCATGTTCATGTGCTTCTTCATCAACAGCCGGATCGCCCTGGTATTCCTTGGGGCGCTGGTGCTGCTGGCCGCGGCCCTGGCGCTGCTCATCGGCCAGGTATCGAAAATTTTCAGGCAGGTTTTTGAAAAGTATGACGACCTCAACGCCTCCGTGCAGGAGAACGTCTCCGCCATCCGCGTGGTGAAGGCCTTCGTCCGCGAGGGCTATGAAAACGGCAAGTTCTCCAAAGCGGCCGTGAACCTGTGCAACCTCTTCGTGAAGGCGGAGAGCATCATGGCCCTGAATAACCCCGTGATGATGCTGGTGGTGTACGGCTGCATCATCGCCATCAGCTGGTTCGGCGCGCATTTCATTGTGGCGGGCACGCTGACCACGGGCGAACTGACCAGCCTGTTCAGCTACGTCATGAGCACGCTGATGAGCCTGATGATGCTGTCCATGATTTTCGTCATGCTGACCATGTCCATCGCCAGCGGCAAGCGCATTGCCGAGGTGCTGGAGGAAAAGCCCGACCTCACCGACCCCGAAAAGCCCGTGACCCAGGTCAAGGACGGCAGCATCGACTTCAGCCATGTTTCCTTCTCTTATTATAAGAACAGCGAAAAGCCCACCCTGCGGGACATTGACCTGCACATCCACAGCGGGGAAACCATCGGCGTCATCGGCGGCACGGGCTGCGGCAAATCGACGCTCATCAGCCTGATCTCCCGACTGTACGACGTAGATGCCGGCAGCGTCTCCGTGGGCGGGCTGGATGTCCGCCGCTACGACATGGAAGCGCTGCGCAACCAGGTGGCCGTGGTGCTGCAGAAGAACGTGCTGTTCACCGGCACCATCCTGGACAATCTGCGCTGGGGCAAGGAGGACGCCACGGAGGAGGAATGCCGTCAGGCCTGCCTGGCCGCCTGCGCCGATGAGTTCATTCAGCGCCTGCCCGAGGGCTACCATACCCGCATCGAGCAGGGCGGCACCAACGTCTCCGGCGGACAGAAGCAGCGCCTGTGCATCGCCCGGGCCCTGCTGAAGGCGCCCAAGGTGCTCATCCTGGACGATTCCACCTCCGCTGTGGATACCGCCACCGACGCCAGGATCCGCCGGGCCTTCCGCCAGTACATCCCCGGCGTAACGAAAATCATCATCTCCCAGCGCATATCCTCCGTGCAGGACGCCGACCGCATCCTGGTCATGGATGACGGCGAGGTTTCCGGCTTCGACACCCATGAGGGCCTGCTGGAGAGCAACGACATCTACCGTGAGATCTACGAGACCCAGCAGGGCGGCAGCGGCGACTTCGACGAAGCCTCCTTGGCGGACGGAAAGGACGGTGACTGACCATGATGAGAGGTCCCCACGGCGGCGGTCCCCACGGCCGCAGAGGCGGCATGGCTCCCGGCAGCATGAAGGGCCAGTGGAAGAATCTAGGGCGCATCATGGGCTACATGCTCAGGCGCTACAAGTTCCACTTTGCCCTGGTGATGGTCTGCATCCTGGCCACCTCCCTGTGCACCATCCAGGCCACGCTGTTCATGCAGGTGCTCATTGACGATTATATCCTGCCGCTGCTGGCCACGGTTCAGGCAGGCGGCGCGGCGGATTTCGCGCCCCTGGGATACGCGCTGCTCCGCCTGGCGCTGATCCTCAGCGTGGGCATCGCCACCAGCTATGTTTCCAACCGTACCATGGCCGTCATCAGCCAGAACACCATGTGCAACGTGCGCACGGAGCTGTTCGCCCGCATGGAATCCCTGCCCATCAAGTATTTCGATACCCATGCCCACGGCGACATCATGTCCGTGTACACCAACGACATCGACACCCTTCGTCAGCTCATCGGCGGCACCATTCCCCAGCTGCTCAGCTCCGTGGTGACAGTCATCATCACCTTCGTCAGCATGGTGCGCATGAGTCCCATCCTGACGCTGCTGTCCGTGGTGATGGTGGTGCTGATGATGTTCACCGCCGGCAAGCTGTCCGGCAAGGCGGGCAAGTACTTCATCCAGCAGCAGCAGAACCTGGGCCGCACCAACGGCTACATCGAGGAAATGATGACCGGTCAGAAGGTGGTCAAGGTCTTCTGCCATGAGGAAAAGAACCTCGAAGCCTTCCGGGAGATCAATGAGGAGCTCCGCAGCAGCTCCTGCAGCGCCAACACCTTCACCAACGTCATGGGCCCGGTCAACAACAACCTGGGGCACCTGAGCTATGTGCTGTGCTCCGTGGGCGGCGCGCTGCTGGCCCTGGGCGGCATCGGCGGCCTGACCCTGGGCGCGCTGGTGGCTTACCTGACCCTGAGCAAGAACTTCACCCAGCCCATTACGCAGATCATGCAGCAATTCAACGGCATCATCATGGCCATGGCCGGCGCGTCCCGCGTGTTTGACATGATGGACACTGAGCCCGAGCAGGATGACGGCTATGTGGAGCTGGTCAACGCCATCGAGCAGCCTGACGGCACCCTGACGGAAACCGACCATCGCACGGGGCTGTGGGCCTGGAAGCATCCGCACCAGGCGGACGGCACCGTCACCTACCGCAAGGTGGAGGGCGGCGTCACCTTCAACGACGTGGACTTCGGCTACACGGAGGAGAAGACCATCCTCCACAACATCAGCATGTACGCCATGCCCGGGCAGAAGATCGCCTTCGTGGGCGGCACGGGCGCCGGCAAGACCACCATCACCAACCTTATCAACCGCTTCTACGACATCCAGGACGGCAAGATCCGCTACGATGACATCAACATCAACAAGATCCGCAAGGCTGATCTCCGCCGCTCCCTGGGCATGGTGCTGCAGGACACCCACCTGTTCACCGGCACCGTGCTGGACAACATCCGCTACGGCCGACTGGACGCCACGGACGAGGAGTGCATCGCCGCCGCCAAGCTGGCCAACGCCGACGGCTTCATCCGCCGCCTGGAGGACGGCTATCACACCCACCTCACGGGTGACGGCGCGAACCTCTCCCAGGGCCAGCGGCAGCTGCTGGCCATCGCCCGGGCCGCCGTGGCCGACCCGCCCGCGCTGATCCTGGACGAGGCCACCTCCTCCATCGACACCCGCACCGAAACCCTGGTACAGCGCGGCATGGACGCCCTGATGAAGGGACGCACCACCTTCGTCATCGCCCACCGGCTGTCCACGGTGCGCAACGCTGACTGCATCATGGTGCTGGAGCAGGGGCGCATCATCGAGCGCGGCACCCACGACGAGCTGATCGCCCTCAAGGGCAAGTATTACCAGCTGTATACCGGCAACGCCATCGGCGCATAAGTCGCTCCCCCGTCGAAATTTCGGCGGGGGATTTGTGTTAAAACGACTTTCGGCCCGGCAGCGGCGAAATTCGAGGAATTTGTAATATTTCTCTTGACAAACGCCTGACCATGGACTATAATAGCTACTGTTGTTACAGTCCATAGGGGCATGGTGTAATGGTAACACGTGGGTCTCCAAAACCTTTGTTGAGGGTTCGAATCCTTCTGCCCCTGCCATATGAATGCCGAAAGGAGTCAATCGTTTTGACAGCGATTGGCTTCTTTTGTTTTTGATGGTAAGCTGAAGCAAGGAAGCACTCAATATTTCACCTGAGATTGATGTCATGGAGGGGATCTTTTGTCGGAGAATGCTTTGTGGACAAATGTTCTGTTGACTGACGCTGGCTTTTTTAATCCTTTTCATCTTCGTCAGCCCTTGACCGCACTGATCAACAGATTGAAATCCATGGTGCAAAAGCCGTTTGGCGAGGCACGGGTATTGTTCATTCCCACAGCCGCATGTGACGATGAAGCAAAGACGATTGCCGAAATATTGTATTCAGAGCTTCTGGTTATGGGGTTTAAGGAAGAGAATATCACCATTTACAATTTGGATGGAACATTGGCTGAAGAAGCGGTAATGTCTTATGACATCATGTACTTTACGGGCGGTTGGTGTCAGCACCTCCTGGAGATTGTTCACAAGACAAAATTTGATAGCATCATCAAAAAGTTTGTTTTTGCAAACAAGGTATACATCGGTATGAGTGCGGGAAGCGTTATGGCGACGCCAAACATCATGGGCTGTTTTGGCGAACCAGATCGTCAAGATACGGAGGGCCTTGGTTTGATTCAAGCATACATTGATTGTCACTGCAACATGAAGCCGGACCCGCAAGAAAAGGAGCTTCCCTTACCCCACATCATGCTCAGTTCACACCAGGCGGTAGCCGTCAGCCAATCGGGGTATGAATTGATTGAGGAGACGAGCGCACGGCATGAGGTTGAGTGGTCGAATCCTCCCGTTGTGGGCGTCAATGTTTTTGTCAAGCAAGAACTGCTCGGCATCTGATATTGGCCGGATAATTCTTATTACATCAAAAATAGTGAGAGTGTCCTTCAAGGCACTCTCCTTTTAGCATGTCAAATCAAGGAGAGCTTATCACCCCTTCCCCGGACGCCCGCCAAGCCATTCGCCGAGCGCCCGGGGCTCTTGTTATAGTTCAACGATGCTCAACGATGCCTGATCGACATAGAGACCGCCGCAGTCTTCCAGCAGCAGGGAGAGTTCGGCACAGCCTTCCGGGCAGGCCCGAGGGAAAAGCGTGGCGGAATGGTGCAGGGTCATGGGCGCGCAAGATAGGCACTTCAGCGAGAAATGCAGCGGCAGGGCGCCGGAAAAGGCGTCGCAGGGCGTGAGATTCACAAAAACGGTTCCCTTGCCGTCCCCGGAATAGGGCGCGCGGACGTTGATCGTGTAGCTCAGCGCATAGACCTTTTCGGCATTCAGTCGCACCAGCGCGGGCATATTGGCGTCCCAATGGATGCCATGGCCCTTCTGTCCCTGACACTTCCAAGGCAAAAGGAATCCGTTGCCCCAGGAGAAGTGATCGCATTGACTCACCAGCTGAATGGCGCTCTTCCGGCCGCATTCCCCGCAGCAGGGCGGCACGGAGGGCTCACATGGACAGGGAGGCGTGGGCGCGGGTGCGTGACCGCCGGCGTCCAGCGCCTTTTCCAGCTTGCCCTTCAAAAGCATCTGATTTTGCATCACGGTGTCCAGCAGTTCCTTCACGCTTTTGTTCACCGCGAGGATTTCCTGAGGGCTCGCGCAGATCTTGGGGCTGTCCGGGAGGGTTCCCAGAACGTATTGCAGCTTTTCGCCCTCGGCGTTCACAATGTGGCTGAAGGCCAGCTCCTCCATGGCGATGGAAGCGATAATCATGGTGAGCGCCTCGTCCTTTGTCATATCCGCCCCGCAGGGTGGAAAAGAAGGCATTGACATATTCTCTGACTCCAATCACCGCTTCGGCAGGGCTGATTCCATGCGCGAAGCGCTTGAGTACGGCGCGGCTGGTGCGCCGCCAATTTATTGTATGCGACAAAATTCGCCATGGGAATGTCGAATTTTAGAACCTGCCGGAACCTGTGCGCATACGATAAACCAAGCGCCTGCCGAAGCCGGAGCAACCGGCCAACGTGTCGGCACGGCGCGGTTTGAAAGGAGTTTTGAACATGTCGATGCCTAACTTTCCCATTGTCGATCCGCCGATCGACCGGGAAAACGCAGTCAATCAGATTTTGTCCTCCATTGCCATGGAGGAGCTTGGCCTCAGCCATATCCTGAACGCTGAGGGCGAAAAGCTGCAGTATATTCTGGGTACCCTGCCCGGCCTCAGCGGGCCTTCCGCCACCGTCAGCGATGTGCTGGCCGCCAACGAGAGCGTGCGCGGCATGCTGGAAGCCGCCGTTCAGAATCAGCTGTTTCTGAAGGCGAAGATGCAAAGCGCCCTGGAAGCGTCCCAGATGCAGGGCCCCACAGGGCCCACTGGCCCCACCGGCCCTACCGGCCC
>CBFFZW010000019.1:0-55430 GCA_965646445.1 uncultured Christensenellales bacterium | reverse complement strand
GAAGGGGCTTCGCCCCTCTCGACTCCCGTCTCGCGGCGCAGGTTAATGCCTTTCGGTCGGCGTTTCGTGCGCGTGAGGGGCAGGGGTTCCGCCCTGCGGGACGGCCAAAGGGCTTTCCGGTCGCCCTTTGGAAACCTTCGGGGCCCGCAACTATAAGGGGTTTGGAATCTGCAAGGCGGGCCGCCCTGAGGGGGCCCTGGCGGCTTTGCCGGACTTGCGTGGGAACCGCCGGTAACATTCACACAATCCATATAGGAACCACAGGTAACAGTCTCATAACCTGCATAAAAACCACGGGTACCAGTCCCATGTGCAATCACGCTGCAAAGCCAAGCCAGATGACAACCCTGCCGCCTGCTGCAACCAACTGGCCCCATAGCACTGGATTTTTCCCCGGGTACCAGTCCCATGTGCAACCACGCCGCGAAGCCATACAGACGAAAACCCCGCCGCCTGCTGGACATATCCTTGTTCCAATGGAGGTGGACGACCGCCCCCGCGAGGCGGTTTTAGCTGGTGACTGATAATGTCTACGCTCGACGTGCTATGCCACGGGGGGTCTGGGGGTGGCAACGGTGCATGTTGAATTTTGCCACCCCCAGACCTCTTTGCTACTTTCTCCGTGGAGAAAGTAGAGTCATTATCAACAAGAGCCTTGCAAGGGAAAAGCATCCTTGCAAGGCTCTTTGCATTCAAACAGGGATTCCGCCCTGCGGGGCGACCAAAGGGCTTTCCGATCGCCCTTTGGAAACCTTCGGGCCGCAACGTTGTGGGCGCGTTCACCAACGAAATAATACTACCCTTCTCGTTTGGTGCACCATTGATGCGTGGCAGCCCATGAGGCTAGTACCGTTGGAGATACACAACCGCGCCCTCCGGCATTTCGCCGGAGGGCGCTTCCCTAATTGCTTATTGCTTGATGTCATCCACCACGGCCAGGGTGACCTTCAAATCCACATATTCGCCGTCAGGAATTTCCTCATTGCCGTCCAGCGTGGTCATGCCGGGCACGCGGTAGACCTTGATGTTCAGCTCATCGCCCTCGCGATGGCCGCTAATGATCTCCTGCAGCTGGCTGGTGGAGGTAATCACGGTGTCGTCCACATCCACAATGATGTCGCCGGCGATCATCCCGGCCTTGTCGGCGGGGCCGTCCTTCTCCACTTCCTTGATGTACACGCCGTTGGGCAAATCGCCGTTGCGCACCGCCGCGCTGCTGGTGTTGATGCCCGCGATGGTCACGCCCAGGCGGGGCTTGCCGGTGAGGTTCCCGGCGATGCCGGAGGCAGTCGTCTGCTCGCTGGGCTTGTTGGCGGCGTCGATGTTGCCGGAGAGCACATCCTCGATGAGGGGCTTGGCGGCGTTGATCGGGATGGCCATGCCGATGCCCTCCACCGTGGCCCGGGAGTAGGCGGAGCCAGTGTACTTCAGGGTGGGAATGCCCATCAATTCGCCGGTGACGCTGAACAGGCCGCCGCCGCTGTTGCCGCTGTTGATGGCGGCGTCCGTCTGGATCATGGTGTTGGTGATGGTCTCCCGGCGGCCGTACTTGTCAACGGAATTGGAGGACACGGCGCGATCCAGGGCCGACACGATGCCGGTGGTGACGGTGCCGGAGAACTGCTCGCCCAGGGGATTGCCGATGCAGATGGCCCAGTCGCCCACTTGCAGGCTGTCGCTGTCGCCCAGGGGAACGGGATCCAGGTTCAGGTTAGGCACATGGACAACGGCGATGTCGAGGTTTTCGTCGTAGGCCACCAGGGTGGCGTCATATTCGGTGGGCTCCGCGCTGCCGCCGTTGGACACGGTGACCTTCAGGCTGGTGGAGTCCTCCACCACATGGAAGTTGGTCAGCACATAGTCCTTGCCGACCACCACGCCCGAGCCGGTGCCCGCCAGCACCTCCTGCTCCTGAATGGAGGAATTGTTCCGGTTGCCGTTGCCGTAGCCGAAGTAGCCGCCGAAATAGTCCTCCCAGGAGCCGCCGGTGCGGTAGCGTACCATCTGATAATTGCTGACGCCCACCACGCTGTCCCGCACGTCATGGATGGCCTGGGTGAAGGGGCTGGTGACCACCACCTGCTGGGTCTGTTTCTCGGCGTTGGCGACGGGGTTCATGGCCAGGGTCGCGGCGGAACCGATCATGATGCAGGTCGTGGCGACGGCGGTATAACCAATCAGATGCTTCTTCCATTGAAACTTCATTGTGCGAACCTCCTCTTGTGGTGATGAGGGCAGTATACCGAGGAATTTTGTCCTGGTTATGAACGGTTTATGAACATTTGCCAGAAATTTGTGAATACGGTTTTCTCATTGGATTCGGCTGACGGCGAGACCCGCCAGCGCCCCCATTCCGCAGGCGAAAAGCCCGGGCAGGACATCCGCCGCGAGGATGCTGACGGCGATGAACGCCAGCATCCATACCGCGGTGATGACGGCGGAAGCGCGGCGGCTGACGGGGCGGAAGGCCAGCGGCAGAACGCCGAGCATGGCGGGGACGATCAGCCAGCAGGCGGCAGGGGCGGCAGACGGCGCGGCGTACCGAAGAAACGCGGCGGCAGCGGCGCATACAAGGAGGGCCAGCCCGCCGCCCAGCAGGCTCCTGACAGGGCGGAAGGCCCTGGGCCTCTGCCGGCCTGTCATGACCAGGTAAGCCGCCGGGAGCGGAAGCGGCAGCGCCGCGGGCCAGAAGGGCAGGGAGAAAAGCCCGGCTAACAGCACAACCGCAGCTGTCACCAGTGCCCGGAGCTGCCGCGCGGCCGCTTCCCTTTCATGGGCGCACAGGGCCAGCACGGGAGCCGCCAGGTCCTTCGGCACGGGGGAATCGGGGATGAGGCAGGGGCCGCCGTCGGGGGTGAGGGTCAGGCGGACGGGCTTCCTGCCCGGCGTGTCAGGCGCATAGGCCCGCATAGGCCCGGCGGCGCACACCGCCAGTCCCTGATGGCGCAGGCGCTCGATGGCCGCCAGGGCTTCCTGACAGGGCGCGTCCGCCACCTGGACGCTGCCCAGGTAGGTCAGAGGGCCGACCCCCCTGGGCGTCATGGGCGCGGTGGCCAGGCCGTAGGCCCGCTGATGCGGCGCGGCCACGGGCAGGCGGGCTGTGTCCGCGGGAACGGTATCCCGTTCGCCGTCAGCCCAGATGCGCCCGCAGCAGGGAAGCAGCGCCTCCGGGGCGGCCAGGAAATAGGCCCGATGGCCCGCGCCGTCCCGAACAGCCCGGCCCGTCAGACCGTGGTCGTTCACCTCCTGAAGGACAGGGGTGCGGGCCAGGAATTTCTCCGGGGTGAAGCCCAGGGAAGCCGCCAGCGCCAGCAGCGTTTCCCGGTCGGGGGTCTGGTCGGCGGTGACGGTGAGGGCCGCCGCCATCAGCAGCATTCCCGATCCCCGCCTGAGGCGCGGGGCAGTCTCGGCCTGAAAGGGCAGGAAGACGCCCTCCACCGTGGGCCGGCATGGCAGCAGCGCCTCATCGATCCACACCGTATCCGGCCGACAGGGCGCGCTTCCGGTGAAGCGCCAGCCCTCCGGGAGGGACAGCGGCATCCAGCGGGAAGGGGAAAAGCGGGAAAGGTCAGGCATGATGGTCTCCTTGCTCAGCGGGCGACGGCTGGACTTCTCAGGAACTCGCCGCCCCAGTACAGATCACCGGCCAGGGTTTCCCTGACTTGGCCGTTGAAAAAGAAGCGTACCCGCGCCACACCCATGCTTTCGCAAAGGGTGTTGACCAGGGCGTAGCAGGCCAGCCCCTCGCTGCCGTCGTACTTCGTCAGCGATTGGGCGAAGGCGTCGGAGAGGTTTACCAGCAGGGCGCCGTCCTCCGTGAGGGCAAGACCCAGGATGTCCGCGCTGGTCAGTCCGGCAGGCAGGGGGGAGGACAATCCCTGGTCGATTTCCGTCCCGGTGACGCCGCGCAGCAATTGTCCCAGGAGCAGGCGGGGGTGCTGGGCCTGGGCGCAGGGCACCACCCGGGAGGTCATGGCCAGGCGCCCGTCCCTCACCAGCCAAAGCGACGCCTGATCCAGCAGCAGGGCATCGAATTGCTGGCGCTGCATGAGGCCGTCGGGGAAAAGCAGCGTCCCCAGGGTATCGCTGGTCAGGCTGGTCATCAGGTTGCTGCCCTCGTACATCCGCACCTGAGAAACGGAGGGAATGAAGGTGGTCATGGTGCGGTGGATGGCCCCCAGCACCGCGGCGGTGCTGAGGTTGAGGCCGCTCAGGGTGCTTTCCAGCCCCGGCACAAAGTACAGGCTCAGAAGCCGACCGCCGTCCTCCAGCTCGGTGAGGGTGGGGGCATGGGCCATCAGGCTGCCCAGGTTGGGCATGGCCGCCGCGCCGGAAAGCCGCTGGGCCCCGGCGGACAGGGCGTTGACCAGCTCCGCCGCCAGCTGCTCCGGGTGCTGCCCGGGGAAGGACAGGGTTCGGGTCTCCGGCATGAAGCCCTCCGTCTCCGCCATGGGGAAGTACAGCGTGGCCGTGGCTGTCAGCGGCACGGCGGCGGGATTCTCGCCCAGGGGCGTCCGGCGGGCGTCCATCAGATCCCACAGCACGGTGAGCTCCTCGCCGGGGCGCGGCGAGACACTGCCCAAGGGCAGGCAGCCGATGATGTCCAGCGCCACGGCCTGACCGGCCACCAACACGTTGACCGCCTGTACCTGGGGCAGCTCGCACAGGGTGGAGGCGATGCCCAGGCATACCGTGTACAGCTCCCGGCGATCCAGCTGCAGGGCCGTGGAGGCCAGGTTCACCGTGCAGACGCCGCCCGACAGCGCCACAGGCCAGTCGCCGTGCAGGGACAGGCTGACGCTGCCGCCCAGGGGCCGCGCGTCCACGCTGCCGGGATGACGAAGCAGCGCCTCCGTGACCGCCCTGACCGGCGAAACGCCATGCTGAAGGGCCACGGAGCTGTACTGACAGATCAGGCGCTGACCGTCCATGCTGGGAAGATACAGAGGAACGTCGGCCTCATAACGCAGGGCCAGATCGTCCACGGGGGCGTCATAGAGAGACTGCGCCGGGGGCAGGGTCGGATAGCCGGACAGGGCTGCCTGGGAAGCGCCGCAGCCGGACAGCAGCAGGAGCCCCGCCATCAGCAGGGCCAGAAGAGCGCGTTTGTTCATGGGCTTGCCTCCATCCACGCGGTGAGCTGGCGCTCGGTGACGCGCCACAGGCCGTTCTCCAGGCGCAGGCGGAGGATGGCGCCGTGTCGCCTCTCCGTTTGACCGCCGTCACGCAGCGTGGCGGTCAGGGTGAAGGTCGCGGTGCGGCCGCCATCGCGAAGGCTGCCGCCTGTCCAGGTACTTTCCCGCAGGGCGGGCAGGGCTTCCATCCGGGCAACGAAATCGTCATAGACGGCGCGGGGGCCGTCCTCCCCCTGCACGGCGATATACAGGTAGAGCCTGCGCCAGTCCCGCTGCTGCCACAGGGTCAGCACGCGGGTGAGGGTGTTTCCGGGGGTCAGGATGAGGCTGTCGTCCCGGGTCATGGGGTCGGCCAGACCGGTCATGTCTTCCCGCAGGAAATAGGCGTTGTCCAGGCGAAGGGTGTCGGCGCCGTTTTGCCTGACCAGCACCTGGATCTGATCCACATCGCAGTTTTCCGTCACCGTGGCCGCCAGGCTCTGCATGCACAGCCGACGGCGCAGGGGCGCTTCCAGCTGCCAGGCCAGGTCTTCCCGCCAGGTTTCGGGCTCGTCCGGGTAAGGGCTGAGAATTTCCCCGCTGAGGGTGACGAAAAGCGTTCGTCCCTCCCGGGCGGTGGCCAGCAACCGTGTGCCGGAGGGAAAAAGACCCGTCAGGTCGGGGGAGGCCGGGCCGGAGAGCAGCGCGTCGATGAGGGCCCGCTCATAGGGCCTGCTGGGGGACAGGGTAATCATCCGCTCCTCGGCGGCCAGAAGGGGCTCGTCCGAATGGCGGAAGTAGAGCACCGCCGTTTCCTGGGTATGGAGCTCCTCGGGGGCGGCAGCCTCCGGCAGCGGCTCCTCGGCCAGGGCCGTGCCCAGAGCGAAAAGGAGCGCCGCCGTCAGCGCGAACCATCGCTTCTTCATGCCTTGCCCTCCTTGCGGTCGATGGGGATGCGCACCGTGAACACCGAGCCCTCGCCCGGGGCGCTCTCCACGGTGACGGAACCGCCGTGGAGCTGCGCCATCTGCCGCACGATGGACAGGCCCAGGCCCGTGCCGCCGGTTTCCCGGGAGCGGGCCTTATCCACCCGGTAGAAGCGCTCGAAGATGTGATCCTGATCCTCCTTGGGGATGCCGATGCCGTTGTCCTGTACGGTCAGCAGCGCCTCCCTGCCCTCCGTCCACAGCCGCAGGTGGATGTGGCCGCCGTCGGGGGTGTATTTCAGGGCGTTGTCGGTGAGGTTGTAAACAATCTGCCCCAGCTTGGAGCGATCCGCCAGGAGCACGCAGCCCTCCGCGATGTCCCCTTCCAGGGTCAGCTGCCGCTGCTCGGCCTTGGGTCTGAGCAGGCGCAGGGTTTCCACGGCCAGGGCGGAAAAATCAACGGTCTCGGTTTGCAGCGTCAGGTCATGGCTGTCGCTCTGGGACAGGGTCAGCAGATCGGTGATGATGCCCGTCAGGCGGTCAATCTCATGGTTCATGTCGCCCATGAATTCCTCCCGAAGCTCCTGAGGCATATCCGGCTGATAGAGCAGGGTTTCCAGGAGAATCTTCATGGTGGCCAGGGGCGTTTTCAGCTCATGGGAGGCGTTCTGCACGAATTGGCTGCGGCTCTGGTCGATGGCCTCCAGCTGCCGCGCCATGGCGTTGTAGCTTTCCGCCAGCTCCCGCAGCTCGCCGGAGCCCCGCACCGCCACACGCACGGACAGATCGCCCTTGGCCATCTTGCGGATGGAGGCGGTCAGGTCGGAAATGGGGCGGGTGATGACCTGGGAGAAAATCAGCGCCACCAGCAGCGCCGCCGACGCCACGGCCAGGAACACCGTCATCAGCTGGCGCTGCACCCCGGCGAGGCTCTGCACCATTTCGGTGACGGGGCTGACCGACACCAGCGCCCCCAGGGTTTCGCCCCCCTGGGTGATGGCGGAGCTGACGATGGCCACATAGCTTTCGGGATCCTCCATGAGGGTGCCGGCGTCCTCCGGGCTGTGAAGCCCCCAGGCGCTGTATTCGCCCCCGGTGAGGATGGCCAGCACCTCCCGCAGGGGCAGCCGCCTGCCCTGCCACTGGTGGAAGCTGTCCGCCTGAATCTTGCCGTCCCGGTCGACGATCATCAGCCGCGCACCCATTTCCCCCGCGGCGGAGGACAGGGTCTCGTTCAGCTGGGTCATCTGATGGCGGGCAAAAAGAGGCGCAGCCGCCGTGGCCAGCTTCTCGACGGAAAGGCTGTCCTGACGGATGCGCTGCTCATATAGATAATCGCTGACAAGGCCGGTGAGGGAGGAGGCCATCATGCTGAAGGACAGCCCCACGATCAGCAGAAAGGCCAGGAGGATTTTCCAGCGGATGCTGCTTAGGGGCTGGCGCTTAATTTTTGTCCGTGAAATAGTAACCAACTCCCCACTTGGTGAAGATGAACTCCGGCTGGGAGGTGTTGCGCTCAATCTTCTCCCGCAGGCGGCGGATGTGGACGTCCACCGTCCGGGCGTCCCCGGTGTAGTCGTACTTCCAGACGGTTTCCAGCATCTGCTCGCGGCTGAAGACCTTGCCCCTGTTGCTCATGAACATCTGCAGCAGGTCGAATTCCTTGGCCGTCAGCCGAACATCCTTGCCGCCCAGGGTGACGGTGCGCTTGATGAGGTTAACCTCCATATCCCGCACGCGGATGATCTTCTGCTCCTCCGCCTGGGGCTGGCCGCTGGTTCTGCGCAGGATGGTCTTGATGCGCGCCTTGACCTCCAGGATGTTGAAGGGCTTGGTCATGTAATCGTCCGCGCCGTATTCCAGGCCCAGGATCTTGTCCATGTCCTCGCCCTTGGCGGTGAGCATGATGATGGGCACGTTGGAATGCTCCCGGATGCGCTGACAGACGCTGATGCCGTCCAGCTTGGGCAGCATCACGTCCAGAAGGATGATGTCATAGGTGCCGGAAAAGAACCTGGACAAAGCCTCTTCGCCGTCAGCCGCGCTGTCGGTCTCATAGCCCTCCTGCTCCAGGCTGTACTTCAGCCCTTTGAGGATCAACGGTTCGTCGTCTACCAGCAGAATACGCTTGCCCATGGAACCACCTTCCTGTCCTGTGTATCGGGATACTATGTCAATTGTACGATGAATTGTTAGAAAAATCAAGCGAAAATGCAATCAAATCGTCACAAAATATGGCCATCCTAAGTCAAAAGGATGAACTGAGGGCCGCTTCCGCCCAGGCCGCGCCGGAGGCTGCCCGGGAAACGTCCCCTGCCTCGGTGAGCCGACCCGCCGCGATGCACAGCTGCCGCTGGGCGCGCCGGGCCACCTTGTCATCATGGGTGATGAGCACGATGGTGCGGCCCTCCCGGTGGAGCTCGTCCAGCAGGGAAAGCACCTCCTGGGTGGCGATGGCGTCCAGGTTGCCGGTGGGCTCGTCGGCCAGGAGAACGGCGGGGTTGCGGATCAGCGCTCGGGCGATGGCGACCCGCTGCTGCTGGCCGCCGGACAGCTGCCCCGGCAGATGACGCAGCCGATGCTCCAGGCCCACCCGGGTCAGCAGAGCTTCCGCCCGGGCCAGCCGCTGCTGGACGGGCACGCCGCACAGGATCAGCGGCAGGGCCACGTTTTCAATGGCCGTCAGCCGGGGAAGGAGCTGATAGCCCTGAAAGACGAAGCCGATCTCGCGCCCGCGCACCTGGGCCAGCTCCTCGGGGGTCAGGGTGGACACATCCCGCCCATGGAGATAGTAGGCGCCCTCGGTAGCGCGGTCCAGGCAGCCCAGGATGTTCATCAGCGTGCTTTTGCCCGACCCGCTGGGGCCCACAATGGCCGCGTACTCCCCCGGGCGGATGTGCAGGGAAATGCCCCGCAGCGCCTCCACCGGCTGGCCTGACAGCGTATAGCGCTTGATGATGTGCTCCGTGCGGATCATGTGGCATCCTCCCACCCAATGAAAAAATCCGGCTATCACAGGATAGCCAGAAGTGGAAGTCCGCTTGCAGGTAATTCCAGGCCGTTATGCCAGCCGGCGGAAATAGTCGCGCAGATTGCCGCCCGCGATGCCTTCGATGGCGGCCTCCGAATAGCCCATGCGGCGCAGCTCGTTCCACAAATTCGGCAGATCGCCGGGGTGCTGCAGGTTCCGGGGCGCGCATTCGATGCCGTCGAAATCGCTGCCCAGGCCCACAATCTCGCTGCCGCCCAGCTGGCAGATGTAGTCGATGTGCTCCGCCACCGTGCGGACGTCCGCCTGACCGTCCTCGCTGAGGAAGGCCGGATAAAAATTGACGCCCACATAGCCGCCGTACTGGATCATCGCCCGGAGCTGGTCATCATTGAGGTTGCGGAAGTGGTCGCACAGGCTCCTGACGCAGGAATGGCTGGCCATGGGCGGACGGTCGCCCTTGGCGAACAGATCCCAGAAGCCGGCCTTGTTCAGGTGAGACACGTCCGCCGCGATGCCCAGGCGCTGCATCTCCTTTACCACCTGAATGCCGTAGGAAGTAAGGCCGTCGTCGCTGCCGGATTTGGCGGGCTGGCCGATGGCGTTGGGGTGGTTCCAGGTGAGGGCCGCGATGCGCACGCCCAGGCGGCGGAAGTCCGCCACCGTATGCAGCCCGGCCTCGAAAACCTCGCCGCCCTCCACCGACAGCATGAAGGCGCACTCACCCTCGATGGCCTCGTCGGGGCCGTTCACCTGCTTCAGGCCTGCCGCCGTCAGCGTCGGCAAAGCTTCCAGCTCTGCCTGGATGATGCCCGCCACGTCGCCGTCGTTGCCCTGGGGGCCCGTCCAGAGGGCCAGGGTCTGCAGGGTCACGCCGCCCCGGCGCAGACGCTCCGGGGTGATGGCGGGGTGGAGAGTGTGGGCCACGCCCATGGCGAAGAGGGTGTCGGCGTGGGTATCGGCGATGAACATGAGGATCGTCCTTTCCGAAGGCGATGGGGTGAGGCGGTGGGCAAATCCGGCCTCCGCAGGGGCCGAAGGTTTCCAGAGGGCGACCGGAAAGCCCTTTGGAAGCCCTGCAGGGCGGAACTCCCTGCTTGACGGAAATCTTATGCAAAGGTGTTTTGCCCATTGCAGGGCCGTGGGCCTGTTAGGCTGTACTTTCTCTTCAGAGAAAGTACCAAAGAGGATTGGGGGCGGCTAAATTCAACATGCACCGTAGCCGCCCCCAAACCCCCCGTGGCATAGCTTGTTGTGTGTGGCTATAACCGAGTCACCAGCTAAGACCGCCTCGCAGGGGCGGTCGTCCTCCTCCATTGGAGCAGGCGAGTGTCCAGCAGGCGGCGGGGTTTTCGTCTAGTATAGCTTCGCGGCGTGGTCGCACATGAGGCTGGTACCCGTGGATAAACCCCAAGTCATGGGGGCCGAAGGATTCCAAAGGGCGATCGGAAAGCCCTTTGGTCGCGCCGCAGCGCGAAACTCCCTGCTTGAAGATTATCTTATGCGAAGGTGATTTGCCCTTTGCAGGGCAATGGCGCTGTGAGGCTCTACTTTCTCCACAGAGAAAGTAGCAAAGAGGTCTGGGGGCGGCTAAATTCAACATGCACCGTAGCCGCCCCCAACCCCCCGTGGCATAGCATGTTGCGCGTGGCTATAAGCAGTCACCAGCTAATACCGCCTCGCAGGGGCGGTCGTCCACCTCCATTGGAGCAAGGATATGTCCAGCAGGCAGCAAGGTTTTCGTCTGGCTTGGCTTTGCGGCGTGGTTGCACATGAGACTGGTACCCGTGGATAAACCCCAAGCCATGGGGCCCGAAGGACTCCAAAGGGCGATCGGAAAGCCCGCACCCTTGCCCCGCAGGGCGAAATCCCTGCCATGGGACTGGCACCGATGGGCCTACCCCCAGGGAGGCGTCGGAGGGGCCGAAGCCCCTTCGACTTTCCATCAAAAACCAGCGACATGCGCGGTGGTTTTTGTGCTTTTCGGAACGAAAAGCATCCTTACAGGGCTTCCCGACCGGGAGCTATAGGCGACCAGGGAAGTCCTGCAACCTCGACAAAGTGGCATGGCCACTTTGTCGAAACTGGGTTACAGTTCTTCCCCGTTCTCGATGGCGGTAAGGAGATCGACGCGGCGCTGGTGGCGGCCGCCCTCAAATTCAGCGGTGAGCCAGTGGGTAGCGATCATCTTCGCCAGGTCGATGCCCACCACGCGGGCGCCCATGGTCAGGATGTTGCTGTTGTTGTGCCGCTTGGACAGCTCTGCGCTGTACACGTCCGAGCAGGTGCAGACACGCGTGCCCTTGACCTTGCTGGCCGCGATGCCGATGCCGATGCCGGTGCCGCAGATCAGGATGCCCCGGTCGCATTCGCCGTCAGCCACAGCTTTGGCCGCACGGTAGCCATAGATGGGATAGTCACAGGACACGGCCTCATTGGTGCCGAAGTCCTTGTAGGTCAGGTTCATGCTGTCCAGCAGCTTCATGATTTCCTTTTTCAGCTCGATGCCGGAATGGTCACAGGCCAACGCGATCATGGGATCGTCCTCCTTGCGTATCACTTGTATCCTATACAATAATACGCCGTCAGGCCGCCAAGTCCTCCCCAAAGCGAAAAAGCATTCCAAAGACGGCGGTTCTGTGGTATAATTCAGGGGAACCAGAAGCCAAGGAGGCGGCGTATGTCCCAGCATCATTGTTCCCTGTGCCACATCGGCCTGGAGGGGGTGTCCGTCCAGCGGGGCGGGCAGAAGCTCCTGCAGGATGTGTCCATGCACATTCACTGCGGTCAGCTGACCGTGCTCATCGGCCAGAACGGCGCGGGCAAAACCACGCTGATCCGCGCGCTGCTGGGAGAAATTCCCTACACGGGCAGCATCCGCCATGTGGACGCCGCCGGGCGGGACATCCCCCATGTGCGCATCGGTTATGTGCCCCAACAGCTCCTTTTTGACCGGGAGACGCCCGTGACCGTGGAGGACTTCCTGGCGGCCGCCTTCACCCGGAGGCCGGTCTGGACGGGCGTGAGCCGGAAGACGCGGAATCAGGTGCTGGACGCCCTTGCCACCGTGGAGGCGGCGCCTCTGCTGAAACGGCAGCTGGGGCGCTGTTCCGGGGGCGAACTGCAGCGGGTGCTGCTGGCCCTGGCGCTCCACCCTGCGCCTGACCTGCTGGTGCTGGACGAGCCTGTTTCCGGCGTGGATCAAAACGGACTGAACATGTTTCTGGATACGGTGATGCGGCTGAAGGAGACCCACCATATGGCGATTCTGCTGGTGAGCCACGACCTCAGCCTGGTGCGGGCCTATGCCGACCATGTGGTGCTGCTGGACAAGAGCGTGCTGTGCCAGGGCCGGCCTGACGAGGTTTTTGAGGACGAAGCCTTCACAGCGGTCTTCGGCCAGAAAGACCCACTGGAAGCGGTTTGCCCTATGCGATACCCCTGCTGCCCCTGGAGCCGCTGCGCTTCACGTTCATGAAAAACGCGCTCCTGGCCATCCTGCTGCTGACGCCGCTGCTGGACAAGAGCGTGCTGTGCCAGGGCCGGCCTGACGAGGTTTTTGAGGACGAAGCCTTCACAGCGGTCTTCGGCCAGGGAGAGGAGGGAAGCCCATGGAAGCGGTTTATGCCCTGATGGATACCCTGCTGCCCCTGGAGCCGCTGCGCTTCACGTTCATGAAAAACGCGCTCCTGGCCATCCTGCTGCTGACGCCGCTGCTGGGCCTGCTGGGCACCATGGCGGTGAATCAGCAGATGGCGTTCTTCTCCGACGCCCTGGGACACAGCGCGCTGACGGGCATCGGCCTGGGCATCGTCCTGGGGGTAAGCAATGACCTGGTGAGCATGCTGGTGTTCGGCGTGGTGTGGGCGGTGCTGATCTGCCGCATCAAGCAGACGGGCGCCGCGTCCACGGACACGGTAATCTCCGTGTTCTCCTCCACCTCCATCGCGGCGGGCCTATTGATCCTGTCCCAGGGCGGAGGCTTCGCCAAGTATTCCACCCTGCTCATCGGCGATGTGCTGGCGGTGACGCCCCAGGATCTGCTGTGGCTGCTGTGCGCCCTCATCGGCGGCGTGGCGCTGTGGATGGCGATGTACAACAGCCTGCTGATGGCGGGGGTGAACGCCTCCCTGGCCCGCAGCCGGGGTGTACCTACCCGGGCGGTGGAGTGCGTCTTCGTGGTGCTGGTGGCCGTGGCGGTGATGCTGGCCATCCGCTGGGTGGGCGTGATGCTGATTAACGCCCTGCTGATCCTTCCCGCCGCCGCGGGGCGCAACCTGGCGCGGAACAGCCGCCAGCACGCGCTGTGGAGCGTGGGCATCGCTCTGGTCAGCGGCGTGGCGGGGCTGATGTCCGCCTATGCCTGGGATACCAGCGCCGGCGCGGCCATCGTGCTGTACGCCGCGGCGTTTTATGGACTGTCGCTGCTGGGGAGGCATTGGGCGGGGAAGTGAGGCCCGAGCCCGAACGGCCCTGGGATATTCACCATCTTATAAGGGAAAGTATTGCTTCATTCGCAATGGTGCCAGTCTCATGTGCAACCGATGCTCCGGGCTATGCAGACGAAAGCTCCGTTGCATGTTGCCTATATGCTTGCTCCAATGGAGGTGGACGACCGCCCCTGCGAGGCGGTATTAGCCGGTGACTGCTTATAGCCACGCGCAACATGCTATGCCACGGGGGGTTTGGGGGGCGCTGGCCAAGCAGGTTAAACTCAGCGCCCCCCAATACTCTTTGGTACTTTCTCCGAGGAGAAAGTACAGCCTAACAGCACCCTTGCCCTGCAAAGGGCAAAACACCTAAAGAACTTTTTCCTCAAGCAGGGATTCCGCGCTGCGGCGCGGCCAAAGGGCTTTCCGATCGCCCTTTGGAAACCTTCGGTTCGCATCTTTGCGGACGGTCACTCACCACGGAAAAAGATACGGTGCCTTTTCATTGCTTTGGCTTTGAGGCGTGGTTGCACATGGGACTGGTACCGGCGTTCCCTATAAAGGTTTGGAGCCACCAGGGCCCCGCAGGGTAGCCCGCCCTCATGTTCCAAAACCCTCAAAGTTGCGGGTCCCGAAGGTTTCCAAAGGGCGACCGGAAAGCCCTTTGGTCGCCCCGCAGGGCGAAACCCTTGCGATGGAACTGGTACCGGCGGAGATGGAAGAGATTCTGCTTTCACCATGAGGAATAGGTAAGAAGAAATTTTTCGTTGTTTCAATCATTGCCGGAAAGGAAGCGAGCCTTCGATGGATCGGATACTGCTGCTGATGACCGCCCACTGCTACCAGGACGCCCACGAGGCCCTCGAAAATGCCCGGGCGCAGGCCGCCGCCCCGGAGCGGCTGACCTACGGCTTGTCCCTGGCGGAGGAGCCGGAAGCGGAGGAAAACGCGGCGATGCACGCCCTGGGCACGGCGCAATACCTTTGCCCCGGGCGGGACGCCTGGGATGAGGCGGAGGCGCTGTGGCAGGGCGAGGGGTACATCCTGATGGCGCACCCGGCCATGCGGTTCACCCGCCACTGGGATATGCAGCTGCTGCGGGCGCTGCGCCAGTGCCGCCGGGAGAGCGTGATGACCTCGGTGTTGACGGGGTATCTGCCCCGTCCGGCGGATCCGGTGGACGCGGTGTATCCCGTGGCGGCGGAAGCCTTCGACGAAGAGGGGCGGCTGTGTTTCCAGCGGGGGACTGCCCTGCGGTATGCCAAGGCGCCCCAGCGCAGTGCCTTCCTGCACCCGGATTTCTGCTTCGCGCCCTCCGGCTTTTTCCGGGAGATGGCGGCGGCTTCGGCGTCGCCCCGGTTCCTGCGGGCCTTCAGGAACAAGTGGGAGGTTTTCACCCTGCACAGGCCTCTGATCCATATGCTGTGGGACATCCCCCTCCCCGCCGTGCTGGTGGATCCCGCGCTGGAAACGGAGGAGGGCGGACTCAGCCGGTTTGAGAAGCGCTTCGGGCTGCGGTTTGCCTCCAGGCAGCTCTCCGCCATGGCGCGTCAGGGCGTCTTCACGGCGGACTTGACTTTCCCCATGCGCGTCCCCCTGCCTGTGCGGGTGCAGGAAGCACTGCGGGAGCTGACCCACAGCAGCCGCAAGGTCACGCCGCTGTGCGTGACGGCCTTCCTGAACCTGCCCCAGCCCCAGGAGAGCTTGCGGGAGGAGTATGTCAGCTGGTTCCGCCGTCTGGCGCGGCTGAAAAACCTGGCCCTGCTGTGCTATGCCGACGGCCCCATGGTTCGTCAGCTGACGGCGATTCATCCCAATGTGCTGGAATACAAGCGCCGGTATGGGCTGCCTGTGGAAGAAAACATGCCCCAGGAGCAGGCACTGAATTACGTCCGCCTGTGCAAGCCCTTCCTGCTGGCCCAGAGCCGGGAAAAGCAGCTGGGACACACGCACTATGTCTGGGTGGACTTCGGCTACCTGCGCTACCCGGTGTACGAGCGCGCCTCCCTGGATTGGGAAGCGCTGTGCACGGACAAAATCACCCTGGCCACCGTGGGCGGCGTGCCGGATCTGTCCGTGGTGGTGATGCCCCAGGAGCAGGTGCTTCCCCTGTGCCGGGAGATCGACGCCCTGTGCCGCCGCGCCTGGAAAGCCGAAGGGCGTTTCCCGGAAGAAGCGGAGCTGTGGCAGGGCCTGATCCGGGAGCACCCCGACCTTTTCCGCACGGTGGACATGCCCGCGCCCCGGGAGCTGCTGACCCTGGCGCTGACCAGCCGGGAGGCCGAGGTGCACAGCCTGGCGTAAAATAGCGGCATCCGAAGGGAAAGGCCGCACATCTTTTGTATTACACGCCATGAGGCTGGTCGTCTCGGCCAGCTGCGCCATGTCAGGAGTACGTTATGCCCATTGAGATTGTTCGTCATGATATCACAAAGATGCAGGTTGACGCCATCGTTAATGCCGCCAATGAATCGCTTCTCGGCGGAGGCGGCGTGGATGGCGCCATCCATCGTGCCGCGGGCCCGCAATTGCTGGAAGCGTGCCGTTCATTGCACGGCTGCAAAACCGGAGAGGCCAAAATCACGAAGGGCTATGCGCTTCCCTGCAAGTACGTTATTCATACGGTCGGGCCTGTATGGCATGGCGGATTGTGCGGAGAAGAAAGCCTTCTGCGGTCATGCTATATGGCGTCGCTGCGTCTGGCGCAGGAGCATGGCTGCAATAGCATTGCGTTTCCGCTCATTTCCTCCGGGGCCTATGGCTACCCCAAGGATCAGGCCCTGCGGGTGGCGGTCGACACGATTCGTGATTTTCTGATGAAGAGCACCGCTGACATCGACATGCTGGTGTACATTGTCGTGTTCGATCAGGCTGCCTTCCGCATCAGCGGCAAACTTTACGCGGGCATTGCGGCGTACATTGACGATCATTACGCTTCCGATCATGCCAATCTGCGCCATCGTTGGAGCGCGAAGTTCAACGCCCCTTGCGCCTCTGAGGCGCCGATGGCGGAGTGCATGTACGCGCCTCAGCCGACCGGCAGCCTCGAAGAGGCCCTCGGCATGATGGACGAAAGCTTTGCCGCCATGGTTCTGCGAAAGATCGACGAAAAAGGCATGACCGATCCTGAATGCTACAACAGGGCCAATCTTGACCGCAAGCTTTTTTCAAAATTGCGCAAGGACAGCAACTACCGGCCCAAGAAGCAGACGGCCCTGGCGCTGGCCATCGCCCTCAAGCTGTCGCTGGAGGAAACAAGGGAGCTCCTGATGAAGGCCGGGTACGCGCTTTCTCACAGCGATAAGGGCGATATCATTGTGGAATACTTCATTCTGCACAAGATGTATGATATTTTCGACGTCAACGCCGCCCTGTACAGCTTCGATCAGCTTCCCCTGGGCAGACGCGAGTAAGAAAATGTCGCTTCGCAAGCGACCACAAAACCGCCTTGATCTCCTATCATGTGTTTATCCGCCGGGGACATCCCATGACAGGAGGTTTTTGATGATGAAGAAGGGTTTCACGGAACTGGTTTTCATTCTTGACCGCAGCGGCTCCATGGCGGGCCTGGAGGGCGATACGATCGGCGGCTTCAACGCCATGATCGCCAAGCAGAAGAAGGCGGAGGGCGAAGCCTGTGTTTCCACCGTGCTGTTCAATCAGGAAAGCATCGTGATTCATGACCGTGTGGATGTTCGGAAAATCGAACCCATGACGGAGAAGCAGTATGCTGTTTGCGGCTGTACCGCGCTGCTGGATGCTGTGGGCGAGGCCATCCGCCACATCGGAAACGTGCATAAGTATGCCCGGGATGAGGATCGCCCTGAACACACGCTCTTTGTAATTACCACCGACGGCATGGAGAACGCCAGCCATCGGCACACCGCCGATCAGGTCAGGCGGAAGATTGAGCGGCAGAAGGCCAGGTACGGCTGGGAGTTTCTCTTCCTGGGCGCCAACATGGATGCTGTCGAGACCGCCAGCCGAATTGGCATCGACAAAAAGCGCGCCGTGAGCTATCACAGCGACCACGCCGGTACTCAGCTGAATTACGAAGTCATCGGCGACGCGGTGTGCTGCATGCGCGCATCCGCGTCTCTCCCCGATAACTGGGCTGACCGAATCGAAAAGGACTACCGCGCCAGGAAGGAATGAACAGGACGCTCACCGTCGCTTTGCCACGGTGATGATGCGGTTTGAAGAACTGGAGCAAACCTTGCAGGATATGAAAAACGGCGTTCCCTGATGGGAACGCCGTTTTTTTAAGGGGGGCTTCAGCCTGTCCGTCACAGATTGTCCCGCAGGGTCTTGCGCACCGCGCCGGGGCCAGCCAGCATCTGGAGGAAGAAGCCTTCCACCTTGTCGGCCAGGCCTGCTTCCTCCAGGTTGACGCCGAAGATGGCCGGGTTCGTCAGGATGGGGCGCAGCTTGCCCCTGGCGCTGTCAGGGCTGCCCAGGGTGATGCCCGCCAGCTCCGCCTGAAGCTGGGGCAGCAGGGGATCGGCGGAGACTGGCATGGCGTTGCCCTCGTCATCAACGCCCAGCAGATACCGCAGCCACCCGGCCAGGGCCAGGGGGATGGCCGTCAGGTCGGCGGCGTTCCGGGCGGGATCAGCCATGTAGGCCTTGATGGTCTCGCCGTAGCGGATGCCCACCTTTTGCGAGGTGTCCGTGGCAATGCGCTGGGGCGTATCGGGCATGAAGACATTGGGAAGGCGCTGCTCGATGACTTCGTCGATGAAGGCCTTGGGGCTGAGGATGCCGGGATCCGTTACCGCGGGCAGGCCTTCCTTGTAGCCGATGGTCTTCACCAGCTTCACCAGGTCGTCGTCCTTCATTTCGTCGGCAATGAGGGTATAGCCCAGCAGGCAGCCATAGACGGCCAGGGCGGTGTGCAGGGGATTGAGACAGGTGGTGACCTTCATGCGCTCGGTCATGTTGACAACCTCGCGGGTGGTCATGTACACGCCCGCCTTTTCCAGCGCCGGGCGGCCGTTGGGGAAGCGATCCTCAATGACCAGGTACTGGGGCACCTCCGCGTTGACAAAGGGCGCGATGAAAGTGTTGCGGGGCGTGACCACAGGGGCCATGTTCTCCATGCCGAGGGCTTCCAGCCTGTCGCAGATGCTTTGGGCCGGACGGGGGGTGATCTTGTCGATCATGCTCCAGGGGAAGGACACGCGGGATTCATCGGCCATGTAGGCGGCAAACTCGGCGGGGACAAAGCCGTTTTTCTCCCAGGCGGCGACGATTTCCAGCACGCCGGCACGGAGCTTTTCGCCATTGTGGGAGCAGTTGTCCATGGACACCAGCGCCATGGGCGCCGCGCCGTGGAGGAAGCGCTCATACATCATGGCGGCCACCACGCTCATGGCGTGGGCAGCCTTGTCGGGGCCGCTCTCCATATCCGCCACGACCACGGGCAGCAGCTCGCCCTTCATATTGCGCAGGGCATAGCCCTTCTCGGTGATGGTGAAGGACGCCATCTGAAGGGCGGGATTGGCGAAGACGGCCTTTAGCTGTGCCCACTGCCCGGCATCAGCCGCGTTGGCCCGGATGCCCTTGGCAATGGAGGCGATAACCTCGCAGTCCGTGCCGCCGTCCGGCTTGAGGGAGACCAGCAGGGTCATGCTGTCGTGGGGATCGTAAATCTGGTCGATGATGCCAAAGTCGAAGGTTTCCGCCGCGATGATGCCGCTGCGGGCCAGCCCGTTGTTCAGCAGCCGCTGCTGAAGGCCGGCGATGTAGCCGCGGAAGATGTTGCCCGCGCCGAAATGCGCCCAGACCGGGCTTTCCTCGGTCATGGCCGCCATGGTTTTCCAATCATACTTGGGCAGGACGATACCGGCGGCTTCATAGGCCGCTCTGTCCTGAATACCCTGATAATTGAGCTTCAAGGGAAAATCCCTCCTTTCATCACACTCAACAAAACCCCGCGCCGCAGCGCGCAACGGGAGGTCCAGGAGGGGCGATGCCCCTCCTGGCAGGGTTCTTAGGGGCAGCGCCCCTAAGCCCGTCCCTCTCGTGCGGCCGCAGGCTCGCGCGAGCCAACGCTCTGCACGTCCGCGGGTTCTCCTACTTTATCTCTCCGCACTGTCGGGACACCCCGCCATCAGCGTAATCAGCCTTGCCACTCCCGCCATCAGCAGATGATGTCTTACGCCTCATCCTGCCTGCACAGCGCTTCCCAGATACCGTTCAGGTACGTCGCGCCCAACGCCCGATCGTACAGGCCATAGCCAGGGCGGCCCTGCTCGTCCCAGATCATCCGGCCGTGGTCGGGGCGGATGTAGGTGTCGGGGCAGGTGTCGTAAACAGCCTTCATGATGGCATACATGTCCAGGTCGCCGGTGGAGGACAGGTGCGCCGCCTCCCGGAAATGATGATGGCCCAGATATTTCACGTTGCGGACGTGCATCGCGCCGATGCGGTTCATCGCGCCGAAATGGCGGATGATGGCGGGGATGTCGTTGTCCGGGTTGGAGCCCAGGGAGCCCGTGCAAAGGCACAGCGTATTGGCCGGGCTGTCATGCAGGGCAACGATCTTGTCATAATCCTCCTGGCTGTGGGCGATACGGGGCAGGCCGAAAATGGGCCAGGCGGGATCATCCGGGTGGCAGGCCATGCGGATGCCCACTTCCTCGCACACGGGAATCACCGCGTCCAGGAAATACTTGTAGTTGGCCCGAAGGTCATCCTCGGTGATGCGCTCATACTGCTTCAGGGTCGTTTCCAACAGGGCCAGACGCTCAGGCTCCCAGCCGGGAAGGGTGAAGCCCTTGCTGTCCTCCGCCGTTCGCCGGACGATTTCCGCCGGGCCCATTTCGCCCAGATCCTTCTCGTTGAAGTACAGGCTGTTGGAGCCGTCTTCCGCGATCTCCCGGGCCAGATCGGTGCGCAGCCAGTCAAACACGGGCATGAAGTTGTAAACGATGACCTTCACGCCGTATTTTGCCAGGTTGCGGATGGTGGTGATGTAATTGGCGATGTACTCGTCCCGGGTGGGCAGGCCCATCTTGATGTCCTCGTGAACGTTGACGCTCTCGATGACCTCCAGCTCCAGGCCGCAGGCGTGAACCTCGTCCACCAGCGCCTTGATCTCGTCTTCCTCCCAGACGACGCCGGCGGGCTTGTCCAGCAGGCCCATCAGCCCGGTCATGCCCGGAATCTGCTTCACATACTTCAGCGGGATCGGATCGGACTCCTTCCCGTACCAGCGAAAGGTCATTTTCATTTTGTCCGGCCTCCTCATCATGCGGCGGCGCGCTTTCCACGCCTTTACCATTTTATATTGTACAAAATCAGGGCAGGATAGTCAACGCTTGCCGGAAATGAAACGGAAAAACCACCGCGGAAGTCGGGAGAATGGGCATCGCCGTAGGCTCGTCAAAGGGGCTCACGCCACTTTGACGAAGAGGCTGAAGAATGTTTTTCTCTGCAAAACTACGTTTTGCTACGAAAAACTCCCCGCCCCGCCGGCAGAGCCGGCGGATACGATTACAGTCTTGCAGACGGCAGATCGGGCGTGCTCTTGCTCTATCTGACGCTTTCCGCGATCATCAGAGCTTCTCCGCCTGCTGGAGCATCCAGTCGATGTACAGGCCGTAGCCCTGGGTGGGATCGGACACGAAAACATGGGTGACGGCGCCGATGAGCCTGCCGTCCTGGATGATGGGGCTGCCGCTCATGCCCTGGACGATGCCGCCCGTCTTGGCCAGCAGGTCAGGGTCGGTCACATGGATGACCATGCTCTTGGGCGCGGGGCTGGCCTGCTGGTTCACCCGGGTGATCTCCACCTCGTAGGCGCGAATGCCCTCGCCGTCCACCGAGGAAAGGATGGTCGCCGGGCCGGTGTGGACGCCCGAGCGCAGGCCGATGGGCAGGCCGTCAGGGTAGAGCGGGTTGGCGGCGGCCTTGTCCATATCGCCATAGATGCCCAGCACGCCGTTTTGCCGGATGTCGCCCAGCACCTCCTTTTCCCGGAGGAAGCTGCCCTTCAGCTCACCGGGCGCGCCCTTCTGCCCCTTCTGGACGGCCACGACATTCGCCTTCAGAATCTGTCCCTGGCCCACGGTCAGCACCTTGCCCGTGTCGCCGTCGGTGATGGCGTGGCCCAGCGCGCCGTAACGCCCGCTTTCAGGATCGTAGAAGGACAGGGTGCCCACCCCGGCGGTGCTGTCCCGCACCCAGGCGCCCATGCGGAAGGTGCCGGTGGTTTCGTCCCGCTGGGGGGTCATGGTGGTGGCCAGTATTTCGCCGTCACGGGAGTATTCAACGGACAGAGGCTGCTCCCCCGCCTGGGCCACCAGGTCCGCCAGCTGCTGGGCGCTGACGATGTCAATGCCGCCCACCCGCCGGAGGACATCCCCCGGGCGGATGCCGCAGCTGGCCGCGGGACTTCCGCCACCGGTGAGCTCGCTGGTGCCCACCACCAGCACGCCGTCCGTCCGCAGGGCCACGCCGATGGCCTGACCGCCGGGGATCAGCCGCTTCTCCGGGCTGACCTCCACCTCTACCCGTTTCAGCGGGATGCCCATCAGGGACAGCAGCAGCTCGCTGGCCCCGGCGGTTTCGCAGCTGAGGTCGACGGCGCCCTTATCTCGGAGCGTCTCGTCGGAGGAGGAGGATACGGCGATATTGCCGCCCTGGGCGGTGAGGCTCAGGGGCGAACCGAGGGTGTAGGTCTGCATCTGTCCCTGGGTCAGCACGATGGTGTCCGGCAGGGTGCGCAGGGTTTCCTGCATGGGAGTGAAGTAGCCCAGGCTGAGGAACAGAGCCAGCACCCAGCCCGTGGCCCGGCGAAGGTTGGAAGGTTTGCGGCTTCGCATGGTCTTTCGGTCTCCTTTCGACGTGTCGGAACATGGCGGAGCCTGACGGCCTCTGTCCGCGCTTCGCCTTCCCTGCCATTGTGCCGTGGAGAGCGCGCGGCGATACTGGGAATGGCTGGCGCACATATTTTATTGAATTTCGATAAATAATCATTGACAATCGAAAAGAACTATGGTAAAATCCTTGACGAGGTGATGAACATGCGAAACAGGCTGACCAATCTTTCCACGGTTTTTACCCTCCTGCGGGGCGCGGCGGTATGCGGCGCGGCCGGAGGGGCGCTCCTGGCGGCTTTCATGCTCCGTTTCGGGGTGAAGGCCATCGCCTTTGATGACTTTGGTCTGGGGAGGGGCAGCGGCTTCTGGCTGCTGGCCTTCAGCGGCTTCGCGACGGTGCTTGTGCTGAGCGCCTGCTGCCTGAGGGCGCTGTACGCCTTTTATCAGATGTGCGGCCGGGTCAAACGCGGCTCCGCCTTCACCCGGGAAAACGAAGCCGCCATGGGGCTGATCGCCCGGCAGTGCCTCATCTGCTTCGGTACGCTGACGGCGGCCTGCGCGCTGATCTGGCTGGGGGACGCCCTTGACCCCGTGGCCCTTCGCGGGCTGTACTGGTTCGAGATGCTGTTTCTGGCGGTTTGCTTCCTGGCCGTGGCGCTGATCGCCTGGGCGCTGTGCCTGCTGGTGCGCCGCGCTGTCGCCCTGCAGGAGGACAGCGACCTCACCGTATGAGGCCCCGTCCGCTGACGGCCGCCCTGCTGGCGGTGACGGCTGTCCTCATCCTGGCTGTTCTCGCGCTGGTCATATCCTTCCTTGTGCCGGAGAACAGCGCGTCCTTCTCGCCGTGGCTGCGGGTTGTCACCCGGGACGAGCATAGGGAAGCGCTTCGCTATTATGCCGTCAGCCGAAACGGTGGACGGTGGGAAGTCTCCCCCTTTGCCTTTGCGCCTACCCCGGCGCTTCATACCCGATGGGAGACGTACAGCCATGATTTTGTTCAGACAGACAAGCGCCGCATGCTTCAGCTGAGCCTGCAAGGCACAACGCTCTACGATGCCGATGAGCAGCCCGTGGAAGCCAGCGCGGAGCAGCAGAAGGCGCTGCGCCGCATCGAGGCGGACATTCACCACGATGTCATGACCGCTCGCTTTTTCTCCCTGCCCCAGGGGCTGTTTGTTCAGCTGTCCCTCAACGTCAACTGGTGCTGGCCCGAGGATCTGTATGTCTACGACCCGGCGGCGGACACGCTGACCGAGCTGGCGCAGTTCGACGCCCAGGAGATCATCGCCATCAGCGTGATCCCCACCGACCGATGAACCGAGGTGTATACAATGATTCGCGTTGATCTTGACGTGATGCTCGCCCGACGGAAAATGTCTCTGACAGAATTATCCCAGCGGGTGGGCATTACCCTGGCCAACCTTTCCATCCTGAAGACGGGCAAGGCCCGCGCCATCCGCCTCCAGACCCTGGACGCCATCTGCCAGGCCCTGGACTGCCAGCCGGGGGATATTCTGGTCTATACCCAGGAGGACGCCTGAGCTTTTCGGGCAGGCGTTGCGGCGGAGCGGAATCCGTGGTATGATAGGCTTATCCTTTTCCAAGGAGGCCCGCCATGAATCTGCCTGACATGCTGACGCCGCGCCTACTTTTGCGATCCACCCGGGAGGCTGACGCTCCCGCCTGCCTGGACATCTGGCTGGATGAGGAAATGGGGCGCTATCTGGCCGACCCGCCCCGGGCCCTGGCCAGCGAAGCCTACCTGAACTTCGCCGTGGGCATCGAGCAGGACGAAGGCTGGTATCCCCTGGTGGCCTTTCACCGGGAGAGCGGCGAGTTCCTGGGTACCTGCTCCGCCGTGCCCACGGAAGACGGAGCATGCTGGGATCTGGGCTACTGCGTCCACCGAAAGTTCTGGCGGCAGGGGTACGGCACGGAGATGGTATCCCGGCTGATGGAAGCCGGGCGGGAGCGGGGCGTCCGCGCCTTCACCATTCCCGTGGCCGCGGAAAACGCCGCCTCCAACGCCCTGGCCCGCAAGCTGGGCGCCGTCCCCTGGAAGACGGACGGCACCTTCCGCAAGCGCGGCACGGACATCGTTTACCGCGAGATCATTTACCGGCTGGAAGCACCGGCGCCGTCCGCCTCCCGCTGAAAGGAGCCTGCCCGTGCGCCAGACTGACCATACCGCCATTGTGCTGCGCAACGCGCCTTACCGGGACAACGACCGCATGCTGACGCTGCTTTCGCCCACCAGGGGCCGGGTGGAGGCCCTGGCCCGGGGCTGCCGGAGGCCGAAGTCGCCGCTGCTGAGCGCCAGCGAGTTGTTTGCCCTGGGAGATTTCGATTTTTACGAGCGATCCGGGCGGATGACCGTGACCTCCGCCACGCTGATCGAGACCTTTTATCCCCTCCGGGCGGACTTCGACCGCCTGTCCGTGGGCACCTATCTGCTGAACCTGTGCGAGCTTTCCGCCCAGCCGGGGCAGGGCTGCCAGGAGCTTTTCATGCTCCTTTTGCACACCCTCAGCCGCCTGACATTTTCCGACCAGCCCTGGAAGCCGCTGCTGGCGGGCTTCCTGCTGCACTATTCGGCCATCAACGGCATCAAGCCCCGGCTGAACCACTGCATCGCCTGCGGACGGCGGCTGATGGCCTCCGAGCAGGTCTACTTTGACGTGGCGGAGGGCGGCCTGTGCTGCCATGACTGCCGCGCACCGGGCCAGACGGCCCTCTCTTCGGCGCAGGCCGCCTGGCTGCGGATGGCCCTGCAATCAGGCACCTCCGCCTGGGTCAATACCCCGGATTGCTATGCCCCCTACACCCTGCTGCGGCACTTCGTGGAGACCCGCCTGGATCGCCCCGTACGCAGCGCGGCCATGCTGCCGAAGGGGGAGTAGGGCACAATATTTGGACAAGCAAACGGCAGGACAGCGTTTTTATGCTGTCCTGCCGTTTGCTACATTGCGGAAATTCCCGTCACGACGCCGTCAGCGCCTTCAGCACCTCGCCGATGTCGCCCTCCACCAGGGCGCAGCGGTCTGCCAATTCGCGCAGCGCAAACGCATCCTGACAGTTGACGCAGGCGTAAAAGGCATGAGGTTCATTCAGCGTGCGGCGCCAGAAGGGGTACTTGATGATGGCGGGGGTATTGCTGCCTACGCCAAGCTCCAGAAAGACCATCCGCTGTCCCCTGTGCTGACGGAGGAAGTCCCGATACCTGCGCCGCGCCTGATACCAGCCCTCGTCCTGCACGAAGGTGTCGTCCGTGCGGAGATTCATGGTCATGGGCCTTCCGCAGTCAGGGCAGCGGGGGATGAGCGCTGAAGGCACCTTCATATCCCGCTGCTGCGCGATCATCTGCCGCACGGCCGCTTCGTTATCATGGGTGCGCTGGGAGCACGGGCCGGAGCACTGCCACAGGCCGTAATCGCCCTGGGTATAGAACAGCCGCGCCTTGTCGAAGCCCGCCAGCTGGAATTGGTGGTCCACATTGGTCATCAGGACAAAGTAGTCCCGGCCTTCCACCAGCTTCAGCAGATCGTCGTAGACGGGCTTTGGCGCGCGCGTGTAACGGTTCAGCATGATCTGGCGGCTCCACCAGGCCCAGTATTCTTCCTGCGTGGGAAAGGGATAGAAGCCTCCGGCATACATATCCTGAATGCCGTATTTTTCCTTGAAGTCCTCGAAATTCCGGTCAAACCGTTCCCCGGAATACGTCAGGCCGGCCGAAGCCGAAAGCCCCGCCCCCGCGCCGATGATGATCGCGTCAGCACGATTCAGGGCCTGCTGCAGCGTTTTAATGGACGCCGAGGAGCCGGCGATAAATCCGGGCGTCAGATTCTTTGAAAACATTGAAGATCACTCGCTTGATGCATGCGTTCTGCCGGAGAACGTCCGTGACGGTGTTCACGGCGATCTCGGCGGCCTCCTGGTTGAGGAAGCGATATTCCCCGGTGGAAACGCAGCAGAACGCCACGCTTTCCAGCCCGTGGGATGCCGCTGTTTCCAGGCAGGCACGGTAGCAGGACGCCAGCGCCTCTGTGTCCCGCCGGGTAACGCGGCCCTGTACCATAGGCCCCACCGTGTGGAGGACGTAACGGGCGGGAAGATTGTATCCCCTGGTCAGCTTGGCCCGACCGACGGGTTCAGGATACCCCTGCGCTTCCATGATCTGATGGCAGGCCTCCCGCAGCTGAAGGCCCGCCGCGCTGTGGATGGCGTTGTCGATGCAGCCGTGGCAGGGACAGAAGCAACCCAGCAGCGCGCTGTTCGCAGCGTTTACGATGGCGTCCGCCCGCAGCCGGGTGATGTCCCCCTGCCACAGGACGAGGGAGGGATGGCCATCCACCGCGGGGAGCGCCGCGCCGTCAATCACGCCCCTGTCCTCGCGTTCAGCCGACAAAAGCTCATCCTGCAGGACCAGAAAATCCTCTTTCAGCGGCATGGGTGGGCGGAGGTTCATCAGCCCGCGGAGCAGACGCCGCTGGACGGCCTCTTCCATGGGGAAGGACTCTGCCTGGCCGCAGTACTGCGGCATTTCCGCAAGCAGCATCATGGTAAGCCGGCGGATTTGTTCCAGACGGTTCATTGCGGTCTCCTCGGTTGACGGTATCGCACCAGGGCTTCCGGCGGGTTGCGGAACGCCCTGGCGCTTGTCACGCTTACTTGCTTACCACGGAAATCCTCTGCTGAACATGGCTTCCGCGGACAATCTCATCCACCATGGCGATGGCGTAATCCGCGTAGCTGATAACGCTTTCGCCCCGGTCGTTCAGGAGCAGTTCCTCGCCGCCCAGCTTGTATTCCCCGGTGCGGGCGCCCTCGGCCTGAAAATCTCCGGCAGGGCTGATGTACGTCCAGCGGACATCATGACGCAGGCGCAGCGCCGCCAGCGCCTCGGCCATGGCAGCGGCCAGCGGCTTGAACATTTCAGGAAAATCCGGGCCGTCCGCCACCGTGGCGGTATGCGCCGGGTCGGTGTAGAGGCTTCCCGCCCCACCCACAACCAGCAGCCGGGTCGCCGTGCCGCTGAGGATGTCGCACAGGTGCTTCAGCGTGGCGCTGTGCTGGGGAAGCGCCTCCGGCGTCCATGCGCCAAAGGCGTCCACTACCGCGTCGAAGTCCCGCAGGTCGGCGGCGGTCAGATCAAACAGATTCTTCACGATGGCCCTGGGCGCGGCGGTTCGATTCTCCCCGCGTACCACGGCGGTTACGTCCAGTCCCCTGTTCACAGCCTCCCGGACGATCAGCCGACCAGCCTTGCCATTGGCGCAGATAACAGCGAGTTTCATTGTTTGTACCTCCATGAGACGATGGTGCTGCGACGGGTCATTTCCCTGTCGGCATTCGTATCATAGCAGACCTGGCACAGGCCGTGAAGTACGCACAATATCGTGGCATAGGTACGTCCGGGTAACCATTGGACGGTTACCGGATGGAAACAATTGCGCCAGGGCAAGGGTTTGGCCGCTGCCAAAGCCAAGAAAATTTTTTTATTTTCTGTCTTGACCGCCGGATGGGAGAACGGTACAATGGGGATATACTGACCTTTCCGATACCAAGGAACAGGAGGAAACCATTATGGAAACAAAGCCCCTGCCCGCCTGCCCGGTGGAAACAACCCTGTCGCTCATCAGCGACAAGTGGAAGGTGCTCATTCTCCGGGATCTGCTGCCGGGAACAAAGCGCTTTGGCGCGCTGAAAAAATCCATCGGCGGCGTAAGCCAGAAGGTATTGACCGCCCAGCTTCGGCAGATGGAGGAAAGCGGCCTGCTGACCCGAACCGTCTATCCAGAGGTGCCGCCGCGGGTCGAATATACACTGACAGAGCTTGGATATAGCCTGAAGCCCGTTTTGGACGCCATGTGGCATTGGGGTGAGACGTACAAGGCCCAAAACCAGGAGGGTTGACGCCGGATTCAAATCGGCAGAAGCCGGTGCCTGTCAAATCAGTCCTTATCCCTGGAAAAGTGCCGATACGCCAGCACCCCCACCGGCAGGAAGTACGCGCACCAGACCAGCAGGGCCGCCACGCCGCTCTGGCTCATTGCCCCGGCTTCGACCGGCATGAACAGGCCGAGGATCGGCATCAGGAAGCAGCCGGGGAAAAACGCGCCATGGAGCAGCATCAGCGCCTTCAGCACCTTGTCCGCCCTGGTTTTCGGCGTGATGGTCAGGCCAGTGAAAAAGGTGGACAGCGCCATGAGGCCGTAGCCCAGCAGATCAAGGTAAAACATCAGGCCGCTCCGGCTGAAGTCCAGGAAGACCGCCTCTCGGTCGGTCAGCAGCCGCAGATGCACCACGGTGGTCTGAGTAAAATAAACAATGAGGACAAGCACGGCATAGACGCACGCGAAGGCCAGCCCCGTCATGGCCGCCGCCCGTGCGTCTTCTTTGCATTCCGCGGCAAAGCCCGCCGTCATCATGATGAAGCCCAGGGCCAGAAACATGCAGATCAGATAGCTGCCGAAGTCGCAGGAGATGGCCAGGCAGACGGCAAAGCCCAGCACCGTCCCGGTGACGATGAGGGAGCCCGCCTGTGCCAACCGCTTGTTCATGATCGCCGCCTCGCTTTCCGTCAAAGCAGGGCCGGCATGGTACTTCCTTGACCATGCCGGCCGATGGATAGCCTTATGATACACCCATCCGCGGGGAAAAGCAATCGCATCACAGGGCGCCGTCCGCCGGTTCCTTCACCAGGGTGGCGAAGTAGATGCAGTCGCCCACGAGACGGATCTTCCCGGTGGACAGGGCGTTGATTTTTTGGCCGTTCAGCACCACGGTGGAGGAGGAGCCGCCGTCCAGGTTGTAGGCGTTCAGGCAGCCCATCTCCTGGCACAGCTGGGCCATTTCCAGCACCGTGAGTCCCACGGAGCCTTGATTTTCCGGCCCTTCCGTGGCCAGAATCAGGTATTCCAGCGGCCCCGTCTGGCCGATGGCGATGCGCTGGGTCGGCTTCTTGGGGGCGATGTCCAGATAAACCTGCTCCAGGCTGTCGAGGGCCTGGCCATCCGTCACCAGCGCCGGGCCGAAGCAGAAGGCGTGCATGACTTCCCCCGGGAAGGCCTCGTAGTCCTCTTTGGTACACAGAGGCAGGATGGTGAAGTCTCCCGCCGTGTCCACCACCAGAATGTCCCGCTTGCCGTCAGGACGGTTCCGCCACCGCTTGCCGCCCCGCACGACCACGCCGCTGGAATGGTAACTGAAATAGTCGCCGTTGATGGCCAGGACGGCGTTGTTCTTCTTCGCCATGGAGCTGACCACCATTGTTTTCTTGGAAGGCGGCCTGGCCGCCAGGGCCGTGCGCAACTGGCTGGGATCGGTGAGGGTCACGCGCACGGCCATGATGGTGGTATCGAAGCGGCGGAAGGTCTCCACCCGCACGGAGAGGGATTCATCCTCATAGCCCTGCTCCCCGGGCAGAAAGCACGCTTCCCGGGGCGCATAGGGCGCGGGGCCTTCCAGAGGCAGGGGTGGATCGTGCCAGACGGTCTCCCCAAAGGTCATGGCCGGCAGCGCCAGCAGCAGGGCCAGCAGCGCGGGCATCAATCGGCGTTTCTCCATGGGCAGCCTCTTTCCGCGGCGGGCGACATCAGGAAAGCCCTCCGCATTCATTAGACGAATGACGGAGGGCCAACGTTGTAATTTTGCAGACTTTTGCGAAATTTTTACAATTATGTCGAGGGCTGCCGAGATGCGTCGGGCTTTTCCGCCAGGCGCAGCAGGCGCTCCCGGCGGCGGGCGGCGTCCGCCTCCCCGCGGTGGAAAAGCGCTTCCGCCTCCTCAGGCGCACGGCGGGCCAGAGCGGTGAAGCGGGTCTCCCCCTGGAGGAAGTCCTGATAGGGCGCCTTGGGGGCGGGCCCGTCGACGGTCAGGGGCGCTTCCTTCCGGGGATCGAAACGGTAGAGGGGCCAATAGCCGCTTTCCACCGCGCGGCGCATTTCCGCCTGGGTGTGGCGCAGGTTGACGCCATGGTTGATGCACGGGGCGTAGGCAATGACCAGGGACGGCCCGGGGTAGCTCTCCGCCTCGGTCAGCGCCTTCACCAGCTGGGCCTGGTTGGCCCCCATGGAGACCGACGCCACATACACATGGCCGTAGGTCATGGCCATCATGCCCAGATCCTTCTTGCCCGTCCGCTTGCCGCTGACGGCGAACTTCGCCATCGCCCCCGCAGGCGTGGCCTTGGACGCCTGGCCGCCGGTATTGGAGTAAACCTCCGTGTCCAGCACCAGGATGTTGACGTCCTCCCCCTGGGCCAGCACATGATCCAGGCCGCCGAAGCCGATGTCGTAGGCCCAGCCGTCGCCGCCCAGGAGCCACAGGGATTTCTTTTCCAGCAGGTCGGCGCTTTCGGCAATTTCCCGGGCCAGGGGCTGCTCGTGCTCCCGGCACATGGCCGCCAGCGCCCGGCCCGCGGTATTGGAGGCCGCCGCGTCCTCCATGCCGTCCAGCCAGGCACGGCAGGCGGCGCGAAGCCCGTCTTCCGCAGCGCCGTCCTCCGCCAGCGCCCGCACTGTCTCAGTGAGGCGTTCCCGTCGCTGACGCACGGCCTGCAGCATGCCGAAGCCGAATTCCGCATTGTCCTCAAACAGGCTGTTGGCCCAGGCGGGGCCGTGGCCCTCCCGGTTGACGGTATAGGGGCAGGTGGGCGAGCTTCCGCCGTAAATGGAGGAACAGCCGGTGGCGTTGGCGATGAGCATCCGCTCCCCGAACAGCTGGGTGAGTAGCTTGATGTAGGGCGTTTCGCCGCAGCCGGCGCAGGCCCCGGAGAACTCAAACAGGGGCTTCACCGCCTGGGAATTCTTCACCGTGGCCCGGTTGTCGGGCAGGGTTTCCGGCAGGGTCATGGCATAGTCCCAGCAGGCGGCCTGGGCCCTGGTTTCCGCCAGCGGCCGCATCAGCAGCGCCTTGCCCGGGGCGGGGCACACCTCCGCGCAGTTGCCGCAGCCCGTGCAGTCCAGGGGCGAAAGCTGAATGCGGTAGCGCTTGCCCGCGTATTCCTTGCCCTTGGCGGGGATGGTCGCGAAGGCCTCGGGCGTATCCGTTTCCTCGGCCACATAGAAGGGGCGGATCACCGCGTGAGGGCACACCAGGGCGCACTGGGCGCATTGGATGCACCGCTCGGGTACCCATTCGGGCGTCATGGCGGCGATGCCCCGCTTTTCATATTTTGTGGTGCCGGTGGGCGTCAGGCCCCGGGGATTCATCATGCTCACGGGCAGCCGGTCGCCCTGCTGCTCCAGAATGGGCCGGATGTAGCGCTGATAATAACCGTCCTCATCAGGGTCCTCCGGCTCATCCTGGGCATGACGCCAGCTTTCCGGCACCGTGATTTCCCGCAGATGCTCCGCCGCCAGGGTGATGGCCTCCTCGTTGCGGCGGATCACGTCCTCCCCCTGCCGGGAAAAGGCTTCCCGCGCGGCCTCCTTCAGCATGGTCACGGCCTGCTCATAGGGGAAAATATTCATGACGCGGAAGAAGGCCGCTTGCATGATGGTGCTGATGCGCTGACCCAGCCCCACGCTTTCTGCCAGACGGCGGGCGTCAATCAGGAACAGCCGGACGTGCTTTTCCGCCAGGGCGCGGCGCAGGTAAGGCGGCAGCTCGCGGGCCAGCTCTTCCTCCGTCCAGGGCGCGTTGAGCAGGAAGATCCCGCCCTCCCGCAGGCTGTCCGCCACCTCCCGCAGCCGCACATGGGCCGGATGCTGGCAGGCCACCAGGTCGGCGGCATTGGCCAGATAGGCGCTGTGGATGGGGCGGGGCCCGTAGCGCAGATGGCTCACCGTCAGCCCGCCGGACTTGCGGGAATCATAGGCGAAATAGGCCTGAACGTTCAGCTCCGTCCGCTCGCCCAGGAGCTTGACCGTGCGCTTGCAGGCGCCCACCGTGCCGTCAGAGCCAAGGCCGAAGAATTTGCAGGTCATATTGCCCTGGGGGATGGGATCAAAGGGCGCGGACAGCGGCAGACTGGTATCTGTCACGTCGTCGTCAATGCCCACGGTGAAGCCGTGACGCATTTCGCCCTTCAGCCCGTCGAAGACGGCGCGCACCTGCCGGGGTGTGAAATCCTTGCCGCCCAGGCCATAGCGCCCGCCGACGACCGTAATCTCCCCGCGGCCCGCCTGGCGCAGGGCGGCGCAGACATCCAGGTACAGCGGCTCACCCAGGGAACCGGGCTCCTTGGTGCGATCCAGCACGGCCACGCGCTCCGCCGTCCGGGGCAGTGCCGTCGCGAAGGCCTCCGTGTCAAAGGGTCGGTACAGGCGCACTTTCAGCACGCCCACCTTCTCGCCCTGGGCGTTGAGCCAGGCGGCGGTTTCCTCCGCCGTTTCCCCGCCGGAGCCCATGAGAACGATCACCCGCCGGGCATCCTCCGCCCCCGCGTAATCAAAGAGATGGTATTGTCGGCCAGTGAAATCCGCCACCCTGTCCATGCACGTCTGCACCGTTTCCGGCGTCCGGGCGTAGAAGGGATTCGAGGCTTCCCGGTTCTGAAAATAGATGTCGGGATTCTGGGATGTGCCCGACTGGGTGGGATGATCGGGATTCAGGGCGCGGCAGCGGAATTCCTTCACCTTGTCCCAGGGCATGAGGGCAGCCATTTCCGCGTCATTCATCAGGCTCACCCGCTGGATTTCATGGCTGGTGCGGAAGCCGTCGAAGAAGTGCAGGAAGGGTACGGATGCCTCCAGCGCCGCCATGTGAGCCACCACGGCCAGATCCCCCGCCTCCTGCACCGAACCGCTGCACAGCATGGCGAAGCCGGTTTGACGGCAGGCCATCACGTCACTCTGATCCCCGAAGATGGACAGGGCGTGACAGCTCAGCGCCCGGGCGCTGACATGGAACACCGCCGGCAGCAGTTCGCCGGCCATTTTGTACATGTTGGGAATCATCAGCAGCAAGCCCTGGGATGCGGTGAAGGTGCAGGAAAGAGCGCCTGCCGTCAGCGCGCCGTGAACAGCGCCCGCCGCTCCGGCTTCCGACTGCATCTCCGTTACCCGCATGGGCTGGCCGAAGAGATTCTTCCGGCCTTGGGCGGCCCATTCGTCCGCCAGTTCCGCCATGGAGGAGGACGGCGTGATGGGATAAATGGCCGCGTATTCGCTGAAGGCGTAGGCGGCGCGGCTGACGGCGGTGTTGCCGTCCACGGTCATGGTTACAGGCATGGTTGACCCTCCTTGCGCTTGCGGATGCTTGTGTCCCTTTAGGGTATCCGGCGAGCCGCCGGGTCATGCGCCGGGGGCGAAAATCCGCCGCCCTTGTCTGCGACCCGCGCTTGTGCTATGATGATGGCAACACACAAGCGGAGGTGCGCGTATGAAGGAGCTGCGGGAGGCCATCCTTCGGGAAGGCCAAGGCATTGGCAAGGACGTGGTGAAGGTGGACAGCTTTCTGAACCATCGGATCGACGTAGGGCTGGCTGTGCGGATGGGTCAGGCGTTTTATCAGGCATTTCGGGAGGATGAGGTGGACTGTATCCTAACCGTGGAGGCCAGCGGCATCGTTCCGGCCGTCACCACGGCTCAGGCCTTCGGCAACATCCCTGTGGTGTTCGCCAAGAAGGGCGACCACACCAACGTCGGCCCGGATGTCTACACTGCCAGGGTCTATTCCTTTACTCACCAAAGGACAAACGTCATCCGCGTGAGCAAGCGCCATTTGCTCCGGGGCGCCCGGGTGCTCATCATTGACGATTTCCTGGCTAACGGCGAAGCCATCGAGGGCCTGATGGACATCCTCCGCCAGGCGGAATGCGTGCCGGTGGGCGCGGGCGTCTGCGTCGAAAAGGGCTTCCAGCCCGGCGGACGGCGCCTGCGGGAGCGCGGGGTAAAGGTCGTGTCCCTGGCCACCGTGGCGGGCATCGAGGACGGGAGGATCATCCTCAGCGAGGAATGAACGGCACACAAAAAGCGGACGGAGAATTGTTTCTCTGTCCGCTTGATTTGATTCGGGAGAACGCATTACCTGGCCGAAAGCAGCAGCGATTCCAGCTTTTCCAGCGTCACCGAGCCCACCGCGTTGTAGGTGATGATCCCCTGCGCGTCAATGACCACGGTCTGGGGCAGCATGGTGGAGCCGCCGAAGGACTGGATGACCGCGCCGGTCTCATCCAGGGCAAAGGGCATCTGATAATCAAACTGGGCCAGATAGCCCGCCACATCGTCGGTGACCAGGTCGGAGTGGATGGCCACCACCGCGACATCGTCGCCGTATTCCCGGCTGACGGCGTCGAAGTGGGGCAGCTCCTGGCAGCAGGGGGTACACCAGGTCGCCCAGAAATTCACGATCACCGTCCTGCCCCGATAGGCGCTGAGGGTGAAGGGTTCTTCCCGGCCATAGACGGGCACGGTGAAGTCCGGCGCGCGCATCCCCACCTCCTTGCCCACGGGGGTATCGTCCTCCGGGGCCTGGGTGGCGGCAGGCGGCGGGACTTCCGGCTCCGCGGGGGCTTCCGGCCGGTTGAACAGCCACAGGGCCCCGGCCAGCACCAGCAGCGCCGCGCCCCAGGCCATCATGCGCTTGCCGCGGACGCGCCTTTTCTTTTCGGGGGAGGCCGACGCCAGCTCCGGGCTGTGCAGGGTGACGCGCCCGGCCCTGAAGGCGATGGCCTGCGTCGGGCAAGCGTCGATGCACTGGCCGCAGTGGATGCACTCGTGGTCGCCCACATGGCGGATGTCCATGGGGCACTGGCTGACGCAGCGGCCGCAGTCGGTGCACCGGGCGGGCTCCACCTTCACGCCCACCAGAGCGACCTTGGCGAACAGGCCGTAGATTGCCCCCAGCGGGCACAGGAAGCGGCAGAAGGCCCGGTACAGGAACATGCAGGCTGCGGCGATGAGCAGCAGGATCACGAATTTGCGGGTGAACAGGATGCCCAGCATGGAGAATTTGTCCGCGTTGACCGGGTTGGACAAAAGGCCGATAGCGCCCTCAAAGGTGCCGGCGGGGCAGATGTACTTGCAGAAGGCCGGCACGGGATAGCGCTGGAAGGCGTACCACAGGGGGATGGCGACGACGAACACCGCCAGAATGACATATTTCAGCCAGCTGAGCACCCGGGTGACCCGGCTTTTCTTGATTTTGGGCGTGGGGATTTTGTGCAGCAGATCCTGCATCAGCCCCAGCGGGCAGAGAAAGCCGCAGATGGTGCGGCCCAGCGTCAGCCCGAACAGCAGCAGGATGCCCAGCACATAAACGGGCGTGCGGCTGCCGGAGGCCGCGATGGCGTTCTGCAGCGCCCCCAGGGGGCACGCGCCCACGGCCCCGGGGCAGGAATAGCAGTTGAAGCCGGGCACGCACAGGATTTTGCTGTTGCCGGTATAGATATTGCCGGTGATGAAGCCCTTCACATGGGCGTTGTACAAAAGGGCGGCGTAAAGCTGAATCAGCCTGCGCTGGGTGGGCAGGTGATCCTTGATCCACTTCATGGGCTTAGCCAAGGCCGATGCACTCCGTACAGATATTGATGGCCTTCACCAGCACGTCCCGCAGTCCGCCGTTCATCACACCCAGCACGATGAACACGATGGCGATGACGCAGATTACCAGCCGCAGGGGCGTCAGGGGAACCCGGCGGCCTTCCGGCGCTTCTTTGGGCGGGGCCTTGGGCGCTTCCCGCAGAAGGACGAGCTCCTTTTCCACGCTGCGGGCGAAGGCGGCGCTGGCCGCGATCATCACCCCGAAGGCCACGATCACCCATGGCGCCACATGCCACAGCATCTGCCCCATGACCATTTCCAGATCCCAGGAAATGAAGTTCGCGCCGTTGAGCAGATAGATCAGGCACATCCCCGCGCACAGCAGCACCGCGAAGGCCGCCAGAGCCGTCATCCAGCGGCGGCGGCGCTCCTCCGCCCGGGCGGCGTCGGGCAGCTGCGCCACCCGCTTTTTCATCAGCCGTAGCCGGTTTTCCGGGGACAGGGCTGACCGGGGCGATGCCGGGGCGCCTGCCGCGGCCTGGGCCGCCAGCGCCAGCAGCACCAGCACCGCGTAGCCCAGCAGCGCCGGGGTCATGGGCCGCAGGCGCTCGCCGACCTTTTCCACACTGTATACAGGGGTCAGATGGACGCCGTTGGCATCCAGGTTGGCAGGGCTGTTGCCCTCCCGATAGAGGCTCACGCACGAAAGGCCCAGCGCCAGCAGCACCCCCAGGGTGCATACCGCCACCGCGCCCTTCAGCCAGGGCAGAAACTTGGACATACCGCCGCTCCTTTTCGTCTGTATTCAACCATAGCGGTCACGCCAATTATACCATAACTGCCCGCGCCGAGGCAACGCCGCCTTTTGCGGAACAAAGAAAGAACAGGCCAGAGCGCTTGACACGCGGGAAAAACGGGTTTTATAATTAGGTACGCAAACCGTATCAAGGAGGGTATGAACTGATGAAAAAAGTATTTTCCCTGCTGCTTGCGCTGGCCCTGTGCCTCACCGGCCTGGCCATGGCGGAGGACGCGCAGCCCGCTGTTTATCAGCTGGGCGACAAGATCGACGACTTCACCATGACCACCTATGACGGCACGTCCGTCACCCTCTCCGAGGTGCTCAAGGAGAAGGAAATGGTGCTCATCAACATCTGGGCCACCTGGTGCGGCCCCTGCCGCAACGAGTTCCCCTTCCTGGAGGAAGCCTACCAGCAGTACAAGGACAAGGTGGAAGTGCTGGCCCTGTCCTGCGAGCCCACGGACGAGCCGGAGGTGCTTTCCGACTTCGCGGCTGAAATGGGCCTGACCTTCCCCATGGGCCGGGATGACATCGGCCTGGACGCCCGCTTCGGCGTGCAGAGCATCCCCACCTCCGTTGTGGTAGATCGCTTCGGCACCATCTGCTTCATCGAGGCTGGCTCCCAGCCCAGCGCGGACGCTTTCTCCCGGCTGTTCGAGGCCTTCCTTGGCGACGACTATGCCGAGTCCGTTCTGCTGACCGGTGTGCCCCGGATGATCCCCAATGTGGAGCCTTCCGCCGAGACTGATCTGGCTGCCGCGCTGAATGTCGAGGGCGGCGAGCTGGTCTTCACCAACGGTACCGGCAAGACCGACTGGCCCATGGTGGCGGGCGAGAAGGACGGCCGCAGCGTCGTCGCTTCCTCCAACACCAACATCGCTGACAGCGAGGCCCTGGTCAACGCCACCGTGTCCGCCAAGGCCGGCGACGCCATTGTGGTGACGTTCAAGGTTTCCAGCGAGACGGCCTGCGATCTGATGCAGCTGCGGGTCAACGGCGAAACCGTGAAGTCCTTCGGCGGCGAGAAGGATTGGATGACCTACGCCTACGCCGTGCCCGCCGATGGCGACTACGCCGTCACCCTGGCCTTTATCAACGACGTGATGAGCTTTGTGGGCGAGGATACCCTGTGGGTGGACAGCGTGGCCCTTGTTTCCGGCGACGCGGCGGCGGAAGCCCTGGCGGCCAACCCCGTTTATCCCGTGGCGGATGAAATCTTTGTGACCGCCAAGGATGAGGACGCCAAAAAGATCGTCATCAACGACCCCATTGGCTGGATGACCGCCAGTTACGGCGATCTGTTCTACCTCACGTCCGGCGAGACGGCCACCTTCGAGCTGGCCGTGACCGCCGACATTGATCCCGAGGCCGCCATGCTCTACTGCAACTTCGACGGCGCCACCTATTCCCTGGCGGAATGCCTGGTGGACGGCAAGTACGTCGTGACCTCCGGCGGCGACAGCATGGAAACCACCGGCTACAGCGAGAGCAGCATTTACCTCTATCCCACCGCTGACGCCGAGGCGGCGGCCGTGGTGATTACCTTCATGAAGAGCGAGGAAAACGTCAATGCCTTCGTGAGCGGCATCACCGACGAGAACGACGCGGTGGTTGGCTCCTGGACGTATGCCGACGGCGCCGTTCCCTCCACGGACGCGCTGCCCGACTCCTCCGTGGAGGCCCTCACCGAAGCCTCCTACACCGTCAAGTATGTTGACCAGGACGGCAACCCCGTGGCCGGCGTGATGTGCCAGGTCTGCGACGACGCCACCTGCCAGGTCTTCGTCTCCGACGCCGACGGCGTGTGCGCCTTCACCCTGGCGCCCTATGCCTGGGAGATCCACACCCTGAAGGTGCCCGACGGCTATGAGGGCGACACGGAAACCGTCACTACCGCCCCGGTGGAAGGCGGCGAGCTGAGCTTCGTCCTGACCAAGAAGTAATATCATCATCTGACCTACCTGCGCTGCCGCCTGTTCTTATGAGGGCGGCAGCGCTGTTTTATGCACAGCACTGCGAGCCGACGGGACAAAAAAGTTGCTGTCCCCCTCAGGGAGACAGCAACGCAAGGTATTAAAAGCTCCGGGAAGGCTCGCCTTGGGGCTGCCCTCCATCAGTGCATGAACCGGCCGCCGGTGATGTTGATGGACTGCCCCGTGCAGTCCTCCCCCGAAATGGTCAGGAAGGCCACCACGTCCGTCACGTCCTCCATGGTGGCGAAATGCCCCAGGGGGACTTTTTTCTCATACATGGCGTTGACCTCGTCCTCGGTCATGCCATAGTCCCGGGCGTAGGTCTGCACCACGGTGCCGTCCCACATGCCGGTGCCCCGGATGATGTCCGGGCAGACGCAGTTGACGTGGACGTTGTGCTCGGCGTATTCCTGGGCCAGGGACTGGGTAAGGATGACGATCGCGCCCTTGGAGGAGCCGTAGACCGTCATCAGCTTGGAGCCGGTTTTGCCCGTCTTGCTGGAGAAATTGATGATCTTCCCCTCCCGGGCTTCGCGCATGGAGCGAATCGCCCCCTGAATGCAGTTGACCGTGCCGAACACATTGATGGAAAAGACCCGCTGCCACATGGCGGGCGTGGTATCCTCGAAGGGGCAGCTGCCGCCCACGCCCGCGCAGTTCACCAGGGCGTAAACGGGGCCGCTCTCCGCCACAATCTGATCGAAGCGGGCGATCACTGCGTCATGGTCGGTCACATCCAGGATGCTGCCGAAGGCGTCCATGCCCTGGCGGCGAAGGGCCTCGGCTTCCTCCAGCACAGCGGGGCTGAAGTCCAGCATGTACACCTTCGCGCCATAGGAAGCGAAGCGCTGCGCCACATACAGGCCGATGGAGCGGGCAGAGCCTGTAACCACGCATACCCGGCCTTTCAGTTGACTTGGATCAAGACTCATGGAATATTCCTCCTTACCAGCAGGTGTAGCCGCCGTCGATGGACAGCACCGCGCCGGTGATATAGCTGGCGGCGTCCGAGGCCAGCAGGAGCACTGCCCCCGCGATGTCCTCCGGCACGCCCTCGTGCCCCATGGGGGTCATTTCCCGCCAGATGGGCACGGCGGGGTCGTTGGGATCCACAAAGCGATGCTCGGTGATGGGGGTGCGGATGTAGCCGGGGGCCACGGCATTCACCCGGATGCCGCGCTTGGCCCACTCGCAGGCCATGGACTTGGTCATCTGGATCACCCCGGCCTTGGAGGTGTTGTAGTTGCACTGGGACAGGGGCTTGTTGACGATCAGCCCGGACATGGAGGCTACGTTGACGATGGCGCCCTTGCCCTGCTCCAGCATGACCTTGGCCGCTTCCCGGGAGAAAAGGAACTGGCCTGTCAGGTTGATGTCCAGCACCCGCTGCCAGATGTCCAGGGGCATTTCGGCTGCCTCGGCCCGTTTGGAGATGCCCGCGTTGTTCACCAGGATGTCCAGGCGGCCCTCCGCGTCCCTGACGCTCTGCACGGCGGCGATCACGTCGTTCTCACAGGTGACATCGGCCCGGATGAAGCGGAAGGACACGCCCTCCTTCTCGATCAGCTCCCTGGCCAGCGCCGCGCTGCCCTCATCCAGTCCCGCGGCCACGATGCTCGCGCCAGCCTGGGCCAGGGCCTGGCAGATGGCCAGCCCGATGCCCCTTTCCCCGCCGGTGACAAGCGCCACACGGCCGTTGAGCTTCATGCGGTCAAAAATGTTCATACGGCGTCACTCCTTCGGCAGGGGCGCGGGCTTGTTGTCCATGGCGGCGCAGTGCGCGCTCTGATCGCCGGTCACGATAGCGATCAGGCGGCTGATGCCCAGGCGGACGGCGCCGGCCTGAATCATGGCGTCGGCTTCCTCCCGGCAGGTCACGTCCGAGGCGGCCTTAATCATCACCTGATCCCGCACGGCACGGCGCATCAGGATGACATCGGCGGCGCGAGCGCCCCTGGTACCGAAGCCGGTGGAGGTCTTGATGTAGGTCGCGCCGCCCTCTTGGGCCAGCACGCAGGCGGCGATCTTTTCCTCCCGGGTCAGGTAGCAGGTTTCGATGATGACCTTCACGGGCGCGCCCTTGGCCGCGGCCACAACGCCCTGGATGTCCTTCAGGTACAGCTCGTAGTTCTTGTCCCGCAACGCGCCGATGTTGGACACCATGTCGATCTCCTCCGCGCCGTTGGCGATGGCCTCAGCCGTCTCAAAGGCCTTGACGGCGGGCGTCGTGGCGCCCAGGGGGAAGCCGACAGACGCGCCGGTGTGCACCCCCGAGCCCTCCAACTCCTTTTTCACCAGGGGGATGTGGAAGGGATTGACGCTGACTGCAGCCGCGCCGTATTCCCGCGCCTCCCGGCAGAAGGCGGAGATGATCTCGCTCTTGGTGTAGGCCCGCAGCACCGAGTGGTCGCAGTACTTGCCATAGGGCTTGTCCATGGGGATTTCCGGCAGAACGGGGCGCTCCGCCTCGTCCTTGTTCACCATGTCGATGGCGGCATTGATCTTGCTTACCAGGCGTTCGTAATCATTCATGGGAAAGTACCTCCTTCAGCATTGTGCTTGTCCGATCAGTCTTCGCGGGGCTTGACGACGACCTTCAGCCCGCCCCGGCTCTCCGCGGCGGCAAGGGCCTCATGGAAGCGGGAGAGGGGGAAGGTATGGGTGATGATGGGCTCAATGGGCAGCTTGCCCGAGGCGATCATGTCCAGGGCCATTTTGTGGTGGCGGGGCATGGCGCCGTGCGCGCCCACCACGCTGAGCTCCTTGTAATGGATCACATTGGTATCGTACTGGGGCACCAGGGTGCCGGAGGCCAGGCCGCCGAAGTAGCACACCCGGGCGCGGATGGCCGCCATCTTCAGCGCGTCCACATGGGTGGGCCAGGCGGAGTTGGCGGTGATGACGATGTCCGCGCCCCGGCCGTCGGTTTCCTCCATCACCGCGGCCACCGGATCCTCCGCGGCGGAGCACACATAGCGGTCCGCGCCCATGCGGCGGGCCAGCTCCACGCGCTTTTCATCCAGGTCGGTCATGATGATCTTGCTCACGCCCAGGTGGTACAGCACGGGAATCATCATGCAGCCCACGGGGCCCGCGCCGATAATCACCGCCACATCGTTCATCCGCGGCTGAATGCGCTCCATGCCGTTGAGGATGCAGCCCAGGGGCTCGGCCAGGGCGGCCAGCTCGTCGGAAACATGGTCGGGCACCACATGAATGGGCCCGTTGTTCACCATGAAGCCGGGGAACACGCAGTACTCGGCAAAGCCGCCCGACACGGTGTAGCCCACGCCGTTGAGATCCCGGCAATACGTCCCCAGGCCGATTTCGCACATATCGCACTTGCCGCAGGGGGAGTCCGCGCCCACGGCCACCCGCTGGCCCACCCTGAACTTGGTCACCTTCGCGCCGACCTCCACGATTTCGCCGCAAATCTCATGGCCCACCACCTGGGGCGGGGTAATCATACCATGACCGTGGTGGTAGATCCGCAGATCGGATCCGCAGATGGCGCAGGCCCCCACCCGCACCTTGATGCCGTCCTCCGGCAGTTCGGGCACGGGGACGTCCTTGACCTGGATGTTCTCAATCCCCTCATACACAGCAGCCTTCATCCTGATAATCTCCTTTCCATATCAGCGCCAACGGGCATCCAGCTCATCGCCGGAGGGCTCGCAGCAATCGGGCGTAATGGCCGGCAGATACCGGCAGGCTTCCTTGAGCACCTCGGCGCAGTGGCCATAGATACCCGCCATGTGGTGGATATAGGGGCCGTAAATCAGCTTGTGCTCCCACTTGGGCCAGTCGCCTACCTCCATCCAGACATAGGTGCCCACATTCATGGGGCCGTCGATGGCCTTGCCCTCACCGATGAACAGGCTGTACTGCCCGTTGACCCCGTCAAAACGGCAGACAGTCAGATCGCCGTTTTTCAGGCCGAAGTGCAGATCGCCGCAGCAGTCGTTTTCCTTCGTCCAGTGATCTACCACGCGCTTCCGATCGCCCTCCTTGGCCAGGGACGGCGGGAAGGGCCCGCAATGCCACAGCAGTTCGCACTGGTCGTTGTCCGGATGGCGGATGGTCATATCGGCAAAGAACTGGGGCTGGGTATCGCCCATGGCCGCCTGAAGCATCCTGGCGGAAATGGCCCCATGCACGTCGGTCTCGCAGGCCACGGGGAAGCCCTCCTCGGCCAACAGGCCGTGAACCGCGCAGGGCCACGCGCCGGTGATCTTCTGCATATCGGTCCAGCACTGCACGGCGGCGCAGGTGGCCCGGGTCTCCCCGGCCAGGCGGCGGATGGCCAGCTTCATGGCGGCCAGACGGCGGGCCGCGTCGCCGGGATCGGCGTGCTCCACGCACAGGTCACGGAGGATGGAAGCGGTCAGCTCCCGCAGCTCATCGCCGTTTTCAGCCAGGATGGCGTCCATGCGCGCGCCCAGATCGTTCACGCTCACCGGCAGGGTTTCGATGCCGAAGCGCTCGCTCAATTCGCCCTCGTTGCACACCACGCTCAGGAAGGGATCAGGCCGCAGACCGATCTGCAGGATGCGCATGGAGCGCACGGCCTTCACCACCCGGGCCACACGGAGGAAGCGGTCATAGCCCTGCAGGAAATACGCGCTCCTGGGGTCGGAATTGGTCAGGTAGGTGAATTGGACGCCGTAGCGGGAGAGCACCTTGCTCAGCGCGAAAAGGCCGCACTGGGAGTCCCGCAGACGCAGACCGTGGGCGTCGGGGCCTTCGTCCCGGGGGCCCCACAGGAGCAGCGGCACATGAAACGCACGGGCAACCTCGCACACCGGCCCTTCCTGGCCAAAGTTGCACAGGGGCACAAACAGCGCGTCGATTCTGGCGGAATGGAACTTGTCGATCACCGCGGGCACATGCTCCAGGGACCAGAGCAGCCCTTCGTCGTTGATGTCGTCAATGTCCACCAGCTCCACGTCGTCGCGGCGGATCAGCTCCTTGACAAGATCGCGGTAGCGCCTGGCTTCCTCCCGGGAGAACATGGTTCGGCGGGTGGGCAGGTAGCCCAGGCGAATGGGTTCAGGCTTCATCAATCAGTAACCTCCTCTGACTTCCGGGGGATGCCGCCCCGAAGAACGGCAGCCCCGGAAAATTCATGCTTATTGGGCGTGACCGGTTTCCTGGCATTCGGCCTCGTACAGGGCGGCCACATCCTGGGCGGTCAGCGCGCGGGAGTAAATGCTGAAATTGTCAAACATGGCCTTGGCGTCCACCCGGTTGTAGCCTATGTCCATGAAGGCGCTGCCCACACGGAAGGTCTTGTTGGCCACACGGTCGATCTCGCAGAACTGGGTGGAATCATTCTGCACGTTGAGCATCTCCCAGTTGCCGCCAGTGGTCTTGACGGCGGCGCGGTCGTAGCGGGTGACCTCCTGGCCGTCGGCATACAGCGTCACCTCCTGGGCGGAGATCACCGCCGTCAGGTAGACCCACTGCCCGGCGGGCAGGCAGTAATCGCTGTTGAGCTGGCTGCGGAAGTCGATGTTGTAGTGCAGGCTGCCGTCGGCCCAGGTCATCAGATACATGGCCGGCCAGGCCTCGCCCGTCGAAATGGCGAAGATGAACTGATCGCCGATGTCGAAATTGTCCACGTTGATCCAGGTGCTCACCGTCATGGCGTCGACGCAGTTTATGATGGCGTAGTCGGGCAATTCAAGGTGGCCAGCGGCGCGGAAGTCGCCGCCGGGAAGGGTCAGCACGCCGTCCTTCACCGCGGCGCCATGGTAAAGGGTGTACCATTCATCCTCGCTGTCGAAGGTAAGCTTCACCCGCAGGCCGTCCTCGGGCACGGCGGGGAGCACGATGTCGGCGGCCTTCTGGTCAGGATCGGCGGGGCTGCCGATGGGCCAGGTGGCGGCCGGAACGCTCAGGCTCTCATACAGGGCCAGCATGTCCTCGTCCCTCAGGGCCACGTCATGGATGCGGTATTCGTCGATCATGGCCTGGGAGTCGCCCGCCAGCTCATAATAGAAATTGTAGGTGGGCGTGCCCAGGTAGCCGGAGGGCAGGTTGATCTTGTCCAGCTCATGGTAATGGGTGGTGCCCGCGTCCGCGCCGTTGATCTTGTACCAGGCGCAGTTTTCCGTCACCCCAGCCGCGCCATCGTAGAGGGCGGCCCGCTGACCGTTCAGGTAAACCTTCATCTGGGTCTTGGAGACGCTCAGGGCGATGTGCGTCCAGGCGTCGGCGGGGAAGATGGCCTCGGTTATCATCACGCCGCGGTTGTCGAAGTTCACGGCGATCTGGCCGCCGGGCAGCACGCGGCCGGTGAAGGCGGGCCAGGAATTGCCGTTGGAGAAGGATACGAAGTAGGTGTTGACGGCGGAATCAGCGGGAACATACAGCCACATGCTGATGGTTACGTCGTCATAGGTATCCATCAGCGCGGCGAAGGGAAGCTCCGCGTAAGCGGTACGCATGTCCCCGCCGGGCAGCTTGACGACGCCATCCTCCACCACGGCGCCGCCGTTGAGGATGAAATCCTCCTCCGGGTCGTCAAAGGTCAGGTGAAGCAGCGGTTCCGCCGCCAGGGCCGCGGTGCAGGCCAGACACAGGCAAAACGTACAGAGCAGGGTTGCCAACAGGTACCGTTTCATGGGTTCAACCTCCTTTGATTTGCTGTACGGCATCATGGGCCGTTACATTCCGCTGGGCAGGGGGGCTTCCGCGCCGTAGGGCAGGGGCTGGCCGAAGACGGGCATATCCCCGTCCCAGGTGAAGCGCTGCATCCGCACGCTGCGGCCCGGCATTCCCGAGTGGGAAACCCGGTTGGCATGATAGACGATGTAATCCTCCGTGCCGTCGGGGGACTGAATGAAGCTGTTGTGTCCCGGCGCGTAGGAGGTGGGCACCTGGGAGAACACCGGCTCCGCCGACTTGATCCAGGCGCTTCTGTCCAGGATGTCCCCCTGCTCCGGGCGATAGGTCAGCAGCCCCAGACAATAGTAGTCGTCCCAGCAGGCGCTGGCGGAGTAGACCACATGCAGCGTGTCGCCCTTCACCAGGCCCGCCGGCCCCTCGTTTACCGGGAAGACCATGCGCTCCCAGTCATAGCCGGGGTAGGACAGCAGCATCCGCTGGCTGTCGATGGTGCAGGGGTCGCTCATGTGGGCGATGTACAGGTTCTGCTGCTCCCGCGTGTCACCGTGCCAGCCGCTCCACACAAAGTACAATTCGCCCTGATAGTCCAGCACGGTGCCGTCGATGGCCCACTTGTCGCTGGGGTCGGTGATCTGCCCCACCATCTCAAAGGGATCGGTGGGATCCTGGCTGGTTCCCCTGAGGACATACATGCGCTGGTAATTGTCATCCCCCGCGCTGGCCGCCACATAGATGTACCATTCGCCCCGCAGGTAGTGCAGCTCCGGGGCCCAGTAGCACCTGGAGTAATCGGTGCCGTTGGGCGCGGTGTAGACATAATTGACGTTGTAGCGCTGCAAAAGCGTGGGGTCGGCGATTTCGGAAACGCCCACCTGATAGTCGGTGGAATAGCAGTAGTAATACTTGCCCTCATGCTGGTAAACCCAGGGATCGTTGCCGGAGGCCGCCACCGGGTTGCTGAAGGCGGTGCGCTCCTGCGCCAGGGTCAGCCCCGGCAGCAGGCAAAGGCACAGGCACATCGCCAGCAAGGCCCGTATACGCATCCCCCTCACCCCTTCCGAAAGCGCAGCACGTTCCAGGAGCCCTTGGGCAGCACCGTGGAGGCGGTTCCGTCGGTCACGGTCACATCCTGCGCCGTGCGGGGAGCGACCCTGCGGGGATCCTCCGGCGTGTTGAAGGCGTCGGGCTCGCCGTCCAGGATGATGTGCTCCAGAGGCGCGTACCCCTCAAAGCCATGGAAGTCCATGGTCAGGGGCAGCGCGTGGTGCACATCCTTGTTGACGGCGAACACCGTCAGCTCCCGCTCGTCCTCGGAGAGCACCGTCACGCTGTCCACATAGGAGACCTGCTGATAATCCGCGCAGTCAAAGCAAGGGGCGGCCACCGCCGTTCTGAAGGCGGTGCCGCGGCCGTACTTGGATACATGCAGGTAGGGCCAGTAGGTGCTATGCACATAGCAGTCGCCGCCGGGCAGGGCGATGATGGGGGCCAGCACGTTGACCAGCTGGGCCACCAGCGCCATTTTCACCCTGTCGCAATGGGAGATGAGCGTCAGGAAGCAGCTGCCGAACACCAGGGCATCCAGCATGGTGTAATCCTCCTCGGACTGGGCCGGGGCCTTCGTCCAGTGCTGGATGCGGGTATCGGCCTCAAAGGAGTGATACCACACGTTCCACTCGTCAAAGGAGAGCATGATGTCCTTCTTGCCGCGGTGCTTGGCCTTGACATAATCGCAGATGCCCACCATGGTGCGGATGTAGGCGTCCATGTGGCGGCTGCGGGCCAGGAAGTTCAGATCATCCCGCGGCACATTTCTGTAATAGGCATGGAGGCAGATGTAGTCCACATACTCATAGGCCCGGTCCAGCGCCTCGGCGTCAAAGGAGGGGAAGGTGGGCAGGTCGGTGGCGGCGGAGCCGGAGAGCACCAGCTCGATGGAGGGATCCACCAGCTTCATGCACTTGCCGGCCTGGGCGGCCAGGTTGCCATACTCCCGGGCCTCCTTTTGGCCCATCTGCCAGGGGCCGTCCATCTCGTTGCCCAGGCACCACACCTTGACGCCGTAGGGCTCTTTGCCGCCATTCTGAATGCGCAGGTCGCTCCACTGGCTTCCGCCGGGGAAGTTGCAGTATTCCACCAGCTCCCGGGCGTTGTCGATGCCCTGGGTGCCCAGGTTAACGGTCATCATTACGTCGGTATCGGCCTTCTTGGCCCAGCGGACAAACTCATCCACGCCGATCTCGTTGGTCTCGATGATGCGGGCGGCCAGCTCCAGCCGGGTGGGGCGCCGCTCCCGGGGGCCGATGCCGTCCTTCCAGTTGTAGCCCGAAACAAAGTTGCCGCCGGGATAGCGCACCACGGGCACCGACAAGGCCGTGACGGCCTCCAGCACGTCCTGACGCCAGCCCTCGCCGTCCGCCGTCGGATGCTCCGGCTCATAGATGCCGGTGTAGATGGTCCGCCCCACATGCTCCAGGAAGGAGCCGTAAAGGCGCTTGTCCACCTTGTCGATGGGGTAGGCCCGATCCACGGTGATGCGTACCTGCTTGCTTTCCGCCATGAGAAACCATCCTCTCTTCAGTGGTTTTACGTCGTTTTTTGCTTATACTGCCTGCGGTACTCGCCCGGGGGAATGCCGATGTTCTTTTTGAAAAGCGTGGCGAAATAGTATTCGTTGCTGAAGCCGAACTCCGTGGCGATCTGCTTGATGGGCATGCTGGTATCAATCAGCGCCTGCTTGGCGTGATCCAGCCGGATGGCCGTCAGCTTTTCCACAAAGGTCATGCCCCGCGCCCTTTTATACAATCTCGCCAGATGGCGGTAGCTGATGTTCAGCGAGGAAGCGATGTCCATAACGGTGATGTTGTTGCGGAAAAACTGGTTCAGATACAGATCCACCTGCTCGGCGATGTTCTCCACCTTTTTCTCATAGGGAAGCTCCTGCGCCGGCTCCGCCTCGTCCTGGCTCATGGACAGAAGCCAGTGGATCAGCACCGCCTGCTGGGCGTAGAGCGGCTTGCCCCGCAGGTCTTCCAGCATATCCATGGCCCGGCTGGGATGATCGTACAGCGTGGTGGACAGGCAGTCGCTGATCCTTTCATAGCAGTGTACGCTTTCCACGGCGTTCCCCTGGCCCATGGGGATGCTCTCCAGCAAGAAGCGGATGGAATAGCACTGGCAGTCGTCGTCATCCACATAATGGCTGTGGCTGCAGCCCGGCGGAATCACAATGCACCGGCCGGTGGTGGTAATCAGGTGCCGGTCGTTCACATAGGTGAAGAACAGGCCCTTGCTCACATGCACGCATTCATAGCAGGGGTGCATATGGCTGCCGGGTACCAGGCTGTGTCTGCCCGAAACGCTGAAGGCGTCAACGACGGTGAAGCGGATATCATTGAACTGCACCGGGCGCATAATCATGCTGTAAAGGTTGCTCAGGGGATAATCCTTGTCGGGGCCCATGCCAACCCTCCTTTCATTGCTTATACGGCATTAAAGGCGACGGCGCAGACCTTTTCATAATTGATGTTTTCCGGGCACGCGCCCATCTGCTGGATGCAGAAGGAGCTTGTGGCCGAGCCGAACTTCACCGCCTTTTTCAGATCCCATTTGTTTTTCAGTCCCGTGAGGAAGCCGGAATTGAAGGCGTCGCCCGCGCCGGTGGTATCCTGCACGGCCACCTGCACCGGCGCGCAGGCAAAGGTCATCCGGGCGTTTTTCAGCAGCGCGCCCCGGCTGCCCTGCTTGATGATAACGTTCTTCACGCCCATGCGCAGCAGCTCGTCCGCCATCTCCTCCGGCTCCTCCCGGCCGGTGATCCACCGGGCCTCGTTCTGGCTGGGCATGAAGAAGTCAAGGTACTGCAGGCTGGGAATGATCTTCTCCCACTGGCCGGAGGTGCACCAGGTCACGTCCATGGCGGTGAGCTTTCCGCGTTTCTGCGCGGTTTGCAGCACCCGGGCCGCGCCGTCGCCGTCAAAGCGGGGCAGCTCATACCCGCCGCCGATGAACACCATGCCGCTGTTCATCAGAGTATCCATGTCCACGTCGTCCGCGGTGAACTGCTCATTGGCGCCGCCGCAGTACAGGAATTTGCGCTCGCCGCTGGCGCTCACCAGGCACACGGCGGTGGCGGTGCTGGCCACGCGGCTGCGCCTTACGCTGTCGGTGCTGATGCCCAGCTGCGCCACCCGCTCGCGCAGATACTGGCCAAACATGTCCTCGCCCACCGCGCCGACAAAGGCCACGCGGTTGTTCAGCCTGCTCATGTTGATGGCCACGTTCAGCGCGTCGCCGCCGTTGACCATGCGGATCTCGTCCACATGCACCGCGTCGTCATCAAAATCCACCTTGTTGACAGGCCGAACCAGAATATCCACATTGGCCTGACCGATGCACATAATGTCGAAGCCGTCGTTTGCTCCCCGGGATACCATCGTTCAATCCACCCCTTTTTTTCTATATTTCTGCCTTGTTGGCGGCGCGGCGTCCTCTTCCGCCCGCCGGATGCTTATCCTGTCCTGCCTCACCACCATTATAGACCACCCGTCTTTTCAAGCACAATTGAACATCTTGCCATGTTCTTATAATTATCTGCCACGATCAAGCCGGACTTGTCCCGCCGCGACATGATTTTATGTTCGAGGTCATGGATGGCAGTAAATTATAATTCCTTGTCAGATTTGTGGATTGTGATTCCATACCTTTCCCGGTAGAATAAAAGCAGGATGTCGGATGTGGTTGCCTGTTCACCATGTCAGCCATTGATTCAAAAAGGAGGATCGCTTGTATGTTGAAAAGGATTTCCTCGGTTCTGCTGGCGCTGTGTCTGGCGCTGACGCCGCTGCTTCCAACGGCCTTGGCCGAAGAGGCGGATCCCCTGGGCCGCTATGATGAGCCTGTCACCATCCGCATCATGCGCGAGAAGGTGAATATCTGGTTCCCCGATGGCGAAAGTATCTATGACAACGTCATTACCCGCTTTATTGAGGAAAAGCTGAACATCCGCTTTGAGATCGTCTGGGCGGTGGAGGACGGCCAGTACGGCGAGCAGATCAACAACGCCCTGGCCATCAACGATTTGCCCGACATTTTCGAGGTCAACGCCTCTCAGCTGTATCAGGCCTACCGCGCCGAGCAGATTCAGCCCCTGCAGCAGGTCTACGACGCTTATGCCTCCCAGCAGGTCAAGGACATTCTTTCTTATAACAACAACCTGTTCTTCGCCAAATCCACCTTTGACGGACAGACCTACGGCTATCCCCGCACGGACGACTTTGCCGGCGGCACGCCCATCATGTTCATCCGCCAGGACTGGCTGGACAACCTGGGGCTGGAAGCGCCCACCGATATGGCATCCTTTATCCAGGTGTGCGACGCCTTCACCAACGGCGATCCCGACCGGAACGGCAAGAACGACACCTATGCCCTGGCCATGGATAGCGCCGGCAGCTATAACCTTTATTGCCGCGCCTTCGCCCACATGCTGGGCCTGACTGCCGACGCCTGGCTGGAGGGCGAGGACGGCAGGCTGTACTATACCGACATCCTGCCCGAGACGAAGCAGTGGCTTCAGCTGATGCAGGACTTCTACGCCAAGGGCTACATCAGCAAGGAGTACATTTCCCTGGGCACCGACCGCATGGCCTATGAGATTTCCGGCGGCAAGACAGGCATCATGATGGGTTATTTCTGGTCGGCGCTGTACCAGCCCCAGATGAACGTCATCGCCAACCCCAGCGCCCAGTGGAAGGCCTATCCCATCCCGGCCTACCCCGACGGCTCCTATCACGCCCAGGCGGACAACACCTGCTATTCGTGGCTGGTATGCCGTAAGGACTTTGAGCACCCCGAGGCCCTCATCAAGCTGCAGAACCTCTGGTACGAAATGTGGCGCGGCGAGTATTCCGACTGGTTCCACGGCCTGAACGCCGGCGACTATGCCCAGGCGCAGGAGGACTTCAAGTACTATCCGCCCTTCTGGTGGGATCCGCCGCTGAAGAACTACGAGATCGCCGTCAACCTGCGCAAGGTGTATGACAGCGGCAGCAAGGATACTTCCTACATCGAGAACGACCCCGAAGCCATGAAGGCCTTCTCCGTCATGGAGGATTACCTGAACGGCAACAAGACCAACTATTACGGCTGGTCCCACTACACCAACAACATGTATGCCTGGGATGTGGTGGAGGACTACTATGGCGGCACGGATCCGCAGCGCTATGTGATGAGTCGCGCCCAGGCCCCCATGAACACCAAGATCGCCCGCCGCCTGCCCCTGGCGGAATCCCTGCGCACCGAAACCTTTGACAAGATCATCATGGGCGCGGACATCGACGCGACCTTTGACGACTTTGTCAAGCGCTGGGAAAACGTGGGTGGCAAGATCCTGGACGAGGAATACAACGCCTGGTACACGGAAAACAAAGCGGTTTACTGGCCCGAATAAGCATTCCAGAGGGGCGTACAGGACGGTACGCCCCTCCCTGCCAGGGGAAGAAATGAGGTTTTGCCATGCTGAAAGGTTACGCGGCCCCGCGCCGCTCGCTGCTGGCGCGCAGCAAGCTCAGGGAAACATGGCCCCTGCACCTGATGATGCTGCCGCCCATGTTCATGATCCTGCTGTTCGCTTATGTGCCCATGGTGGGCATTGTTATCGCCTTCCAGGATTTTATCCCCACCAAGGGCTTCTTCGGTTCCGAGTGGGTGGGCTGGGAGAACTTTGAATATCTTTTCACTCTGCCGCGCATCTGGCAGATTATTGAAAACACGCTGACCATTTCCATTGTCAAAATTGTGACCACCATCGGCGCCAGCATCCTATTCGCCCTGCTTGTCAGCGAGGTGAAGAGCAAGGCGCTGAATAAGGCGTCCCAGTCGGTGATCCTGTTTCCCTGGTTCATCTCATGGGTGATCCTGGGCAATATTTTCAAGGATGCCTTCGCCCTGAGCGGCGTGGTCAACCGCCTGCTCACCGGGCTTGGCTTGGACGAGGTGTTCTTCTTCGGCGACAACGGCCTGTTCCGCTCGCTGCTCATCGGCACCAACATCTGGAAGGATCTGGGCTACAACATGGTCATCCTGCTGACCGCCATCGCCGGCATCGACGGCACCCTGTACGAGGCCGCCACCATCGACGGCGCCAACCGCTTCCAGCAGAAGCTGCACATCACCATCCCCAGCATCATGCCCATGATCGTGCTGCTCTTCACCCTGGCCCTGGGCGGCATTCTCAACGCCGGGTTTGAGCAGGTGCTGGTACTGTATAACAACGCCGTGCTGGAAAGCGCCGAGATTCTGGATACCTACATCTACAAGCTGAGCTTCTACGACGCGCAGCACGCTCTGGCCACGGCGGCGGGCCTGTTCAAGTCGCTGGTGGGCTGCGTGTGCCTGTGTACCTCCTATTACCTGGCCAACCGTCTGGCGGGGTATCGGATTTTCTGAGCGGAAAGGAAGGTGACACCCCCTGTGAGGAAAAACAGCAATCACATCAGGGAAAGCCTGTCCTACCGCGTTTTCACGGTATGCAACACCGCTTTCATCCTGCTTTACATGTTCATCTGCGTCGCGCCGTTTCTGCACATGCTGGCGGTATCCACCTCCTCGGTGGCGGCGGCCAACGCCAACATTGTGGGGCTACGGCCGGTGGACTTCACCCTGGAGGCCTATGCGGAGGCCCTTTCCGACCAGCAGATTCTCTCCTCGCTGAAAATGTCCGCGCTGCGCGTGGTGCTGGGCGTCGGCATCCAGATGCTTTTCACCATCCTGGCGGCCTACCCCATGTCACGGGAGAACAAGGCCTTCCCCGGCCGGAAGGCGTATGTGGTGCTCATCGTCTTCACCATGCTGTTCAGCGGCGGCCTGATTCCCACCTACATGCTCATCGTCAACCAGCTGAAGCTGGCCAACACGGTATGGGCCCTGGTGCTGCCCAACGCCGTGCCGGTCTTCAACCTGATTATTCTGATGAACTTCTTCCGGCAGATTCCCCACGAGATCGAGGAGGCCGCCATTGTGGACGGCGCGGGCCACTGGACGCTGCTGACGAAGGTTTATCTGCCCCTGTCCATCAATGCGCTGCTGACGCTGGTGCTCTTTGCCTGCGTGGGCCACTGGAACGCCTGGTTTGACGGCCAGATTTACATGCGCGACCCCATCTATTATCCCCTGAGCACCTACCTGCGCGTCACCTCCGACCGCATCCAGAACGTTTCCACCATGGAGGACGCGCGGCTGCTGATGCGTATTTCACCCCGTACCATGCTCATGGCCTACACCGTGTTGTGTACCGCCCCCATCGTGTGCGTTTATCCCTTCCTTCAGCGCTATGTCAAGAGCGGCCTGGTGCTGGGCAGCGTGAAGGGATGACCCGGCAAGGAGTGATTGTATGTCCCGACTGCTTTTCCTGATCCTAACCGCAGCCCTGGCGCTGTGCCCCCTGACCACATCTTACGCGGAGGATGCTGCCATGACCTACACCAACCCCATCGCCACCCAGGCCAACGACCCCTACCTGATTCAGCACGGCGATACCTACTATTACATTTACACCAAAGGCACTTACCTGAAGGTCGCCCGGGTGGACGACCCCACCCGCCTGGACTATTACGACGTGACCACCGCCAAAACGGTCTACACCGCCCCGGAGGGCACCATGTGGTCCAAGGAATACTGGGCGCCGGAGCTGCACTACATTGACGGCGAATGGTACATCTATGTGGCGGCGGACGACGGCGTGAACGACAACCACCGCATGTACGTCCTCAAGGGCACCAGCCAGAATCCTCTGGAGCCCTTTGAAATGGTGGGGAAGCTCAGCGACCCCAGCGACAAGTGGGCCATCGACGGTACGGTGCTGCAGTACAAGGGCGAACTGTATCACATCTGGAGCGGCTGGCAGGGCGACGCCAACGTGCAGCAGAACCTGTACATCGCGCACATGAGCGATCCCTGCACCATTGACAGCGAGCGCGTCATGCTCTCCTATCCCAGCCAGGCCTGGGAATGTCAGGTCTACCCCATCAACGAGGGCCCGCAGATCCTCCTCAAGGGCGACACCGTACACATCATTTACAGTGCCAGCGCCTCCTGGGAGGACGACTACTGCCTGGCCGCGCTGACCTATCGCCCGGAGCAGGGCGACATCATGGATCCCGCCGCGTGGATCAAGACCGGGCCGCTTTTGACCAAGGGTGAGCAGGCCTACGGCCCCGGCCACTGCAGCCTGATTAAGTCTCCCGACGGCACGGAGGACTACGTTATCTACCACGCCAACCGCGCTTCCCATACCGGCTGGGCCGGCCGCAGCGGACGGATGCAGCGCTTCACCTGGGACGGCGATATGCCGGTCTTCGGCGAGCCTGCCCTGTGCGGCGATAAGCTGCCCCTGCCCTCCGGCACCCGGCGTTAGTCCGTCCCTCCCCCGACCGACCAAGGAAATGGAGGTCCACCCATGAAGCACACCGCCTTGCGGAAACTGAAAAAAGCCACGGCCATGCTGCTGACCTGCGTCATGCTCCTGGTCAACACCGCCTTCGCGGACGTTCTGTATGTGGACGACGGCAGCATCGTCATTCACGACGCGTCCACCTACACGCAGAACGAAGTCCAGAGCGAATTGCAGAACAAGGACGAGGGCTACGTCATCACCAACAGGAACGACGCGCCCACCGGCAACACCGTCACCGTGGAGGGCGACGCCAGCGTGACCCTCCAGGATGTGAACATCGCCGCGTCCGACGGCAACGCCGTAACGGTGACCGGCGGCGCGGATGTCTCCATCGAGCTGGAGGGCAGCAGCACCCTGACCTCCACCGCTGAGGGCGGCGCGGGTATCGGTGTCAGCGCGGATTCCTCCGTGACGGTGACCGATACCGATGGCGACGGCTCCCTGACCGCCTCGGGCGGCAGCGGCGGCGCTGGCATCGGCGGAGGCACGTCCGGCCCCAACGGCGATATCACCATTGAGGGCGGCAGCGTCACGGCCACGGGCGGTCAGTTTGCCTCCGGCATCGGGGGCGGCGGCGGTCAGAGCAACGGCGGCGACATCACCATTTCGGGCGGCGACATCACGGCCACGGGCGGCCAGTTCGCCTCCGGCATCGGTGGCGGCTGGGGTGCGGACGGCGGGGACATCGACATCACCGGCGGTAGCGTCACGGCCAACGGCGGCATCAACGGCGCGGGTATCGGCGGCGGCTGGGGCGGCGAAGGCGGCGACATCAGCATCACCGGCGGTCAGGTGGACGCCAACGGCGGCTGGCAGGGCGCCGGCATCGGCGGAGGCGGACACAGCGACATCGGCCAGGACGG
>CBFFZW010000018.1:0-56381 GCA_965646445.1 uncultured Christensenellales bacterium | reverse complement strand
GCCCCGCGAAGGCCGCCCCGCTGGCCCGGCCCGCGGGGGTGTACCCCCAGGGGGGCTCCAATCCCTGGGCGCGACCGGCTGGAGACCGCGGCCCCCTCTCACGCAGAAAAAGCCACAATCAAACGGGGGATTAACCCCGCCCGGAAAGGATGGTGAGGCAGATGGCCAAGGATGGCACTGCCCGGGGTGGACAGCGTGTCGGCTCCGGGCGAAAGAACAATGCCCTGGCTGACAAAATCACCACCGGCAGACTGCGAAACGCTACGGTCCTGCCCGAGCCGCCTGAGATGGAAGGGCTGGACATGCCGCCCGTGCGTGAATACATGCTGGAAAAACAAAAAGACGGCCACGACCTCTGCGCGGAGGACGTGTACCGCGAAACCTATGAATGGCTCAGGCAGCGTAAGTGCGAGAAGCTGGTGTCGAGACAGCTCATTGACCAGTACGCCATGAGCGTTGCCCGCTGGATACAGTGTGAACAGGCCATTTCCGAATACGGCTTTCTGGCCAAGCATCCCACAACGGGCGGAGCGATTGCTTCGCCCTTCGTTTCTATGGCCCAGCAGTACCTCAAGCAGATCAACCAGCTGTGGTACCAGATTTATCAGGTTGTAAAGGAAAACTGCTCCGTCGATTATGGCGGCGCAAGCCCCAATGATGATTTGATGGAGCGTCTTCTGAACGCCCGGAAAGGATAAGCCATGAGCAAGACTACTACCACGGACATGCGGCTTGTGCCCATCGACAGGCTGGTTCCGTATGTCAACAACGCCCGTACCCATTCGGCAGATCAGATCATGAAGCTGCGATCCTCTCTGCGAGAGTTCGGCTTCATCAACCCGGTCATCATCGACAGAGACTTCGGTGTGATCGCCGGTCACGGCAGGCTGATGGCTGCCAAGGAGGAAGGCTTCACCGAGGTACCCTGTGTGCTGGTGGATCATCTCACCGTGGCACAAAAAAAGGCCTACATTCTGGCGGATAACCGCTATGCACAGGATGCAGGCTGGGATGAAGAAATGCTTCGGGTTGAGATCGAAGCCCTGCAGGGGATGGATTTCGATGTATCCCTGACCGGCTTTGAGGACACGGAGATCGCGGACCTGTTCGCAAAGGATGAGGACGAGGTTCAGGAGGATGACTTCGATGAGGAGGCCGCGCTTGAGGCCGAGACCTTTGTGGAGCAGGGGGACATCTGGCTGCTGGGCAATCATCGCCTGATGTGCGGCGATTCCACCAGAAGCGAAGATGTATCTCTGCTGATGGACGGCAAAAAGGCGAATCTGTGCATCACAGACCCGCCTTACAACTGTGCCTACAAGGGCGGCACCGGCATGACCATCATGAACGACCATTGGTCGGATGCCGAGGCTTTCTACAACTTCCTCCTCGATGCCTTCCGCAATGCCTATGCTGCGCTGGCGGACGGTGCGGCAATCTACATCTTCCACTCTGACGCGGAGAAGGTCAACTTCTTCAATGCCACCGTGAATGCCGGTTTCCACTATTCCACCACATGCATCTGGGTGAAGAACGCTCTGGTCATCGGCAGGATGGACTTCCAGATGCGGCACGAGCCGGTCATCTACGCATTCAAGGACACCGCGAAGCACAAGTTCTACGGCGACCGGAAGCAGACCACCGTGTGGGAGTTTGACAAGCCCACCAAGTCCAAGCTGCACCCAACCAGCAAGCCGCTCCCGCTGATCGCATACCCCCTGCAGATGTCCTCGCAGGTCAACGGGCTGGTGCTGGACCTGTTCGGCGGCAGCGGCAGCACGCTGATCGCCGCAGATCAGATGGACAGAACAGCCTGCTTGATGGAGCTGGACCCGAAATACGCCTCCGCCATTGTGCGCCGGTATGCAGCCTCCAGACAGAGTACCGAGGACATCTACGTTCTGCGCGGCGGGCAGAAGCTCCACTGCAATGACGTATACCAAATGACCGAAGCCGACCTGGGCATCAGGGACGGCACAGTTCACGATGAACAGAAGGGCCGGAAGCGGCAGTAAGGATGGTGATGAGGCTTGCGGCAAAAGAAACCGGCATACCAGCCGACGAAGTTCATGCTGGAAACCTCACACTATGACGAGGTCACCGCGGACTATGTAGTCAATTTCATCGGCTGCCTGTGCCATACCAAGGGCCGTTGGGCCGGAAAGCCCTTTGACCTGCTTCCCTGGCAGGAACAGATCATCCGGGACATCTTCGGCACGCTCAAGCCCAACGGGAAACGTCAGTTTACTACCGCCTACATCGAAATACCCAAGAAGAATGGCAAGAGTGAGCTGGCTGCTGCCGTGGCGCTGTACCTGCTCTTTGGCGATGGCGAGCCCTCTGCCGAGGTGTACGGCGCAGCGGCAGACCGGCAGCAGGCCTCCATCGTGTTCGATGTAGCCGCGCAGATGGTGAAGATGACCCCAGCACTGCTCAAGCGGAGCAAGATACTGGGAGCCAACAAGCGCATCATCAACCACGCCAACAACGGCTTCTATCAGGTTCTGTCTGCGGAGGTCGGCACCAAGCATGGCCTGAACGTGAGCGGGCTGGTGCTGGATGAGGTTCATGTACAGCCGGACCGCAAGCTGTACGATGTGCTGACCAAGGGCTCCGGCGACGCTCGTGAGCAGCCGCTGTACTTCCTGATCACCACGGCGGGCACCGATACGAACAGCATCTGCTATGAGCTGCACCAAAAGGCACTGGGCGTGCTGAACGGCACGATCAACGATCCATCCTTCTATCCGGTCATTTTCGGCGCGGACATCAGCGAGGACTGGACCGACCCGGAGGTGTGGAAGAAGGCGAACCCGTCCCTCGGGTACACCATCGACATCTCCAAGGTGCAGACCGCCTGCGACAGCGCCCGGCAGAATCCCGGCGAGGAGAACTCCTTCCGGCAGCTGCGTCTCAATCAGTGGGTCAAGCAGTCCATCCGCTGGATGCCCATGGATAAGTGGGATGCCTGCGCCGGGCGCGTTTCACCGCGGCTGCTGGAAGGGCGTCCATGCTATGCGGGCATGGACCTGTCCTCCACCAGCGACCTGACAGCCTTTGTGCTGGTGTTCCCGCCGACCGATGAGGACGAGCCGTACAGCGTTCTGCCGTTCTTCTGGGTACCGGCTGAAACCCTCGACCTGCGCGTCCGGCGCGACCATGTGATCTACGATGTGTGGGAGAAGCAGGGCTTCATCCAGACCACCGAGGGCAATGTGGTCGATTACCGATGGATCGAGCAGTTCATCCTCCAGCTGAACGAGCACTACAACATCCGCGAGATTGCCTATGACCGCTGGAACGCCAGCATGATGGTGCAGACCCTGCAGGATGACGGCTTTACCATGGTGCCCTTCGGTCAGGGCTTCCGGGATATGTCGCCGCCGACCAAGGAACTGATGCGTATCGTGCTGGAGCGGAAGCTGAATCACGGCGGGCATCCGGTGCTTCGGTGGAACATGGACAATGCCTTCGTGCGCACCGATCCCGCTGGGAACCTGAAAATCGACAAGGAAAAATCCACGGAGAAAGTGGACGGCGCGGTCGCTCTGGTCATGGCGCTGGACAGGGCCATGAAGAACCTGAACGGCGGCGATTCCATCTACAACCACCGCGGTCTGATTATTCTGTGAGGTGATTCCATGCCGCATACACCCCTTCGCCCGTGCAGGCAGCCGGGCTGTCCGGGCTTCTGCAAGCCTGGACAGGTGTACTGTCCGCAGCATGCGCCGGAGCTTTCTTCCGATGCCCTGCGCGGCAGTGCTGCCTTTCGTGGCTACGATCGGAAATGGCAGGCCGCGAGGAAGGCGTTTTTGGAAAAGAACCCGCTGTGCGCGGCCTGTATGAAGGCTGGCAGGCTGACTCCCGCCACCGTTGTTGACCATATTGTCCCGCACCGGGGCGATATGCGGCTGTTCTGGGACGAAAAAAACTGGCAGTCCTTGTGCAAGAGCTGCCATGATCAGAAGACAGGTAAGCGACTATAAGTCAATCATCGTTCGGGAGATACCAACCGTGTTCACGGTGTGGAAGATTCAGTGGGAATCGACTGCAGATGGCATTAACCAGGTCGACTTGGATATTCGATAGGCGCGTGTGTTCATCGGAGTCATAGTCCAGTTGATCCAGATAACTGCTGAGTTCATCTTCCGCTGCGCGGAGTTCTTCTTCAGAGGCAGTATCCATCCAGGAGTCGGTGATATAGTCGAAATTCATGCCGTTACCTCCTCAATTATCTATTGCATTCAATCGCATTCTTGGTTAAGCTGCACGCATTTTTACCATGCAGGCATTGACAATGGTCTCACCTTGTTTCAGGTCTATCCCCATTGCGGCTGCCTGTGCAAGTTTTTCCGGTGAGGCTTGCCATCCTTCATGAAGTTGCCGGATGAACTCAGTACGGGGGAAAACCTTATATACCCCATCAATTTTGATGGTAACCGTCTCAGCCGCCTGGGATAACTGCGGAGCAACATCCATAGCTGCCTCAAGCGCAACGTCCACTGATCCGCTCGCTTGGGGTACCTCAGGTACAATCTTCTCGGCAAGCTCTTTCACCGGCATCTTCACTTTTTTCCCGTTGATGAGCAGGATTGCAACAGTCCCGGTTATGGCAAGTACCGATGCTGTAATGATAACTTCCTTGCGATGCTTACTCAGCCATTTTTTAGCTTTCTCAAACATGCTTTCCTCCCTCAATCCTTCTTGCGTCCCAGAATGGCAATCAAAGCAGCACTTGCGACAATACCACTTGCGGCAATAAGTGCTTTCCATGCGTTGGAGGCGTTTTTCCTTTCGCCCGGGTTCTTCACAATCGTTGGTGCAAGGAGCTTTGCCTTTGCGAGAATCTCGGTGCGTTCTTCATCGGTATAGGCATCGGGATGATCGACTAATGCGTCGAGGACAGCACCAAGCATCTGCGTATCATCCTTCGAAGCGGCTATCTCATCATCGAGCACCTTGCGGATCGCAAGGTACTGCATTCGGGTCATTTTGTATTTCTCCTCGCCCTGCTCAATGGTGCTGATGGTCTGCCGCTTGACTCCGAGCTTTTCAGCGAGAGCAGCAGCAGTCCATCCGGCGCAGCAGCGAATAAGGGAAAGATGTCTCTGCAAGCGGGATACCTCATCCATGGTTACCATCTCCTTCACTTCCATTATATACCTCACGGTTTTATCTGTCAAGGGTCGATATATCGACTTTAAGAAAGGGCAAAAATGATGAAAAACCCATTTTCCGGCCTGTTCCGTGCCCGGGACAAGCCTCGTGACGCCGTCAGCTCCGCTCCGTCCTTCTACTTCGGCTCAAGCGCCTCCGGTAAGTCCGTCACACCGTCCTCCGCGGTACAGGTTTCCGCGGTGTACGCATGCGTTCGCGTGATCGCCGAAACCATCGCCAGCCTGCCGCTTCACGTATACGAGGCCACCGACACCGGCAGCCGCAAGGCTCCCGAGCATCCGCTGTACCGGCTGCTGCATGACGAGCCCAACGCTGAAATGACCTCGTTCGTCTGGCGGGAGACCATGCTATCGCACCTGCTGCTCTGGGGCAATGCCTACTGCCAGATCATTCGCACAGGGAGAAACAAGATCGACAGCATCTACCCACTGATCCCGGATCAGATGGAGGTTGACCGCGACAGCAAGGGCAACCTGACCTACACCTATACCACCAGTGAGGGCAAGACTTACGCCCTGAAGCCCGAGGATGTGCTTCATATTCCCGGGCTCGGCTTTGATGGTGTGGTCGGCTACAGCCCCATTGCGCTGGAGAAGAGCGCCATCGGCCTCGGCATTGCCGCTGAGGAATACGGCAGCAAGTTCTTCTCCAACGGGGCGCGTCCCTCCGGCATTCTGGTGCATCCGAACACGGTGAAGGACCCATCGGCCCTCCGTGCCAGCTGGAACGCAGCGTTCACCGGCTCCGCGAACGCGGGCAAGGTGGCTGTGCTCGAAGAAAACATGCATTTTGAGCCGCTGACCATGCCCAATAATGAGGCACAGTTCCTGGAAACGCGAAAGTTTCAGGTCAATGAAATCTGCCGCATCTTCCGGGTACCGCCCCATATGATCGGCGATCTGGATCGGGCGACCTTCTCCAATATTGAGCATCAGTCCATCAGCTTTGCCGTGCACACAATACGCCCATGGCTGGTACGCATCGAGCAGGCCATGAATCGCGCTCTCTTTCCGGATAACGAGAAGGGACGCTTTTATGTGCAGTTCAATCTGGACGGCCTCATGCGCGGCGACTACAAGAGTCGCATGGAAGGCTATGCCATTGCCCGTCAGAACGGCTGGATGAGCGCAAATGATATCCGTGAGCTGGAGAATCTGAACCCGCTCTCCGATGAGGATGGCGGCAATGTGTATCTGGTCAACGGCAACATGATTCCGGTCAACGTGTGCGGTCTGGCACAGGTGGTCAAGGCAGTTACAGCTGTTGACCCTGCTGCCGGAGAACCAACACAGACAGACCAGCCTCAGGAACAGAAGGAGGATGATTCCGCTTGAGAGAGATTCACCTGAACGGCTACATCGACGATGAAATTTGGTACGGTGATGAGATCACCCCGGCCAGTCTCCACGATGAGCTGTATCCCCAGGACGCACAGCCCGGTGAGGATGTGCGCATCATTCTGAACAGCTACGGCGGCTCCTGCAACGCGGCGACGCAGATGTATGACGAGCTGAAGGCCTATCCGGGCAATGTCCACATCATCGTTTCCGGCACCGCCGCCTCCGCGGCAACCGTGCTGGCGATGGCCGCCAACCGGCTGGAGATGACGCCCGGCAGTCTGTTCATGTGCCATGACCCCATCATGGGTGCCTATGGCAATGAGGCTGATCTTGAGCAGGCGATGGGCATTCTCCGGGCCTGCAAAAACAGCATCATCAACATGTACTGCCAGCGCACCTGGCACAGCCGGGATGATGTGGCCGCCATGATGCGTGCGACCACATGGATGGATGCCAACGCCGCTCTGCAGGAGGGCTTCATCGACGCGGTCATGACGGAGCCTGCCGCCGGTGTCACCAATGCCGCCTTTGAGCATCAGGTTGATCCCGAGGACGCGAAAGCAAAGTACCAGAGCTGGGTGGACAGGCACAAGCCCATGCGCCGCTCTGTGCGCAATGAAGCCCCGCAGGCGGCTCCCACTGAACTCCGTACCAGCGCATCCGACCTGCAGGGCAGGCTGGATCGCCTGAAATACACCTACTGAGGAGGTTATCGTATGAACGAGATTCTTTCCATGCGCGAAAAGCGCGCGAAGCTGTGGGATGCCACCAAGGCGTTTGTGGAGTCCCGCAAGGATGCCAATGGTACCCTGTCCGCCGAGGACACCGCCACCTATGAGAAGATGGAAGCCGATGTGGTTCGGATGGGCAAGGAAATCGAGCGGCTGGAGCGTCAGGAAGCACTTGACCTGGAGTTTGACCGACCGACCAGCCGCCCGCTGGTGGACAAGCCCCTCTCTCCGGAGGATAGGCCCCGCAAGACCGGCTCCGCATCTGATGAGTACAAGAACGCCTTCTGGCACGCGATGCGCGACAAGTCCGTGCCGCACGAGGTCTACAACGTGCTGAAGATCGGTGAGGACGACCACGGCGGTTACCTGGTTCCCGATGAATATGAGCGCCAGCTGATTGATGCGCTGCAGGAGCAGAACATCTTCCGTCAGCTGGCGCATGTCATTTCCACCAGTTCCGGCGACCGCAAGATTCCCGTGGTCCGCTCTCACGGCACCGCGGCCTGGATTGACGAGAACGCCGCCTATCCCGAGAGCGACGACACCTTCGGCCAGATTTCCATCAGCGCGTTCAAGCTGGCCACGACCATCAAGGTCTCGGACGAGCTGCTCCACGACTCCGTGTTCGATGTGCCCTCCTATATCGCTAAGGAGTTCGCCCGCCGTATCGGCTCTGCCGAGGAGGAGGCATTCTTTGTCGGCGATGGCGCGGGCAAGCCCACCGGCATCCTGAATGACAAGGATGGTGCGCAGGTCGGCATCACCACCGGCAGCGCGACCGCCGTCACTTTCGATGATGTGATGGACCTGTTCTACTCTCTGCGTGCGCCTTACCGCCGCAGTGCCGTGTTCATCATGAACGACAGCACCGTGAAGGCGCTGCGAAAGCTGAAGAACGGGAGCGGCGACTACATCTGGCAGCCCTCTGTGACCGCCGGTACGCCCGATACCATCCTGAACCGCCCGGTGTACACCTCGCCGTTTGTCCCGGTGCTGGGCTCCGGCGCAAAGCCCATTCTCTTTGGCGACATGAACTACTACTGGGTGGCAGATCGTGAGGGCCGCCGTTTTCAGCGTCTGAATGAGCTGTACGCGCCCAATGGTCAGGTGGGCTTCCTGTCCTCCGAGCGCGTGGACGGCAAGCTGATCCTGCCCGAGGCCGTCAAGTGCCTGCAAATGAAGGTGTGAGGTGACGCCGTATGAGTGACTTTTCCACGAGAAACTACTTTGCCCACGGCGGGAATGAGCTGGTCATCGGCGGCAAGCTCACCTTCCTGCCCGGCGCGACCGTTGAGGGAGCCGAGGGACTGCTGGACATGCCGGACAGCGCCCCGCTGCCCAGCGTCCCTGACAGCAAGGCCACAACCGCCGCCGGACTGCGAGATGATTTCAATCACCTTCTGGCAGTGCTTCGGAAGAGCGGTGTACTGGCTGCGCCGGAGGCTGGTGATGCGCCTTGATTCTTACTGTTGATGAGGTCAAGGCCCATCTGCGTATCGAGGATGATGACGAGGATGCCTACCTGGAATCCCTCATCCGGCAGGGACAGGCCGTTGCCGAGGATTATTGCCGCGTATCGTTTGAGACGGACACCGTTGCACAGCCGGTTCGACTGGCTGTGCTGCTTTTTGTCAGCCACTACTATGAAAACCGCGACATCTCCGAGCGCAGCGTATACAACGCCATGATGACGGCCTTCCACAATTTGCTGTACCCCTACCGCGCAGTCGACAAGATGTTCTAAGGCGGTGATGATTCTTGCGTGGCTACAAGAACTTCGACGGCTCACCACACCCCGGAAACCTCCGGCATCGCATTGAAATCGGCTATACCCAGAGCACGGTCAATGAAAACGGCTATCCAGACGCCGAGGACATTGTGCTGTGCCGGGTGTGGGCAGACGCAACGGACGCCGGAAACCAGCACTACCGCAGCGCGGACGTCATGAACACGGAAGCCGTGATCAACTTCACCATTCGCTACCGGGCCGATGTGGTGCCGGGCATGTGGGTGAGATTCCGCGGGAAGAAGTGGTTTATCTCCACGCTGGGCGAGTACGGCTTCCGGCGCGACTATCTGGGCCTGAAAGCATCGCTCTCCGAAGGGGTGAGCGGATGAAGCAGGTGCAGAATGCGCTGCGGAATATCGGCATTCCCGTCATGGCGGGCGTGTGGCGGGCAACATCGCCCAATCAGAACCCGCCTGCGCAGTATGTCGTGTACTCGACTACGAAAACAGAGGATTCGCATCAGGATGATCATGTACAGTCGTTCCGCACCTATGTCTATTTGAATCTCTGGAGCGACATTGACCCGACCGATGCCGCAGACCGAATCCGCAGTGCCATGTACGCTGCGGGTTTTGTCATGGTGGAGGAAACCGACAAGGGCTACAACCAGCCCGCCTATGACACGGCAACGCACCAGTACACCATTCAGTGGACATGGTGCCTATACGAGGAGACGATGCTGGATGCCCCTTGACGTGAATGGCCTTGGTGACCTCATGACCGACATTGCCGGGATGGCCAGCAAAATGAATGCGGACGGCGCGGGCGCTCCGGTTGCCAAAAGGATACTGGAAGCCGCCGCCGTGCCCATCCATGAGCAGATGAAGGCCAACGCCTCCAAAGACCCCAAAATCATCACCGGTGTCCTGAACCGCTCCATTCAGATCGGCAAGGTGCGTAAGCGCCGTGCCAGCGGAAGAAGCATCACCATTGGCGTACATCGCAAGGAGGAGGGCGCTTACTACGCCACGCCAGTCGAGTACGGCCATGGCGGCCCAGCGCCCGCTCCGGCACACCCCTTTATCCGTCCCGCCTACGACACCCGTCAGGATGAAGCCTATGAGATCATCCGGGACGGACTGCGGGACGCCATCGACCAATTGTAAGAGGAGGAAAATCAAATGGCAGGAACTGTTGCTGCTTCGCCCAAGGTAGCCTCTACCGTGGGCCTCAAGGACGTGGTCATCGCGGAGCTGACGGAGGATACCGAAGCGACGCTGACCTATGGTGATCTGCAGAAGCTCGCCGGTGCCATCGAGGCGAGCATCACGCCGGACAACGCAGATCCGGATGTTCAGTATTACGATGACATCGAGGGCGATGTGCTCTATCCTGATCCGGAGCTGTCGTTCAAGACCAAGATGGCTGACATTCCCCTGATCATTCAGGAGAAGATCTTCGGCAATAAGATCGACGACAACGGCGTGCTCGTCCGCACCGCGCAGGACAAGCCGCCCTACTACGCGGTCGGCTTCCGCAGCGAAAAGTCCGACAAGACCTATCGCTACGTGTGGCTGTACAAGGTTCGGGCCAAGCCGGTCACCGAGAACTACGCCACCAAGGAGGGCAAGACCGTCACCCGCCAGACGGGCGAGGTCGAATGGACGGCCATCAAGCGCACCCACGACGGCCGCTATCAGGCGGTTGCTGACGAGGGCCAGAATGGCTTTACGTCCGAGAAGGCCGCCGCCTTCCTGTCCTCTGTCTATGAGCCGAGCTTCACGCCGACCGGCACCTGACCATCCGGGCACTCCGCTTTCCATGCTGACAGCGGGGTGCCCTTTCCCTTTGCGAGGTGAGACATGTGGCACTTGAAGCCCTAAAACGCAATGGGCACAATCTGGAGCTGGGGTGTTTCCCTCTGGACGGCCCCTTTGGCATTCCGAAGCTGGTGCCCGCTCATCTGAATGATCGCATTCCGTGGATTCCCTTTAACTGCGTCATGTCTGACCGGCAGCGGGAAGCTCACGGGGTGCATTTCTTTATCGACGATTATCTGTTCCAGCGCGCATGGAACGACCCGTGCCGCTACGCGCATCTGCTGTCCGGCTATCAGGCAGTGATGACCCCGGACTTTTCCATGTTCACGGATTATCCCGTGGCAGTTCAGCTCTACAACCACTGGCGCAAGCATCAGCTGGGCGCGTACTGGCAGAGCCTTGGGCTGACGGTCATCCCCTCCATCTGCTGGAGCGACCATGACAGCTACGCATGGTGCTTTGATGGCGAACCGGTCGGCGGCACAGTAGCCGTTTCGTCTGTGGGTACACAGAAGAATCCGCTGGCACGAACGCTGTTTCTGGAGGGCTATTCAGAGATGATGCGCCGCCTGCAGCCGGAGAAAATCATCTTCTTTGGCGATGTGCCCGCGGAATGTACCGGCTGCATCGAGCATCACAACGCTTACCATGCAGGGTTGGCGCATGCGCAGAAGAGGTGACCCATGGGAGGACGAGGAGGTAGCAGCCATCGGGCCGGTGGCGGTGCCAGAGACCCATCCATGCCGCTGTCACTGCAGTTCTTTGCGGGCAAGGAGGCCAAATACATACAGGATGTCACGCGCAGGTATCATCTCAGCGCCAGCGATCTGGCGTATATGCACGGTCAGCTGGAAAAGATCATCAGCGAAAATGATCTGGCCATGCGCGTGAGACGCGAGTATGTGGAGGCCATTATCGATACGCACTTCAAAAATCAGATGGAGACCGGCACATCGCAGGGCGCGAATGCGCCGGATACCCGTGCGCGGCTGTCTGCTGCGTATTTCGGGCATCCCTATGACAGCGTCAGGAAAACGTCCCCGGACACCTTTGAAAAGTACGGATACCTTGCCCCGCGGGACAAGGTGGCCGCCATGCGTGCCAGTGCGGGGTGGTATGGTGATGTGGTCTTTCGGTTCAAGCGGGATGCTGTGATCGACCGCACCACCTTCAAGACGGATGATACGCTGAACGTCTGGAGCGGCACGTCCGACGCGATTGCCGGAAGCCTGAAGCGGGCCAGCATCGCGGGGCTGAACGATCTGGACAGCACCACGGCTGCGAAGATGAGACGCAGCGAACAGTACATCCATGACCCGGACAAGTGGGTTTCGACAGTCAACTGGGGCAGCTATTTTGAGCTGCAGTACCATGGTCACCTGAGCATCAATGACGTGGAGAGCGTCACCTTCAGCGATACACTGCCCGGGAATTTTGATGTGATTCTCGGAAAGCTCAAGCGCAAAGGCGTGAAGGTTTATCAGGTCAAAGGAGGAAGTCTGCATGAATTTTAAGCGCATTGTGGGCGCGTGGCTTGGACACGGAACGGTTTTTGAATTGGAGGATGGCATGTACGCGCTGGTGGATCATGAGGTGAGCACCAGTGAAGCACGATTCTCTGCTATCGCAGGCAGCCTGCTGCGCGGTTATGCCGAGAACCCGGAGAATCTCCCTGTCGGCAACTGCGATGCGGATATTGCCGTGTTGAAAGCTCTGGAGAAGCCCGATCCGTATTACGGAATGGGCAAGGAGCGCTTTGATGCACAGCTTGCCCGCCGCGACGCACTGCGAAGGAACCTTGGCATCCCGGACGATCAGGTGCTGTGAAAGGAGAAGGACAATGATCAGCTGTACCCTGAACAATCAGAAATACACCATCGACTTCGTCTCCGGCAGAGCGCTGCGGGAGATGGAACCCGCTGCCAAAATGTATGGGCGCATTGTGGCCCTCTCCAATGCGGCGCTCAAGGGAGAAACACCCGCGGATGCCGGAGAGCTGTCCATCGCCGACGCCATGGACGTGATGATTCACTGGTTCTGCGTTCTGTTCGGGAACCAGTTCACCCCGGACGATGTGCTGGATTACTACCCCGTGGATCGTCTGATGCACGACATTGCGCTGGCGCTCATGGCAGTCCAGACGCAGACCACGGAGATTCTCGATGAGTTCCCTACGAAGGCAGCGAGGACGGAGACGGCTCCGCAGCCCGAGGAGATTCCTCAGTCCTGACGCTGCCGGATTTCATCTATTCCACGTACAACTCGCTGCTGGAGAGCGGCTGGCGAATGCGGGAGATCGACGAGATGGACATGCTTGGCTTTCTGCGCATCCGATCCTGGAAAGCCAGGCAGGATCAGGCCCGACAGGAACCCGTCCCGCGCTACATCGATGAGGTGTGGCCCAACCTGAAACCGTGACGCCGGTGCGCACGGTTTTTCTTTTTGCAAAGGCAGGTGAAACCCGATGAGTGAAACCCTCCGCGACCTTGTGGTGTCGCTGTCCCTGCAGACGGACAACTTCACCCGAAATATCAAGTCCGTCAGCAAGCAGATCGCAGAAGCGGAGTCCCAGTTCAAGCTGGCTGCCGCTGGTGTGGAGGGCTTCGAGCGCACCGCCACGGGCCTTGCCACCCAGCTTTCCACGCTGGAGCGCCGCCTGTCTCTGCAGAAGGACGCCGTCAATCAGTACCAGCGTGCGCTGGAAGCCGCCAACAATAAGCTGTCTGAGTGCTATAATCGCCAGAACGACTATGCACAGCGGCTGGAAGCCGCCAAGGCTGCCCAGCAGGCGCTCAAGGAGCAGGTTGCGGCGGCGGCACAGCAGGTACGCACCTACTCTGCGACGCTGGGTGATTCGGATTCCGCGACCATTGCGGCGAAGGCCAATCTGGATGCGCTCAAGGTCGAGTACCGTGCTTCTGTGCAGGAAGTGAAGAAGCTCTCCGGACAGAACGAGGCGCTTAAGAAGACCACCCAGAACGCTGCGGATGCGGTGTCCCAGGCCAATACGAACTTCAACATGGCCCGCGCCGGTGTAAAGCAGACGGAAGCTGAGATCAACCGGTGCAATCAGGCTCTTCGTCTGGCGCAGACCAACTGGGATGCCGCCGGGAAATCCATTGATGCCAGCCGCGCTGCGATTACGACCTTCGGCAAGGAGATCGGTCTTGCCGAGAGCAGGTTCAGGCTGGCTACGGCGGGCATCAAGGACATGGACACCAGCGTGGAAGGCCTGTCCGCCAAGCTGACGCTGCTGCGTGAAAAGCTGAACATCCAAGAGGAATCCATCGCGGAGTATGAAAACGCCCTGCGCGGCGCAAAGGAGCAGCTTCAAGCCGCACAGCAGGCCAATGATCCCGATAAAATCCAGCAGGCCTCCGATGCCGTCCTTGACGCAGAGGCTGCGCTGAACCGGGCAAAGGCCGCTGTCAAGGTCACCCGCGCGGAGATCGAGGAGACCAACCGCCAGCTTTCGACGGCCAAGTCCGCATGGAGTGCGGCAGTCAAGTCGCTGGAGAGCTTTGGGAAAACCTGTGATTCCGTCAGTAAGAAGATGACCACGGCGGGCAGAACGCTCACCACGGTCATGACCACTCCCATTCTCACCCTGGGGACGGCAGCGGTCAAGGCTTCGCTGGATTTCGAGTCCTCCTTTGCCGGTGTGCGAAAGACGGTGGACGCCACTGAAGCGGAGTTTGCTTCACTGGCGGCTTCGTCCAAGAAAATGTCCACTGAGATCGCTTCGTCCACCAGCGAGATCAACGCGGTTATGGCTACCGGCGGTCAGCTGGGCATCGCCAATGAACACCTGACGGAGTTCACCCGCGTCATGATCGACCTGGGCAACAGCTGCGAGGACCTGAGCGCGGATGAAGCCGCAACCTCCATCGCCAAGTTTGCCAACGTCATGGGCACGAACCAGAGCCTGTTCCAGAACATCGGCTCGACCATCGTCGATCTGGGCAACAACTTTGCCACGACCGAGAAGCCCATCATGGAGATGGCGCAGCGCCTTGCGGGCGCGGGCAAGCAGGTCGGTCTGACGGAAGCACAGGTGCTGGGCTTTGCTACGGCACTGTCCTCCGTGGGCATTGAGGCACAGATGGGCGGTTCCGCGTTTTCCAAGGCGCTCATCAAGATGGAGGTTGCTTCCGCTACAGGCGGTCAGGCACTGGAAGACTTCGGTGCTGTCTGCGGCTTGACCGGCGCACAGTTCAAGACGCTGTTTGAAAACGACCCCGCCGCAGCGTTTCAGGCGTTTATCGTGGGTCTCTCGCAAATGGACGATGCGGGCGAAAGCGCCATCGCTGTGCTGGACGATATTGGCATCAAGGAGGTACGCCTGCGCGATACGCTGCTGCGTGCCACCAACGCCACCGATCTGTTCAGCCGGGCGCAGGCGACCGCGAACCGCGCATGGGCGGAGAACACCGCCCTGACCACAGAAGCCAACAAGCGCTATGCCACGACGGAGAGCAAGCTGACCAACCTGAAAAACAAGGCTGTCCTCTTCGGGCAGCAGCTGGGCGATGATCTCAATCCCACGATCCAGGGCCTCATCGAAGGCGCGGATGATCTGCTGGACCGCTTCTTGAATCTGGATGAAGCGCAGCGGATGCAGATCATCCGCTATGCCGCCATTGCTGCCGCAGCCGGACCGGTGATGCTGATCCTCGGCAAGCTGACCAAGGGTGTCGGTACCCTCTCGACCGGGATCGGCAAGTTTGCCACCGCGGTCGGAAAGGCTGGCGGCGGCATCAAGGGCTTCATGACCGTCCTGAGCAGTTCCCCGGCTGTGTGGCTGGCGGTGGCTGCGGCTACGATCACAGCGACCGTGGCCATTGCGGACTACGTTTCCGGTGCGAAGCAGGCCCGTGAAGCACTCAAGGGCATGCAGGAAACAGCCGAGAAATGGAAGTCCACCGCGGCGGAGACCTTCTATGGGCAGAGCGAGGGGCTGTCCTTCTTCGGCATGAGCAAGTCGGACTTTACCCGGGACAGGCAGAACGCGCAGGACTGGCTGAACGGCCTGATCGCCGTCTGGACGGACGGCAAGAAGGAATCGAATGAGATCGTGTCCGAATGGACGGATTCCTTCAAAGCCTTGACGGATTCCACGCGCACAGAGCTGATGCAGCTCAAGGAAACCGCCGATGAGGCGGGCTACACCTCTGTCTCCAGTGGGCTGTCCGATGACATCGCCACGCTGGACGCGATGGACGCGGAAATCGCCCGCCTGCTGAAGAAGCGCCAGAACGGATATTTCTCTGAAAAGGATAAAATCCGGCTTCAGGAGCTCATCGATACGCGGGAAGCCATTGAGGTGAAGTATCATCTCTCCCCGGCGGACGCGGATGGCTTCGACACGATTCGACAGAAGCTGGATGCGGAGGTTGTCCGAGCGCAGGCTCGCGGCAAGCCGGATGCCGATGTGACGGTCTATGAAAACGCCGTCGTTGCTGCCGCACAGGGCCTGGCTGCTATGAACAGCGAGATTGACGCGCAGTACGACAAGGAGTACGCGCTCATCCAGCTGATCGAGGACAGCACCGAGCGTCAGGCCGCAATGGACGCTCTCAATGCCCGATATAACGAGAACCGGTGTGCTGCCGCGCAGGAATACGCTGCGCTGCTGGCAGACATCGTAATGCCCGTCTGGGAACAGGAGAACATTCAGCAGGCAGCCGCCGATGTGGATACGCTCACGCAGAAGCTGCGGGAATACAGCGCAGCCAATGAGACGGAAAAGCCCGTGCTGCTCGAGGACTTGCACGCCATCACTGCCGCCATGGATGAGGGGGCGATGACGGAGTACATCGCCATTCTGACGCAGATCCAGTCCCTGCTGGACAGCGGGATGTCCGAAGCTGAGGTACAGGCGATGTTCCCGGAGATCGACTTCTCCACGGCACTGGAGCAGATTGCATCCATACAGGCATTTCTGAATAACCGCGAGGTTGAGCTGCCCGGTCTGACCGCCATGTTTGGCGACGCGCTGCCGGAGGAAGTCCTGACCATCGCCACCGATCTGGATATGACCGGTGCGCAGGCACGATGGGCAGAGTTTGCCGCGAATCCCGGTGCCATTACGACGGACGCGGTGATTGCGGCATACACCGAAGCGGAAAATGTCGAAAAGCTGCAGCCGCAGGTGGATGCCTTCATTGCGAAGTACACCGAAATCCCGGAGGGCGCGGACAAGTCTGCGCTGACCCCGGAGGGCCTGATCGCCTACGTCAGCACCTACGCAGAGGTGACCAATGGCGCGGACGTTTCTGGGCTTACGCCGGAGAACGTCACCGCCATGGTCAGTGCCTACAAGGAGCTGGCTGATGGTGCGGATGTGTCCACGCTGACGCCCGACCAGATCACGGCATACGTCATGCAGTACCTGGAAAAGGAAGGCGTGGACACCTCAGGGCTGACGCCTGCGGCGGTCACTGCCTTTGTCATGGCCTATGAGGAGGTCACGGGCGGTGCGCTGACCACATCGCTCACCCCGGATGACATCACCGCCATGGTGGCGAAGTATCTCGAAGCGGAGAATGTGGACATTTCTGCCCTGTTGCCGGATCAGATCGAGGCCATCGTAACAGCCTACGCGGAAGCAACCGGCGTGGACAAGAGCACGCTGCTCCAAGACTTCACCGCCTATATCGCCAGGTATGACGATACCAACGCCGTCAAGCCCAGGCTGAACATGACAGTTGGCATCTACGGCTACGACCTGATGGCATACCGTAAATTCATCAGGGACAACCCTGTGGAAGTACAGGGTATTGTGAAGCTCGGCGAGGTCTATGAAAATCCGTCAGATGCGCTGCTCGATCCGCAGACGAAGTTCTGGCAGGATGGACAGGAAATCCCCGTGGAAGCCGTGCCCACCGAGCTGCTGACAGCGGACAAGGTGGCTGTCCTCGATGCGGACGGTACGCTGCATGTGCTGATTGCGCCGAAGATCACGGGCACGCAGGAAGCCATTGATGCCATTTCACCGCTCGTCGATGAGGTTGACCAGTTCGGAACAACCACCCTCGGCATGATGACAGGCATGGTGCCCAAGACTACCATGGATTTGATCGGTTCGGCGGTGTCCCGCATCAATTCCTATACGCAGTCGCTGGATTACAGCGGCTGGGAGCGGTTTTGGGCCAGTATTCGCGGCGAAAGCGTGGATCAGGGTGTTCTGAACCAAAGCATGCTCAACGATTTCAGCCCGGAGCGCGTTGCGGAGTTGTCCACTTATGTTGGTGAGGTTGTCTCCGCTGTGCTGCAGGGCAAGCAGGTTTCTGAAGAGGATGTTCAGAATCTGCAGGAAATTCTGACCTTCCTTCAGGGTCTTGACACGACGGATACCGGCACACACATCCTTGAGGGTGTCGCTGAAGGCATGACGGCTGCCGGATGGGACAGCGACGCGGAGACGGTGGCTTCCAATCTGGAGGATGCGCTGAACACCGCACTGCAGATTCACTCTCCCTCGGAGCGCGTGAAGCCCGTTGGTGAGAACGTCTCTGCCGGTGTTGGTCAGGGTATGAGCGGCTATGACTTCACGAGCGATATGGAGGCGGTAGCCGCTGCGATTGATACCGCCATGACCAGCGCTTTGCCGCAGGATGCGCTTTCGTCCTTCGGCACCAGTGCCGCGCAGGGCCTTTCGGATGCCATGACCAGCTTCAGCATGAGCAGCACGGGAAGCACCGTAGCCGCCAGCGTGCGCACAGCGGTGAACACCAGTCTGATCGGCAGCACGCTGCGGTCTGCGGGTCTCAATGCCATGGCTGGTTTGCGGGCGGGTATTCTGGCCGGGCAGTCCGGCGTCATCTCCGCGATGCGCTCTGCTGCCCGTTCTGCCGTGAATGCCGCCAAAAGTGAACTGAAGATTCATTCACCCTCCCAAGTCTTTGAGGACGAGGTCGGCGTGATGACCATGCGCGGTCTGGGCAAGGGCGTCCTGAAGGAGAGCAAGGAGCAGGCGAAGATCATCCGCAACGCCAGCCGCTACCTGACCGGCGAAGCAAGAGAAGGCACGATTGTTGCCGGGAACACCACAAACACGCACACCTATCATCAGGATTCCAGCGTGAACTTCACCGGAAGCACCTTCTACATCCGGGAAGAGAAGGATGTACAGGCGCTGGCTATTGAGATCGCCGCGCTCACCCGCCGCCGTCAGCATGGTCGCGGACTAAGAATGGCGTAACCGCTTGACTTTTCTGCCGTTTGGAGTGATCTATACGCTACCCTGACGGAAAGGAGGCCATGAATAACCTGCATATGCGCCCCGAAGTGCTGAAGCGTATCCGGGAACAGTACCCCGTCGGATGCACCGTGGAGATCATTGAGATATGCGACCCGTACCGTGACATACCCGCTGGGCTGCGCGGCACGGTGACCCATGTCGATGATACCGGTACGGTGTTTGCCGACTGGGAGAACGGGTCCACGTTGGGAGCGGTGTTCGGCGAGGACAGGATCAGGCGGGTAGACTGAAGCCCAAAACAAAAACAGAGTATCGCGCTTGACGGTACTCTGTTTTTGTGGTGCAGTCTGCTTAAATCCGGTGTTCCCCGACCCAGGCAAGAAGGTCTTCATACCCCATTTGTCCGGATGCCACGCCAAGGCCTGCTTCAACCACATCATCGTTGGAACAGTCCAGTCGAATACCGTTGACCTCAAGGAAAGTCAGCATGACATACATGCCGATGCGCTTGTTGCCATCCACAAAGGCATGGTTGGAGATCAGCGAATAGCCCAGCCGTGCGCCCTTTTCTTCCTTGGTGGGGTAAAGCTCCTGACCGCCAAAGGTCTGAAAACACCCTTCCAGCGCACTGTCCAGCAAGCCAATGTCGCGCAATTCCGAGCTTCCTCCAGTTTCAGCGATGATCAGCTGATGCAGCAACAGGACCTTTTCTTCTGAAAACCGGATCATTTGGCAAGCTCCTCAAAGGCGGGCTTGAATTTCTTCAGGATTCGGGCGGCAATGACATCAATCTTCTCGTCATCCGTCATGTCGAAGTAGGGTGTTGCTTCGATATCGACCAGAAGATACTTGGGCCGGTTGTTCTTGAAGATAACCGCCTGTCCCTGGGCATCCGCGATCCGCGCTACGCGGGAGAAGTTCTGATTCGCTTCCGATGCTGAAACGATGGCATTGGTGTTAATCATCATAGGCATCCCTCCTACTTGCATTATACCACGAAAAGTAGGTAAAATTCAACCTATTTTCGAGAAAGGATATTCTATGACCGACTGGTTTGAATGGAACGGAAAGAAATGCACAGAGTTCGGCATTCACGTTTCCGAACATCCGCCCATCACGCTCCCCGCGGAGCGCAGCGCGTTCACCAATGTCCCCGGACGCTCCGGCAGCCTGACGGTGCTGGAGGACGAGGACGTGTACGATGACATGCTGCTGACCTGCACCTGCTTTATTGCGAATACCAACCGCCTGCCGGAGATCGCCGCATGGCTTCGCGGCAGCGGCACAGTCACCTTCGCCAACCGGCAGGGCGGCTTTTATCATGCCCGGGTTGTCAACCAGATTCCCTTTGAGAAGATTCTGCGTGGGCACCCGCACCGCAGCTTTGCCGTGACCTTCCGCTGTCAGCCGTTCTTCCATCTGAAGGCAGACGACATCACGGTTACGACCTCGGGAACCTTCATTGCCAATCCCGGCTGTGTCGCGTCCGAGCCGGTGGTCAGGGTCACGCTTGCCGGGGATGCCGAGATTACCATCGGCGGGTACCTGTTCTCGCTGACCGGCGTGACGGGCACCGTGACCGTTGATACGCCCAGGCTGGAGTGCTATCAGGACTACACCAGCAGGAATGCCTGCATGGCTGGGGATTATCCGAAGATTCCCGCTACCGGTGCGTATGTCAGCTGGACGGGAGACGTTGAGAGAATCGTGATTACGCCGAATTGGAGAACGCTATAGGCACAGAAAAAACTTTAGTTGGTGCGCACGGATTGTAATAGAATCGAATCTGCTGCATATAATGCTAGTGAACATTTTTCTCAACCCTTGACAGGAAGGGCATTTGAGTATATAATATGGTTAAGGTAGTTGACTACCTCAAATGTTAGTTGCTTCTCGATATGCAACTCAAATAATGTCGAGTTCAAATGTCAGTCGCTTCTCGATATGCGACTCATCAAGAGGTCGAGTTCAAATGTTTGGAACTCCATTCGATAGAATGGAGTTCCTTTACTGCTGGGAGATAGTAAAATGGACATTGGGCATTTTTACTATTTGTGCGATCAATACTACGTTGATTTTCCTGATTCAAGATTGATGAAAAACAAGGAATCCATTAATGGTCAACTCCATGATAGACCATGTTTCTATGCATTTCAGGACTCAAATACAGGGCTGTATTGGATGATTCCTTTTTCATCGCAGGTAAATAAGTTTAGAAATATATATGTCCAGAAAGTGCAAAAGTACGGAAAATGCGATACTATTGTCTTTGGATCTGTTCTTGGCCATCAGAAAGCATTTCTTATCCAGAATATGTGCCCCATTACTCCCCAATATGTCAAAAATGAGTATATTGACAGTTCTGCCAACACGCCCGTACGAATTAGTGGGGTTTTAGAAAAGGAATTGCTGAGCAAGGCAAAAAAAGTCTTGGCTATGCAAAGAAAAGGTATCCCTTTGATTTTCCCTGACGTGTTAACGATAGAAAAGTCACTACTGAACAAATGATTAGATGCTTTCGCGTCCGCCTTCGGGCAGGGCGCTTTTTGTATGCCCTGAAGGAGGTGATTACCCATGATCTGCGTATTCCCATCGGACGCGACGGACTTCGCCAGCAACGGTCTGTGCGTCCTCACGCCCACCGCCTGCTCCGTCACCGAAACCCTCAACGGCGAGTGGGAGCTGTCCATGACCCACCCGCTGGACGAGCGCGATAAGTGGATGTACCTGCAGGTCGGCAATATCCTCCGCGCGCCCGTGCCCGCCGCCATGACGCCCCGTGTGTCGCTGGTCAACCAGACCACCGGCTGGTCGGTGTACACCATCACCACCAAGTCTGGCAAGCTCAACCTCCGCTCCGGCCCCGGCACGAGCTACAAGCGGCTGGGGCAGTACGCCAGGGGCAAGGAGGTCGTGCTCATCGCCAAGACCAACGACAGTTGGTATGAGGTGACCGCCCCGGACGGCAAGCGCGGCTACATGTCCACGGACTACCTGACCTTCGCCCGGACGGAGGGTTCGTCCACCACGGCGACCGGGCAGGTGGTGGAGCCGCGGCAGGTGCGCGACCAGCCCTTCCGCATCTATCGCGTCGTGCCCACGCTCACCCAGGTTGAGGTCTATGCCCGGCATATCTTCTACGACCTCATGGACAACATGATCCTCAGCTACAAGCCGGAGGGACCCGTGGGCGGCACGACCGCCGCACATGCCGTCCTCGACAGGTGCGAATCGGCGCATGATTTCACCCTGTACACCGACCTCACCGGCACGGCGGAGGGGCTTGCCTTTGAGCATGTCAACCCGGTGGAAGCCATGCTGGGCGAAGAGGGCATCGTCGGCAAGTACCACGCCGAGCTGGCCCGGGACTGGTACGATGTGTACCTTGTCAACCGCGTAGGCCGTGACACGGATGTGGAAATCCGTCAGGGGAAAAACCTGCTGGGTATCAGTTATGATCTGGATGAATCCGGCGTGGTCACGCGCATCGTACCCACCGGCGAGGACAAGGACGGGCATGTGCTGTATCTCCCGGAGAAGCACATTGACAGCCCGAACATCGGGGCCTATCCCCATGTGAAGTGGGGACATCTTTCCGTCAGTGATGCAAAAGAGGATGACGACACCAGCAAAAGTAAAGTCTACAAGAAGCTGAGGGAGGCCGCGCAGACCGAGCTGTACAACGGATGCGACCTGCCCACCGTCACGCTGGATGTGGACTTCCTGAGCGTGGATGATACCGAGGAATACCGTGCCTTCGGCATCCTGCACAGCATCTATCTCGGCGATGCGGTGCGCGTGGTCGTGCCCAGGCTGGGCCTGACCGTTGCCCTGCGCATGACGCAGTACACCTACGACTGCCTGCTGAGAAAGTACACCGCCTGCACCCTCGGCACGGCGGTGGATGGCGTGGAAGGCAGTACGATTTCTGCCAGTCAGCTGGCGGCAGGCTCCATCGGCGGCATCAAGTTGGCCATGAGCTCCATTGGCACCGGGCACCTGCAGGATGGCTCGGTCGGCTCCCTGCAGGTCAGAATGGCCGCCATTGGTACTGCTCACATCCAGCAGGCGGCGATCACCGAGGCGCAAATACAGGACGCGGCCATCACCACCGCAAAAATTGGTGATGCCCAGATCATCAGAGCGAAGATCGCCGAAGCCGCCATCGGTGCAGCACAAATTGAGGATGCCAGCATCACCCGCGCCAAGATTGCGGAAGCCGCCATCGGCTCTGCGCAGATCGAGGAGGGCACAATCCATTCTGTGCACATCGGCAAGGGTGAGATACAGGAAGCTCATATTCATGATGGTTCCATCACCAACGCCAAGATCGTGAACGGGGCAATCAAGAATGCCCACATCGAGAATGGGGCTATCGATTCTGCCAAAATCGCAGATGCCGCCATTACAAATGCTCACATTTCTGGTGCAGCCATTGATACAGCAAACATCGTGGATGGTGCCATCCAGTCTGCGAAGATTGCGGATGCCGCCGTGACCCGTGCCAAGATCGCCGACCTTGCCGTTGGTTCGGCACAGATCGATGACCTTGCCGTCACCACCGCGAAGATCGCACAGGCAGCCATCACCAATGCCAAGATTGCCAACGCCGCCATTGACACCGCCAAGATTGCTCTGGGCGCGATTACCGCCGCGCTCATTGAGAAAGGCGCGGTAGGTACAGCACAGATCGCGGACGGCTCCATCACGGACGCCAAGATTGTCGAGCTGACTGCCAACAAAATCACCGCCGGTGTTCTTTCTGTGGAGCGGCTCATTATCCGGGGCAATGAGCAGAGCATCATCTACGCCATCAACAACATGGGCGAGCTGGTTTCCACGCAGGTGGACACCATCGACGGCTATGTGCTGACGGAGCGCACCATCACCGCCGACAAGATCGTGGCACACAGCATCACAGCCGCGGAGATCGCCGCCAAGACCATCACCGCCAACGAGATTCTGTCCGGGACGATCACCGGCAATGAGATCGCGGGCGAGACCATCACCGGCGCAAACATCCGGGCCGGGACAATCACAACTTCCCACGTTTCCTCTGACTTTGGCGAGACCCTCGATCTGAGCAGCAATGCGGGCATCAACCAGCGCGTCCAGAAGGTGTATGAGGACATGAATGCGCTGGCCCAGAATCAGGCAGAGCTTGTCGTCGGCACACAGACAGCCGCCACGGCGGCATGGACGGGGGTGTCCTCACTGTCCGTGCTGACGGACGGAACGCAGATCACCTACTGGCTACCGCAGACCAGCAGTTCGAGCGCAACGCTGGACCTGACGCTGAAGGATGGCAGCACGACCGGTGCGATTCCGCTGTACTACGGCGGTACGACAAGGATGTCCACCCAATACCCCGCGGGAAGCGTGCTGCACCTGACCTATCGGGAGAATGTGACCATCGGCACCATCGCCATTGCAAAGGGCTGGTGGGCAGACGCCAACTACGACAGCAACACCTATGACCGCATTCGCATGAGCAACTCGGTGCTGGCCAAATCCGCGATCACCACGTCCCGGATCATCGTCAGTGATGAAAGCGGGTATTTCCATCTGGCTGCATCCAAGCCCTTCCTGATCTCCAAGCCCATCCTCTGGGCGGCCTCGTCCTTTTCGGCAGGCACCTACGGCTCGAACAATTACCTGTCGTATCCCAACTGCTCGCTTCGCAACAACCTGCCCGGATTCACGGGTACCACCCAGAAAACCTGCTACATTGTGGGTCGGCTGGACGGTGAGTTGTTCACGCCCACCAGTACGCTGTTTACAACGGACGTACCTGATGAGGTGGACGGTCTGGTCTATATCGCGTTGGGCATCATGGTATCTGCCTACGGCATCTACCTCTACCCGGAGCATCCCATGTTCAGCTTTGTGGGCGATTCCTTCAAGAATCTGAATCAGGTAGCCTTCGAGGCCCCGGCAGAGCTGGAGACCAAGCTGGCCGAGGTGCATGCGCAGATCAGTACCACCGCCGACAGCATCCGGCAGGAGGTGCAGGCCACCTACGCCCCGGCGACGGATATGGCGGCGATCCGTCAGCAAATGACCACCCTGTCCGAGCAAACGGAGGCCAACTTCACCTGGACGGTGAGCCAGTACAGCACGCTTGCCAGCGAGGTGCAGGACGCCAAGGAGGCCACCGAGGAGCAAATGCGGCTCATCCAGACCTACATGACTTTCGGCGAGAACGGCCTGATCATCGGCAAGAGCGGCAACCCGTTCACCTTTCGCGTGGTCAATGACCGGCTGGCCTTCTACATGAACAACACCGAGGTGGCGTACCTGTCCAACAACAAGCTGTACGTGACGCAGGCAGAGATTCTGACCCGGCTGCAGGTGGGCAAGTTCGCCTTCGAGCCGCAGACCAACGGCAACCTCTCCCTGATCTACACCGGCTAAGGAGGGCGCATGAGTATATCGAACCTGCCCCTCATCTATGCGGGATAAGGAGGGCTTATGGCAACAGCAACCTATACGGCATCGCTGATTACGAGGAAAGCGACTTCCTCCAGCAACGCAAAGACCGGCTACGCCTGTCAGGAGTTTTACGCCAACACCTACAACTATGTGGGCGTAATCTGCTTCTCGGGCATGGCGCTGACCAACAAGGTCATTACGGGCATCTCCATCACCGCCGTGTCCCAGCAGGCGGGCTATGGCGCGGGACATACCAAGACGGTCTATGTCCGCAAGTCGAACTACCAGAATACCAGCGCCAGCGCGACAGGCGCGGGATATGCGGGGGACGCGCTGGGCACCTTCACCGGCTCCTTCTACAGCAACACCACGACCGTTACACTGTCAGGGTCGCTTCTGACGAATCTCGCCGCCTACTTCGCGGCGGGCAACAACACCATCTGCATCTACAACCCAAGCCCCGTGGAGAGCAGCCACGGCTACTCCAACAACTACCTGCAGTGGTCGAGCGTCACCCTCACCGTGACCTATACCGAGGGCGTCAGCGTGCCCACGGTATCCTCCAGTTCTGTCAATCTCGGCTCTGCGGTGACGATCAGCACGAACCGCCTGACCGACAGCGCCACGCACACGCTGACCTACGCCTTTGGCAATACCTCTGGTACAATTGCGACCAATGTGGGCGCGACGGTTTCGTGGACGCCTGGGCTGGCACTGGCCGCGCAGATCCCCAACGCCACCTCGGGCCTGTGTACGGTCACCTGCAAGACCTTCGTGGGCGGCACGGAGACGGGCTCCTCCTCGGTCACGCTGACGCTCAATGTCCCGTCCTCGGTTGTGCCGAGCATCACCAAGGTGTCCACTGCCGAGGCCACCAGCGGCATCGCCGCCCAGTTCGGCGGGTATGTGCGTACCCGCTCCAAGCTGACCGTGGGCATCTCGGCCTCCGGTGCGCAGGGAAGCACCATCTCGGCTTACCGCACCACGCTGGACAACGTGACCTACACCGCGTCATCGTTCACGTCGAACACGCTGAATACGGCGGGTACGCTGACGATGTCCGTCACGGTGACGGATTCCCGCGGACGCACGGCGACCACGACCAAGAGCATCTCGGTGCTGGATTACTCGCCGCCCTCGCTGACCCAGTTCAAGGCTGAACGCTGCAATGCGGATGGCAGTGCCGCGCAGATGGACGGCATAAAAGTGCGCGTATCGCTGGCGGGCTCCGTTTCCTCTGTGGGCAGCAAGAACACGATTTCCTGCGAAGTGTACTACAAGCTGTCCACCGCAACGGCGTGGACACAGGCCACGACAGTTTCCGCTTCCAACTATGCGGTCAGTGCCACGAACCTCCTGCTCAGCCCGACCTTCGACGCGCTCAAGAGCTATGACCTGAAGGTGCGCCTATCGGACTATTTCTACTATGCGGAGCAGTCCGTGAGCGTGGGCACCAAGCAGGTGCTGATGGACTTCTACAAGGACGGCAACGGCGTCGCCTTCGGCAAGGTAGCGGAAAGCTCCGGCAAAGTGGAGTTCGGCTGGCCCGTGGTGCTCTCACAGCCCCTGGGTGTGGATCAGGGCGGTACCGGGGCAGCCACTGCTTCAGCCGCCTGCACCAACCTGGGCGCAGTGAAAAAGAGCGGCGATACCATGACGGGCAACCTGTCTATTTCCGGGTATCTGTACCCTTCGCTGTACCTGCTGCCCACCTACAACAGCACCACCAACCGCACGGTGTTCGAGGGCAGCTATGTGGGCGCGTCCTCCTTTTCATCCTGGCAGGACAGCAGCGGCAACAACCGCCGCATGCTGGAGGTGCGCAACGCCGCCTATGAATCAGGAAGGGACAACGCGCTGGTGCTGCGGGACGTGGTGGACGGCTCCTATTCCACCTACCGCGTCTTTCATGCGGGCATGGCCACGCCTGTTCCCATCGCCAACGGCGGCACAGGCGCAGGCAGCGCCGCGAACGCCCGGGCAAACATCGGCGCGAACAACGCGTCCAATCTGACCACCGGCACGGTGCCTGCCGCCAGACTGCCCTTCAAGGTGGCGTATGGCTCCACCTCCATCAGCGGCAGCAGCTCCGTGACGATCAACTACTCCTCAGCGGGCTTCACATCGGTGCCCAAGGTGCTGGTGACCTATTCCACCACCAGCAGCAACTGGAGCGGCGACAACGGCGCAATCAAGGTACACAGCAAAACGACCACACAGGCCAGCATCGTGGTCGGCGGCAGCTTCAATACCAGCCGCAACGTGGACTGGCTGGCCATCGGTACATGACGGAGGTGATTTCATGAAGGAAATGTTCGAGCAGGTCATTGCGATGAAAAACTATGACCTGAAAACCCTGCTGGCCAACATCGACCAGTATCACATCGAGGGCAGGCTGACCGACGAGGAGCGGATCGACCTGACCATGCAGGCACGAAAGGGCGCGGAGCCCGAGTACGACTATGCCGGGGAGATCAACGCCCTGTGGGCAGCTGTCCGGGAGCTGCAGCAGACGGTCAAACCGCCCGCTGAAGATGACGAGGCATGGCCTGAGTTCGTCCAGCCCACCCACGCGGGCACGGCCTATCAGGTGGGCGACAAGGTGACCTTCCAGGGTGAGCGGTACATCTGCGTGCTGGCCCACTGCGTATGGAGTCCAGCGGATTATCCCGCCGGATGGGAGAAACAGGCATAAGCGACTGTCAGAAATGGCGGTCGTTTTTATATGCAGCAAAACAAAAGGAGGACTTTACCATGAGAGACTTTTCCATTGATCTGATCTGGGCGAAGATCCAGATGGCCATCACCGCAGTTGGCGGATGGCTGGGCTACTTTGTGGGAGGTGTGGACGGCCTGATGACCACGCTCATCATTTTCATGGTGATCGACTACATCACTGGCCTGATGTGCGCCATCGCGGACAGGAAGTTGTCCAGCGCGGTGGGCTTCAGGGGCATCTGCAAGAAGGTGCTGATCATCCTGCTGGTCGGCGTGGCGCACATTGTTGACCTGCATGTGGTGGGCACCGGCAGCGCGCTGCGCTCCGCCGTGGTGTGCTTCTACCTGTCCAATGAGGGCGTGAGCCTGCTGGAGAACACTGCGCACCTGGGGCTGCCCATTCCCGAAAAGCTGAAGGACATCCTGTCCCAGCTGCACGGGCGCGAGGAAGTGAAGGAGGATGAGAGCCATGAGTGAGCGCGTGAACACGCCCTTTACCGCCGAGCATTTTGTGGCCTACTGTCTGCGGATGGTAGGCCATCCCTATTGGTACGGCACCTGCGGCTACAAGGCTACGAGCAGCCTCTTGTCCCGAAAGGCGAAGCAGTATCCGTCCCACTACGGCTCCAGCCGCACCAACCGCTACAAGCAGGACATTGCCAACAGGGAGGTGGTCTGCGACTGCATCGGCGGCGCGAAGGGGTATGCCTGGACGGGCGGCGGTCAGGCCATGCTGGATGTCATCGGCACGGACAAGTCCGTCCCCAGCACCTACGGCGCACACGGCTGCCCAGACAAGGGCGCGAACTCCATGTTCAGCTACGCCAAGAGCAAGGGCTGTGCCTGGGGCACGATGGCCACGCTGCCCGAGGTGCCCGGCTTGGCGCTGACCAAGGACGGGCATGTCGGCTACTACATCGGCAACGGCTGGGCGGTCGAATGGGAGGGCTTCGCGTATGGCTGTGTGAAGACTCAGGTCAGCAAGCGCCCGTGGACACACTGGTACGCCCTGCCGTTCATCGATTATGGCGAGGCCATCAAGACCGCGCCCGTCCGCGTCCCGGATACCGCTGCGACTGAATACACCCTCGGCAGCCGCTCCCTGGAGAACGGCTCCAAGGGTACGGACGTGAAGACCCTGCAGGAACTCCTGCTCCAGCTGGGTTTCAACCTTCCCAAGTATGGCGCGGATGGCAGCTTTGGCAGCGAGACCGGCACGGCAGTCAAGGCTTTCCAGAGCAAGGCAGGCATCAAGGCTGACGGCATCTATGGTGGCGAGACCCATGCCGCGCTCATGGCGGCTGTCGCCGATCATGACGAAGCGCAGGCACCCTCCGAGCCGGTCAAGCCTGACGACACCGAGCAGGCGCCGAAGACCCCGGATGTACCTTCGGCTGCCCCGAAGAAGGTGACCATCACCTGTTCCAGCGGCACGGTCAACATCCGCGCCGGCAACGGCACGCAGTACAGCCGCATCACCGCAGCCAAGAACGGCGACACCTTTGCTTGGGTGGCGACAGCTGAAAACGGCTGGCACGCCATCGTGGTCAACGGCTGCGTGGGCTGGGTGTCCGGCAAGTACAGCAAAGCAGAATAATCCTTTCACACTGGCGGTTGGCTTCGGCTGACCGCCTTTTTCTTTTTGGCACCCCCTCAAAAGCCAGTGCTTTTCTCCGTATGGTGAAATCCACAAAACAGGAGGAAAGCCACATGAGCGATACCAGAAATGATCCTGCAATACCCGCCAATCAGGACTTGCTATCTGCCGCAAACAGAGGTAATATGCCGACACCCCAAGCATCGGGTCAGCCCGATGCGACGGTTGATCAGCCTTTGGAGAAGCGGTGCTACACCGTGGAGGACCTGCAGGTCATCCTATCCTGCAGCAGGGAAACGGTGTATGCACTCCTTGCGGAGCATCACTTCCGCTGGTTTCGTCTCGGCGGCCAGCGCGGTCCCTACCGTATCTCCCGCAGGAGCTTCGATGCATGGCTGGATCACACCATGGAATAACATCCGGAAGAAGGTGATCGTATCGGCAAGACAACCATGTCTGTCGCAGAAATGCGCCGCTTGCTCGGCCTTGGCAAGACGGACTCCTACTGGCTTGTTCATCAGGGCTATTTCGAGACGATTCTGGTCAATGGGAAAATGCGCGTTGTCATCGACAGCTTTGAAGCCTGGTACGCCATGCAGACCAAGCACCGCAAGGTCACAGGCGAGGAACCGGGCACCCGACTGCATGAGGAGACGCTTTCCGCAGGTGAGATCGCTGAACTCCTCGGTGTCAGCAAGCAGCAGGCTAACGTCCTCATCCGGCAGGAGAAGCTGCCGTTTGTCAAGATCCACTGCCAGTTTCAGGTCCCGAAGGCTGCCTTCGAGCGATGGTATGCCTCGCAGAACCATTATGTCAAGCGGCAGGAAAAGGAAATGACCCTGAACGACAGCTACATGCCCGCACCGGAGATTGCGCGGCGTCTGGGCGTGGGCAGGAATACCGTCTATTCCATCCTCAGCTCAAGGCAGGGGAAAGCCATGCTGGAAACGGTCAGGCTGGGTGACCGGCTTTATGTGGAGAAGGACAGCTTCACCCGCTGGCTTGCCAGTCAGTCGAGGTACAAGGAACAGCGGCATGTGAGCCCGCCGCGCATCCAGCTGCGCAAGCCAAAGAACCCGGCGTATTACACGGTCGAGGAGGTCTGCCGCTTCTATGGCATGCGGCATGCGGAGCTCTATGAGAAGCTGCAAAACGGCGACCTGCCCGCCATCAGATCCAGAAGAACATGGCGTATCAATAGGAAAGAATTTGATGAATTACTGACTGGAAGGAGCGATGATTGATGGCAAGCATCCACAAGCGAAACGGCAAATACGCCGTCATGTACAACTACGTGGACGAAAACGGTAAACGCAGACAGAAGTGGGAATCCTTCAAAACGCAGGCCGAGGCCATGAAGCGCAAAAAGGAGGTGGAATACAAAAAGGTCGCCGGGACGCTCACTGTCCCCAAATGCACGACAATGAGTGAACTGCTCAATGAATATGTTGCCATGTACGGCAAGACCACCTGGGCGATGTCCACCTATACCGCCAACCTTGCCCTGATCGAGAACTACATCAAGCCGCTGATCGGGAAGCTCAAGGTGCAGGAGATCAACACCCGCGTCATGGAACGGTATTACCAGCAGCTTCTGAAGACCGAGACGGTTACACCGGCAACCGGCAAGCGCAGGAGCAAATATGTGACGCCCCAGACGATCCGATCTATCCACAAGCTCCTGCACTCCTGCTTTGAGCAGGCAGTCAAGTGGGAGCTGATCGAGAAGAATCCCACCGAATACGCGTCGCGCCCGAAGGCAGATTACAACAAGCGCGACATCTGGACGGTGGAAACGCTCTTCCATGCCCTTGAGGTCTGCGAGGATGAGACGCTGAAGCTCGCCATGAACCTGGCGTTTTCCTGCTCCATGCGCCTTGGCGAAATCCTGGGACTGACCTGGGACTGCGTGGACATCGCCGAGGAATCCATCGCGGCGGGTACAGCCAGTGTACACATCAACAAAGAGCTTCAGCGCGTCAATCGTGAAACGCTGAAGCTCCTGGGCAAGAAGGATGTCATTTTCATTTTTCCCTCGCAGTCCTCCCTGACCACCACCCAGCAGGTGCTCAAATCGCCCAAGACGGAATCCAGCATTCGCAAGGTGTTTCTGCCCAGAACCGTTGCGGAGATGCTGACCGAGACGCGGCGCAAGCAGCTGGAGGTCATTGACGCCCTTGGTGACGAGTATAAGGACTTTAATCTGGTGATCGCCGGGCCGCTGGGAATGCCGGTGGAAGCCCGGCGAATCAATGGTGCCTTCGACAAGCTCATCAAGAAGAACAACCTGCCCAAGGTAGTCTTTCACTCTCTGCGCCACTCCAGCATCACCTACAAGCTGAAGCTCAATGGAGGCGATATTAAGGCGGTGCAGGGTGACTCCGGGCACGCCCAGTCCAAGATGGTCACCGACCTGTATTCCCACATCCTCGACGATGACCGCAGGCAGAACGCGCAGCTCTTTGAGGAGGCCTTCTACTCCGGCAGGAATCAGCAGCCGCAGGGGCCTGCACCGGATGCAGCTGATGCGGCCCTGCTGATGAAGCTCCTGCAGAACCCAGAAATGGCGGCACTGATCAAGACGCTGGCAAAAACTCTGCAGTAAACCGCCCGAGCAAAGCTCACCGCAGTGAAAATTCTTCGCGCCCGTTCCGGATTTCCGGGGCGGGTGTTTGCTTCATACTGCGTGAAGTTCACGCGGCAGCAAGTCCACACGCGCACCGCCTTGACCTGCATATCGACCTGATAACTGTCTTAGCAGACCCGTGAAAATGCGCCCTGTACGGGGGCACAAACCGAGTCTTAGCAGAAAGGGCAAAAGTGTTAGCAGCGCTGCTAAGAATCGGGGCAATTCTTAGCAGCGCGTAAAGCAAAAACCACCGGACGAAGTTGTCCGATGGTTTTTGCTGTTTGTTACAAAGATGTAACATTTATGGCGCACCCGGCGGGATTCGAACCCACGGCCTACCGCTTAGGAGGCGGTCGCTCTATCCTGCTGAGCTACGGGTGCAAGTCTTGAAAAGCCCGTAATTACTGGGTTTTTCGAGGGAGGGTATTTGCCGGTTTCCCTGTCCGGCGGGGGAAAGTGTTAGCAGAAACCTCGATTCTTAGCAATTTGGCGGCAGGTCGTTTTCTGGGGCACGCAACATTTCTGTAACATGCCGCCACTGCACAATTGGCTGGAATCGACTCGTATCCACACGCTACCCGGTCACGTCGTTTTCAGCGGACAGTTGGCTACCGCTCTGCTTAGGAGGCGACCGCTCTATCCTACTGAGCTACGGGCGCAAATACGTTATAACCCTCGTCAGGGGCGGCCGAACACCTACCGCTTAGGAGGCGGTCGCTCTATCCTGCTGAGCTACGGGTGCATCATCCATGCCGCATACCCGCCATGATAAGCAGGCAAATTGTATTATATCACACTGCCAACCCGTTGACAAGTGCGAAATGCCCATCCGAAACCGTGCGGGCGTCTCCTTTTTCCTTGACGGATTCCGCCGCACAATGCTATAATACGGATGCTTGCTGATGTGGTGGAATGGCAGACACCGGGGACTTAAAATCCCCTGCCTTCAACGGCGTGCGGGTTCGAGTCCCGCCATCAGCACATTAATAGGATAATGGCATGTACCCGCGTCTATAGTCAAAACAACCCGCCTTGGCGAATTGCGCTCCTGCTGAACGATCAACCTGAGATTTGGAACTTTGGGAGGGCTCTCTATGGACAAAATGTACATCCTGAATTACGATCACCTGGGTATCATCATGTGGCAGGCACAGGCCATGGAAACGATCCTGGAGCAAGAATTGTCCAGGCTGAAAAAGTATCCGAATTATACTGTCGGATGGGATCATGAGGTTTATGCCTATGACCATCTGTGCGAAAAGGAGCCTGCGCTTTATCAGAAAATGAAGCAGGCTTTTGAAGCATATCCCGATCGGCTGGACGTGGGCTCCTGCACCTATGGTCAGCCGCTTGCCACCTTTGTTTCCGGCGAATCCAACATCCGTCAGCTGACCCTGGCGGGGGACGCGATGGAAAACACTTCGGGTTCCGCCCCGCGTTTTATATTTCCAGCGAGCACGGCTTCCACGCGCAGTTCCCCCAGATTCTCAATGGCTGCGGGTTCAGCGGTGCGCTGTTCAGAACGCATTTTATGATGTACGGCTCCAATCCCGGCATCGACGCGCCCGTGGTCTGGTGGAAAGGGCTGGATGGCTCGAAAATCGCGGCGATCCCCACCTACCGGGGGCAGGCCGTTTTCGCGAATCATGAAAAAACGCCGCTTCAAGAAGAAGACTTGAAATTCCAGGCGGTCACGCTGGATAACCGCATCCTTCTGGACTCCCCCATCCGCTATCCTTCCTCGCTGGAAGAATTCAGCCAGCGCTTCGGCGGCAAAATCAAGCCTCTGGTGGCTTCCAGAGCAGACGATCCCCGCCAGCCGGAGGAAAGCGTGCAGATCCACAGCGATCCCGAAAAATATTGCTGGACCGTGGGGAAGCACATCATGCAGTGCCTTCCCGCGCCTGAAGCCGAATTGGAGACCCGTCCGACGGACTTCCGCTTCAGAATGCCCTGGGGCTTCTGCGGCAATTGGATTTTCAACCTCAGCCGAGAGGTTGAAAGCAAGCTGCTTGCCACGGAAAGGCTCTTTGCCCTGGGTTCCGCCGCAGGCCTGACCTACCCCGAAAAGGAACTGGAAGCGTGCTGGAAAAACCTGCTGACGGCTCAGCACCACGATATCCAGATCATCGGTCTGGAGCACGAGGCGCACAGCTATCTGGATCCAGCAAACGAACGGCTGGACGCGCTGCTCCGCACGGGGATGCAGCAACTGGCGGGAGCTTCCAGCTCCGACGCATCCCAGGCGTACCTGGTGTTCAATCCTTTGCAGTGGGACAGAACCGATTGGATTCCCCTGGGGAGCTCCGGCACGGCGGGCGATGTCAAGGGCCTGGGCTTCAGCGTTGTATCGCTGCCCCAGGCGGAGGCGAGCTGCCCGTTCCAGTGGGACGCCGACCGGGGCGCGCTCACCACGCCATTCTATCAGGCTGTATACAGCGACCAGGGCGGCATATTGTCCCTGAAGGAATCCGCCGACAATCGCGAAATCTTCATGCCGGGCCGCAAGAGCGGCATCCTCGCGGGCATGATCGACCATGAGGAATGCGAATCACAGGGTACGGTATCCGTCGCCTTGGAGACAGACCGCGCGGTGATCACGGAAACAGGCTATGTCGGCTCCATTCCCTACGAAATGGAATGGATTTACTATGCCCGCATCCCGCGGATTGATTGGCGCTGCTCCATCCAGACCAACCGGCAGAAAATCGGCCTGCCCAGCGAAAATCGCGGCGATGACATCAGCGCGTTTTTGCATGAAAAGAAGCTGCGCCTGAAATTTTACCCCGCTCTTGAACCGGATGCTGCCGCCCTGCGCGACCTGCCCTTCGCTTTCGCCAAGGCCGAGGAGAATAACGTCGACGGAAACTACTGGACCGCGCTGGCCGATTCCCGCCGCGCCTTCGCCGTCTTCAACCGTGGATTGATGGGCAGCGTCCACGAGGACGACGGCGCCTTCTCCGTGCCGATCGCGTTTTCCATGTATTATATCTGGGATGGGTGCATGGATGGCGTCAAAGTTTCGCAAAACGGCGTCAGTTCCATGACCTGCGGCGCCGCCGTGGACGGCCCCCATTTCATGCAGGGCGTCTACCAGTACGAATTGGCTATCCAGCCCTTCGCCAACGCCGCGGATGCCTTCCTGATTCATCAGAAAGCCCTGGAGTACAATTTCCCCTGCGTCGCGGTGCCCGCTGCGAAGGACAAAATCACCCCTGGCGCCCTGCCTCAATGGCAGATCCGCGCCAATACCTCCGTCTTGTCCGCCCTGTACCAAAAGCAGGGAAGCCTCTATGCCCGGTTCTGCAATCACAGCGATACGGAGGACACGGTGAGCATCCTGTCATCGGGGCAGCCGCTGGCGCTGGAACCCTGCGACATGCTGGAGCACGTCTCGGGCAAGCCCGCGACGGAGCTCAGGATGCTCCCATGGAAGGTAGAAACCGTCAAGCTGCTGATGTAACAAAGACTTCCCTTCAAACATACCGCGGCTCCGGGCATTGTCCGGGGCCGCTGCGCATATCACGAAGGAGACTGCCATGTCCATTCAGGAGGAAAACGAGGCGCTGCTGGCCCGCCTGAGCGCCTATCTGACCGCTGACGCCCGGGCGATCACCCCGGCGATGCTGGCGGAAATGAGCGCCTCCACCGGGCTTTCCGCCGAGGAGGCTTATCTGCCGCTGTTGGCCGCCTTTCTGAACCTGGAGCCAGGAACGACCCGCCGATACCTGCCGCGGATGGTTCGGCCCATGCCGCCCGCTGATGTCGAGGAGGATCCATGGTTTCAGGCCCTTGCGGGGTTGACCATCCAGGAGGGCGATATCCGCCTGGAGCAGGACGCCTACGCTCCCTGCGAATTGTTTGTGTCGGATGATTTCGTCACGGACGACCAGGGCCGGGTGTATCCGCAGCTGGGCTGGTTCGCCCGGGAGGTGACCTTCCCCGCCCTGAAGGAGCGCGGCCGCACCTGGATGACCGTCACGCCCAACGAGATCAATACCATCCGTCCCTGTGCCCAGGCCGTCCATGGCCGCGTGCTGACCTACGGGCTGGGCCTGGGGTATTTTGTCTGCCACGCGCTGCTGAATCCGGCGGTGGAAAGCGTCACCGTCGTGGAACGGAATCCCGCCGTCATCCGGCTGTTCCGCCACCACCTGGCGCCGCTGCTTCCCCGGCCAAACAGGCTCGCCATCGTCCAGGCCGACGCCTTTGATTATGCCCGCCATACCGCGCCCCAGCAGGCCTATGACTGCGTATTTGTTGACCTGTGGCATGACGTGGGAGATGGCCTCCCCCTTTACAGACAAATGAAGGCCATCGAAATGCCGGGCCCGCGCTATTTTTACTGGATTGAAAAGACGCTGCGGTGTTATCTGCCGGAGGCGGAAGCGGCTTCGCGGCTCTGATGGGGCCGCTGCTCCGAACGGCGGCGGCGCGTGGGAAGACGAAGCGTCACCTCAATGGCATCGGGCAGGGTACGCTCGCTGAGCTGCGCGGCGATGCCCGCTTCCTTCATCTGAGCCGCGATGGCCCGGATGGCGTTCAGGTACAGGCGGTGATCCCGCATGAGGGTGATGGTTCGTCCGCCGGGAATCGGCGGTACGGGAAGCCGTGACTGCGCCGCGCTGACCAGCAGCTCCACATCCCGGGCTCCCAGATGCTCCCGGGCCGCCTGCAGGGCAATGGCCATCCGCGCCCGGTGATCCGGCAGACGCAGCAGCGCGTGAGCCGTCCGCTCCGGAAGCCCCTCCTCCATGATGAGAATGCGCAGGCCCTCGTCCAGATCCGCCAGCCGCAGCTTCTCCCGCACGGTGGCGGAGGTCAGGCCCAGCTGCCTGGCCAGATCCTCCCGGGTCATGGCCCCGGTCTGCATCAGCTGCGCCATGGTCTTCGCCTCGTCCAGATAGTGCATCCGATGGTTCAGCAGGCTTTCCACCGTTTTGGCCACCGATTCATCCATGGCGACCCCCGGCAGAACCACCGCGTCCATGTGCGTCATGCCCAGCATCCGGCACGCCATCAGCCGCCGGTTGCCGGAAACCACCATGAAGCGGCCGTCGGGCATGCACTGCACCGTGATGGGGCGGATCAGGCCGTCCCTGCGGATGGATTGGCACAATTGGGCCATGGACGCGGCATCCTCCTGGTCAAAGGGCTGGCTTTGCCGGGGTATGATCTGATCCAGGGGCAGCCAGCAAACCTGTTGGGCGCATCCGCCCGTCTGCGGGTCATAGAGCATTCAGGTCTCTCCTTTGCCATAGCGAGCCGACATGGGCGGACAAGCGGCTCCCCCGAAACGCCCGCCGCCCATGCAGCTCTTGTTGGCTTTTTCTGCCCAGGCAAAGCAAAACCCTGCTTTTCCCGGCGAGAATCGTTCGCGGTTTCTCGCGGGAAGGCAGGGTGATTTTTTGTCGTCCGACAGCGTTTTTTCGGCTTCCGCGGCATCATTTGCCGGATGCGCCCAGCGGCATTTTGCCGGGCGTGCCAGCTTTTCGCGGATACTGTCGAGCGGTTTTTTCCGTTTTCTGAATAGGAAGGAGCAAATGCTGCCATGCCCTCCCCGGAAAGGGGCACGTCATCGGCTCGTCCACGCGGCCGCCCAACAGGTGCGCCGCCCGCTTTCCCTGGGTCATTTCCTCCTGAAGGGCGGGGCCCTTCCAGCACAGCGCGCGCCCGCCCACCTTCACGAAGGGCAGCAGGTATTCCGACAGCACCGCCAGGGAGGCCACCCCCCGGGCCACGGCCATGTCGTACTTCTCCCGATGTGCCGGGCTGTGAGCGCCGTCCTCCGCCCGGCTGTGGGCCAGGATGACGTTCTCCACCCCCAGGGCGTCCACCACCGCCTTCAGGAAGGTCAGGCGCTTCTGCTGGGCGTCCATCAGCGTGAAGGTCAGGTTCGGGCAGGCCAGCGCCAGGGGCAGACCGGGGAAGCCCGCGCCGGTGCCCACGTCAATCACACAGCCGGAGGCGGGCATCAGGCCGAACCGCAGGGGCATCAGGCTGTCCACATAATGCCGATCCATCATTTCGGCTTCCTCCGTAACAGCGGTGAGATCCATGCGGGTGTTCCAGTCCATGAGCATGGCGTGGTACTTCAGCAGCCTGTCCGGCAGGCCGTCCGGGTAGGGGATGCCGCATTCCGTCAGGCGGAGGGCCAATGCTTGCGCGTCCATCATGTCACTCCAAGGGCAGGCGCAGGTACTTCTGCGCGCCGTATTTGATCCACGACAGGGCTTCCCGCGCGTGGTTTTTCAGCCAGTATTCCGGCTTGGTGGCCGAGGGCAGGCCGGTGGCGTCCAGACCCTCGTCCGCCGCCAGCGCCATGGCCCGGGGCAGATGGTAATCGCTGGTGACGATGAGCACCTTCCGCGCCCCGGTATCCGCCAGCAGCTGCGCCGCGTGGCGAATGTTCTGCCGGGTGTTGTAGGACTCCGCGTCCGTCAGCACCTGCTGGGACGGAACGCCCCTGGCCAGCAGGTCATCCCGCATCACATAGGCCTCCGGGGCAGGCTCATCCCCGCCCTGGGCGCCGCAGACCACCACCGGCACCTGGCGGGCCTGCCAGGCCTCATAGGCCGCGTCCAGCCGCCATTGCAGCTGCACCGACGGGCTGCCGTCCGGCTTCACCTGCGCCCCCAGCACCACGATGGCGTCGTATTCCTCCGCCGGCGGAAAGTGGTGCTCCTTCCAAACGATCATGCCGATGACCCCCAGATACGCGATCAGCGCCAGCAGCACCAGAATCATCAACAGCATCATCACCCGGTGCAGGCCTCCCATGGTTCTTCTCATGTCGATTTTTCCTTTCCCTTCCCGGACGGCAGCGTAACCATGCCCGCCAGCGCCGCGCTGTGGCTGATGTCCCCATGCTGGATCATGCTGTATGTGCTCTCCCCCGCTACCACGATGTGATCCAGCAGCGTCACGGACAGCCCTGCCAGCAGCCGCTGAAGGCGGAGGGTGGTCGCCACGTCCTCCGGGGAAGCCTGACTGTTCCCGCTGGGGTGATTATGACAGAAAACAACGCTGTGGGCATTGTAGTTCAGCGCCGTTTCCACCACCAGGCGCGGATAGGCGATGACCTCAGCCAGCGACCCTTCCGCGATCATCCTTTGGCCCAGCAGCTGTCCCGCCGTGTTCAGGCACAGAACGTAGAAGCGCTCCGTCCGCCATCCGGCCAGCAGCGCCTTGCAGTAGGCGGAGGCCTCGCTGCGGTTGCAGATGCGCGGATGCTCCTCGCACACACAGGCGCTGTAACGGCGGAACATCGGCAGCATCAGGGACAGCAGCGTGGCGATCTCCTCTCCCACGCCGTGAACCGTCATCAGCTGCTCCGGTCTGGCCTCCAGCACACCCTTGAGGGAGCCGAAGGTGTCCAGCAGCGCATGGGCCAGGGCGTTGACATCGCCCCTCGCCCGTCCATAAAACAGCAGAAGCTCCAGCACCTCATGGGGCGCGAAGCCATCCAGGCCATGGGCGCGGAAGCGCTCGCGCATCCGCTTGCGGTGGCCGTCGTGCATGGTCATGGTGTCACCAATCCTTTGTACATTCAATCAACGGTTCAGGGTGGGGTTTTGTTCCAGCATCATGGCAAAAACCTCCTGCACCTGATCCCCCAGGCGGCGAACCTCCCCCAGGATGCGCGCCCGCCCTCCCGCCGTCAGGTGCCAGTCCTCCCGGCTGAAGCCGGGGAGCGCCGCGGGGCACACGCGGAAGTCGGCCTCGGGGAAAGCAGCCTGATAATACAGCAGCGCCCGCCGGGCATGAAAGCTGTGGCAGCACAGGATAGCCCGGCGAACCGTCAGCCCCGCGGCATCCGTGACGGCCCGGGAGCGCAGGGCGTTCTCCCAGGTGAAGGTGGCCGTGTCCTCCCGGAGGATGGCGTCCTTCGGTACGCCCTCCTGCATCAGCACCGCCCGCAGAAAGGCCCATTCCGTCTCATAGGGCCCGGGGTAATCCGCCTGATACGCCGGATCAGCGCCCGCGAAGCCGCCGACCTCCTTGGTATATCGGCCCGAGGGCAGCACCCAGGGCGCGTACCCCTGACGGTACAGCGCCGCCGCCCGGATGGCATGGCAGGGGTTGGCGTTCCCCGGCACCAGGATCACATCCGCCTGGAAGGGCTCGTCCGCCAGGAACACAAATTCATTTACCCCCTGGATGAAGCCATCCACTCCCGGGGTATACTCACGCTCTGCCATAGTACCGCCATAAGTCGAGGCACATCTGCCGCCTGTTCTCGCTCAGGGGGGTGAATGCCTCCTCGTAGACGACCCGCAGCTGCTCCTGGGACAGCGTCTGCGGATGATTGCTCAGCCGTTCGGCGTTGACCGAGGCCGCCAGCTCGTCCAGCACCTCCGACGAGGGTTTGGGCACCTCCAGCTCCAGGTCGATCAGCAGTCCCCGCAGCAGCCGGGAGCCCATGCGCTCGCTGCCCAGGCCCATCCGCGCCGCCAGCTCCATCAGCACGGGCAGGCAATCGGCGTCCTCTTCCATGCGGGCCCAGAGCACCGGGAGCGTCAGGGCGCAGGCATGGCCGTGGGCAATCCCCAGCAGCTGAGTCAGGCGGTAGCTCATGGCGTGGGCCGCCGTCGTCCGGCTGACCTGGATGGCTTTGCCGCTGCGGTAGGCGGCTTCCAGCATTTCCTCCGCCGCCCGCTTATCGCCCGCCAAGTAGGCCTTCAGGTTCGTCAGCACCCCGGTGATGGCCAGATAGGCGTCCACCCGGCTGTTCTCCGTGGCACCCTTGGCCCAGTAGGACTCGATGCCCTGACACAGCGCGTCCAGAGCGCAGGACTTGCGATGATAAGGCGGAAGCGTATCCAGCAGGGAGGCGTCCAGCACCACGCCCTCCGGCAGAAGGCACGGATGGGACAGGCTGATTTTGACATGGTCGCGGTACAAAACCGCAAACTGCGTGGCTTCCGCCCCCGTGCCCGCCGTGGCCGGGACGGCAATGTGCGGCAGCGGCATATCCCGGAAGCGCAGCGCCAGCGCCTGGTCCGCGTCCTCCGCCAGCACCAGGGCCTTGATGCCCTTGGCCGTATCCATGGCTGAGCCGCCGCCCAGGGAGATCAGGCTGTCGCAGCCCTCCCGCAGGTACAATGCGCGTCCGGCCTCGCAGTCTGCCAGGTCAGGGTTGGCATGATAGCCCGAGAAGCATGGCAGCGTCATCCCCGTGCGCCGGGCGAACACGGCGGCCAGCCGCTCCCCCGCCACCAGCATGGGGCGCGACATCCGCAGCGCCGTCATCATCTCCCCGATTCTCTCCAGGCTTCCGCTGCCCCGCATGGTCTTTCTGGGCATCCTCAGCACCTCCCCTATCAGTGTAGCGCACCTTGCCGCTTCTGTCAATTTGCGCGGAACAAAAAAGCGAACCCCGGCTTCTACCGGAGTTCGCGTTGGACAATCAGCCCTGCTTCTGCTTATGCTTGGGATTCTCGCAGATAACCATGACCTTGCCCTTACGCTTGATGATCTTGCACTTCTCGCAGATCGGCTTCACGGACGGACGAACCTTCATGTTCTGGTACCTCCTCTATTGATGTACGATGCGGAGGGCGAGGAAGCCAGCCTCCATCACCCCGAAAAAAATCATCGGTAGGGATTAACCCACTGCCTATCTATTCTACACGTTTTTGCCCGCCGCGTCAAGCCTTTCATGGACTTTTCGCCAAGGCGCCGCGTGCAAAACAGCCGTGCCCCGTTATCAGCTCTTGGAGCGCCAGGTGATGCGGCCGCGGGTCAGGTCGTAGGGAGAAAGCTCGATGGTGACCTTGTCACCAGGGTAAATGCGGATGAAATTCATGCGCATCTTGCCGGAGATATGCGCCATGATCTGGTGGCCGTTGGGCAGCTCCACCTGGAACATGGCATTCGGAAGGGCCTCGATGACCTTGCCTTCCATTTCGATGACGTCGCTCTTGGACATTGTCAGCCCTCCTTGCACAGCGGCTGGTCGATGGCGCACCCATGCTCGCGCAGGAATTTGCGCAGGTCGCTGTCCAGCAGCTGACGGCTGTCTGCCAGCGCCTGCACATCCATCCGCAGGGGCTTGGGGCGCAAATGCTTGATCTTCTTCTTTTTGAGGTGGTCCAGCTTGCGGGTGAGGCCGTCGGCCATCAGCACGAATTGCTCGTCCACCACCTGGATGACCACGAAGCAGCGTCCGGCGTCACGTCCCTGTCGGGAGAGAACGACGCGCCCGATGTCAAAGGGCAGACGCTCCATCAGGCATCCTCCTTGTCCCAGGTGAAGCCCGGATAGGTCAGGATTTCCGGCAGCCCGCTTTCGTTGATGGCGATGGTGTGCTCGTAGTGAGCGCACAGGCTGCCGTCCCGGGTGCGGATGCCCCACTCGTCATCATCCACCTTGACGCGCCAGTCCCCCGCGCAGATCATGGGCTCGACGCAGATGGTCATGCCCTTGCGCAGGCGCAGGCCGCGCCCCGGTTCACCGACGTTGTAGACCGGCGGATCCTCGTGCATCTCCCGGCCAATGCCGTGGCCCGTCAGGTCACGGATGACGCCGCAGCCATGGCCCTCCGCCCAGGATTGCACCGCGTGGCCAATATCCCCCAGGCGATTGCCCGCCACCGCCTGGCGCACACCCTTCCAGAAGCATTGCTCCGTGATCTCGATGAGCGATTGCGCCTCGGCGGAAATTTCCCCGACGCCCACGGTGAAGGCACTGTCCGCCTGCCAGCCGTCCAGCAGCAGGGTGCAGTCGATGCTGATGATCTGCCCCTCCTGGAGAATCTGCTTCTCCGAGGGAATGCCATGCACCACCTGGTCGTCCACGCTGGCGCAGATAGACGCCGGAAAACCCTCATAATGAAGGCTGGAGGGAATGGCGTGGTTTTTGCGGATCAGCTGCTCGGCGTACACGTCCAGGGCGGCCGTGCTGACGCCGGGCTTCACCGCGCTGCGCAGCTTTTGCAGTACCTCATAGAGGAGCGCGCCAGCCTCGCGCATTTTCCCGATCTGATCGGGATTTTTCAAACTAATCATGCTTTAACCCCTGACGATGTCCATGATGGACGCGAAGATCGTGTCCATATCCCCATCGCCCGCGATCACCCGCAGCTTGCCGCGGGCCTGATAGAAGTCCACCAGGGGCGCGGTCTGCTTGTGATACACATTCAGGCGGTTGAGGACGGTTTCGGCCTTATCGTCATCCCGCTGGATCAGGCTGTCGCCGCAGGCAGCGCACTTTGTTTCCCCGTTCAGACGGGAAACATGGTAGGTCGCGCCGCACTTGAGGCACACGCGGCGGCCGGAAAGCCGCTCAATGAGCTTCTCATCCGCCACGTCCAGGTCGATCACCGCGTCAATGTCAGCGATCTTTTCCAGCGCCTCCGCCTGGAGGGTGGTGCGGGGGAAGCCGTCCAGGATGTAGCCCCGCTGGCAGTCATCCTGCGCCAGCCGTTCCCGCACGATGTCGATCATCACGTCGTCGGGCACCAGCTGACCGGCGTCAACAAAGGCCTTCGCTTTCAAGCCTGTGGGCGTCTGATCCTTCATCGCCCGGCGAAGAATATCTCCGGTAGAAATTTGGGGAATGTTCAGCGCGGCGCACACACGCTGAGCCTGTGTGCCCTTGCCCGCGCCTGGAGGTCCCAGAAAGATGATATTCATCCTGCCGCCCCTTTCATGCCGGCGTAGCTGCTTGAGCCTCCGCCCGCCTTGGATGCACGATCAATTCCGAATGGACGAAGTATGCCATGCACCAGCGGCAGAATTGTCGCCGGTGCATGGCGCGCGGCAGCTTACATGAAGCCGCCCTTTTCCAGATCCATATCAATGCCGCGGACGCTCATCTCGCCCTGAATGGTGCGGATGGTTTCCAGGCTCACGCTGACGGCGATGAGAATGGAGGAAGCCGCGAAGGGCACCTGCGCGCTCAGGCCGCTGGTCAGCAGCGTCGGCACAGCCGCGATGATCGCCAGGAACAGAGCCGCAAACAGGTTCAGGCGGTTGACGGTGTTCTGCAGGTACTGGCGGATGTTCTTACCGCGCTGACCAGGGATCACCGCACCCTGCATAACCAGCTGATCGGCCTGACGCTTGGCGTCAAAGCTGATGGAGGAGTAGAAGAAGGTGAAGGCCATAATCAGCAGGGCGGAAATCACCATGTACCACACGCTGCCGGTGTTCATGTAGGTCATCCACCAGATGTAGGCGCCACTCTGGGTGCCGCCGATCAACTGGATCAGCGTGCCCGGGAACGCCAGGAAGGAGTAAGCGAAGATCAGCGGCAGCACGCCGACGCTGACGACCTTCAGGGTCATGTGGGTGCTCTGGCCGCCGTAAACCCGGCGACCCTTCACCTGCTTGGCGATTTGCAGCGGAATGCGGCGCTCGCCCAGATCCACGAAGGTCACAACGACCGTCATCACGATCATCGTCACCAGGATGGCCACCGCGGCGATCCACCCGGAGGTGGTGCCGTTGGCGCTGCCGGCGCTGAAGAGGCTGATGAAGCCGTTGAACAGGTTGGAGATGATGCCGGCAAAGATCAGCAGGGAAATGCCGTTGCCGATGCCCTTGTCGGTAATGCGCTCGCCGATCCACATCGCCAGGGCGGAGCCGCCGGCCATGGAGACGCCAACCAGCACATAATTCAGCCAGCCGGCCTTGATGTAGCCCAGACCGGCCACCAGGCCGATGGCCTGCACCGCGGCCAGGCCGACGGTGACATAGCGGGTGATGCGGGCGATCTTCTCCCGACCGCCGCCTTCCTCATCCTGCTGCATCCGCTCCAGGGCCGGAATGGCGATGGTCAGCAGCTGCATGATGATGGAGGCGTTGATGTAGGGCGTAATACCCATGGCCATGATGGTCATCTGGGAGAAGTTGCCGCCGGTCATCATGTTGACCAGCTGCAGCAGCGGCAGATCCTGAGCGGTAGAGCCCAGTACCCGCGCCGCGTCCACGCCAGGGGCGGGGATGACGCCGACCAGACGGTACAGAAGCAGCATCAGGAAGGTGTAGATCAGCTTCTTGCGCAGGTCGGTGATTTTCCACATTTTACGAAGGCTCTCCAACATCTCAGATCACCTCGGCTTTCCCGCCGAGTGCCTCGATCTTTTCCTTCGCAGAGGCAGTGAACTTAGCGGCCTTCACGGTCAGCTTCTTGGTCAGATCGCCGTTGCCCATGATCTTCACACCGTCCATGGGCTTGCGGATGATCTTCTTGGCCAGCAGTTCTTCCACGGTCACCACGTCGCCGTCGTTGAAGATTTCCAGCCGCTCAACGTTCACCGCCGCGTATTCCGTGCCAAAGATGTTGGTAAAGCCGCGCTTGGGCACACGGCGGTACAGGGGCATCTGGCCGCCCTCGAAGCCGGGGCGCTTACCGCCGCCGCTGCGAGCCTTGGCGCCCTTGTGGCCCTTGCCGGAGGTCTTGCCCAGACCGGAGCCAACGCCGCGGCCCACGCGCTTGGCAGCGGTGGTGGAGCCCACAGCGGGCTGCAACTCATGCAGTTTCATTGGGGTTTCCCTCCTTTACTCGTTCACTTCTTCGACCTTCACCATGTGCTTCACGGCAAAGATCTGGCCGCGGATGGCCGCGTTGTCGGGCTTCACCACGGTCTGGCCGACCTTCTTCAGGCCCAGGGCCGCCACGGTGGCCTTATGCTTGGGCAGAGCCGCGATGGGAGACTTGGTAAGCGTAACTTTCAGACTCATCTTCTCGCTCCTCCTTAGCCCAGCAGCTCTTCCACGGTCTTGCCGCGCATCTTGGCAACCTGCTCGGCGCTGCGCAGGCTGCGCAGGGCTTCCAGGGTGGCCTTGACCATGTTGATGGGATTGTTGGTGCCGAAGGACTTGGTGCGGATGTCGCGCACACCGGCCAGCTCCAGCACGGCACGGGCCGCGCCGCCAGCGATGACGCCGGTACCTTCGGGGGCGGGCAGCAGCACCACCTTGGCGGTGGAGAAGTAGCCCGTGGAATCATGGGGAATGGTGGTGCCGTTGATCGGCACGGTCACCAGATGCTTCTTGGCATCCTCGTTGGCCTTGCGAATCGCCTCGGGAATCTCGGCGGCCTTGCCCATGCCGGCGCCGACGCGGCCATTCTCATCGCCAACAACGACCAGGGCGGAGAACCGCATGTTGCGGCCGCCCTTGACGGTCTTGGACACGCGGTTGACAGCAACCAGCCGCTCCTTGAATTCGCTGACCTGTTCGTAGCGTTGCATTGCGTGTGTCCCTCCTTCTTAGAATTCCAGTCCGGCTTCGCGGGCGCCCGCAGCAACCTCGGCCACGCGGCCAGTGTACACATAGCCGCCGCGGTCAAACACCACGGACTTCACGCCGGCCTCGAGGGCACGCTCGGCCAGGAGCTTGCCAACCAGCTTGGCGGCACCCTTCTTGTCCAGGTCATTGAGCTGATCCTGAATGCCCTTCTCCAGCGTGGAGGCGGAGCACAGGGTCTTGCCGGCAACATCGTCGATCAGCTGCACCTGAATGTGCTTCAGGCTGCGGTACACAGACAGACGCGGCATATCGGGGGTGCCGCTGATCTTCTTGCGGACGCGCGCATGACGAATCTCGCGGATTTCATTACGGTCACGCTTCTTGAACATTTGCAGTCACTCCCTTTCTTACTTCTTACCGGTCTTGCCTTCCTTGCGGCGGATGTGCTCATCAGCATACTTGATGCCCTTGCCCAGGTAGGGTTCGGGCTTGCGGATGGCGCGGATGTCCGCGGCAAGGTTGCCCACGACCTGCTTGCTGATGCCCTTGACCACGATGGTGGTCTGGTTGGGCGTCTCGAAGGTCACATTTTCGGGGGCTTCGATCACAACGGGATGAGAGAAGCCGATCTTAATGTTCAGCTTCTTGCCGCCCTCGGCCTGGGCATTGTAGCCGGTGCCGACCATCTCCAGGGTCTTGGAGAAGCCGTCGGTCACGCCGACCACCATGTTGTGGACCAGAGCGCGATACAGGCCATGCATGGCCCGGTGGTTCTTATCATCGGTGGGGCGCGTAAGGGTAATCACGTTACCCTCCTGCTTCACGGTGATGTCGGGATTCACCTGCTGGGACAGGGTGCCCTTGGGGCCCTTAACCGTCACCAGGTTCTCGCTATCAACCGTAACCGTCACGCCCGCGGGGACGTTAATCGGAAGTCTTCCGATACGAGACATTACTCACACCTCCATTGACGTGTCGGTTATTACCAGATGTAGGCCAGCACTTCGCCGCCGATGGCAGCCTTGCGGGCGTCCTTGTCGGTCATCAGGCCCTTGCTGGTGCTGATGATGGCGATGCCCAGGCCGCCCAGAACCTTGGGCAGCTCCTCGCAGCGGGCATACACGCGCAGGCCGGGCTTGCTGATGCGCTTCAGGCCGGCGATGACGGGCGTCTTGCCGCCCACATACTTCAGGGTAATCTTGATGGAGCCCTGCAGGCCGTCATCAACATAGTCCACAGCCTTCACATAGCCCTCCGCCAGGAGAATCTTGGCGATGGCCTTCTTGGTGTTGCTGGCGGGCAGCGTCACAGCGTCATGCTTGGCGATCTGCGCGTTGCGGATACGGGTGAGCATATCGGCAATAGGATCATTCACAACCATGTTAGTACCTCCTTCCGTTTATCTCCCCGATTACCAGCTGGCCTTGCGGACGCCGGGAATCTGACCCTTGTAAGCCAGCTCCCGGAAGCAAATACGGCACACGCCATACTTGCGCAGGACAGAGTGGGGACGGCCGCACAGACGGCAGCGGGTGTAAGCGCGGGTGGAGAACTTGGGCGTCCTCGCCTGCTTGAGCTTCATACTCGTCTTAGCCATTTTGTGTTCTCCTCCTTATTGCGCCTGAGCGAAGGGCATACCCAACAGACGGAGCAGTTCCTTGCACTCCTCGTCGGTCTGAGCGGTGGTGACGAAGATCATTTCCATACCGCGGATCTTCTCCACCTTGTCATACTCGATTTCGGGGAAGAGCAGCTGCTCGCGGATGCCCAGGGCATAGTTGCCGCGGCCGTCAAAGGCCTTGTCGGGCACGCCGCGGAAGTCGCGCACGCGGGGCAGGGCGATGTTCACCAGCTTGTCCATGAACTCTTCCATCCGCTGGCCGCGCAGGGTCACCTTGGCGCCGACGCTCTGGCCCTCGCGCAGCTTGAAGTTGGCGATGGACTTCTTGGCCTTGGTCACCAGGGGCTTCTGGCCGGCGATGGCGGTCAGCTCGTTCACGGCAATCTCGAGGGACTTGGCGTTGTCCTTGCACTCGCCCAGACCCATGTTGATGACGATCTTTTCCAGCTTGGGGATCTGCATCACATTCTTGTAGCCGAACTTCTGCTGCAAAGCAGGAACAGCCTCGGCCAGATATTTTTCCTTCAGACGGGTAGCCATGTGGCTTTTCCTCCTTTATCAGTCAATTTCCGCCGCGCACTTCTTGCACACGCGGATCATCTTGCGCTGGGCCTTGCCAGCGTCGTTGGTGACGGTGGTCACCTTGTGGGACACGCGGGTGGCCTTGCCGCACTTGGGGCAAACCAGCATCACGTTGGAGGCGTCGATGGCGCCCTCCTTCTTGATGATGCCGCCGGGCTGCATGGCGTTGCGGGGCTTCTGGTGCTTGGTGACCATGTTCACGCCCTCGACCACCACACGGCCGGTCTTGGGGAAGGCAGCGATAATCTTGCCCTTCGCGCCCTTGTCCTTGCCAGTGACGACAACGACCTGATCGTTAGAACGAACGTGCATCTCTTCTGCCTCCTTACAGCACTTCGGGAGCCAGGGAGACGATCTTCATGAAGTCCTTCTCGCGCAGCTCACGGGCAACAGGTCCAAAGATGCGGGTGCCGCGGGGCATCTTCGCATCGTTGATGATAACGGCGGCGTTGTCGTCGAACTTGATGTAGCTGCCGTCGGGACGGCGCTTGTTCTTGCGCATCCGAACGATCACAGCCTTCACGACGTCGCCCTTCTTGACAGTGCCGCCGGGGGTGGCGCTCTTCACGCTGGCCACGATGACGTCACCGATGGAGCCATCGCGCCGGAAAGAACCGCCCAGCACACGGATGCACATGATTTCCTTGGCGCCGGAGTTGTCGGCGACCTTAAGCCGGGTTTGCGGCTGAATCATAGGGTTATTCCTCCTTCAGCTTACTTGGCCTTCTCGATGATCTCGACCAGGCGCCAGCGCTTGTCACGGGAGAGCGGACGGGTCTCCATCACCTTGATGGTATCGCCAATGCCGCACTCGTTGTTCTCATCGTGAACCTTCAGCTTGCTGGTGCGGTTCATGATCTTGCCATACAGGGGATGACGGACGCGGGTCTTGATCTGAATCACGCAGGTCTTATCCATCTTATCGGATACAACCACGCCGATTCGGGTCTTGCGCAGACCACGCTCCTGAGTGTTGTTGATTTCAGACATTGAAGCAGCTGCCTCCTTTCAGTATCTCTTACGCCTGCTCCTTGAGGCGAAGAACGGTCTTGGCACGAGCAATGTCGCGCTTGACAGCGGTGATCTGCATGGTATTCTGCAGCTGGCCGGTGGCAAGCTGGAAACGAAGGTTGAACAGCTCCTCCTTCAATTCCGCGACCTTGGTGTTCAGCTGCTCGACGTTCATAGCGGAGAATTCATTAGCCTTCATTGTTCTTCACCACCCGCTTCAGTAGTCGCTTCATCACAACGCTTGATGAACTTGGTCTTCAGGGGCAGCTTGTGGGAGGCCAGACGCAGGGCCTCGCGGGCGACCTCTTCGGGCACGCCGGCGATTTCAAACAGCACGCGGCCGGGCTTCACCACAGCAACCCAGTACTCAGGGGAGCCCTTGCCGGAACCCATGCGGGTCTCAGCGGGCTTCTCGGTGACGGGCTTGTCGGGGAAAATCTTGATCCACACCTGGCCGCCACGCTTGGTGTAGCGGGTCAGGGCGATACGGGCAGCCTCGATCTGCTGGGAGGTCACCCAGCAGGGCTCCATGGCCTGGAGGCCGAACTCGCCGTAGGCAAGGAAGTTGCCACGGTGAGCAGCACCCTTCATGCGGCCGCGGAAAACCTTGCGGCGCTTGACTCTCTTGGGCATCAGCATGGTTACTTGACCTCCTTCGCGGCGGGCTTGCCGGCCACCTTCTTGGCCTTGGGCAGAATCTGGCCCTTGTAGATCCAGACCTTCACGCCCAGGCGGCCATAGGTGGTCTTGGCTTCAGCGAAGCCGTAGTCGATGTTGGCGCGCAGGGTCTGCAGCGGGATGGAACCATCGTGATAGTGCTCGGTGCGGGCGATATCGGCGCCGCCCAGACGGCCGGACACGCTGGTCTTGATACCCTTGACGCCATTGAGCTTCATGGCGCGCTGCTGGGCCTGCTTCAGGGCCCGGCGGAAGCTGATGCGCTTCTCCAGCTGCTGAGCGATGTTCTCAGCGACCAGCTGGGCGTCAGCGTCGGGCTGCTTGATCTCCATCACGTTGATGTGGGCGGGACGGCCCAGGAACTCGGTGATGTCCTTCTTCAGGGCTTCGATGCCGGCGCCGCCGCGGCCGATAATCATACCGGGCTTGGCGGTGAAGATGTTCACCGTGATGGTCTGCGCGGTACGCTCGATATCAATGCGGCTGATGCCGGTGGCATAATACTTTTCCTTCAGCATTTCGCGAAGCTTGTGATCCTCGACGAGGTTGTTCGCAAAATCCTTCTTGCCGGCGTACCAGCGGGTGCTCCAGTCAAAGATCACACCGACGCGCGCGCCGTGGGGATTTACTTTCTGACCCATGGATAAACCTCCTTCGCCTTACTTCTGGTCCAGCACCACGCTGATGTGGCTGGTGCGCTTGAGCATGGGAGACGCGCTGCCGCGGCTGCGGGCAACGTAGCGCTTCAGCGTGGGGCCGGGATTGGCGTACACTTCAGCGACATAGAGGTTCTGACGGTCCATCTCCTGGTTGTTCACCGCGTTGGCGATGGCGCTGTTGAGCACCTTGGCCACCACGGGAGCCGCCGCCTTGGGGGTGTAGGTCAGGATGGCCAGGGCTTCATCCACATTCTTGCCGCGGATCAGATCAATGACGATCTTCACCTTGCGGGAGGAGATGCGAACGTACTTGGCATGAGCCTTCGGGCGCTTGTCGGCATTGGCCAGACGAGCCGCCGTCTTTTCCTTAGAACGGGTCGCCATATCGTTTCAACTCCTCTCGCTTACTTACGGCCAGTGGCCTTGTCACCCGCATGGCCGCGATAGGTCCGGGTGGGGGCGAACTCGCCCAGCTTGTGACCGACCATATCCTCCGTCACATAGACCGGCACATGCTTGCGGCCGTCGTGAACAGCGATGGTGTGGCCAACGAAATCCGGGAAGATGGTGGAAGACCGGGACCAGGTCTTGACAACCGCCTTCTTGCCGGAGGTGTTCATATCGGTAATGCGCTTCATCAGCGCGCCCTCAACATAAGGGCCCTTCTTAATGGAACGACTCATTGATTGGCTGCCTCCTTCCTATCGGATGCGCGGATTACTTGCCGGCGCGCTTGACGATCATCTTGTTGGAATACTTCTTGTGCTTCCGGGTCTTCAGGCCCAGCGCGGGCTTGCCCCAGGGAGTCACAGGAGCAGGCATACCAACAGGGCTCTTGCCCTCGCCGCCGCCATGGGGATGGTCGTTGGGGTTCATGACCACGCCGCGGACGGTGGGACGGATGCCCATGTGGCGCACACGGCCGGCCTTGCCCAGACGCACGTTCTCGTGGTCGGTGTTGCCCACGGTACCGATGGTCGCCTTGGCGTTCAGGGGCAGCTTACGCATCTCGCCGGAGGGCAGGCGCACGGTGGCGTAGCCGTTCTCCTTGGCCATCAGCTGCGCGCTCATGCCAGCGGAACGAACCAGCTGGCCGCCGCGGCCGGGCTTGAGCTCCAGGTTGTGGATCAGCGTACCCACGGGGATGCTGCTGATGCTCATGGCGTTGCCGGGCTTGATGTCGGCGGTGTCGGACGCGATGACGGTATCGCCAACCTTCAGGCCCAGAGGAGCCAGGATGTAGCGCTTCTCGCCGTCGGCATAGTTCAGCAGGGCGATGAAGGCGCTGCGGTTGGGATCGTACTCGATGGCGGCAACCTTGGCGGGGATGTCCACCTTGTTGCGCTTGAAGTCGATGATGCGGTACTTCCGCTTGTTGCCGCCGCCCTGATGACGGACGGTGATCTTGCCCTGCTTGTTGCGGCCGGCGTTCTTCTTGAGGTACTCCACCAGGCTCTTCTCGGGAGCCTTCTTGGTGACCTCTTCATAGGTCAGAACCGACATAAAGCGCCGGGCGGGCGAAGTCGGCTTGTAAAGACGAATAGCCATGTTTCTTTGTCCTCCCTGCTTTACTGAGCCATGCCCTCGAAGAACTTGATCGGCTTGGAGTCCTTCTTCAGAGTGACATAGGCCTTCTTGATTTCCGGGGTACGGCCCTGGGTGCGGCCCTGGCGCTTCATCTTGCCAAGGGTGCGCAGGGTGTTGACCTTCTCGACCTTCACGCCGTCCTCAGCGAAGACAGTCTCGATGGCCGTCTTGATTTCGCTCTTGGTGGCGTTGATGGCCACCTCGAAGATGTACCGCTTGTCGGCGATACCCTCATACGCCTTTTCCGTCAGGACGGGGCGCAGGATGATGTCGTGAGGATTCTTCATTAGGCGTACACCTCCTCGACGGACTGCACGGCGGCCTTGGTCAGGACGATCTTGCCGGCGTTCAGGATGTCGTAGACATTCAGGGTGTTGACGTAGGCGGTGGCAGCCTCGGCCAGGTTGGCGGTGGCGCGAACCACGGTCTCGTCCTTCTCGGGCAGAACCACCAGGGCCTTGCGCTCGGCCTTCAGGTTCTTCATGACCTGGGCCATCAGCTTGGTCTTGGCTTCCTTCAGGGCAATCTCGTCCACCACGATGATCTCACCGGCGTTGAGCTTGGAGGTCAGCGCGGACTTGAAGGCCAGGCGGCGAACCTTCTTGGGCACCGCGATGTAGTAATCCCGGGGCTTGGGGGCGAACACCACGCCGCCGTGACGGAACTGGGGAGCGCGGTTGCCATGGTGGCGAGCGTTACCGGTGCCCTTCTGGCGGTAGATCTTCCGGCCGCCGCCGCGCACCTCGGTGCGGGTCTTGGCACTCTGCGTGCCCTGGCGCTGAGCGGCCAGGTAGGAACGGACGACCAGATGCATGGCGGCTTCGTTGATGGGCGCGGCGAAAATCGCGTCGCTCAATTCAATCTCGCCAATGGCCGCGCCTTCCATATTATAAAGAGCAGTCTTAGGCATTGTTCAATCTCCTCCTTGCGCCACTCACTTCACAGTGTCGCGGATGATCAGCAGGCTGCCGTTGGGGCCGGGAACGGCGCCCTTGACCAGCAGCAGGTTGCGCTCCGCGTCCACAGAAACGACTTCCAGGTTCTGCACCGTCACGCGATCCACGCCGTAGTGGCCGGCCATGTGCTTGTTCTTGAACACACGGGAAGGATCGGAGTTGGCGGACAAGGAACCCACGCCGCGGTGATACTTGGAGCCGTGCGCCTTGGGGCCGATGTGCTGGTTCCAGCGCAGGATGGCGCCGGTGTAGCCGTGGCCCTTGCTGGTGCCGGTGACGTCGATCTTGTCGCCCTGGGCGAACTGGTCGACCTTCAGCTCGTCGCCAACCTTGTAGGCGGTGCAGTCGTCAAAGCGGAACTCCCGCAGGGTGCGATTGGCGGCAACGCCGGCCTTCTGGTAGTGACCGAGCTCAGGCTTGTTCAGCAGCTTCTTGGCACGGTTCTCAGTCAGCTCGCCAAAGCCGACCTGGACGGCGTTGTAGCCGTCGGACTCAACGTTCTTGGTCTGCACCACAGTGCAGGGGCCCGCCTCGACGACGGTGACCGGAACGAGGCGGCCGTCTTCGGTGAAGACCTGCGTCATGCCGATCTTTTTGCCCACGATGGCTTTCTTCATTTTTCGTTCCTCCTGCCTCTTACAGCTTCATTTCGATTTCGACACCAGCAGGAAGTTCGAGCTTCATCATGGCGTCCACGGTCTTGGGGTTGGGGTTGAGGATGTCGATGAGCCGCTTGTGGGTGCGGCGCTCGAACTGCTCGCGGCTGTCCTTGTACTTGTGGGTCGCGCGCAGGATGGTGACGATCTCCTTCTCCGTGGGGAGCGGGATCGGGCCGGAAACGCGGGCGCCGGTACGCTTGGCGGTCTCCACAATCCGCTCGGCGGATTGGTCGATCAGGTTGTGCTCATAGCTCTTGAGCTTGATACGGATTTTCTGGCTGGCCATTGATTTACCTCCTATGTCGTTCTCGTCTGCGCCGTCGCGCGTCCCACTGCAGGTGCAGGCCGCGCCGCGCTTCGAGTCCGTCGCCCGATTCACGGGCTGGTCCATGATAATTACCCGCCTGGCCTGGCGGCAACTTATCACTTCATCCCTAAACAGACAACAGTCATATTATAGACCATCCGCCGGCAAATTGCAAGATGCTTTTCCCCTCTTTTTTCACTTTTTTTGAACTTTTTTCTGGCATGGCCGCTCCTCAAACCCATTCGTCAGGCCACTTTCACCTCCCATCTTGTGAACACGTTGTCTGGCGTGTCCATCATTTTTGTCAAAACCTTGTTTTTGCCTCTTGGACGGCGCGATTTCTCGCTTGTTGCCCGCAGAAGGCTTACTTTTCCCCGCTTCTCCCCCTCAAGTTGTGTCCACGCTGTCATGTGTATCTATTCCGCTGATATAAAAAGGATCCTGGAATAACTTCAATATCCTGAAGCGAATTACTGTGTCACAGCTGACATGGCTAATTTCTGGTTAATCCGCAAGGTAGCTTCAATATAATACGCATCGTCCGCCTCAGACAGATTCGCGTCATCATGGGGCAGTCGGAGGCAAAAGCGGCAGTAAAGTCGGATGCAGACAGTTAAGATTGATTGGATGGATATGGCCGAACTCAGCAATGGTTTTTATAGATACAGTAAGACGTATTATATTTACTTATTCCCAATCTTATTGATACAGTTGACAAATCCACGATTCATCATCTATAATGTATTGAAATCAACTGCAAGGCGTCCGCTCCGAAGGCGCCTGTTACGCATGATGAGGAGGAAAACCCATGCAGTTATGCGTCTATGCCACGCCATCCCAGGTCAGCGAGGCCGCCGCCAACCTGATTGCCGCGCAGATCACCCGCAAGCCTGACAGCGTGCTGGGGCTGGCCACCGGCTCCACCCCCGTCGCCACCTATCAGCGGCTCATCGCCCTGCACCGCGCCGGGGCGCTGGACTTTTCCCAGGCAACAACCTACAACCTGGACGAATATGTGGGCCTGCCCGAGGAGCATCGGTGCAGCTATCACCGCTTCATGGCGGAGCAGCTGTTCAGCCACGTCAATCTGCGCCACGAATGCTGCCACTTGCCCAACGGCAATGCCGCCGACCTTGCCGCGGAGGCCGCCGCCTACGACCGCGCCATCGAACAGGCGGGCGGCATCGACCTCCAGCTGCTGGGCATCGGCCACAACGGCCACATCGGCTTCAACGAGCCCGGCCCCGCCTTCCTTTACGGCTGCCATGTGGTCACGCTGAGCCCCAGCACCATCCAGGCCAACACCCGTTTTTTTGACAGCGAGGCGGATGTCCCCCGCCAGGCCATCAGCTTGGGCATCGGCGCCATCATGAGCGCCCGCCAGGTGCTGCTCCTCGCCACGGGCGTCGACAAGGCGGAAGCCGTCCGCAGGGCCGTGGAGGGCGACGTGGATCCGCAGATTCAGGCCTCCATCCTGCGCCTCCACCCCAACGCCATTCTTCTGCTGGACAGGGACGCGGCCTCTCGCCTGTCCTGAGCTACGCGGGGCTCCGCGCCCTTCCTTACGGGCCCCATGACACCTTCCAGGACTTTTCTGCCCTCTTGAGACGAAGCACCGCGCTTTCGCCGTGTGCTCCGCCTCTTTTTTGATGAGGCAAAGCGGCGCTGTAGGTTTGTCAAACAAAATAGACAGAGAAGGAGGAGAGGAGGTCAGAGGGAGAAGCCCAGTTGAGGGGGCGCATAGGA
>CBFFZW010000017.1:0-57500 GCA_965646445.1 uncultured Christensenellales bacterium | reverse complement strand
AAGCGCTGCCCCCCCGAGCCCCGCTCGCCGGTCAGCTTGTCTATATTACCACTCCCCCTCGCTTTTGTCAATACCTTTTTTGAAGTTTTTTAGATTCTTTTGCGTGTTTTCGCTTTTCAAGGATAAAAATGTCGCATTTATGTCCGGCATCGACCTGTTCAGCCATGGAAGCAGTTGCTTTTCCACCTGCGCGCACAGTTCGCCGTCAGCGTGAAGCGTCCGCCGCAGAGCCATTTCCGCTGCCGGAAGGGTCACATAGCACAGCCGGGCCAGCTTCGCAGCCCCGCCGCCTTCCGCCTTCAGTCGACGCACCACCGGCTGGGGCATCAGCAGCTGCGACGCGAAGGCGTTGGCCTCGGCTTCCTCTGCCGCGCCGCCCTCCGTATGCGCCAGCACAATGTGTCCCCACTCATGCGCCAGGGTAAAATTCCGCCGCGCGGGATTGCCGTCAGCCCGGTAGCACAGCAAGGTTCCACCCTCATCCTCCGCGACGAAAGCCTCCGCGTCCCCGCACCGCCGCAGCAGCGCGTCCTCGGTGATGCCGATGCTCTCCGCCGCCTGGGCATAGGTCATCAGCCGAACCCCGGGCCAGGCCCGAAGCACGGTTCCCGGGCGCACAGGCAGCGCCGTGACGCCCAGGCGCAGCAATATTTCGAGGGCCGCATTGGCCGCAGCAGTCTCATCCGGCGGACGGATCACGGCTCATCCTCCCGGCGGAAGGCATGGTCAAACAGCGCCCGTCCCACCGCGATCAGCTTCTCCTGCTCCTCCGGCGTCATCTGCCGCAACGCTCGGGTCATCACCGTCAGGTTGTTCTCGGGCGGCTGATGGTCGCACAATTCGTCTAATGAGACGCCAAAGAGATCCGCCATCCGCCGCAAGGTCTGGATATTGGGCTGGGACTGCCCCCGCTCCCACTTCTGCACCGCCGTGGTGGACACCCCCAGCGCCTGCCCCAGCGTCTGCTGCGTGACACCCTTTTCCTGCCGAAGCCGCCGTATCTGATCCGCGTACATGCCCTTCACCTCGCCATGATTATACAACCTCAGGTTGGTTTTTGCAAGTCAATTTTGCTCTTGACAATCACTTTTATGCGTGATATGATGCTGTCAGACCAGAATAAAACATTTGTTCCCCTATGAAGGAGGAGATGCGAATGACCACGGCCCAAGCTCTCAGGGACTACCGCTCCCTTACCATTGAATTGTGTGCGCTGGAAGAGCAGCTCCGACGCTGTGTCGGGAATGGCCGTCCCCGGGGCGCCGGCGTCCAGCGGTTTGACGGCATGCCCCGGGGTACCAACGCGCCTGAAGCCGCCGCCATGCAGTTGGCTGACGGCCTGGAAGCCCTGGCCAGCAGGAAGCGCGGGGAGCGTGACGCCCTCCGCCCGCAGGTGGACGCGGCGCTGGCCCAGGTTTCCGACTTCCGGCTGCTGGTGATTCTCCAGCGTTACTATCTTTTCGGTGAGACGGACGAGCAGGCCGCGGAGGCCATCCACCTCAGCGACCGCTATGTCAACCGCATGCGCAACGCTTATCTGCGCAGGCTGGATGGCGCCGGGGAGGCTCCTCGGAGCACAACGGCATGTTCTTGCTAAAGGAAGTTTTTTTGCCTAACAGGTTGAAACTCTTTATCGAATCTGGTAGAATATTGGCAGAAGCAGGCGAATCAAATACCCTTCAGCACCACGGCATGGATGATGAGAAAGCAGGGGGGAACGCGGATGGCTAAGCAGCATTGGGCACATATCGCTCAGGACGACCGGAAGCAATCCGTTTTGGAGCACCTGAACGGCACGGCTGATCGGTGCGCCCGGTACGCCGCCGCCTTTGGCGCTGAGGATCAGGGGCGGCTGGCCGGGTTGGCCCATGACATCGGGAAATATTCCGACGCCTTCCAGAAGCGTATCCATGGCGCGGATATTCAGGTGGATCATTCCACCGCCGGGGCATGGGAATGCAGCATGCGCGGGCAGATTCCTGCCGCCTTTGCCGTGGCAGGACATCACGGCGGCTTGCCGGATGGCGGAGGGCACACGGACACGGACGGCCAGGGAACCTTTTTTGCCAGGATGAACGGCGCACGCTGCGGCCGCCTGGAACCCTATGATGCGTGGACGGCGGAGGTCGCCCTGCCCCGGGCATCCATGCCGCGCTTCACCAGCGGGGCCGAGGCGATGTTTTTCACCCGGATGCTGTACTCCTGCCTGGTGGACGCCGACTTTCTGGACACGGAGGAATTCATGGACGGCGGCTCCATCCGGGCGGAAGGCGCATCCATGGAGGCCCTGGACGAGAAGCTGCAGGCCTACACGGCAGACTGGTTCCCGCCGAAGAATCCCCTGAACGAGCAGCGCTGCGCCGTGCTGGAACGCTGCATGGCGCAGGGAGCAATTCAACAGCCCGGCCTGTTCACCCTCACCCTGCCCACCGGCAGCGGGAAAACGGTGGCTTCCCTGGCCTTCGCCGTGCGCCATGCCAAGGCGCACGGTTTGCGCCGGGTGGTCTATGTGCTGCCCTATACCTCCATCATCGAGCAGAACGCCCAGGTCTTCCGGGACATTTTGGGGACGGACAACGTGCTGGAGCACCATTCTGGGGTACTGTACGACCTGGATGACGCCGTCCATCCGCAGACGCTCCGACTGGCCAAGGCCACGGAAAACTGGGACATGCCCGTGGTGGTCACCACCGCCGTGCAGTTCTTTGAGTCCCTCTACGCGGCTCGATCCTCCAAGTGCCGCAAGCTGCACAACCTGGCGCAAAGCGTCATCATCCTGGATGAGGCGCAGATGCTGCCTGTGCCCTATCTGCGCCCCTGTGTTTTCGCCCTTGCCCAGCTGGTGAAGCGCTGCGGCGCCAGCGTCGTTCTCTGCACGGCCACCCAGCCCGCGCTGGGGCCGCTCTTCCGGGAATTCCTGCCGGACAGGCCGCCGGTGGAGCTGTGTCCCCCGGAGACCTATCGCGGCTCCGTTTTCCGGCGAGTAACTTTCCGGCGGGAGGGCGTCCTGAGCGCTCCGGCGCTGGCGGACAGGCTGAATGCACTCCCGCAGGTGCTCTGCGTGGTCAACAGCCGCAAGGAGGCCCAGGCGCTTTTCGCCCTGCTGGACGGCGAGGGCGCCTTCCACCTCTCCACGCTCATGTGCCCTGTTCACCGCAAGGAGATGCTATTGGTCATCCGGCATCGGCTGAAGGCGGGGCTTCCCTGCCGCGTCGTATCGACCTCCCTCATTGAGGCCGGGGTGGATGTGGACTTCCCCGCGGTGTTCCGGCAGGAAGCGGGGCTGGATTCCATCCTGCAATCGGCGGGACGCTGCAACCGCGAGGGCCGACGTCCGCCGGAGGACAGCATCGTCACCATTTTCCGCGGCGAGGCCAAAGCGCCCGCCAGCTTCCGCATGAACATCGACGCGGGACGTTATGCCCTGGATCACGTGGAAAGCCCCGACAGCCCCGAGGCCATCGACTGCTACTTTCGCGAGCTGCTTGACCTGAAAGGCACGGCTGCCCAGGATCAGCAGGACATCCTGGCGCTGATGGAGGATACCTGGAATAAGTTCCCCTTCAGAACCATCGCGGAGCGCTTCCACCTGATCGAGGATCGCACCAAAACGGTGTATCTGCCCTATGGCGAGGGCGCGGCGCTGATGGAGCGCCTTCAGGCGGGCGAACGTTCCCGGGGACTGTTCCGAAGACTGGGGCCGTACAGCGTATCCATTTATGATGACCATTTCGCCGCGCTGGATCGGGCGGGCGGGCTGACGCCGCTGGAAGACGGAAGCGCCATCCTCACCGACATGTCGCTCTACAATAAGCAGACGGGGCTCACCCTGGCGCCTGAAAACGGGAAAGCCCACTTTGTTTAGTGGTTCTTATTACCATTATATAGGAAGAAAGGAGTGATTTTTATGGCCATTTCATTGGAGGTCTGGGGCCCGTACGCCTGCTTCTCCCGGTCGGAAATGAAGGTCGAGCGGGTAAGCTATGACGTGATGACCCCTTCGGCAGCGCGGGGGCTGCTGGAAGCCATTTACTGGCATCCCGGCATGCGGTACGTCATCGACCGCATTCACGTCTGCGCCCCCATTCGAACCACCAACCTGCGGCGCAATGAGGTGAAGTCCTCCATCAGCGCCCGCTCGGCCCGCACCGTGATGGAACGCGGCAAGGGCGATTTGTACCTCGTCACCTCGGAGGACATCCAGCAGCGGGCCGCGCTGCTGCTGCGGGATGTGCGCTATGTCATCGACGCCCACTTTGACATGACCGACAAGGCCGCGCCGGAGCATTTGCGTTCAAATCCGAACCGCCGCCCTCTGAATCGGATTCCAGCGATTCGGCCAGATCAACGTAGGAAACCTGTTTGCCACCTTTGATGTTGTAGAAGATGATGATGCGATCGTCGTACAGGTAGATACAGTTGATAAAGGTGTCGATGATGTTGCGGTGAAACTCAGGATCAAAGAGGTTGCCGGTACAGAAGCGGCGGAGCCATGCCTGCACTTCTTCTTCGGTGAAACGAATCTCGCTTGCGATCCGCAGCTTAACCAGCTCGTTTTCCATAGACGCTTTCTGCGCTTCCAGGGTTTCCATCTTCTCGTAGATGCGTTTATGGGCTACCTTCGGGGCGTCTACCAGAGCATCGACCAGTTTATCCAGCTCCCGATCGTACTGCTTGATGGCCTTTTCGTATTCCTCTACCCTGCTGCCCGCAAATTCCTTGTCGTACTCAGCGACAACGGCCCTTGCAATATCCTGCATACGAGCCGGAGTGAGAATGTATTGCAAGGTCTGTTCGACAACATACCATTCGATGAAGTCTTTCTTTTCGTTCTTCTTCCGGCAGGAGTGCTTCTTTTTCCGGGCGGCACAGGAGTAATAATAATATGTGTCGCCATTGTGGCTCCTGCCGCTCTCGCCGATCATGTGGGAGCCGCAGTGACCGCAGAACGCCTTGCCTTGTAGCAGATACTCAACCTTTGCTTTGTTGGCTGCCGGGGCGTGTGCATTGGCTTTGACAATGATCTGTACCTTGTTGAAGGTGGCCTCGTCTATCAGTGCTTCAGCAACGCCGGGAACCAATTCGCCTTTGTACATGAAATTGCCAATAAAGACGGGATTCGTCAGGGCGCGGGAGAAGGTGGTATAAGTCAGCTCACCGCCGCGAGAGCTGCGGACGCCGCGACGTTTCAGCTCGTCGATGATCTTTTTCATAGGGACGCCCTGGGCGTACTGCTCAAAAACATAGCGGATGATCGGGGCGTTTTTTTCATCTGCAAGCAGCTTCCCGTCCACTACCTTGTAGCCATACGGAATAGCCCCGCCGCACCAACGGCCTTTTGCGATGGATTCACGCTGGCCGCGCTTGATCTTCTTCTTGAGATCAAGGGAGTAATATTCGGCAGACGCCTCAAGGAACGCTTCCAGGAGGATTGATTCGTCACCCTCTCCGACGTTCTCCATGGCAGATATGACGCGGATGCCGTATTGCTTGAGCTTGTGTTTGTAGAGGGCTGAATCGTAACGATTGCGGGCAAAGCGATCCAGCTTCCAGACGATGATCCGCTCAAACTGCTTTTTCGGAGCATCGGCAATCATGCGCTGGAAGTCCGGACGGTCATCGGTCATGCCAGATATGGCGCGGTCGATGTACTCCCCTACAATGTTTATATCATAGCGCTTGGCATATTCGTAGCAATCCCGGAGCTGACCTTCGATGGACTGCTCCCGCTGGCTGTGCGACGAGAAACGGGCGTAGATAACAGCGTTCAATCTTAATCCTTTCCGACTTTACAACGCAGGCAGCTTGTGATATACTGGCTACGGAAAGTGCTTAGTGGTGTTTGCATTTTCCTTGCGTTTGATCCGCACAGGTAGCAGCCTGGGCGGATTTTTTATTTGCATTCAACGATCAGATAAACAAATTCTAACTCTGGATTGTCCTCGCCGCCGCTGATGTATTGCAGTGAATACTCATAATTACCAGAAATGAACGGGATTTTATTTCCATTCTCAGAGAAAAAGCTATCCATCAGTTCGGTATCATTGAATGTGTCATTCACGGCATCAAAGAAGATGTCTATAACCTCAAGCATAACATTCTCAGGCTTTGTCGGGTCGATCTGATGCAGAAGCGGATAGGAGTAATCGTCGAACCGATTATATTCGAGGGCAGCGAATGCAACTGCCGCCCGGATCATGTCGGTTTCCTTCTCTGCATCGCTGCGGCTATAAGATACGAGCTGCATTGTAAGTTGGATCACGCTAAAATCAGGGACGGAAACGAGGAGTGTCCCCGCAGGCACTTCAACGTAATATTGACCGTCGCCCGCGAACACATTAGCATATGAAAGGCCGTCGTACCCTATATAGTGTGCCAGATCGTGTGTAGCATCCAATCCGCGCTCATACTTCATTTCCCACAAGCGCTGCATATACATATCGCAAAACTCAAATGCGTTTTTCTTCTCCGTCGTCCCTTCTGCAAAGGCGCAGGACACAAGGAGCGATAAGGCAACCACGATACCAACTATACGTTTCATAGCACATCACCTTTCAAAATCGACGAATATCATATTGCCGACGCATGTTGCCCTTCTTTTTGCAACGAGGGGTTACCATGGCATATTCTCGCATTCTGCAATACTGCTTCTTTTCCTTCGGCGTTCAGAGCGCGGAATATGCAAAGAAGCTCTTTTTCTTTCGGATCGGCAGAATCTTCTCGGATGCCATGCGCAGGATCGTTTATGGAATCATTGACCAGATAATCAAGGCTCACCTTAAAGCAGGCACACAGTTTTTCAAGCGTAGAGAGTTTTGCGTTGGCGTAGCCTTTTTTATAAAAGGCATCAATGGTCGTATATGGTATTCCTGACTTTTGAGCCAAAGTGTGCTTGTTCAGTTGGTCACGATTCATCAGAAAATCAAGTTTATCAAGAAAATTCACGGTTCCAGCTCCTTTCAGAAATAGTATATAGCAATCAATCCTCATCGTCAATCAAAAAATTACAACGCATGGTAAAAAACAGTTGACATCTTACAATGTATCGTATATAATGGTGTGCATAGTTACGATGTGTTGTAACTCAGAGCGGAGGTGATTGTATGTTTGAGAACTTGAGGAATGAACTTTCTAAAAAGCGCATCTCCAATAAGGCCGTGGCTGATCTGATCGGATGCACCCAAAAGACGCTCGACAATAAGCTGAACGGCGTTACCGAGTTTACCCTTTCTGAAATCCTTCTTATCAGTGACAATCTCTTGCCGGAGTTTGAACTGCGCTATCTGTTCAAACGAACGATGATTGCAGAGGCGGTGTGATTATGGCAAAGCAGGAGAAGTACATCCAGGTTGGCGTCACTGCCCTGCGCGATCCGGCGACCGGCGATTTCCTTCCTGCTGTGCCGCTGTATATCAAGGCGGAGGACGGCGCGGAGGAATCCGCAGCGGGGTTGACACAGGATATTGGAAAGCTGCTGGCAGAGCGTATGCGCAGATACATGGAAGCGTGCAAGGCTGCCGGTGTGGCGGTATGAGGTAGAAGATGGCCTTTCATGTTTCGGAAGAATGGCTCCGGGATTACTGCAAGCGCACCGGACACTTGTCGATCTGGATGAGAACAACCAGCAACGGCTCTATGAGGCTGATCCCAAACCGAGGAAACGGAAGTACGGCAATCAGCCCACCGAGTATGGCGGCAAGCGCTTTGACAGCAAGCATGAAGCCCAGGTATATGAGCCTCTGCGGCTGGAATGCCTCGCTGGTAAACACATCGGCCTTGCCTGCCAGGTTGTTTTCTACCTTCCGGGCGGTGTGAAGTATATAGCGGATTTTGTAACCCAGGAAGCTGACGGCACATACACTGTATACGACGCCAAGAGCGACGCCACCCGCAAGGACAAGACCTATCGACTGAAAAGACGGCAGATGAAAAACTGCCTGGGGATCGAGATACAGGAGCTTTAAGCCGATAAACGCACGGCGCAGGATATGGAGATAGGTTCCTTTTCCCCATCTGTGCCGATTCAGCTCCGGCACGCCGCACCACAGTGCCCTCTTGCGGAACAGTGGCGCTCTACAAGGAATCCGACCAATGGCGGCCCGGAAAGACGGGCTTTTATGAGGCGGCCCGAGAATGGCGTGCAAAGGATGTACGGAGGGTTCAATTCCTTCCCGGCTCACCAGGGGAAAACGTAAGAGTTTGCCTTAATGCGACCCCACAAACGGAACAAAGGCAATGGCAGCTGGGAACAGACCAGCGCAATATGGGGACGCCCGTCTGGATCGGGTATGCCGTGAAGCCTGCCATTCTTTTGATGTCAGTGCGGCTCATGGAAATAATCAGGGTTCGACGCCCTGTCGTTCCCACCAGCAGAACAGGCCGACGCAGGGAGATGATCGCCCCTGCGGTGAGTTACCCCGGAGAGAAGACCGGCCATTGGTACGGGGGTGCAGCATGCGCGTGCGACGGCAACCGCAGCCATTCTGGCATGCAGTCGGTGACAGCCCGGAGAGACGGGCATTACATGAGGATGTGGGCTAATGAGTAAAGCCATGCAGGATATATACCTCTCCTGCAAGATGTCAGTTTAAGTCTGGCCATCCTCACCAGGGCTTTACGGTTCAGCATGTTCCCCACCTGGCCGGGGAACCACACCACGGCATTGCGTCCGCCGTGTGAAAAACCGTCCGTAAACAACGGTCTTTGAGGTTTCGACAGCGACTTTCAGGAGCGAAAGGCGGCATAGTAAACCTTACGATCCCGTGGGTACGGTCAACATCGCACGGTGGCAAAGCGGAAGTGAGCAACGCTTGACAGCTCGGACAGACGGGTGCGCTGCTGGGTCGCGCCCATCCGTAGCCAGCCGGACGGAACACAGACCGATAGCAACTGCGACACGACGGAGAGCGACGCCGCACAGTCCTGCACGGAGAGGACGGGAAGCCTGCCCCAACTGACTTTGAGAGCAGAAAAAGCAGGCGCTATGCTGCCGTAGCTTAGAGGGAAAGCGCCTGATTCGTAATCACAGGACGCGGGTTCGATTCCTGCCGGTAGCTCCATATCAAAAGCCGAAAGAGGGTGTTTGAGGTTGAGAATCATTCGGGCCGGTTTTGAGGTTATGCGACCGCAGAAGATGGACGATGCAAGCCGCAAGGCAATTTACAGCGCCATCGAGCAGGCGGGCCGCGTATGCTACAAAACCGAGTACAAGATCGGCGAAGACACTGCTGAGACATTCATCAAAGCGCTGGTATCTCGCGGTCATGAGGCTATGCTGGAACATGCCAGCCTGACGGTACGGTTTATCGTAGATCGCGGCGTGAGCCATGAGCTTGTGAGGCATCGCCTTGCCAGTTTTGCTCAGGAAAGCACACGCTACTGTAATTACGCCAAGGATCAGTTCGGAAGCGAGATCACGGTGATTGAGCCGTGCTTCTGGCGCGAGGACAGTCCTTCCTACGATGTGTGGAAAAAAGCGTGCGAGGCGTGCGAAAAGGCATATTTTGATCTGCTTGAGATTGGCGATACGCCGCAGATGGCGCGTGACGTGCTGCCTACCAGCACAAAAACCGAGGTCGTCATGACGGCCAACATCCGCGAATGGCGTCACTTCTTCAAACTGCGTGCGCTTGGCGCGACCGGCGCTCCGCATCCGCAGATGCGCGAGGTTGCGCTGCCGCTGCTCCGGGTGATGGCTGGCTATCTGCCTCCCCTGTTCGGCGATCTGCTGGAGGGTTGACGGTATGAGCAACGAGGTAAAGGTTAATGAAATCCCCTTTGAGAATGTGATGATCCTGCCGCCGAAGCCCGGTGTATGCCGGGAGTGCGCGACGTATCACAAGCCGTACGAGCCCCACAACCGGGATAGCCTGTACTACCAGATGAAATTTCGCCAGAAGAACGGGCGTTTCCCGACCTGGTGGGATGCGATGGCACACTGCGAGAAGCAAACTCAAAAATTCTGGATTGACGCCCTTGCAGAGCACGGTGTGATCGTTGAGCTGCCGGAGGAAACGGCAGATGGAGAATCTGAATAACGGTTGGATTCACAGGGATAGCCGTCTGCCTGCTGAGACAGACGGCTATCCCACCGGCAAGGTATTTGCGTGGCACGCCTATCAGGGCATGATGCTTGTGCGATGGGACGACTTCCCCAAGAATTCGTTCAATATCTATTGGATGCGTCTTTCGGAAGGGATCAAGGCCCCGTGGATCGCGGCAACGGAAAGAAAGCCGACCAAGGAAGATAGCGATGCGCTCAACTGCGTCCTGGCAAGGAGCAGCCATGGCGACATCAGCATAACGGGATTCCATCAATTCGACTGGAACAGCGACCTTACGCACTGGTTATCCCCGCCGCTTCCGCCGAGTGATTACAAGGAATTGCGAAAAATGCAATAAAAAATGCCCGCAGCTACTCGCAATAGCTACGGACGGTGGAAATCGCTCGACTTGCATCAATCTCCGTTGCTATTATACCACAAAACACAAGTATTTACAAGGGTTTTCGCCCTGAAATACAGAGAAAGGATAATGGCAGATGAACGAAATTACCACTCAGAACAGCACCGAAATCGCGGTGCTTGGGGGGCTTGCACAAGAAGCCCAGTATTACGCAAAAAGCATCGCCAACGGCATGATCCAGCTTGGCCGCGTGCTGACGGAGGCAAAGCCTTTGGTCAAGCATGGCGAATGGGAGCAGTGGATCAGGGAGAACGCCGGTTGCAGCGTGCGCTATGCACAGGTGTTCATGCAGGCATACGCCCGCTTCGGGAACAACGCTGCCGTCGCTCAGATCGGCGAACGCGGCAAAATATTCAAGCTCCTCGCCCTGCCTGCCGGTACAGAGGAGCAATTCTTGACCGATCACGACGTTTCGGAAATGTCCACCCGTGAGGTTGAGGAAGCTGTGCGCAAAGTGCGCGAGGAAATGCGCATTGAGCTTGACGAGGAGAGGAAGGCCCGCAAAAAAGCCGAGGATCGCGCCGCCGAGCTTGAGCTGGAAGCTGACAAAGTGCCGGATCACATCATGGACGAGCTGGTGGAAAAGCAGAACACCATTGACGCCCAGCAGCGAGAGCTTACGCGGGTTGCCGATGATGGCCGCGCTGCCTTGCAGGAAGCCCAGCGTTTGCGCCGGGAGAATGCCAATCTGAGCCGCGAGATCGAGGAACAGAACGAGCTTATCGAAGATGCCCAGCGTCAGTACGACAATGTGCGCAGCGAACTTCTGAGCTTACAGAGCGTGGCCGCAAAGGGCGACGCCGAGCGCGTGCCGGTGGACGAACTGACCATTGATGTTTTCGCCAGTGCTGTACGGCAATTCATCGGGACGTGTGCCAGGATGCCCCACATGGGCCATACCTTCGGAACGATGACGCTTTCCGAGAAGAACGCCTACGACGAGCTGCTGCGCACCGTTGAGGGCTGGGCGGCCAATGCCCGTCAGGCTATGAATACCATCGCATACGAGGAGGTAGAAATCCATGGATGAAAAGGCCTTGTCCACCCTTACGCCGGAGCAGGCCCAGGTGATCCCGGCCATTGTTCAGCACATGATGGGGCCGCTGGTGGAGGCTATGGGGAAGCTGTTGGAAAACAACACCGCTGCCCTGCAACAGCTTTCGGCGGCACAACAGGTGCAGAATGACCGGCTGGAAGCCCTGGAACGGCAAATCCGCCTGAACACGCCTGTTACCCGCCAGCAAGTGCGCTATCTGAGCGCGGCCATGAAGGAACATGCCCTTGAATTGCTGGACAAGTCCTCTGTTTCCGATCCCAAGGCCGTGCGCAAGCTGGTCGGGATCATCAAGAAGGATGTGCTTTCCCATTACGGCATCACTGCCCTTGAGGAAATTCCGAAGCACGAATACAACGTTGCGATGCACAACATCGGGACGTGGAACAACATGCGCATTGTGCGCGAGGTTGTGAAGGAGGCGCGTAAGCGTGAAGAAGAAGCTGCGGAGGCTGCTTTGGCGGATGTTGAACCGGCTACGAGTTGAAATGGCCTATCTGTACATCCCTGCCCGGATCATTAACCCTATCAGTAAATTGTGCAACGCACTATGGGAGGATATACCGTGAATCTGAATGAGTATCAAAGGCTGGCGCTTCGCACCAGCGGCGCGGGCCACGACCGCGTAAAGAATGGTTGCCTGGGCCTGATCGGCGAGAGTGGCGAGATTGTGGACATCGTGAAGAAGTACATGTTCCAGAGCGGCGAGAACCCGCCCTTCCCGAAGGACAAGTTCATCAAGGAAATGGGCGATGTGCTTTGGTACTGTGCTGAGACGGTTTCCGGCATGGAGCTTGAGCTTGAGGAAGTCACGCTCCGCACCGGCAGATACGACAAGTACAGCCTTTTTGCCGCTGCGGATTGCGCTGACATCGAGCTTACTGCTGCCATGCTGTCAGCCAATGCGGTAGAAGCCTACGTTTCCCGCTTTGTTGAAGGTGACGCCGTGCGCTGCGCTTACAGGGTACGCGATATTTACAAGGGTCTGCTGCATCTTTGCGACCTGGTAGGCACGACGATTGACGAAGTGGCCGACACGAACATTGAGAAGCTGAAAAAGCGCTACCCGGACGGCTTCGATCCTGAGAGGAGCATCCACCGGCCCGAATATGAACGCAAGGAACAGACCGAATCAGCGTCTACGCATCTTTTCAACATGAGGAACAAGGCGCTCTGATTCGAGAATCGGAGAGGTAAACACCATGAGCAAGGTCAATTTCGTCAGCGAATTTAATTTGTTCATGCGACATGCCCGTGATAGCAGCCTGTCCTTGCGTGAACGTATGCTCTGGATAGCTCTGTTCTACATCGCCAACGACCGAGCGACGTATAACGAGCAGACCCAGGAATACGACTGGCCGGATGGCTTTATCCAGGTATCGAATGGCGAACTGAATTTGTACTGCTGCCTTGACAAACGTGCCATTGAGACGCTGCGTAACAGCTTAAAGCAGCGCGGCTTGATTGATTTTCAGCCCGGACAGAAGAACAAGAAGAACCCGGCGTACAAGATCAATTATCTTTCTGTGAATGTTGGGTACAAAAAAGTACCCAATGATGTACCCAACAATGTACCCAAGGATGCACCCAACGATGTACCCAACAATACACCCAGCAATGCACCTGATCCTGCACCCGACTGTGCAGGGAATGACGGTGTTTTAGGTGCAAAAATGCGCCCAACAATGCCCCCATATCCTAAAGATAAATATGCAAATAATCCTCAAAGTGGATATGGTGGTGGAATAAACCCAAGCTCAGGTCAAAGGTATACACCTGATAGAAATGGTGGAGGAAACCAACCGGCGGCTGGCGACTTTGGTTTTGTCGATCTCAGCAAAAACGGCGGCGGCTGTGAAGGATTCGTGCCGCTCCCGTGGGAGGAGGGAGACGTGTGACCAAGCAGGAGGTCAATAAGCTGCTGGCGCTGATGAAAGCCAATTACAGCTATGCCTTTAAGACCATGAGCCAGCAGGACAAGTATCTGCTGCTGAACACCTGGACATTTACCCTGCAAGACCTGAACGCCGATGTTGTGATGATCGCAGTTATGCAGCTCATTTCGGAATCGAAGTGGCTACCAACAGTCGCAGAGATTCGCAAGAAGTGCCAGAGCTTGTATTACTCAGCTTCGTATGCTCCTCGTGATCCTTTTGACAATCTTTCAGACGAGGAGCGGGAGAAATACGGAATCAGACCGCGCTCTCAACAAGAAATCGAGGAGAAAGAAAGGCGCGAAGCAACGCGGAAATACATCATGGACGCTACATGCCATCTGCGGGGAGACGGAGAACCTACCCTATCGCTTGACAGCATCTTGAGCAATCCGAATTTTGCTGCTCTTGGAGCCGGAAATTCAAGCCTTGCGATGCTCGGCGAAGTAAAGTATGAGCTGCCAGACGGCAGCGTGGAGGGCGAAGATGAACAAGGTTATCCTGATCGGCAATCTCACCGATGACCCCAAGGCCAGCGTAACGGCCAACGGCGTTACGAAATGCACATTCCGGCTGGCAACACAGCGGAAGTACACCAACCCGCAGACCGGCCAGCGAGAAGCTGACTTCCACAACATCGTCGTGTGGCGTCAGCTTGCCGATCTGTGCGCGAAGTATCTTGCAAAGGGCCGGAAATGCTCCGTAGAGGGCATGATCCAGTACCGCAGCTACGACGCCCAGGACGGCAGCAAGCGCTATGTGACCGAGATTGTGGCCGAGAGCGTGGAGTTTCTGACCAGCAGGCAGCAGAGCGCCGGACAGACCGGCCAACCGGGCGGAGGGTATACAGAGCAAGACGGCTTTGTGCCTGTTGTTGACGAAGATTTGCCGTTCTGAGGTTGAGCTATGAACGAGAAGATACACCTCACATGCGGCGACTGTCTGGAAGTCATGAAGCAAATGCCTGCTGCTTGTGTTGATATGGTTCTGTGCGATTTGCCATACGGCAATACGCGCAATTCCTGGGATAAGCAGATAGACATGGTGGCGCTGTGGGAGCAGTACGGAAGGATTGTCAAGCCAGCGGGCGCGATTGTCCTTTTCGGATCGGGCCGCTTCACTGCCGAGCTGATGCAGAGTAATGCGCGGGACTGGCGTTACAACCTGATTTGGGAGAAAACGACGCCGACCGGCTTTCTGAATGCGAAGCGGATGCCGCTGCGTTGCCATGAGGACATTCTTGTATTCTACCGCGAATTGCCGACCTATCACCCGATTATGTCAAAGGGCGTGCGAAAGGTATCAACTGCTGCGCACAAGCGCAACAGCAAAAGTGGCAGCAGCTACGGGAAGTACGATACAGTGTCCTACGACAGCGACGAAAGATACCCTCGCAGTGTGCTTCACTTTGCGACGGACAAGCAAAAATCCGCCCTTCACCCAACGCAAAAGCCCGTCGCCTTACTGGAATACCTGATACGGATGTATACCGACGAGGGCGATCTGGTGCTGGATAACTGTATGGGAAGTGGCAGCACCGCCATTGCGTGCTTGAACAGCGGTCGGAGATTTGAGGGCATCGAAATCGACCCGGACATGTTTGCGATTGCCGAATACAGGATTCTCAGTGAGGAGGGGTTGAAGTGAGCGAGATTTGCAGTGTCGTCCAGCGCAAAGCGAAGAAAATCCATTTCTGCGACGTGTGCGGCAAACCGATCATCCCCGGCAGTGAATACTTAGCCATAAGAAGTGCGCAGGATGGCCGATTCTGGCACAACAAAGAGCATGTCCATTGCGACGCCCTGCTGGACGCCTACACCAGACAAACGGGGCTTGGGCTTGACTTCGGACGCCTGGATATGGTGGTCACATGGCTGTGCGCCAAAGCGTGCAGTGAATGTCCGCAAGAAAGTTCCTGCCGGTTAGCTGGACAGGACATCTTCGGATGCACGGCAGCGCTGCGGCGGGTGCTGCAGCCGACGGTGCTTCACGCCGCCCTGGAATCCGTGAAAGCAAATATCGACATCGAGGAGGAATGACCATGAGCAGTGAAGCGTGGAAAGACACCGGCGACTGCGCCGAGTGCAGGCGAAAGGCTTACTGCCGAAAGACTTGTTCCGCCAACAAGCGGCGCATGGAGCGGATCATCAAGGCTCATTTTATCCGTTCGGCTGTGACTGGACGGATTTACCCCAAGCTGGCCCATCTGGCCGAGGAGAAGCAGGATGGTTAAGTTTCCGAAGCGCAATGCAAGCGGCTGCCCCGATCCGACGGCACACGACGCGCTGCTGCCCATCGCGCAGGCAGACGCCGCCCTTGAGGCCCGCACCACGCGGCTGATTAAGGCACTGAAAACCATGATCGACCTTGCGGGCTACGACCTGGTGGCGCGGATTGAGATACGCGACCGAGAAAGCGGGAAGATATTCCGATAACCGCGCCCGGAAAGGGATGGAACATGAAGAAGAACCTTCCGACCGCCGAGGCCCTGCTGGTTGCGATCCGGGCAAAGTGCATGGATTGCAGCGGCAATCAGCGGAAAGAGGTTGAGCGGTGCAAGCTGAAAGACTGCCCGCTACACCCGTACCGCTCCGTAAAAGCTATCGGCGGCGAACATGAATGCCAAACAGAGATCAAGGGACAAATTGATTTGTTTGACGTTTTGATGGCGATTGAGGAGGAAATACGCAATGAAAAAGACCAAGATTGATTGGGCAGATAGCACCTGGAACCCTGTTACCGGCTGCCTGCATGGCTGTGAATACTGCTACGCCAGAGCGATTGCAAACCGCTTTGGATGGCACGCCAACGAACCCGATATCAACGAGCGCGTACTGTATGAAATCCCTGTTTTCGACGGAAAGAAGCAGCCGTACCCCTTTGATTTCGCGCCGACATTCCATCAGTACCGGCTCGGCGAACCGGCGGCATGGACGAAGCCACGCACGATCTTTGTATGTTCCATGGCTGATCTGTTCGGCGATTGGGTGCCGGACGAGTGGATCAAACAGGTGTTTGAGGCGTGCGAGGCCGCGCCGCAGCATCGCTTCCTGTTTCTGACGAAGAACCCGACGCGGTTTGGCCGTATCAACGGGTGGAACCATCAGTACAACAACGAGTATGCCAAGGATAACATGTGGTTCGGCACGACGATTACCCGTCAATATGAGCTTAACCGCATACGCGAACTGCCCTACGGCAATGCTCATACCTTCCTGTCTATCGAGCCGATATTGGAGCGTATAGACCTTGACCGCTATCTCCCAACAGCAGATACCCGGTGGCATTGTTCCTACTGCGGTCACTACACCGATACCTATACGAATCACTGTGGTTCCTGCGGACGTCAAGGCGGCTACTCTGGCTCTTTCCGCAAGCAGCCGGTCAACTGGATCATCCTTGGAGCTGAAAGTGGGAACCGCAAGGGAAAGGTGACGCCGAGGCGCGAGTGGATTGACAGTATTGTTCAGATATGCGCCGAGCGCAGCATCCCCGTTTTTATGAAGGAGAGCCTGCGAGGCATCATGGGTGATTGCTTCCGGCAGGAATTTCCGTGGGAGGCATCCGGCGATGATTGAGATTAAATGCACGGAAGCGCAGAAAAAACGCTTGATCCAAGCATGGCGCGGGCCGGAGGGCTGCTTCTGGCCCTGGGCGCGGAGGTGGTGCATTTACGATCCTGATGCAAGATGCGCTAAGTGCTATGAGAAAAGGATCAAGTGGATCATCGTAAAGAGGGGTGCAAAATGAACGATCTGAACATTGCAATGGATCTGATGAAATGCTTTCCTGGCAGCTTCATCAATCACAATGGGGAGTTTATTGCTCACAGGCGGGCAAATGAGTATTTCAACTTTGCAACATGCGCCGACGAGCTGGATGTGAAATGCAAGGTATTGGAATGGCTTTCCCGCGCAGCCAGCAAAGGAGAACCTTTCAGAACTGATCTGGAAAACAAGAATTACCAGCGTTTTATGCTGGATGGGATCAATAAGTATCTTGGAACAAACTTCTCCCATGACGACATCGACGAGGTATATACCTACCTGGGAAACCGCTGCAACCACAAAAAGACCCTTCTGTTTATCGGTTCAGGGTACGATGTGCGCATACTGCCTATGCGATTGGAGGGTTGATGATGGCAAGCCGTTCCAAGAAACGCAAAGCGCTTCAAGACTATAACACGACGAAACAGGTTTCCAAGCCCATGACGATCATGGATGTGGACGCTGCGTATCGAAAAGGCTTCACCGAGGGCTACGAGGCGGGCCGGGAGGAAGGTTTCAAGCAGTCTGCCATGATGACGATTCAGCGCACCTACGGCGCGATCCTCTGCGCCGCCCATGAGCTTTTCGGTTTTGGTCAGGATCGAGGCGTCCGCCTGCTGAACAGGATGCACGAAGTCCTGGTAGAAATGCTGACCGACGAGGAGCTGGCACAGCGCGTGCTTGATGAAGTGGGCGTAGAGATTGATTGGGGCCAGCCGATTGATCTTGCCCAGCCCAAGGAGCCGCTGCGAAAGAAACGACCGCAGGAGGAAAAGTGATGGGACTTCGCCATATTTCGACCAGCATCAAGGGGCTTGAAGCGCTGACGGATTACCGGCTTAAAAAGCTGGCTCCGTGTATTACGGTTGACGGTGTGCCGCTGCGCACAGCGGCACAAGTGCGTCGTATGCTCAAAGAGGCGCGGGCCGAAGGTCTTGAGTTCATTCCTGCTGCCGGATGTGATAATTACGATTCCAAGGGGCTGTGCAAAGGACACACCAGAGAGGAGATTGTCGATGAACAAGCTGGTAACGGATAATCCGAAGAACAATTTTGAAGTTGTTATGAACATGGTGTACGGCAAGGACGGATGGCAGCACATCCGCCATGGCGAGGACGGTATGCCGACTGTCGATTTCTGCCTGATGCTTTGCAAGGAACGCGGATGCACTACGCCGGATGACTACGGCGCAAACACCAATGAGCGCAAAGATGAAATGCTCTGCGACTGCGTGTTTGAGAACTGCCCCGTTGCGACGGTATATGCGGCGCTTTCTGGTTTCGGCCATGTGCGCGGCAGGCTCAAAATGTATGAAGATGCAGATATGATGCCGCCCCAGGCGGAGGAGAAGGTTTTCTACTTCGCTGTTGCGGATGGGTGCTGCGATCCTGAAACGGGCGAAAAGGACGATGCAGGATTAAAAATATCTGCCGACGGAATTTTGACGGCGGAGGATGCTATCCGCCTTGCGGAGCAGCAGCTCCCTTGCTATGCCGGACGGCTGCGCCAGATCACCGAGGAAGAATATCTCCGGGACTTCGGCGACGATGAATAACGCAAAGGAGAATTACCATGGCAGACACCATAAAGACCAGTACCGACGTGCAGTTTGATGTGCTGTACGCCGATGGGACGAAATACCGCGCCGAGGAGGGCGTTCTGTTTGAGGCCAAGGGCCAGGATATGGTTTTTCACCTGGGAACAAGCAGGCCGGAAGTGCTTTTCGCGGTGGCGGAGGCTCTGACCGAAGTGATTGTAGATATGGGGCTGGGCGAAGCATTCAAGCGCTATATCGAAAACGGAATGGAGGGCCAGGGCCGTGAATGAGATCGTAGTAGATAACTTCGCCGGTGGCGGCGGCGCTTCCACCGGCATTGAGATTGCCATAGGCCGCAGCGTGGATATTGCCATCAACCACGATCTGGCAGCCATCGCCATGCACCGTGCAAACCACCCGATGACGGAGCATTACACCGAGGACGTGTGGAAGGTTGACCCGGTGGAGGCTTGCGCCGGTCGCCCGGTCGCTCTCGCCTGGTTCTCGCCGGACTGCAAGCATCACTCCAAGGCCAAGGGCGGAAAGCCGGTCAGCAAGAAGATTCGCGGCCTCGCGTGGGTGGCTGTGAAGTGGGCAAAGGCCGTCAAGCCCCGCGTGATTATGCTGGAAAATGTGGAGGAGTTCCAGGACTGGGGCCGACTGGACGAGAAAAACCGGCCCGATCCGCGCTACAAGGGCGAAACCTTCCGGCGCTTTGTGGGCCAGCTTGAGAAGCTGGGCTATCATGTGGAGTACCGGCTGCTGCGTGCCTGCGACTACGGAGCGCCGACGATCCGCAAGCGGTTTTTCCTGATTGCCCGCTGCGATGGGCAAAAGATCGTATGGCCGGAGCCGACACATGCCGCGCCGGACAGCATAGAGGTACGGATGGGCAGCAAGAAACCGTGGGTTCCTGTTTCTGAGGTTCTGGATTTCTCCTTGCCCTGCCCGTCGATCTTCGCCAGCAGTGAGGAGATCATGGAACAGTACGGCATCCGCGCTGTGCGCCCGCTCTCTGAGAACACCATGAAGCGCATTGCGCGTGGGCTGATGAAGTTTGTAGTCAACAACCCCAAGCCCTTCATCGTTTCCATTGGGCAAACCGGCTTTGCGGGCGACGGCAGGCAGCACAGCATTGACGAGCCTTTGCGGACGCTTGTTTCAAAGGCAGAGCATTGTGTGTGCGCCCCTGTACTGATGCGGAACAACGAGAATGCCGTGGGCAGCGATGCGCGGGAACCCATCGGAACGATCACCACGGGCGGCCATCACATGCTGATTGCCCCATCCATGATCCAGTATCACAGCGAACAGAGCGAGGACGTGCGCGGCCAGACGGTAGACAAGCCCATCATGACCGTGGACAGCAGCAACCGCTACGGGCTGGTAGAGCCTTTCCTGATCCAGACCGGCTACGGGGAGCGCGAGGGCCAGAAGCCCCGCGTGCTGGATATGGATAAGCCGCTGGGGACTGTGGTTGCGCAGAGCAACAAATTCGCCATGGCGGCAGCGTTCGTGACGCAGTTTAATAACAACTGCGACGGGCAAAGCATGGACGCGCCGCTGAACACCATGACCGCCAAGAGCAACCACTTCGGCGAGGTGAATGCGTTCCTGGTGAAGTATTACGGCTCCGGCGACAATGCGGTTTCCTGTGAGCTGCCAGCACCCACCATCACAGCCAAGGATCGAATGGGACTGGTGACGGTACACGGCGAGGATTACAAGATCGTGGACATCGGCCTGCGGATGCTGACGCCGCGAGAGCTGTTTGACGCCCAGGGATTCCCGCCGGATTACATCATCGACGTGGACGCCGACGGCAAGCCCTACCCCAAATCCGAACAGGTGGCCCGCTGCGGCAACGCCGTATGCCCGCCGATCCCGACGGCGCTTGTGCGGGCCAATCTGCCGGAGCTGTGCGAAATGAAGGAGGCGGGATAATGGTAAACCCCTTGAATATCATCCTCCCGTTTCTGTTTGCAAAGCCCAAACCGGCAGCAACGCCGCCGGAGAAACATCCCTTTCAGGCAGCGGAGGAATTTGCAAGCGTCCTTCGGACGGTTGCTGATGCGACGGACAACGACCTGGGCCAGCACATATACGAGCTGGCCGGTCGCCTGTCTGTTGCAACAACGCTCAACCGGGCGGAGGCTGTGTGCTACATCCGTGATTTGATTGAGAATAAGATCAAAAAAGGAATGCCAGCCGATGATGCGGTGCGGAATACATTCGCCTATGTAACGGAAACATACCTGACGCGCCCGCTTGGCGTATTCGATAAGCGGCCTGATGTGGATGTGAAGGGTGGTGGGGGCTGATGATCCAGAAACCGAAAACCGGTGAGGAGCTGGAACGGCTGATTGTGGAGCATCCTGTGAGGGCGTGCCTGCACATGAGGCTTGGGCTGCTGGAGGAGATCAACGAGAACGGCGAGGACATGATAGACGCCGCAGGGATGGCCTTTGACGGGCTTGTGTATCTGGCGGTGTGCATCATCGTTGCGCTGGGCCACATGGTAATGCTGATCTTTTACCCATATTTCCTTATCCGCAAATTCATGATCCTGCGAAAACGGATCAAGAACAATCCTGGCTGCCTGCGCTTTACGGCACAGAGCAGGCCGACGAGCAAAGAATAAAAGCGAAAACATTTGCGCTTTTCGGAGGGCCTATGAAGGGAAAAGAACGAACCCAGGAACCACGGATCATCAAGAACCGGGACATCCCCTTGCTTTCGCGCGTGCTGTGCGTGATGCAGGATGTGTGCAGCCTTGAGAAAAGGTGCGAATGGCAGCGTGACCGAATGTTTAGTATCACGCAGAACCTTTCTGGTATGCCCGGAGGCAAGGGGATGCCTACCGGCTTCGACGCTGCATTTGCAGCCATTGACGGAATCAACGAGGAACACCGGGAGCAGATTGCCGCGTATACGCGGGAACTGAAAGCGGCTGAGAAGATTATTAACAGCATTCCGAGCCGCACCATGCGGACGTTTGTTGTGATGATGTACGTTGACGGCCTGCCGCCGGAGAAGGTACGGGAGGAGCTGAATCTGACTGAATGGGGCTTCCGCAGGGCGCGTGACAGCGTGGAGCAGGCCCCGGATATGCAGAGCGTAGTATGGCGCGAAAAGTACATCGTCGAAGAAAATTAACGCCAAAATGAAAATTCCCTCTTGATTCTCAGCGCTTGACATGTTACAATGTTATTGTCGCAAGAGATGGGTAACGGATAAAACCGTTGCCCATTTTCTATTTCAGCGGATTGGAGGGGTTGATCGTGGCCGGAAGTGCTATTTATCTGGATATTGACATCAGCGATGCCAAGAAAACGATTGACGCCCTTCGTGCCGTACATACGGAGCAGGAAATGAACCAGCTCCTCTACCGGGCATTCAAGCGAACCGGCGGGCGCGTAAAAACGATACTGCGGCAAGAGATTCCGCAGGATTACGAAGTAAAGGCAAGCTGGGTCGGCAGCCACGTCGGCAGTCCGCGAACGACCATTGGCGGCGGCGGTATGGGCGTAAGCTGTTCCATTCCCATTGACGGATCGCGCGGCTCCATCGGCGGCAGATTCAAGGCCAGCGGCGGCGCTCACGGCTGGAACGCCGCACGCGGCAAGCGTTACAAGATCAACGCCAAGATCGTGAAGGGCCAGGGCAGCACATTGCCGAGCGAAATGAGCCACCAGGGCGGAAATCCTCCGTTCCGAAATCTCGGCTCCTCTCTCGGTGGGGCTACGTTCATCAGAACCGGCAAGGATAGGTTTCCTATCGCCCGCGTGGTGGGCCTGGGCGTGCCTCAGATGCCTCTTAATCGCTCCAAGGAGGACGTGCAGGAGGACATCATGGAAACCCTGATGAAGCGCCTGGAACACGAACACGCCTATCTCATCAGCAGATGCAGGTGATCGCATGGACATTTATCTTACCAAAAAGGAGCTTGCGACAGTCGCGGGCTATTCCTACCGGCGTCTGCATGACATCGACATGGGCTTGCCGGAGGATGGAAAATTATTTGTCAAGGGCGAGGGCGGAAAATACGACCTCGCTCTTTTTGTGCAGCGTTGGGTGCGGTACAACGTGGACAACGAAACCGGCGACAACCAGACCCTTGATGAAGTCAAGGCCCGTCATGAGATCGTCAAAACACGAAAGACGGAGCTTGAAGTGGCCCGCCTTGAGGGAAAGCTGGTGGATGTTTACGAAATCCGCAGGCTTTGGGGCGGCGTTGCCAATACGGTGATGCAGAATATGCTCCGCCTGCCGAGCAAAGTATCTCCGCGCCTGGTGATGATGAAGGATTCCGAAATGATAGCCGGTATCATTGACCAGGAAATCCGAGACACCCTGACGCTGATTTCTGAAACGCCGCTGCCTGTTGAGGCGGCTGCCGAGGACACGGACGACGAGGAGGAAAGCGAGGAGGAATAAATGGACTTGCGGGAACTCTTGCGCTTCACCTACTCCATGTTTCGTCCGCCGAAGCCGCAGACCGTATCTGAATGGGCGGACGAAAACCGAGTGCTGACCTCTGAAAGCGCGAGTGAACCGGGTCCATGGCGCACAGATCGAGCGCCATACCAGCGCGAGATCATGGACGCATTCACCCAACCCGGCGTTTATGAGATTGTGGTTATGGCCTCTGCCCAGGTTGGCAAATCCGAAATTGAGCTGAACATGCTGGGCCGAGCGATTGACAACGATCCGGGGCCGATGCTCTACGTTCAGCCGACGGACAAGGTTGCGGAGGACTATTCCAAGCGACGAATTGCCCCGATGTTTCAAGCCTGCCCCACCCTGCGGGATAAGGTTTTCAAGGCAAAAGGGCGCGACGCTGCGAACACCATCACCATGAAAACCTTCCCCGGCGGATCACTGGCAATCATCGGCGCGAACAGCCCTTCCGATCTGGCGTCCAAGCCGGTACGCTACATCTTTCTGGACGAGATCGACCGATTCCCGGCCAGTGCCGGTACGGAAGGTGATCCTATCGAGCTGGCAGAGCGCAGAACGGAAACCTTCCGGCACAACCGAAAGATCGTCAAGACCAGCACACCGACCATAAAGGGCGTGAGCAAGATTGAGAAGGCTTACATGAAAGGCACACAGGAAGAATGGCATACTGAATGCCCACACTGCCATCAGTACAGCTACATCCACTTCAACGACATAAAATTTGACAAGGAGCAATTCAAGGACGAGAACGGCGAAACCAACTACACCGTGCGCAATTCCCGATGGCAATGCCCTGTATGCCAGAGGGAAACGCCGGAGTATGAGGCGAAGCGGCTGCCTGCAAAATGGGTAGTGAAAAACGAGCGTGCGCTGGAAAACGGCGTGCGCTCGTTTCGTTTGAATGCCTTTATGTCGCCGTGGTCTGACTGGAACGACATTGCCCTGACTTTCCTGCAAGCCAAGGATGACCCGGAACTGCTCAAGGTATTTCACAATACTATGTTGGGCGAAAGCTGGGAGCTGCGCGACCGCAGCGGTATGCCTGAGAAGCTGCACGAACGCCGGGAACATTACAACGCGGAAATCCCTTCCGGCGTTTTGGTTCTGACCATGGGCGTTGATACGCAGGATAACCGCCTTGAGTATGAGGTGGTCGGATGGAGCCGGGATGAAGAATCCTGGGGCATTTCGCGCGGCATCATCCCCGGTCGCCCGGATTCACCGGCGGTATGGGAGGAGATTGACAACCTTCTCGACCGTGAATGGCGGATGAAGAATGGCATGAAAATGCGCATCCTGGCAACCTTCGTCGATTCCGGCGGTCACTTTACCCAAGAGGTATATAACGAATGCGCCAAGCGCGAAAGCAGGCGCGTTTGGGCCATCAAGGGCGAACCGGGTGAGGGCAAGTCCTATGTACGCCCCATGAAGTCCAGCGGCAGAAAAGCGGAAAGCGTCAAGTTCATGGTCGGCGTTGACTGCGGCAAGGAGGCTATTCTTTACTCTACGACCGTAGAAACCGCAGGCCCGAAGTACATGCACTTCCCGATGGACTACCGCTGCGGCTACGACATGGAGTATTTCCGGGGCCTTTGCTCCGAGAAGATGGTGATCCGGCGAAGGAACGGACAGAGCGTTATAGGTTGGGAAAAGACCTATGAGCGCAACGAGCCGCTTGACTGCCGGAATTACGCCCGCGCAGCCTATAAGTTTTTCAACTGGGACTTTAACAAATTGGAACGCATGTTGCTGGGTATCGTGGAGGAAGCGCCCATGACAAAGGCGCAGGCAGAAAAGAAGAAGCCGCGCCGGGTGATTTCCAGCGGCATCAAGATTTGAAAGGAGGCGGCCTATGGCAGCTACGAGTGCATACACCCTTGCGGAAGCCAGGGAGCAGCTACAGCTCTGGAAGGACTGCGAAAAGGCGCTTGCAAGCGGACAGGCAAAGGCTTACCGCATCGGCACGCGCGAGTATACGGCTTTTGACCTTGCCGAGATCGCCAAGCGAATTGAGTATTTCGCAAACGTGATCGAGGCTTTGAGCGGGACGGTGCGCACCAGCAGGGTTGTCCGCGTCGTTCCGCGTGACATCTAACGGGAGGGTATCAGGATGAAGAAACAAGAACAGCCCAATTTGGGCGAACGGGCGCTTTTCCTGCTCTCCCCCGAACGCGGCAACAAGAAATTCCTTGAACGCATTGCACGGGAACGGCAGGCCGACCAGAAGAAGCGCAAGACCATGGCCGCCAGCGGCTACGGAAACCACGGCGCAAGCAAGACCCTTAACAGCATGATTGGCTGGATTGTGGGCGGCGGCAGCGCAGAGGACGACATAGACCTTCACGGCGCTACACTCCGTCAACGCGCCCGTGACCTGTACGCGGGCGGCGGCCTTGCCAGAAGCGGCCCTGCAACGCTGACCACCAATGTTGTAGGCTGGGGCATTCAGCCCAAGCCGAAGATCGACGGTGAGCTGCTGGGACTGAGCGACGAGGCGTGCGACGAGTGGGAACGCAACGCCCAGCGTGAATTTCAGCTTTGGGCCAGCAATGTGATGTGCGACGCAGAGCGGCAGAAGAATTTCTACACCATGCAGCAGCTTGCTTTTCTCAGCCAGCTTGTGAGCGGCGACGTGTTTGTGCTTTTCGGGATGAAGGAAAACAAGCGCACGCCGTATCAGACGGTGATCCGCATTCTGGAAGCCGACCGCGTTAGCACGCCGGACAGCTCCGGCAGCGAGAGTGAAAGCAAGGAAACGGACAGCGGCGGCAGGATCATCGACGGCGTGGAAATCGACCGCGACGGTACGGTGTTGAAATATCACATTGCCAACCGTCATCCTCTGATGGAAAGCAGCACCCAGGAGATTGAGTGGCAGACGATTGATGCCTTTGGCGCAGACACCGGCTACCCGAACATCCTGCACATCATGACTGTGGAGCGCCCGGAGCAGCGGCGCGGCATTCCCTTTGTAGCGGCTCAGATCGAGCAGATCAAGCAGCTCGACCGTTACCTGACAAGCGAACTTGCGGCCAATGTGGTTTCTGCCATGTTGACCGCTTTTGTTGTCAGTGCGGACGACGACGGCAAGACCGGCCTTGAGGACGCGGTGAATGAGGACGAGAAGGTTACGGACGACGATCTGAAAATGGAGCTTGCGCCCGGAGCTATCTACGCCCTGCCGCCCGGAAAGAAGATTCAGGAGATCAACCCCATTCGTGCCAACAGTGCCTTTGAGAGCTTTGTTTCCACGCTGATTACGATTATCGGCGCGGGCATGGGGATTCCCAAGGAAGTGCTGATTAAGAAGTACGAGAGCAATTACACCGCAGCACGCGGCGCTTTGCTGGACTTCTGGCGCGAGGTGCGCGTGCGGCGCACGGCATTCAATAACAGCTTCAACCAGCCTGTGTATGAGGCATGGCTGGCCGAGGCGGTTGCTGCCGGTCGCATTGAGGCTCCCGGATTTTTCGACGATCCGGCCATCCGGCAGGCGTGGTGCGGCTGCATGTGGATGGGCGCAAGCATGGGCCATGTTGACCCGCTCAAGGAAGTCAAAGCCGCCACGGAGCGTATCGCCAATAACATTTCCACTCAGGAGCAGGAGGCAAGCGAGTACAACGGCAACGACTGGCTTTCCAACATCCGGCAGCGGAAAAAGGAAATGGCGGCCTTTGATGACATGAAACCGGCGGCTCCTGCCGAGCCGACGGAACCTACCAAACCTAACGAGGAGGGAAAGCAAAATGCCGAATAATGAGCGTTTCCGCCTGCGGTATGACTTGCAGATGAACGCCGCCGACGAGAGCGCCGATGTGATGATCTACGGCGAAATCTGCGACGACTGGTGGAAATGGACTGAGGCCGACATCAGCGCTACGGACTTTGACAAGCTGCTGAAAGATGCCAAGGCCAAGGGCGTGAAGAATCTGACCATCCGCATCAACAGCCCTGGCGGTGATGTGAACCAGGCCATTGCCATGCGTACCATGCTGATGAACAGCGGCATGGAGGAAATCAAGATTTCCATTGAGGGCATGTGCGCCAGCGCTGCGACGCTGATTGCCTGCCTGCCCGGTGCGCACGTCACCATGACCGAGGGTGGCGAGTACATGATCCACAACCCCAAATCCGGCGCGTGGGGCGAGGCGAAAGATCTTGAGGCGGGCGCAAAGCGCCTGCGCAACACTGAAGCGGACAGCGCCTCTATCTATGCCCGCAAGAGCGGCCAGAGCGAGGAAACCGTTCGCGGCTGGATGAATGCCGAAACATGGATGACGGCCAAAGAAGCCCATGAGCGCGGCTTTGTGGACGCCGTTCTGGACGCCGAGCCGATTGTGGCATCTGTGTCTAACCGGGCCATGGCTGCCATGCGCAGGATGTACACGCACATCCCTGAGAGCGTGCAAGAACACGCCGACACTCCCAAAGTCAGTAACACCGAACCGACAGTTGCCGCCGGGGAAGTGACTGAAAATAAAACTCACAACGAGGAGGAAGAAATCACCATGGAAATCAAGGACGTAACCCTTGAACAGCTCCAGGCTGAGAATCCCACCCTGCATAGTCAGATCATGCAGGCCGGTGCGCAGCAGGAGCGCGAACGCATCCAGGAGATCGACGATCTGACCCCGGCGGGCGATGAATATGCCGAAATGGCCGCTACGGCCAAGCAGAACGGCACTACCGCCATGGACTATCACAAGCAGATTGTGAAGCACCAGCGCGAGAAGGGCCAGAAGTTCCTGGACGACCGCAAGACCGAAACCGCTCCCGCCGCCAAGGTTGAGGGCGGCGATCCCAAGCAGAACGACGGCAAGGCCGCCAAGCAGGAGCTTGACGACTATGCCAAGGAAATGGCCGACATTGCCAAGGAAATGTACCCCGACGGCATCAACGGCATGTACTAATCGAAAGGAGCAACCGACATGAGCATGTATGAAGTCATCGGCACGAACAACCCCGAATATCTGCTTGCCGATCCCAACGGCGCAGACCTGATTGCCATTCCCTGCAAGCCTGGTAATGGCAAGATCAATCGCGGTACGGTGATGTATCGCGGCGCGGACGGCATGTGGCTGCCCGCAACGGTTGCCGAAGCCGTGGACACCAACTCCCTTGCCGTGCTGGATGAAACCGTTGACACCGACGCCAACGCCACCATCGCCGAGGACGCCCGCGCTTTCCGCGCCGGTCGCCTGATCGCTGGCAAGGTCACTCTCAAGGACGGCGCGGCGCTGACCGCCGCCGTGCAGCTCGTACTCCGCAAGCAGGGTATCGTGTTCGATCAGATGGTCAACACTGAAACCTTCAACAACGGTACGGGCGCTTAATAACGCAAAGGAGGATAAAACGATATGCCTATCGACATCTACTCTACCCGTGCGCAGCTTGCCGCGATTGAGCAGCTTCCGCGCGAATATTCCTTCCTGTACGACACCTTCTGCGCTGATATGGGCGCTGTTGAGGAAGATAAGGCGATCTGGGATTACCGCAAGGGCGAACGCCAGATGGCTCCCGTCGTTCATCCCGGCGTTGGCGGCGTGCTGATGGGCCGCCAGGGCTACGAAACCCGCGAGGTTGGCTTCTGCACCATCGCTCCCGAGCGCCTGATTGCCAACCCCGACCTTCAGAAGCGTGCCTTTGGTGAGCAGATTCTTGGCGCTATGACCCCTGCGCAGCGCGAGAAGAAGATGCTCGTCCGCGATCTGGTGGACATGCGCAAAGCTATTCAGCGTCGCCGCGAATGGATGGCCCGCCAGGTGCTTCTCACCGGCAAGCTGAGTGTGTTCCGCTACACCAACGAGGGCCGCGACCTGAACACCACCATGATTGCCGACTACGGTTTCACGCAGAATTACACCCCCGATACTCCGTGGAGCGACGGTTCCGCGAAGATCGACAACGACATGCACGAAATCTACGATCTGGTCTACGACGGCCTGGGCATCGTGGATATGATCGTGATGGCTCCTGATGTTGCGGAGGCTATGATCGACAACAGCAAGTACATCAAGCAGTTCGACGGTCGCAACATCAACATGGGCGAGATCAACACCAAGTACAAGGGCCAGGGCGTGCGCTTCATTGGCTGGAACAGCGACGGCGTGGAAATGTATTCCTTCTCCGGCAAGTTCACCGACGACGACGGCATTGTGAAGCCCATCCTGCCCAGCGGCACGCTGATTGCCGGCGGCAAGGGTATGCTCAAGTGCCTGCATGGCCCCGTCACTCAGGTTGAATCCACTGGCGCGGACGCCCAGCACAAGACCTACATCAAGAAGGAGGTTCCTCTGCGTTACGGCTCCATCGACGGCAACAGCATCAAGAACCGCCTGACTTCCTGCCCCACCATCGTTCCCTTCAACGTGGACGCCTGGGTTGTCGCCAACGTCCTGTAAGAGAAAGGAGCAGACTGCATGAGTTACACCGCGAAACACTATGTCAAGATCGCCGGTCGCAAGTACACGCCCGGAGAGATCATTGACATTCCGATCCCGGAAGAAAAACTCAAGAGGCTGCTGCGGCTCAAGGCTATTGCGCCTGCTTCTTCCGCCGACCTCGATCCTGCCGACGAAACCGCCGGTAGCGACGAGGACGGCGGCAAGGAGGACGTGCGCGACAATTACGCCAGAGGCGCGGCGCTCGAATCTTTGATTCGACCGTCCGCGTTTTCGCCGGAAACCGGCGAAAATTGCAGTCCTGACAGGACTGCAACCTTGCAGCCTGATAACCTGGGCTATGACCCTTCCGGCGATCCCAAGGAACCCCAGGACGAGGAAGAACCCACCGAGGAGGAGGCTGACGAGGAAGCGGAAGCGCCCGAAATCGACGTGATGGACGGCATTGTTTCTGCTGCCGATGAACCCGCCGAGGAAGCCCCCCCGAAGAAAACCACCAGTAAAGGGAGGAAAAAGGCGTGAACGTCAAGATCATCAAGACCGGCAAGGTCGAAACGGTCAGCGCAAGCTACGGTATGCGCCTGATCGAACAGGGCAAGGCTGTGCTTGCTCCCAAGCCCGCCAAGAAGCCCGACAGGAAGGAAGCGGCCAAAGCCGGTGATGCCTAATGGCGCTCAAGGACAAGATTCATGACGACCTGACGCGGGTGTTCATGAATCACGGCCACTTTGCCGAATGGCACACCTGGAACGGACGCAAATTCCAGTGCGTGACAGACGATGAAACCGCCCTCAAACGAAAGAACAACAACGTCGTCGATCTTTCGTGGGACAACAACACAAGCGAAACGCTGGTGTATACCCCTGTTGAGGGCTTTCCGGGCCGCGCACTGCCCAATGAGCATGTGATTTTTGATAACAGGCCCATGAAGATTCTGCAAGTGCAGGAGGATATGGGCATGTACACGATCCTGCTCATGAGCAACGACCCCAAGGCGGTGAGTGTATGAGAACGAGTGAACGGCTGCGCAAACTCAAGCAGTGGATCGAAAAGGAGCTATGCGAGGGCCGGGAGATGAAAGCCCCGGCCCCCGACATGGATATTACCCAGATCGTGCGGCAGAAGCCGCAGTGCTTCCTTGCGTGGCAGCCTACACGCCCGGATGAAACGGGTGTTTTGCGCATTGATCCCATCAATGTATGCCCCGGCATTCTGATTATGCCCAGGCTGTCCAACGCAAAGTACGTCGAGGAAAAGCGTTTCGACCGTTACAACAACGTACACAGACCGCAGGAACTCGGCCAGACACTTGCGGTGGATATTCTGTTCAGTGTCTATGAACCCGGCATTCGCCTGCCGGGATTCATTGACAGTGCGGAAAGCGAAAACGGGCTTGATATGAGCCTTTTTGTGGAGGGAACCGAACAGGGACTTTTCACGCTGACCGACTGGATGGATGACTGCATCGAGAAGCTGCTGGGCGCGAAATTCATCCCCAAGACCGATCTGTTTGTCAACGAGGCGACGATGGCGTACAGTTTGTACACCGATCAGAGCTTTGTTGTAGACAAAAGGCCGCTCTACTATGGCTTTGTAACCGTGACCTTCAACTGCTATGCAGAGGAGGGCATAAACAACAGCCTTGACCAATATCTGAAATGAGGAGGACACACAACATGGCTGATTATCTCCATGGCGCGTATGGCCAGATTCAGGCGGTTGGCACGAAGGTTGCCATCAAGAGCCAGAACGCCATCGTCTATGTTGGTACTGCCCCCGTGCATACCGTTGCCGGTGGCGCTGCCAACGTGAACCGTGCCATTCTTGTGACCAACATTGCGGAAGCCCGCAAGCATTTTGGTTACAGCGACGAGTGGGACAAGTATACCCTGTGCGAAGCGATGCACGCCCATCTTGAGAACAAGGCCGTCGGCCCCCTGGTGCTGATTAACGTTCTCGATCCCGCGACCCACAAGGATGCGGAGGCTGGTACTGCCAACCTGAGCCCCGAAAATGGCCGCGTGACCATCGCCAATGCTGGCGACATCATTCTGGACACCGTGGCCGTGACCGGCAAGACCAAAGGCACGGACTACACTGTTCAGTACGACTTCAAGAAGAAGCTGCTGACCATCGCTGAGATCACCAGCGGCGGCCTTGGCACTGAGGCACTGACCGTCACCTACAACAGCATCGACGCGACCGCCGTTGACGCTGACGACGTGATCGGCGCGACCGACGGCGCGGGCCTGAATACCGGCCTGTTCGCCATCAAGAACGTGTACCAGGAAACCGGCTTCATCCCCTCCTTCCTGCTGGCTCCCGGCTTTTCCTCCATCCCCGCTGTGCATAGCGCGATGATCCAGAACAGCCAGAAGGTCAACAGCCATTGGGATGTGTACGTTATGGCGGACATCCCGATTGTGGACGAGAATGGCGAGAAGATCACCCTTGCGACCGCTGCTACCTGGAAGAATGCCAACGGCTACAACAAGAGCAACGAAACCGTGTACTTCCCCCTGGTGAAGGGTACGGACGATAAGATTTACCACCTGTCTGTGCTGGCTGCGGCCAACTTCCAGGAGCTTCTTGTCGCGCAGGACGGCATCCCCTACAAGACTGCCAGCAATACCGAGTGCGCCATCATCAGCAACCTGTACATGGGCGAGGACAGCGCGGGCCGTGTGTTTGATGACTACCTCATCAACAACCAGCTCAATAAGAACGGCATTGCCTCTGCTGCCTATGTGGGTGGCCGCTGGGCTGTCTGGGGCTGCCACAGCGCCGACTTCTCCCAGGAGGGCGGCGATCAGATCAACGTGTCTGAAACCAACCGCATGATGCTGTACTACATCAGCAATGATTTCCAGCATCGCCGCACCCGCAACGTGGACAAGCCTCTGACCGCCAACGACATCAAGACCATTGTTGCCGAGGAGCAGACCCGCCTCGATGCCCTGGTCAAGATCGGTGCGCTGACCTACGGCGTCGTCCACCTGAACGCCGAGCCTGATGCCCGCAGCGACATCATGAACGGCGACTATTCCTTCACCTTCAACGTGACCACCACGCCGCTTGCCAAGAGCCTGACCGCGATTGTCAACTGGACGGATGAAGGTTTCGTGACCTATTTTGCCGACGTGGCGTAAGAAAGGAGTAAACCGCTATGCCCAGCAAAGTTTATAACAACGTCGAAGGCCATCGGGTCATTGACAACGAGCGCGTTGCCGAGGATGTAACCAGCGTAAGCCTGCCGACGATTGAGCATCCCACCAGCACCATTTCCTCCTCTGGTATGGCTATGGACGTGGATATGCCCAACACCACCCACCTGAATGCGATGGAGTTCAGCGTGAGCCACAACAACGGCGTGAACTGCAAGTACCTTGCCTCCCCTGGCAAGCACTTCATCGAAACCCGCATTGTGCGCCAGCGCTACGCCGTGGCTGCCGGTGAGATTGAGCATGAGAGCGTCAAGTTCCGCATTACCGGCGTTCACAAGTCCACCGAGAAGGGCAATATCGAAACCGGCAACCCCTTCGGCAGCACGGACAAGTATTCTGTGCTGCGCTACGAGGAAGAAATCAACGGCGAGGTGACGACCATCATTGACGCGATGGCGGGCGTTATCAAGTTCAACGGCGTTGACTACACCAACCAGATCGAGAATCTGCTGAACTAATCCCAAGGGCGGGAAAAGCGCAAACATTTGCGCTTTTCCCGCCCTATTCTATCATCAAAAAAACAAGGAGAAAAAGACCATGAGCGAAGAAATCAAGAAGAATGAGCAGCCCCAGGTTGAGGAACAGCCCAAGGAGCAGGAAGCACAGAAACCCGCTCCCATCACTCTGAGCATGATTTCCAAAGGCACGCTGGAGCTGGCCGTGCCGATCCGCGCGAGAAGCGCAGATGTTTCCGTATTGCATTACGATTTTACCAAGCTGAGCGGCTGGGAATATGTCGAGGCTATGGATTCTGACACCGCCAGCCGGAACGTTTTCCAGGTTTCCAAGAAACAGGCTCTTGCTCTGTTTGCCGCTGCCGCTGCAAAGCAGGCCCCGGTGGACGACAAGGGCGGTCGCCTCTACGATGCGAAAGACATCAAAGAGAGGATCAGCCTCTCTGATGCGCAGCGTGCGGTTCAGGTGGCTACGCTTTTTTTGGTACGGTCGGCACAGGAAGCCGGGAAGAATACATACGGCGAATAACTGATGCCGCCATGGCAAGCCATACACCCATCAATGTGTTTATGGATATGACGATCAGCATGTTCAACGAGTTTGTACACGCGATCCACACAGTAATTCAAGCAAGGAACAAGAAATAACGCGGAGCGCCCCGGCGGCGCTCCGCTTTTTAAGGAGGCGGCAGAATGCAGCTTTTCTACGAGGGGACGGACATCACCCGCGAGGTGGACGTGGTGAAATGCGTTCACCGCGACGTTTCGGGCGGGCGATGTGACAGCATAGAGATTGAGCTGGAAAATGCCGCAGCATGGTACAGATGGCAGCCGCAGCGCGACGATGTGCTTGAGGTTCAGATGGACGGGTACAGCACCGGGATTCTGTTTCTCAATTCTGTGCTACCTACGGCAGGCAAGTACAGGATCATTGCGACGAGCCTGCCCAGCGCAGCGCGGCGCAGGGTATACGCCGCCTATGAAGGGATGCGTATTGCCGACATCATGGCCGCCTGCGCCGCAGAATGCGGCATGGACAGTGCCTTGTTTGGCATTGACAAAGATATTACCTACACTTATCTGATGCGCCACAAAGAGGGCGCTCCGGCATTTCTGAGTCGGATTTTACAATGCGAGGGTGCGGTTCTGAAAGCGCTGAACGGGCGCTTGACCGCAGTCTCCATCGAATACGCACAGGCCATGGAGGCCGCGCAGACCATCAGGATCAGCGCCGATCAGGCGGGAACGCACTATCTGAGGCGCGACGATGTGAAGCTGGCCGGTATCACCATCAAGACGCCGTATGCAAACGGCGGCGCAGAGGACGTGGAAGCCTCCTATGGACAACATGAGGTTTTCACTGACTATCCGGCCATGGATGCAGCGCAGGCGGCCAGATGGGCGCGTGGGCTGCTTCTTTGCCGCAACAGGACTGCGGAGGAGCTGACCGTGGGCATGGAATACAACCCCGGCCTGATGGCCATGACGAGAATTGACGTTGACAGTCCGACGGATGCGGACGGCCAATGGCTGATTGACGAGGTGGAGCATGACTTCTTCCACAAGAAAAGCAAGGCCAAGCTGCTCCGCTGCGTCAGCACGATTGGGTGATTCCTATGGACAAGATCAGGGGATTTCCCATTTATCACGCGATTAAACCGGGCGTCGCCCCGACTGAATATAAAGAAAAAGAAAACAAAAAGATCAAGAAAATCAGCACCAACCGACTTATCAAGAGCTATTTGTGCAGCGGAGCGAACAGCAGATGTGTGGTTTTTCGCCAGTGCGAATGCCTGGACGCCTGCCAGTACGGACAGCAATATATCAAACAGACGAGCGAGGAACAATCATGAAAAATAATTATGGAGCGAACATCGAGCGCGGGATCATTGCCGAGGTATGCGAGGACGGCTATAAGGTGCAGTCCCTCACACGCGACGGCATTATGACGCCTGCGATCCCGTCCGTAAGCGGCGCGGCCTATAAGGCTGGCGACCGCGTTTATTTTTTCGTGTTTGACGACGGACACGGAGCGATCCTCGCGGCGTTCTGACCGAATCGCCGCAGTTAGGCGGTGAAAAATGGGACAGCAGACCCTCCAAACGATTATTACCCTGAGTGGCAAAGTAGATAATACGTTTGGAAGTATCGGTACGGCTCTGATTAACGTGGGCAATCACATCGACGCCCTCAGTCAGAAGATTATCGACTTTGGAAAGGAAAGCGTTGAGGAATACGTCGAGTACGACGACGTAATGCGAGAAGTGCAGGCACTTGGCGAATATGACGACAAGACGATGCGCATCCTCAACGAGTATAACAAGACCATTGCTCAGTCGAGCAAGTACACAATGGATCAGGCCGCGCAGGCCGAAGTGATGATGGCGCAGCTTGGTTTGAACATGGAGCAAACCAAAACGCTGATGCCCACCGTCATGAACCTGGCGACGGCGGCAAACATCGACCTTGCCGACAGCCTGGACTACTTGTACTACACGCTGAATGCGCTTGGTATGCCGATGGAGTATGCCAACACACTCAGCGATCAGATGTCGAAAACCGCCGCCATCAGCGCTGCGGACATCGACACTCTGGGCCAATCCATGCAACGCCTTGGCAGCGGCGCACAGTTCTTTGCAGGCGGAAGCAGTGAAATTCTCGCCATCCTGGGCGGCATTTCTCAGTTCGGTTCCGACATGCAGGGTACAAACGCCGGTACGCAGCTCAGAAACTTCATGCTGACGCTGCTTGCCCCGACGCAAAGCAAGGACAAGCTGATTCAATCCCTGCGCGTGAGCGAGGAGGAATGGGCGGAATTTGAATCCTACATGGAAGAAGCCGGTATTGACGTAAACGATACGGCAGAAGCCATGAGCGAACTGGGCTTGTCGATCTACGATTCGACGACCGGCGAACTGAAACCGGCTATCCAGATCATCGGCGAACTGAACGCGGCTCTCTCTACGCTCTCTGAGGCAGAGCAGAACGAGATGCTGGGCAATCTGTTCGGCAAGCGCACCACCACCACGGCACTGAACCTGATGGCGGCGCTCGGCACGATCATTGACTATCAGCAGCAGATTGAGGGCGGCAGCGCAGGCTATACCGAATCCATGGCTGCCACCATGGAGGGCGGCCTGGGCGGCGCTCTGCGCGAGTTTACCGCTTCCTGGGATGCTTTCCAGACGACCATCGGCGAAACCATTGCGCCTGCGGTCGAGGGCGTAGCCGACTTCATGACGGACATCGTGAACGGCCTTGCCAACATGGACAAGGATAAGCTGGAAGTGCTTCTCGGCGCAGCGACGGGCATTGCTGCGGCTGGCCCCACGCTGCTTCTTGCAGGCAGTGCTTTCCGTCTGATCGGCTTTGCCATGACCCCCATTGGCGCGGCGGCGCTTGGCCTGACGGCCCTTGCGGCAGCAGCGGGCGCACTCTACCAGCTCGGCGAAGCCAACTTCGCGGCCAACTTCGGCGAAATGGAGCTGGACACCGAAGCGCTCCTTGCTCACGTCAACGGAATTGGTGACGCATTCAACAACACCTACACCGACGTAAACAACTACAACACTGCTCTGCAAACGGCAGTGGAAAACTTTGAAACGGCCAGCACGACGCTCTCCGGCGATCTGTTGACCAACATGATTACCGGCGCAACACTCACCCCAGAGCAGATCAAGAGCATTTCTTCTCTTGGTGAGACGATGGGCAATGAGCTGCTTGCCGGTATCAACGCCAGCTTTGACAAGAGCGCAAGCTATCTCACGATGCTGTTTGGCGGCCTTGACAGCGCCGCCACGGATGACGAGTATGCGGGCGCGATCCTGCTTGCCGATACGATGTATGAAAACCTCGTAGGGCAGGCGGAACAGCTTGGCCGCGAGTTTGGAGAAACGCTTGGCACGGCCATGGATGACGGCATTATTACCGGCAACGAGTATAACGTCATCATGGAGAAAATGCAGGCGTACAACGACGCCATGGCCTTTGCTGCAAAAGCAGATCAGGAAGCCGAGCTTGCAAAACAACTCCACAAGGCCCAGAGCGTAAGCTGGGACAGTGCGGAATCCTTCCTCGCCGAGCAGGCGGAGATCATGAACGCCAATCTGGCCGCAGCCGAAGAAACACACATCGGCGAACGGGCTAAATGGGGCGTCTATTTTGACGAGGCCATCAGCAAGGGATGGATCAACCAGATTACCGGCACGGCGTACACTGACGCAGACAAAGCGGCATTCCTGGCCGATATGGATGCTCAGTACGCGGCAAAGGTTCAGGGGTACAAGGACGACAACGCACAGGTCACGATGGCGGTATTCGACGCTCTCATGAGCCAGAGCGGCTATGGCGAGGCGTGGCAATTCCTCTCCGGGCTGTATGCCAATGGCGATCTGAAGCGCGACGAATACGGCGAGGTTTCCCCTGATGCGGTTAATTGGAGTGCGCTGTTCCCGGATGGAATGCCGTTGTTTGGCGAAGATAACCCGCTTGACGATCAGCTTTACGATCTATGGCGCGGGGAACACGGGATTTCTGGCGTCGGTAACAAGCTGACGGAGATTCTTGGCCCGTACATGGACAGCGAATCCATTGCGCTGATTCCTAAAATGCTGGACGATGCGCTGCAAATCGGCGACTATCTGTACAGCCACAACGCCACGACTGCCCGTGAAATGCTCGATGAAAACCCTGCGTGGTATGTGTCGGAGTTCTTTGACACGCTGGGCCTTGGCATAGAGGGCCTGCCGGATGTGGATATTGGCGCGAAGTGGGCTGAGATCGGAACATCTGCGCAGGGTGAGGTCGGCAACCTGACCACTGCTCTCAAGAATGTGTATGACTTTGAAAAGGTGCTGGCTGACATGGGCGGCTCCTTTGCAGAAGCCAGCAACCCATTCCGCGACCAGGCGGCGGCTTGGCAGCTCATGTACGGCGACATCAACGCAGAGGATTACCTAATCACCGCGACCGTGGAGCCGGTGGTTCCTCCGGGAGCCGTAGAGGCCGCAGCCGGTGAACAGGTTATTCCCGCAATCGTGGAGCCTGATGCAACCATTGACGCAGCAGGAATGGAAGCGGAAGCGGCAGCGGCAGGCGCAGCAGCGGAAACCTCTCTCATGACCGGGTATGGCGATCCTACACTTGACGCTACGGTGGATTCCACCGGCATCAGCGCGGACGCCACTACTGCTGGCAGCTCCGCAGTAACAGCTTTGTATGCTGCATGGGGCAGTCCGACACTTACAGCGAGGGTATCTTACTCTGGTATCCGCAGCGGCAGCAGTCTTATCGGCGGATCGAAATTCTCTCTGTTTGCAGAGGGCGGACGAGCTACCGAGGCTTCCATCTTCGGCGAAGCTGGCCCGGAATGGGCGATCCCGGAGGAACATACCGACCGCGTGGCAAGCCTGTTCAATGCAGCCCGCGAGGCCGCAGGCTTTACTTGGCCGGAGCTGATTGCCCGCAACGGTGGATTGAATGCCGGAGGCGGCACGCCTGCGCAGATCATCTATTCCCCGACGATCTACGCCAACGACGCGAACGGCGTTGAGCAGAAGTTGATCGAGGACAAGGAACGGCTCGACCGCTGGTGGAGCGAAAAGCAAATGCACGACGATGTGGAGGTGTACGCATAATGGTTGCATTGAGCGGTTATTTGTACCGTTGCAGCGCCGGGGAAACCTTTGACATGGTGGCGCTGAACATCTACGACCATGAGAAGTACGCCGCTGACCTGATGAACGCCAATCCCGGATATGTACGGCGTGCGGTGTTCCAGGGCGATGAAGTGCTTTCCCTGCCGGTCGTAGAAATTCCCGAAAACGAGAACGAAAACGAATACGCGCCCAGCACTGCGCCGTGGAAGGAGTGATGAAATATGGCTGAAATTGCCTCCTGGAATGGACACTCCTTCACGGTGTCACCGAAGCTGATCCGAGGTTTTACGGGGCTGACCATCAAGGGCAGCAGCGAAACCGAGGACAAGACCAGCGACGGCCAGAAATACGTTTCCCGCAAAAACAGCAATCCCTCCGAAATTACGCTGACGGCGGAGCTGAATGCCCTGACCGGCTGCGACGTGAAGAATGAGGCGCTTAAATTCGTGGATGAAGCGCGGTCGGGCGCGAAGAACTACTTTTACATGGGCGGCAAAAAGTTGATTACCTGTCAGCTCATGCTCACGGAGGCATCTGTGAGCGAAACAACGATTGCCCCCAATGGCACATGGATCAGCTGCAAGGTAAAGCTGACGATGAAGCAGTGCGCGAAGTACGACGGATCGAGCAGTTCTTCTTCCTCGTCCTCCTCGTCCGGCAGTTCCAGCAGTTCGTCCAGCAGCAAGAAAACCAGCACCAAAAAGACATCGACCACCACGACCAAGAAAACGACGACGGCGGCTGTTGTTGGCGCAGTGGCTGGTGCAGTGGCGGCGGTAGCCAAGACTGCAACGACGGTAGTTAAGGCTGTAAGCACAGCAAGTAAGACTGCAAGTGCATTGAAAGCAGCCGTTGCAGCCGTCAACAATGCCAAGAAAACATCTTCCACCACGAAGAAAACCTCCGTCGTGTCGAAGGTTACAAGCGCCGTCAAGAACAAGATCAAAGCACTTAAAAAGTAACGGAGGAGGCAGAGCATGGCACAATATCAGATTACCAACCGGCCTGCACCGATTGATTTTGAGTGCAACAACGACATCATCCTGCGCACGATCCAGAACGCGAAAAACCTTCTGATGTGCCGGATGGGCGAAGTACCCTATGACCGCTATCGCGGTTTCGATCCCGCTTTCTATGAGCTGCCGCTGCCGGAGCTGCAAGAGAAGCTGCTGCCGGAGCTGGACAGGATCATGCTGTGGGAGCCGGACGTGGAGATCGTGGACGGCGAGTGCGCCATGGATGAAAACGGCGACATCATCATTACGGCCACCATCGAAGTGACCATAGACGAGTAACGGAGGTGAGAAGATTGGACAACGAGATTCATTATCTGGCATACGATCCCGAAGAACTCTGGAAAGAAATGATCGTCGCCTACGTTGAAGCAGGCGGCGATATTCTTTATCCGGGCGACGAAAAGGAAATGCTGCTGCGCGGCGTCCAGGCCATCGTTACTCAGGTCTTTGCTGGCGTAGATGCGGCCTTGAGGATGGACACCCTGCGCTATGCCGTGGGCGAATACCTGGACATCTACGGCGAGAAGCGCAACTGCATCCGCATTCCTGCGGAGGCTGCGACCTGTACCGTGGAAATAAAATTCCGGGCAAGTGGCACGGCGAAAACCCTTGCCGCCGGTACGGCCCTGACCGCCGACGGTGAACACCTCTATCTGCTGACCGAGGCAGTGGAGCAGACCGGCTATGAGCAGACCATCAACGCCGAGGTGATTTGCCGGGAAACCGGCGGTCTTGGCAATGGTCTGCTTGCCGGTACGCAGATGCAATTCATGGTTCCGAACCCGGCGGTTCTGAGCGTATACGCCATCCGCGATGCAAGCGGAGGCCAGGACGAGGAGGACGACGAGGTTTACCGCGAACGCATCCGCAACTTCGGCCTTATCAACACCACCACCGGCCCGCAGACGCAGTATGAGAGCGCCGCAATGAACGTGACCAGCGAAATTCTGGATGCACGGGCGCTCAACCTGGGCGCTGGCGTGGTCGGCATCTATCTGCTGCTGGCAAGCGACACCGGCGCTGCGGCCATTCTGGACAGCGTGAGCGCCGCCCTGAATGCCCAGGACGTGCGACCGCTGACCGACACGGTGGAGGTATACCGCGCCACGCAGATACCCTACGAGCTGAAAGTGCAGTACGCACAGGAGGCGGGCAGCAACATCACGCCGGCCATTGGCGAGGCGGTGGAGGAATACCAGAAGTGGCAGGATGAAGAAATCGGCAGGGCCTTTAACCCTGACAAGCTGATGGCGATGCTCTACCAGGCAGGCGCGATCCGCGTTGTATGGGGCGACGGCAGCCATTTCAACAACGGCGCTGTGCAGTATACCACCATTGCCGAAAACGCCCATTGCAAGGGCAAGATCACGCTGGCGGTGATGACCACATGATCGACTTTACGATTCATCAGCTTTTCCCCGACTTCATTTTGGCCGATAAGAACGGCTACGCCATGGCAAAGGCCATTGAGCGGGCCTTGCAGATCATGTGCAGCACCATTCAGACGGGTGTTGACAATCTGCAAGACATCGACAAAATGCCCGAATGGCGCTTGGACGAAATGGCCTGGGAGCTTGGTTGCCTATACGACCACAATGCCAATATCGAAACTAAGCGGCGCTGGATCAAGGATGCAACGCCGCTTTATTCTGCCCTTGGCACGCCGCAGGCAATCTACAACTTCCTTGAGGGCTTCTTCGACCAGGTGGAGCTTGAGGAGCATTGGCAATACCCCGGCGAACCCTTCCATTTCCGCGTGACCGTTTCCGGCGAATGGAACGACGCAAACGAAGCATGGCTGCGCAGGGCCATCGAGGCCAGCAAGAATGTGCGCAGTGTGCTTGACGACATCGCCCTTGGCAGCGGTACAACGATCATCGTTTCCGGCGAGGGCGGCGTGCTGGCACGGTACGGCCCGCCGCTGACCGGCGATGGGCTGTATGCCGGTACATACCCGGAGGAAAGCATCATCAGCAGGATTGCGGATGACGTTTACGTTATCGCCACGCGCGAGACAAAGGGCCATGTATTCCCCTACCCGCAGGCAGGCACGCAGCCCGAAGAAACCACCGTCGGCGGCCTTGGCGAAAGCCGGATCACCGCCGCGCCGGTGGCGGAGGGACACGTTTTCCCGTACCCGGCCACAAGCGAGGAGGCGCAGGCAGGCACGCGCCCGGAGGTAAACACCATCGGCGCGATTGCCAACACCAGCGCACAGACTGGAACCGACGGCAAGGCTACGGCCTTTTCGTACTCGCCATGCACGGACGAGAACCTGTGCGGAAGCGATGAAATCTAACGGAGAGGAGGAAAACCATGCTGACGAATAGCGCCCTCAATTCGCTGCGCAATCATTTGAAAAACAATATTGCGTATGCACGATACAAAGTCGGCAGCACCTACTACCAGGCGGAAATCCAGACCGCCGAGGTGCTTGCTGATGGCCGTATCGCAGTTACCTTCATCATCGACCACACCGTAGCGGGCAACATCACCGTGACGGAAGTACAGCTTTTCGACCACAACGGTACGCTGTGGGCAAGCAAGGCCGAGAGCATCACGCGGAAGGATGCGCAGGAAGGTATTCTGTACCGTTTCCGCTTTACCATCATCGAAGAATGAGGAGGAATGACCCGTGGCCTTTAACCGCACCAAATGGCAGGATCACGTCGTCGAGCGCCCGAGGACTTTTACCGAAGTCACCAACGCCGACGGCAGCGTGACCCACACCCCTGCTCCTGGCGAAGTGCTGCAGCAGGGTACGCCTCAGAGCGCGACCAACTTCAACAACATTGAGGATGCCTTGCAGCATCTTTCGGTTGCGTTCGACATGTATTTCACCACCACGCAGGCCCAGCTCCGGGCGCAGGCTGACCGCATCAAGGAGCTTGAGGCGTCCACTGCGGCCCTGACCACCTGATAAGGAGGACGCACCATGAGCGATGAAATCAAGATGACCCCTGAAACCGGCATGACCGACGAGGAGATTGCCGAGCTGGAAAAGCAGCGCGAGGCCGCCAGGGAGGCCCGCCTTGCTCCCTTCAAGGCCCTGCGCCAGCGCATGGACGCCGGACTGCGCTATGCCGTCGCCAATGACGGCGTGACCGACGAGGAGTTGCTGACCATGAGCGCGGCGACGCCGGAATGGAAACCTGGCATGATCCTTGCAGTCGGCGATACCGTGATGCACGGCGGCAGCATGTTCGTCGTCATCCAGGCACACACCACGCAGGCCGGATGGGAACCCGGCACGGCTACCCAGTCCCTTTTCCGCCGCGTGAAGCAGGAGGGCAGCACCGAATGGCAGCCCGATACCGACTTCGCCACGGGCGAGGATTGCACCTTTGAGGGCAGCACCTACACCTGTTTGCAGGGCCATACCTCGCAGGTCGGATGGGAACCCCCGAACGTTCCTTCCCTGTGGAAACTCAAGACCGAATAAGGAGGATAATGCAGCATGAACAATTCCCCTCTGGAACAGCTTGCGCGTCAGTATGGCAACGTAGTGCAGTATGACGCGAAAGGAAATCCGAGTATTTTCTGCAAATTCCCGAAGATGAAAAGCTCCGATCTGGACGCTTCCCTGCCGGATCACAGCCACCCCGCTTTCGTCATCAACAATGTTGAGGAGGACGCTATCCTGATCGGCAAGTACATGTCCTCCGAGCTGGAGGGCAACGTTACTCAGTATTCCCTCCCCAACATGCCCCCGCGCGTTTCCATGCACCATGACACATTCTTGCAGAAGATGCGTGCCTTTGGCAACGGCGCATCCGGCATCACCATTGCCGACCACGGCTTTATGCTGCTGCTGGCCCACAAGAACAAGTGGGAGCCGCACGGCAACAACTATTACGGCTGCGACTACCGAGACGCTACGCTTTGGGAGCTGGCAAAGAACTACAACGTCGGCGACAAGCGCTCTTTCCGTGGCTGGCTGTATGAGTGCATCAAGGCGCATACTTCCTCTGAGGAGCTGCTACCCGTGGATTCTCCGCTGTATTGGAAGAAGGGAAAGCATGTAGGCGGCACGCCCGCCGATCCCGGCCAGTACAATGCGGATAGCAAGTACAGCGGCTACAACACCCTGACCGGCAGCGGCCCCATTGACTGGTATCTCGGCAGCGATCCCGGCAACCTGTGTGACATCCAGGGCAATGCCTTTGAACAGGTTTACGGATTCCGTCTGGTCAACTGCGAAATCCAGATTCTCGGCGACAACAACAACGCTGCCGACGCGACCGCCGACTGTTCCGCCAACGGTGCGTGGAAAGCGATCCTGCCCAACAAGACCGACAACGGCTATACGCTGGTTGCTCCCGGCACTCCCGGCACGCTTCACTACACCTGGCAGAACGGCAAGATCACCATTGACACCGTGGAGCCTACCTTCGATGGCGAATATCGCGGCACTGCCTTCGCGTCCATGGGCGTGAACACGACCAATATTCCCTACATGCCCTCCATCATGTACGAGCTGGGCTTGGCTCCCATTCCTGGTACGACTGTTCAGGGATATTTCTATGTTCACATGACGCAGGACGAGCGCGTGGCGCGGCGCGGCGGCCACTTCGACTCCGCGTCCCACGCGGGCATGGCTTGTCTGAGTTGCTCCTACCCGCGTTCCCTCGCCAACGCGTACTTTGGCGGTCGCCCGCGCTCCCGATCACAGCGAGTGACCGGCACGTTACGAACGACCGGCAGCACAGAAACGGGAGGGGTGCATTTCCGTCCGGGAGGGTTTTCGCAATCGCTACGCAGGCGTGCGCGTTATAACGCGCATACATGCGTGATACGCGACAATATATCCCGGAAACAATACTCGTAACCTGCACCTATTGAGGAAACATGCAGATTACGAATCACCATGAAGCGCCCGGAGGGGCGTAAGGCTATGGCTGCTGGCAGCTTATCCCTTAGACGGGCTTGCCTGCGGGAGAGAAAAACAGCCTACGCCGAGCGGAAACGCCACGCATGGTCGAAACGGAGGCGTGTCTTTGGAGAAGCTGCAACATCTGAAAGAACGCATCTGTTCCTTTGAGAACCTATATGCCGCATACGAGGACGCCGCGAAGGAAAAGCACTACCGCGAGGACGTGCTGGCATTCACCTTCAACCTTGAGGAGAACCTTTTCGATCTGCAAAAGGATCTGTTGGATGGCACATACACCGTCGGCCCGTACCGGGAGTTCTACGCCAAGTACCCCAAACCGCGCCTTATCATGGCGCTGGGGTTCCGGGATCGAGTGGTGCAATGGGCCATCTATCGTCAGCTCAACCCATACGCCGACAAGCGTTTTATTCAGCACAGCTACGGATGCAGGAAGAACAAAGGCACGCTCCCTGCGGCCCGCTGCCTGATGAATTGGGTGCAGCTTATCAGCCGAAAGCCCGACGCAAGGGATTGGGTGCTGATAAAGTGCGACGTATCGAAGTATTTCTACCGCGTGGATCACAAAATTGCCCTGGATGTCTACCGGGACTACACGGACGACGAGTGGTTTCTACGGCTGATGTCGGTGATCCTCAATAACCCGGACGTTCCCTTTGGATTGCCGCCGGGAGCCAGCGCGAACGACTGCCCGAAGGAGAAGCGGCTGTATGATGTGGGTATGCCGATTGGCAACCTGACCAGCCAGGAAACGGCAAACATCTATCTGAACCGGCTTGACCAGTATTGCAAGCACATACTCGGCCTGCATTACTATGTTCGGTACATGGATGATTTCTGCATCCTGGTCAAAGGACGAGAAGAAGCACGACGGATCATGGCGCAGATTGATGTCTTTCTCAGGGACGAGCTGCACCTTGATCTTAGCCCAAAGAGCCAGATTGTCCCCGCTACACAGGGATGCGAATTTGTGGGTTATCGCGTAACGCCTCATGGACTGAGGCTGCGCAAGAAAACCATCCGCCATATCAAGAGCTGCCTCAAGCATATTTCGGAGCTTTACGCGGCCAACGCCATCAGCTATGACAGCGCAATGCAATCCTTGCAAAGCTACATGGGCATGACGGTCAACTGCAATGCCCATAGCGTGCGGCTGTGGATCGAGCGGAATATAGCTTTTCAGTGAAAGGAGGCGGCATAATGCTGCCGGATGCAAAAGAGCCGCCTGCAAAAGGGCGGCGTTTTTACGCCATCGACGAGAAGGACGACGGCACGGTAGATGTTTACCTGATGCCGGACGTTACCATTTACCCCACGGAGGATGGATTTAGGGAATACGACATAAGCGTGCGGATTGTGCGCGGCGTGGTTCCCTGGGACGGCTTGGAGGAAGATATACGCGCCCGGTTCCGGGCGTGGTGCGAGAGCGGAGAGGTGATAGACCTATGAAGATCAACATCCTGCATCTGCTGTGGATCGTCCCGCTCTGCGCAATGATCGGCTTCATGGCTGCCGCCATCATCCGTACAGGCAGCGACCGAGAAAGGCGGTGACAACCAATGATTATCCGCGTGAAGGTATCGCGGGCGGAGAATCTTAGCTACTTCGGCTGCGTTGCTGGCGATATTGTGAACATCGAGATTGAGGAGTATGTCGCCGGTGTGGTTGCATCGGAGATCGGCAACTCCCATATCGAGGCTTGCAAAGCGCAGGCTATCGCGGCCAGAACATTCGCCATGAACTATGTCGGCGATGATAAGTACATCACCGACCAGAGCAGCACCCATCAGGCTTTCCGCGCTTCGCGCTGGGATGCTTCGCAATATCCCAATGCCAACGACGCAGCGGCCCTTACTGCCGGTATGGTGCTTACCTACGACGGGAAACCCCTCAAGACTTGCAGCTATTCTTCATCCAATGGCGGGCGCACAACCAGCAGCGAGGAGCGCTGGGGCGGCTACCGGCCCTATCTGATCGCCCAGGATGACCCGTGGGACGCTGCGGCCTGTGCAGAGCGCACAGCAGCCGGGAAAAGCATTACCAAGGGCCACGGCGTAGGCATGAGCCAGTATGGCGCGGCGTGGGCTGCCAATCACGGAATCGGGTATCGTGAGATACTCGATTTTTATTATGTCGGCGCGAAGATCGCGGCGAACTATGGAAAGGATGATGAATCGGAAATGGCAGAGAACACCAGCACGACCGAAACGAAACCGGGTTCCTCCTTGGCGGCGGCATGGGCCGCAGATGACAAGGCGAGAGCTGAGTTTGAAGAAGCGCAAAAGCAGAACGCCCGGATCAAAGAGCCGTTCGCCAACGAACACTTTGTAGCGTTCCTGAAGGAAATGGTGGGTCGCCCGTACTGGTACGGCACTTGCATTTACAAATGCACCAACAGCCTGCGCACCCGCAAGGCAAAGCTGTACCCCAGCCACTACAAGGACAACCGCACCGCTACCTACAACAAGCACATTGCCGCCAAGGAGGTGTGCGCGGACTGCATCGGCGCTGCCAAGGGCTACGCCTGGACGAACGGCGGCGAGGGTGTTGTGGAGGCCATCGGCAACGACAACAGCATCACCAGCAAATACGGCTCCAACAAATGCCCGGACAAGGGCGCAAACAGCATGTTTGCCTACGCCAAGGACAAGGGTATGCCCTGGGGCGCAATCAGCACCATTCCTGAGATTCCCGGCCTTGCCGTGACCCTCTCCGGCCACGTCGGCTACTACATCGGCAACGGCAAGGTAATCGAGTTCAAGGGCTTCTCCTACGGCTGCAAGGAAACCGTGCTGTCTGCCGGTAAGTGGACGCACTGGTACATGCTGCCCTTCATCGACTACGGCACGGATGCCGACACCGACACCCCGGCCCAGGGCAGCACGACCGAGCCTATCAAGTACACCCTGGGCAGCCGCCTGCTCAAGCGCGGCAGCAAGGGCGACGATGTGGCCCATTTGCAGAGCATCCTTGCGGGCATGGGCTATGATCTCGGCACCTACGGCGAGAAGAACGACGGCGTAGACGGCAGCTACGGCGAAAAGACCGAAAAGGCCGTGAAGCGCTTCCAGAGTTTCGCACAGATCGAGGTGGACGGCAAGTACGGCTCCATCACCCACAAGGCCCTGATGGGCGTGCTGGACGACATCACCAAGGGCGAGAACGACGGAGCGGATGACGATGATACGCCTGTCATTCCCGCCGGAAAGCACGTTGTTGCGACTGGCGACAGCGTGAACGTGAGAAGCGGCCCTGCCACCACCTACAAGGTGCTGACCCGCGTAAACAAGGGCGACATCATGCCCTACGTCGCTACCGCCGAGGCCCTGGGCTGGCACGCCGTCGAGATCAACGGCAAGATCGGCTGGATCAGCGGCAAGTACACCGAAGTCAAGGAGGGTTAAGCCGATGGAACAGATCAATGAGTGGGGCGGGATTGCCGGTTCTCTTTCGGCAATCTTCGGCCTGCTGGCTCTTATCTTGTTCAATCCCATCAAGCGCTACATCCAGCGGAAACGCGAGGAGCGCAAGAAGCTCAAGGAAGAACGTCTCAAAGCAGAACAGGCGGCGCGGGATGACGCTGCGGCTTTTCGCAAAGAAATGCGCGATGCCATGGCCCGCATCGACAAAACGCTTGTCACCCTGACAGACGACATCGGCGATCTCCAATACGAACGGCTCTCCCAGGCGCAGGAGTTTTACACTGCGCAGGGATGGTGTCCCGGATCGAAAAAAGAAATGCTCTGCCAGATGCACAAGAGCTACCGAGCAAAAGGCAGGAACCATCTTTCCGAACACTACGAGGAGGAAATTCTCAAGCTGGACAGCAAGCCGCGCGACCAGCAGGCTTGAAAAGCGCAAACATTTGCGCTTTTGACGGGCGGAGGGTTTCCGTATTCACTACGCGCACGGGCGCACACATGACGCGAAAAAGGGCGGGCCGGAAACGGGGGCAACCCCGCCCCTTTTCATAAATCATTCTTTAGGAGGGAATACCATGTTTTTTGAAATCACCGACGTGATCCTGATTGCCCTGTTCATCGAGGCCATCATCAACGCGCTCAAGCCCATCTGGACGAAGGGCGAACCCCAGCTCACGGCGACTGAGTACGTTTCCATGGGCATGGGCGTGCTGCTGGCCGTGACGTGCAAGATCAATATGCTGGCCTGGGTCGTGGAGATCGAATATCCCATGTGGGTTGAATACATCTTCTACGTCCTGACCGGCATTGCCATCGGTCGCGGCACGAACTTCCTGTATGACCTGTGGAACAAGCTCAAGGAATGGCAGGGCGGCCAGGTTCTCCCTGCCGTGGAGGTCGAGGAGGCCGTGGAGCTTACCGGGGAAGAATTTGATATGGAGATCACCCATTGGCCGCTTGAAATGATTATCGGCTTTGCGAGGGCAAACGGCTTCGCCCTTCCTGGCAACATGCCGACCGACGAGCAGGCCGCCAAGGAGTATCTGATCGACTACATGTTCCATGAGGAGCAGACGCAGCCGCCCGAAGCTGGCGACGCTGAGTAAAACCGGCGTCGCCTTTCTCATAATGGCATAACGCGCACCCCCGGCAGGCGAAATTGCCGGGGGTGATTTTATTTGACCTTTTCTATTTGTCATATTACAAGGGAGTGAAAACAGAATGAAAGCGGTGCAGCCGATCCGGGACATGGAGCTGCTTTATAAGTGCCTCGATATAGCCCATGAACACGACAGGAAGCGCAAAACCGGCGAAGTGAGCTGGGAGCTGCTGCTGGTCGTCGGTTTCAACACATCCCTGCGCATATCAGATATTCGCCGCTTCCGGGTGCGGGACTTGCGCGGGCAGGATTACGCCGAGATCAAGGCACAAAAGACCGGCAAAGAGGCGAAAATCCTTATCAACCCCCACGCCCGGAGGGATATAAACCGCCTGCTGGCAGGCCGCAGCGGCGATGAATACATCCTCCAAAGCAAGCAGCGCGGGCCGGATCACAAGCCGCGCCCCATCACGCGCCAGCGGGCCTATCAGATCATCAATGAGATTGCCCGCAAGGCCGGTATCAAGGATCACATCGGCTGCCATACGCTGCGCAAGACCTTCGGCTATCACTATTACAAGATGACGCAGGACGTGGCGAGCCTGCAAAGGATTCTGTGCCATTCTTCCCGCCGGGAAACGCTTATTTATATTGGCGTGATCCAGGAGGAGATCGACGAGAGCCTTATGAAATTCAACCTGACGAGGAGGCGGTGAGGGTGCATATCGGACTGCATGACAGTGATAAAACCGGCTTCCCTAATCTGGCGCTGATGAAAATATCCGCATGGCACAAAGCACAGGGAGATACCGTGGAATGGTGGACACCGATGTTCCCGTTCGACCGGGTGTATTCCAGCAAGGTATTCACCTTTACGCCTGAGTGTGCCTATCTGCCGCCGGACGCCATCAAAGGCGGAACCGGCTACGGTGTATACGAGGAACTGCCGGAGGAAATAGACGCAATGGAGCCGGATTATTCCATATACCCTGAGTGTGACCACGCCATAGGCTTTCTTACGCGCGGCTGCATCAGGTGTTGCCCGTGGTGCGTCGTCCCGAAGAAGGAAGGAGCCATACGCCCATACCGCACCTGGCAACAGATCAAACGCCCGGACAGCCGGGATATTGTTTTCATGGACAATAACGTGCTGGCCTGCCAACACGGCATCGAGCAGATGCGGAGCATGGTTGGTCAGAACGTGCGAATAGATTTCAACCAGGGCCTTGATGCGCGTCTGATAACGCCGGAGATTGCCGAGCTGCTGGCAAAGCTCAAATGGATCAGGTTTATTCGTATGAGCTGCGACACAGATGCTATGCTTGACGTGGTGATCCGTGCGATCCGGCTGCTGGAGGAACACGGAGTTAAGCCGTACAGAGTGTTTGTGTATCTGCTGGTTCAGGATATTCCATCAGCAGAGAAAAGGGCTATTGCCTTACGAGAAGTTGGGGCGGAGGTATTCGCCCAGCCGTACCGAGATTTTGAACACAACATCGAGCCGACGCCGGAAATGAAAGCACTGGCCCGATGGGTCAACCACAAAGCCATATTCAAGAGCGTGCGCACATTTGCGGAGTATGACACCCATAAACGTGCGGGGCGTAATATATAACCTTCTTTGCGATCAGCCGGAGCATAGCGCTCCGGCGCTCTTTTTTATGCTCAGAAATGGTCTGGAAGCGTAGCAAAACCGGGATTATCGAATCAAAACGGGCTGTTTTTGATTCTAACGCAGGGAAAAGCGAATCAATAAGCGCAAAAATGGAGCTATTTCATCTCTGAGCGGTCGCTTAGTTGTCATAATAAGGCATGGTAAAACAGAACCTCCAAAACCATGTCAAAAATCAGGCGCATATAAAGGAAGCAAAATTCTCAAACCGTGTTTAACACAATCTCCCATTATGACAAACAGCGAAGCGAAAAAAGGCAATAAAAAAGCGCCCGCAATGGACGCTTTGATATGGTCGTTATTCTTCTTTCTTGTCCTTCGTTTTTTCTGACAATAGCCCCGTCACCAGTGAACCAACGCTGGCATTACGGGCCGAAATAACGGGCCTGCCGGTTTCCTGCTCGATGGAGCGCCGCGCGTCGCCCGCAATCTTTCCGCCGCGCCGTGCAACGCCACGGTTTTCTTCAAGGCCCTGCGGATTTTGCACTTTGGTCAATTCGGTCGTGCTCGCCTCGGCCAGCATATTGAGCACCAGTTCGAGGTCTGTCATGTTGTCGCGCAGGTTTTCTTTGGTCAGGTTTTTCAGGCGCTTGTATTCCCGCGTCGTTCTTCCGGCCCACGCCCTGGTCATTTCGTCGGTGAGAATTGCGTATTCAACGCCCTTTTCTACGCCGTGCGCATCCCATTGAGCGGTCAGATCGTTCCTGATGCGAATAGAAAGGAGCCGTTGATGAATCCATTCGGGAGAATATCCCTTTTTCAGGTAGGTGTCAAAAGCGCGGTCTATCGCCTGCTCAGGATCAATGGTTTCCTCGATGCGCTCCGCGCCTACGCGGGAAAGCCATAGCTTAAAAGGCTCCGCTTTGGGCGATGGAATCGACTGAATGATGCGGAAAAGCTGCTCCGTCGTGGCGGCGTCAGTCATGCGCATTTTGCCATCTGCGGCGCGCATTTTCAACTGACTACAATTTGTAGGCAGTTCACTGCCCTCTTCCTTTAAGCGAACCTTCAAAACGCTCCAATACTTCGCTGCGTGGCGTGCGTCGGGCTGATCTGTCAGCACGCCTACGACGTCCACCACGGAAAAAAACCATTCTTCGCATTCTTCATTCCAAACAGAACGGATTGAACGTTCCTCGAATTGCTTCATCTCACTCATGTGCATCCCTCCAAACCATGGCTACGGCCAAAGATAAACGGTTCTGCGGCGTTCGTGTTCTTCGATGATTTCCAATTCGACATCCATGCCAGTATCCACCTCGACCGGCTGATAATCCCCGCTGTACTCAGCGAACAGTTTATCCAAACCGAAAACGGCTTCATTCATCATGTTTTCACCCCTGCTGTCGATTCTTCAGCCATAGTGTACACGAACGCGCAAATACCTGTCAAGCGTTTCGCCTGTCACGTCTCGGCAAAATCCAGCAGGAAACCGCAATCGTCGATCGCGCTTTCGATTTCCTCCATGGCGCGGTGCTTTTCGATCTCGGCGGCAATACCCTTCCGGGCGTAGGACAGAATCTCAAGATAAGTTATAGGATGATCCTTTCTGCCGGGTTACGATGCCACCCGGCGGGGCGGCCTGAAATGGTTGGAGGGCGTTAGAGGTCTGTCACGAAAACTGCATTGTCTTCATCTTCGGACTCCCATTCCTGCGCCATGTCGATGCAATATTCTACATCAGGAACGGCATAGGCATCGGTTTCCTCATCATAGGGCAACCCGCCTGCTTCGAAGAAATCATTTGACCAATCGGGAGAATAACCCGTTTCCTGCCAGATTACCATGCGAATGTTTACGGTACGCTTACCATCGGTGATTTTCATATGCGCTCCTTCTACCGCCCTATTGTGACGCTGGGGCGGCGCAGCCATCATCAGGTGAAAGGCTTGTGAGGCGTTACGCTTCGGCAAAGGATACGACATAGCCGCCATCGGCGATCTCGTCCAGCTCCATGCGGGCGCGGCGTTCATCCGGCGCGTCGATACAGACGTCGAAAGTCAGGCCGGAATAGACGATGGTTGCAGTGAAGTTCCTGCGGGGCGGGAAAATGGTGGTGATGATACGTCGGGCGATGTTTTTCATGGGGTGATCCTCCTTTGTTATTCTCAAGGGCTATTGCGAGTAGCCCTTGGATTCGAAATGTTTCAGGAGCGTTGTGCGATCAGGTGTTATGATAACCGCTTCCGTCCTCACCGCGCTCACGCAGGACAAAGCGCAGAGATTCAACGCTCAAACAACCGGGGATGGGCTGCCCTTGACTGACTGCTGACCAAATCCAGTTGCGCAGGGTGTTGGCGCTTTCCTGCCGGGCCTTATTAAGCATCCATTCGGCGATCATTGTTATTCCTTTCTGCCGGGTTACAACGCCACCCGGCGGGGCGATCTGAAATGTTCCTGCGGCGTTACTGCTGGGGCAGCTTATACACGGTGCCATCGTTCCAATCCGTAATGCACAGACGCCATTTGCCGGACTTGTCCCAGGTGATCTGAGAGGGCTTGCGGACAAAGGGCTTCTCGTCGCCCGTTTGCAGGGTCACGCTCTTGTCGGTTGCGCGGATGATGCGGAACTCCAGCTTGTCAACATCGCGCTTTTCGCTGTTCCAGCGGGAACAGGTGAACACGTCGCCAACCTTGAAGGGGGGCGGCTCGGCGGGCTTTTCCTTGGCACTGACGATGCTTTCAATCTCGGCGTATGCAGCGGTCAGGGCGATGCCATCATGGCCGGTCTGGTAGGTGAAGTTCTTCGGGCCGGTTGCAACCACACGGCACGCGCCCCAGCGGGACAGCTTGACAACGAAACCGACCTTGATATTGTCCTGCGAGAAGGTCACGCCGCCCAGCGCGTCGAGCGCTTCCTGGTAATAGCCCAGCTTGTCGAGTTGCGCTTCCATCTGGTCAAGATCGGATTCCAGCCATTCGTTCACCTCGTCCATAGTGACGAGCGCACCGCTGTACCGTTTGACAGGCGTTCCCTGCTCGATTTTCTGCTTGACGGCCTCGTGAGATTCGACAGCCTTTTTCAGCTTGCGGATGGCGGATTCACATTCGCGGATGCGGCGCATGATGAAGCCCTTATCCTTCAGCTCGGTCTGATCGGCGGTGCGGCGTGCAGTTTCTGCACGATCCCGGAAATACTCGCTGCGGCGGTATTCCTCAAAGCCGCGCTCAAAGGATGCAAACATTCTATCGCGGCGGCGGGTAAATGCACGACCAGCGGACGTATTGATGTTGGGCTGGGTGAAGAATGCTACATCGCCGTGCATGTCGTTGATAGGCTTTTGCAGGGCTTCACCGCGTGCGGCGGCGCTGTCGGCGGCGTGATCGAAACGGTCTGCGCGGCGTTCTGCACGCTCCGCCTTGCGCTGCTGCTGCTCGGCGAAGGACAGCCTTTCGCCCGTTTTACCGCCGTCGGCAAGGCCCAGGGATTCCGCAACGCGCTTTGCGCGCCATAGGTGCGGCTCCTTGCAGCGGCTGATCCAGCAGCCGGACTTGCGGCCCCACAGGAAAACGCCCTTGATCTCGCGCTTCTGGTCGTCGGTGAGCGCGTCGTAATCGGCCTTGTCGAAGTGCAGCTCCAGCTTGCCGGTTTCCCGGTTGAGGATGAAATAACTGTCAGGCTTTGCGGCGGGCGCAAATTTGGCGGCGAACTCGTCCGGGGTCATGGTCAGAATGGCTTCAGTGTTCATGTGTGTACCTCCTATCAATCAATGGCGATTCGTTTTGTGCCCGTATCGAGCGCGTTTTGCAGTGTGGCGGCGAGCTGCTTGTTACGTTCAAGCTGCATCCCGTAGATGCGTTTCAGCCCGCTTTCCTGCGCAGTAGCAATAGCTTCGGCGTATTCATCGGCAGCGTGATTCAACGCGCCGATGATGTACTGGACATCGTTCCGCGACAGATTTACCATGGCGTACCTCACTTTCTCGATGCAAAGGCATCGGCAAATTCATCCGGGGATAGGGTCAACGGCATGGCGAGCTTTGCACGGAATTGCGCTTGCGTGATCTTGCGTACCTGGCCGATCCAGCGGTCGGCCTTGTCCAGCTTGTTCATGCCGGGCTTATCGCCCACAACGAGGATCGTAGTGCCGGCGGGCATGGTGTCAAATGCTCTGCCGCCGTTGGCTTCGACGGCCTTGATGGCTTCGGCGCGGGTCATTCCGTCGAGTGCACCCGTGAACGCGACGATTTCACCGGCGAAAGCGTTGTTGCCCTTGAAGGGCAGCGGGCGATGAAGGGAGGGCGCAAGCCCGACCAAGGCAGGTGATTGCTTGCAATCGCCGCCTGTACCCAGCGCGTCGCCTTGTGCGGCGTGATGGGCGGAAGTCGGAACGGTTGCGGGGCGTATCGGCTCCGGCTGGACCGATTCGGGCGCCGATTCCTTGCGCGGTCTGCCGCGCTTGCGCTTGGGCTGTGCGGCGGCTTTCTGCGCGTCGCGCTCCGCCTTGGCACGGGCGGCGGCTTCGGCCTTGGCTTTGCGGCGTTCTTCGGCTTCACGTTGCTTGCGGGCTTCCTTGCGCTCCTGTACGACGGCATTGGCGAAGAACAGCAGCAGCGGGATCAGGGCGGGCAGGAAAAACATTGCTCTCATGGCATTCCTTTCTGCCCGGATACGATGCCTCCGGGCGGGGCGGCGGTCGGAATGGTTTCAAGGCGTTATTTCGCGGGCAGGTAGCCCAGGAAGAAACAGCGGTCGCCGGAGCGGGCAAACGCTGCATAGCGTGCCTTGCCCGTTTCCGGGTCGCTATCGTTCGCTTCCCCAACGAGGAACCCGGCAGAGTAGCCCGCCGTTTCCGGCGTTCTGGGGAGGCTGAGCGGCGGCAGGCAATCCAGCATGTGATGGTAAATCTCAGGCGTGACCTCCTGTCCCGGACGGGCGGCGAAGTTGCCGTCAAGGCGCCACATGTAACCGTTGTAAACGTCCTTGCCGCAATACTCGTATTCATACGAATGGTCGATGGACGTAACGTCGATGGACACAACGTCGTCATAGCAGCCTGCGTAGCGGCGTGCGCAGGCTTCGGCTTCCTGCTGCGTGCTATGGCCGGAATAGACGACCGTCATCAGACGGCGGTCATCGACCATGCGGGTGAATGCGCTCTGCCAGGTGCGTTCGGTGTAGGACTTAATCTCGGTGCGTTCCATAATCTTCCTTTCTGCCGGGTTACAATGCCACCCGGCGGGGCGGCGAAGGGTTCAGGGGCGTTTATGCGGGCTGATAGGCGACCTGAGCAAGGGCGGCGAAGTCGTCCAGGGACATGCTGTGCTTCGCGTCGCGTTCGATTTTCGCGGCGTATGCACGCAGCATTTCAGCGGCGTCGTACGCTTGCCGGATCGCTTCGGCCTGGGCGGCTCGTTCATTGTTGTTGGTGCAGCGGATGGGGAGCAAAACGGCGTCGCCGCGTGCACTCTTTGCGTAGAGTGGGGACACCAGACCGGCAGGGCCGCGCTGCACATAGATTTCGGCGGCGTCCGGCAGCACGGTAACGAGGTCGGCCAGATATGCGGCATCCACCACGGGACGACCGGGGCCGAAGTCCCACAGGGCGACGGCCTTTCGCCCGTTGGCGGCGCGTTCAAGCGAGATATGCGCCTTGAGGTCTGCGAGCTTTGGCATTGGCAGCGCGTCAAATGCTCCGGCGGCGATGTTCGGCACCACCTTGTCCAGGTCGATGCCGTCCCCGGCGTCGTCCGGGCGAGGCTCCAGCGGCAGCGGATCATTGAGCCGGAAGGCCCGGAAGCCGTCGCAAGCGCACTGGCGGCCCTTTGCGTCGATCCATGCGTAATGGAGCGCACGGCGACCGCTGGACTTTTTCAGCCCGTTCAGCATCCGCTGAATGGTTGCGGCGGCGTTGCCTATGCCGCGCGAGGCGGCAGCTTCGCGGCGGACGCTGGCGGCGAGGTCGGCAGCGAGCTTTTCAAGCTCGTAGCGGGTGGGCGTTGGATCGTCGCTCATGGCGAGGATCGCATTGACGCGGGCGAGGATGGGTTCGGCTTTCATGGTATCGGCCCCCTTACAGAATGTTTTCGCGGCGTTGTGCCGGAGTGGAATGTTCGTGGGCGAATGTATCGCCCACGCTGCGCCCTCATGCGAGGGCGTTGAGCGTGCTTGCGAGGGTCTGAGCGGCGCGGTACGCCTTGCAGGTCAGCTTCTTGTTCCAGCTGTTCAGCTGGGCCGACCAGTAGAACCCGGCCTGCTCAATGGCGCTGCGCTGTGCGTCCGTAGGCGTGCCATCGACCTGCACACGGGTGCGACCGGCGGCAGCGTCGAACGCAATAGACCAGCCCTTGCCCTGGATGGCCGTGCCGATCCACGCCTTGCCAGCGGGAGCTTCCACGGGGGCATGCACATCCTGCACGGGAGCGGGGGCGGCTTCCTGCACGGGGGCGGGCGCTTCGGCGGGCTTGCTGGCCTTGCGAGGCTTGCGGGGCTTCTTCGCGGGAGC
>CBFFZW010000016.1:0-60842 GCA_965646445.1 uncultured Christensenellales bacterium | reverse complement strand
GACCCCCCTTATTGCCCCGATACGGTCAGGTTGCCGACATCCACCGAGGGGCTGCCCACGCTGCTGCCGGGGAAAATCAGGTCGCTGCCCACGGCCTTGATCTGCTTGAGCACCTGGTAGAAGTTGCCCGCCACGGTGATCTGCTCCACGGTCTGATCCCGCTGGCCGCCCTTGACAGTATAGCCCTTGGCAATCAGGGAGAAGTCGCCGCTGGCAGGATTCGCGCCGGAGTGGAGGCCGCCCAGCTCGGTAATCACCAGGCCGTCGCCCATGTCCGCCGCCAGCGCGGTCAAATCCTTATCGCCGGGCTTGAAGAAGAAATTCGTGGGCGCCACATGCACCGTGGAGGTGTAGCGGGCCCGGTTGGCGTTGCCGGTGGACTGCACGCCCTGCTTCCGGGCCGTCTTGCGGCTGTGCAGGAGCGTGGTCAGCACGCCCTTGTCCACCACGGCCTTGGTGCGGCAGGCGCTGCCCTCCGCGTCAAAGGCGGAAGTCGCCAGGCCGCCGGGCAGCAGCGGATCGTCCATGATGGTCACTGCCTCGGAGGCAATGGCCGTGCCCTCCTTGCCGCCCAGCAGCGACAGGTTCTGCTGCACATTCTCGGCGGAGAAAATGCTGCTGAAGGTAGCCAGCAGGTCGCACATGGCGTCATTGCGGATCACCACGCGGTACTCCCCGGCGGGAACGCTCTTGCCGTACAGCTGGCTGACGGCTTCCTCGGAGGCCTTCCGCCCGATCTTATCAGGGTCGATTTCGGCAAAGTTTCCGCCGATGTCCAGGCTGAAGCCCACGCCCGTGGATTCCCCATCCTTGGCCACGGCAAGGCCATAGGCCATGCAGTAGCGGCTCTCGTTGCTCAGGTTCAGGCCGTGGGTGTTGCGCAGGTAGGTCTTGCCCGTGGCGGTGGCCAGCATGGCGCCCTGCATCTTCCAGATGCGCTTGTCCGCCGCCAGGGCCGCCTTTTCGATGGCCAGACAGGCCTCCAGCTTACGGTCCGCCGAAACGCCGTCAATGTCGCTTTCGGTCTTGGGCAGAACCGGGTACTCCTTTTCGCCGACGAAAATCTCGTCCTGCTCCTCCGCCTCCGTCAGGGCGGCGGATTCCTTCACGCCCTCGATCAGCTGCTCGATGGCCGCGTCGTCATAGGCCTGGGTGGAGGCGTAGCCCATCTTGCCGTCCACCATGCCGCGCAGGCTCAGCCCGCTGGATGAGGACACCTGATAGTCCTGGATGGCGCCCTCCATGGCCTTGGCCCGGAAGGAATCGGACTCCTCGCAGTACACCTCGGCCTCGCTGATTCCCTTTTCCACGGCCGCCTTCAGCAGCCGATCCATAAACAGATTCATATCCATTTCTATCACCTTACCTTCCGCCCACCGTCAGGCTGCTGACACGGATCATCGGCTGACCCACGTTGGTGGGCACGCTGCCGCTGGCAGAGCCGCACATACCCTGAGCCTGCTGCATATCGCGGCCCACACGGTCGATCTTCATCAGCACCTCGGAGCCCTTGCCAATCAGAGACGCGCCGCGCACGGGATGGGCAATCTTGCCGTCCTTGACCAGATAGCCCTCGTTCACCGCGAAGTTGAACTCGCCCGTGGTGGGATTCACCGAGCCGCCGCCCATCGATTTGGCGTACAGGCCGTCGCCCATGGTGGCGATCATCTCCGCTTCGTCATCCTTGCCGGCGGCAATGTAGGTGTTGCGCATCCGGCTGGTGGGCGCGTAGGCGTAGCTTTCCCGGCGGCCGGAGCCGGTGGGCGCCATGTTCATCCGCCGTCCGCCCAGCTTGTCGATCATGTAGTTGGTCAATACGCCGTCCTTGATGAGAACCAGATGCGTGGTGGGCGTGCCCTCGTCGTCCACATGGAGGGAGCCCCACTCGCCCACGGGTAGGCCGTCGTCAATGGCGGTGACGATGGGCGACGCCACCACCTGGCCCAGCTTGCCGCAGAACTCGCTCAGGCCGAAGGCGACGCTGGTGGCTTCCAGGCTATGACCGCAGGCCTCGTGGAAAATCACGCCGCCAAAGCCGTTGTCGATGACCACGGGCATCACGCCCGCAGGACACACCGGCGCATGCAGCATGGTGACCGCCTGGCGGGCCGCGATTTCACCGCTCTTTTCCGGGTCAATGCGGCTGTCGAACACCTCAAAGCCCATGGAAGCGCCGGGGCCGTCGAAGCCCGTCTGGTTTTCCGTGCCGTTGGAAGCCACGCAGGCGGTAGACAGCCGGGTGCGCACGCGGCGATCCGTGGCGAAAACGCCCTCGGTATTGCAGATCAGCACGTCCTGGATATGATCGCCGTAGGTCACGCTGACCTGAACGATCTCGTCGGAAATCCTGCGGGCGGCAGCCTCGGCGGCCCGCACCTTCTCAGCCTTCACCGCCGCCTTGACATCGGAGGGCAGCAGCGCGATTTCCTCCGGGCGGGCATAGTTCACAGCCTTGAAGGGCGTCAGCACGCAGCCCTTGCCGCCGCTCACGGCCGAAGCCGCCTGCTCCGCGCAGGCCATCAGGCCTTCCCGGGAGGTATCGTTGGTGTGAACATAAACCGCGTTGGTACCGTTGAACACCCGGATTCCAGCGCCGTGCAGACGGCCCGTATTGACCGTCTCGATGCGACCGGAGCGCATCACGATGACGTGATCCACCCGATCCTCCATGAAAATCTCAGCGAAATCGCCGCCGGTTTTCACCGCGCGGGCCAATACTTCCCGCGCAACATTCTGATCCAGCATCGGTTTGATCTTCCTTTCCTGGTAATGACCGCCTATTTACGGTTAACTGCATTATAGCTGATTTTTGCCTTTTTGTACAGGGGCATTGGCCCAACCATGCTTCGGAACCGCTCAACTGTCCATATGATTGACCACCAGCACATCCCCCGCCAGCAAAACGGTATCCCCGTCGGGGATCATGGCCCCGGCGTCCCGCTTGACCAGAATGACGGACATATGCTGCGCCATGGACACCTCCCGCAGCGGAAGATTCACCCACTCGTGATCCGCCATGATGGGAATCTCCGTCAGCGTACCCCAGGCATCGCCCTTCAGCGAGGTGCCGGAAAGCACCACCGTATCGCCCTGCTCCAGCACCGTGGCGCCCCGCGGCACCACCTGCCTGCCGCCGCGGATGACCAGCGCCACGCGGACGTCGGGCAGCATGTCGATTTCCTGCAGGGAGCGGTTGGCCCAGGGGTGCTCCTCCCCGATCACCAGCTGAAGAAACTGCACCGGCGTTTCCTCGGAATAATCCGAGAAGGTGCGCATGACGTCCTCCTTGTCGTCGATCATGTCCAGCTTACGGGCCGCGAAGGGCAGCAGCGTCCCCTGGATGGCGATGGAAAACAGCACGATGAAGAACACCATGTGGAAGATGTCCATCCCCACGTTGGCGGGATCCACCACCGCCATGATGGCAAACACGATGGAGGACGCCCCGCGCAGGCCCGCCCAACTGACCAGCAGCTGCTGATTCATCGGGCTGCGGAAGGGCGACATCAGCATCAATACCGCCGCCGGACGCGCCACAAAGGTCAGGAAGAGGGCGATGGCCAGGGCGGGCAGCGCCACCTGAGGCAGCCGCGATGGGAAAGAGAGCAGGCCCAGCAGGAAGAAGATCATGATCTGCGTCAGCCCCGTCATGCCGTCGAAGAAGTGCACCAGGGTCTTTTTGCCCGGGATGGCGCTGTTGCCCAGAATCAGGCCGGCAATGTAGGTTGACAGGTACCCGTTGCCCCCCAGGGCCGCCGCGCCGGAATAGGCCAGCAAGGCCACGCCGAAGACCATCACCGTGTCAAAGCCGCCCTCCCGCATGTCGATGCGCCGCATCAGCCATACGCAGCCCAGGGCCACCACCACGCCGATGGTCACGCCGAAGAGCAGCTGGCCAATGATCTGCCCCACCATGCCCAGGCCATCGCCCTCACCCTTCATCAGCGACAGGGTGATGATGGTCATCATGTAGGCGAAGGGATCGTTGGAGCCGCTCTCCATTTCCAGCAGGGAGGCGGTGTTGTGCTTGAGGTTCAGGTGCTTGGAGCGGAGGATGGCGAACATGGACGCCGCGTCCGTGGAACCGATGACCGAGCCGATCAGGAGCCCCTCCAGCCAGGACATCCGCAGCGCGAGATGGCAGAAAGCTCCCGTCAGCAGCGCCGTCACCACTACGCCCAGGCTGGACAGCAGCAGGGACTTCACCGCCACGGGCCGGGCCTTGCGCCAGCTGGTGCCAAAGCCGCCGTAGAACATGATGAATATCAGCAATGTGGAGCAGATGGTCTCCGCCACGCCGTAATTGTCAAAGGAAATGCGGAACAGGCCGTCCGAGCCGAAAAGCATGCCCAGCATGATGAACACCATCAGCGCCGGAACGCCGATGCGGCTGGACACGCGGCTGAGCGCCAGGCACATCAGGATGACGGCAGCCGCCAGGAGAATCACATTACTCACGCACAACCCCCATTCCTGTCTGAACCGGCCCCGCCGCTTCCACTTTCAATCCGCCGACATCCTCCCGCGTGGGATAGGCCCGTCCGGACAGCCACTGCCCGTTCACCGCGCATTCCACGGAGGTGCCGTCCACCGCGAGAAACAGCTTGTTTTCCTCCCCCAGCCGGACATCGCGGGCAATGGGTGCCTTGTCCGGGGCGCCGCTCAGGCTGGACTGGCTGAGGTCCAGGTTCAGCCGCCCCTCCGCCGACAGCGTGAGCACCGTGCGCTCCCGGCCATCCCCGTCAGAAAGCATGGTCAGCGACAGGGGCAGCGCGGCCCGGCGGAAGGCAAGCCTTGCCGCAAAATGGCGCCCCACCGGCCCTTCCGGCTCCGCAAGCACGCGCCGCACCTCCGGCAGCGGCTCGGCATGAACACGCCCCTTCCGCAGGGACAGAAGCCTCGGCAGGCTCATCTGACCGCTTTGGCCCCGCTGCCTCGCGGCCTCGTCGCCGTCCGTCTCCGGCATCCAGCCCATGAGCACGGTGCGTCCCCGCTCATCCCTAAAGACCTGGGGAGCGTAAAATCCCCGCCATCCTCCGGGGTCCAGCACCTCCCTGCTTTCCGCGTGAAAGCGAAGCTGCTCATCCAGAGCCCCCACCACGACCTCCACCGGGGCGCAGGGCGAATACATCAGCACCATTTTCCCGTCCAGCGGGAACAGGTTGGGGCACTCGTAGGGCACGCCGTCCGCCTGCTCCCCCTGCCAGAGGACGCTGTGGTACGTCCAGGCTTCCATGTCCGGGGAGGTATACAGCAGCACGCTTCCCCGTCCCTCCACGTAGCCGCCCAGCACCATCAGATACCGTCCCTGCCATGGGATAACGTACGGGTCGCGCCAATCCCGCACCTTCATGCCGCCGTGGATTGACTCCGTCAGTGCGCCCTCCCGCCGGATGAGCCGATCCATAGAGGCATCCTCCGCCTCCGCGAACATCTGCCTGGCGCCATCCGCGCTGTCGCGGCCATCCTCCGGCCGACCTATGCTGGTATAGAAAAAGCGCAGCTTGCCCGAAGCGTCCTTGCAGCAGGAGCCGGAAAAGCAGTGGACTTCCCCCCGCTCCGCTTCGGGATACAGGGCGACAGGCCATTCCTCCCAGCGAACAAGATCCCGCGAAACCGCGTGTCCCCAATGAATATCGCCCCACAGCGGGCCGTGTGGATTGTACTGATAATATAAATGATATATGCCGTCCACCTGACAAAGCCCGTTGGGATCGTTCATCCAGTTGGCGGAGGGCGAAAAGTGAAAGCGCGGGCGCATCATGACCGCCTCCTCAGAGGAATTTTGTATACACTTCGCCGCGCGGATGGAAGATTCCTTCCTATTAAAAGCAGAAAATGAAAAGGCAGACCCGCCATATAAGCGAGTCTGCCCTGTTCAGATGATGAGAAGATCAGGGTTCCACCAGATCCGTAGTGGTGGCGGTATCCTGGTAGATCGAGCAGCCGTTGCTGGTCACGCTGCCGACCTTGCCCTGCGCGGTCAGCACGATGGTCTTGCCCGCCATGCCCTCGGTGATGGCCAGGGTCGAGCCGGAGCCCACCGCCTGGCCGTCCGCCGTCCAGATCAGGGTACAATCCGCCTGACTGACGTTGATGCTGGGGGTCAGGGTCTCGCCCACCCTGGCGGAGGAAGCGAGGGTTATCGTGCCCGTCAGCGGATCGGGATCAGGCTCCACCACCGGATCCGCCGCCGCGACGGCACAGCCGCCGCTGGTGATGCTGCCGGTGAGTCCGCTGCCCGCGGCCGCCGTCACCGTCACCGAGATGGTCTTGCCCGCCATGTCCGTCCCCACCACCAGGGTGGCGTTGGTGCTGATCGACTGGCCGTCCTCCAGCCAGTTGTAGGTGTAGGCAATGGTGTTGACGCTGACCGTGGGGGTCAGGGTATCGCCCACCTTGGCGGAGGAGGGCAGGCTCACGGAGCCGGTCAGGGCGCTGCTGGCGGCATTGCTCTGTACCTTGGCGGTATAATAGCTGGCAATGGCGCCGGTATAGTTGCCCTTGGCATACGCCGCGCAGTACAGCGCGTGGCCGGCGTCGCCTTCCTTGACGGTGTAGGTCTGGCTGTTGCCCAGGTTCGCGCCGTCGTCACGATACCAGATATATTCCACCGTGGCGTCCGCGGGGCTCACCGTGGCCTTCAGGGTCTGGCCCACCACGGGGCTGTTGTTGTCGATGGTCACGCCGGTCAGGGGCGTGGGCGCGGTCGAGTCCGAGATCGTCACCGTGGCAAAGGCGCTGACGGCGACGCCGGTGTAGTTGCCCGTGCCCGTCACGCGGACGCGGATCTGCCGTCCCACATCGCTGGCCCCCACCAGATAGGTGGAGCCCGTGCCCAGCTTCATGCCATAGGCGTCCAGCCACTCAAAGCCGACCGTCGCCCCCACCGGCGTGATGTTCGCCTGCAGGGTGGTGCCGGGCGTGGGCGTATAGGTATTCAGCGTCACGCCGGTGAGCTTGCTGGTATTGACATTGGTGGTGAGGAACTTGTTCATCATATAGCCCGTGCGGCTGCCCACACGGATATAGTCCCACTTGGCGCCGTGCTCCAGCACCGTCACCTGGGTGCCGACGCTGTACAGGCCCAGCACCGCGTAGCCCGTGCCGGCGCCCTTGCGCAGGCGAACGCCCAGGCCGTTCTCGCTGGTGACATAGGCGGTATAGCCGCCCACGGTGGAAGGCGGGGTGGTTGAGGTGCCCGCGGACAGGAACTCGCTCATCATATAGCCTGTATGGCGGCCGATGCGCACATAATGCCAGCAGCTTCCCGAGCGCAGAATGGTCGCCTGGGTGCCCACAGGATACTGGGCCAGAACGCCGTAGGTGGTGCTGGGGCCGGTGCGCAGGCGGACGCCCAGGCCGTTGCGGCTCACCACCGTGGCGGCGATGTTCTCATACGCACCGCCGGGCGCGGGAGGCGTAACGCCGCTGGCATTGATGGTCAGGAAATCGCCGTGCATATAGCCCGTGCGGCCATCCGGCGTGGTCACCTGATACCATACGCCGCTGGAACCCAGCACGTTGACCACCGTGCCCGTATAGTAGCTGGTGATGGTGCTGTGCTTGTAGGACGGGCCGGAGCGCAGACGAAGCCATCCGCCCTTCACGGTGGCGGTTGTGGAAGCGGCCTGTGCCTCCTGGGTGGGCAGCGCCACAGCGCCCACCAGCAGCATCAGCGTCAGGCACAGGGCCAGCAGTCGTTTCATCATGGTTTTTTTCCTCCTATCCGATACCATCATGCTATGCGTTTTCCTCCGCGAGGTTGCATCGAAAATCAGCCGATGCCCAGCTCATCCGCCGTAAAGGAATTGGTCATATAGTCGCTGTACAGGGCGAAGTCCGCGGCCAGGGCCGGTGCGTAAACCAGCTGCGCCTCATAGATATACAGGTCGGTGACGATCACCATATCCACCTGCGTCATGCCGTCCTGGCGCTGCTGCGTCAGCCGCCCGGACATCGCCGCCTCGTTCACCACCGGCGTGGCGGAAGGCGCGGCCGCCTGCATGTCCGCCATCAGCGTGTCCAGGGTGGCGCCGCTGTCATTGGCTTTCCGTCGGGCGAAGAACGTGGCGCTGCCGTCCTTCAGCGCGCCGACGATGCCGTTCTCGTCCTCGGTGAGGCTTTCCTCGGCAAACACCGCCGGGTACTGAATGGAGAAGCCCTTGTCCACGTTCATATACTCCACCATGGTATCGGCAAAGTAGTTCTGCGCGGCCTCCTCCATCATCAGCTCCGCCTCGAAGGAAAAGCTGTACAGCTTCCAGCCGTTGGGGGCGGCATCGTCCCTGCGCATCTCCGCCACCGCCCGGCGATCCAGCCAGCTCACCTGCAGATGCTCCGCCTCCGTCATGGCGGACAGCGGCTTTTCCGCCTGATACACATCGCCATAAATGATCGCCGCCGTGCCATCCTCGCTCATCTCCGAGGCCATGGGGCGCACGCCGATGTAGGGATAGGTTTCCGCGAAGGCAAGGATGCCGTTGAGCGTGGGCAGCTGCGCGCTGAAGGCCCGGCCCATGTATTCGGCCTGGGCGCTGATGTCGCCCAGCATCTGCCCGGTGATGCCCAGGGAAGCGTCCGCCTGCTGTCCCAGCAGAAAGAAGTTGTACACAAAGGCTTCGGACAGCGTTCCGTCCGGCGTGATGGTCTCCGGCGTCTCACCGACCCGCAGGGCCGCCGAGGCCGTCAGGTCGATCAGCGGAAGCATGGCGGAAAAGTCCTCTGTCCCCTCCGCGCTTGCCCCCGCCGTCAGCAGCAGGCACAGCGCGCCCGTCAGTGCCAGCAGGCGCCTGACCATGGTATGCATCGCTTGTTTCATCTTTTTGCTCCTTTTCCCGGCCCGCAGCGTCTTCCCGGCGGCCGTTACGCTTATACAACACATCAAACGGGCATTTTCATCCATCCATAGCATATTTTACATTTTTCCTTTGGGTTTGTCCATCCCCCCCATGGACGAAACTTAGGGAGGCGAATTCTTTTGTTCGGGCAAGACAAAGATTCCGAAGAAAGCAAAAAAGTGGCCGAAGCCACTTTTTTGACATCTTTACTTCACCAAACTGAGCGATTACAGCGCGGCCTTGGCCAGCTGCTTGGCCAGGCGGGCCTTCTTGCGGTTGGCGGCATTCTTATGGATGATGCCCTTCACCGCAGCCTTATCAATCGCGGAGGTGGTGGCGCTCAACTGCACACCGGCGGTGGCGGGATCGGCCATGGCGGCCTCGAACTTCTTCACGGAAGTACGCATCGCGCTCTTCACCATACGGTTACGCAGGTTCTTCTTCAGGCTGACCTTCACGCGCTTCTTGGCAGACTTGATATTCGGCAACTCAATTCACCTCCTGCTGTGAAAACTCTTCTATCCGAAACGCGGCAAAACCGCGGCCCGGTGGATCGGCGGATGTCGGATGGGCATACCCCGCCCGGACATGGTAAAACCGTCGTTGGATATGATACCATGTTCTGAAGAAAATTGCAAGCATTATCCCAAAAAAACTGTAAATTCTTTCGCGTCCCCGGCTTTCTCCGAGGGAGCGGACGCATTTTTCTTCATTATTTTTGCACTTTTCCTGCATGGGCTGAATCAGCCCTTGACATCCTGGTGATGGTGGTGCATAATAATCCATGTATGATTTGGCAAAGCGCGGCGCTTCGCGGCGTCGCTTAAGGAGGATTTCCATGGTTCGTACCATCGTAGGCGCCAACTGGGGCGATGAGGGCAAGGGCAAGGTAACCGATCTGCTGGCGGAAACCAGCGATGTGGTCGTTCGTTTCCAGGGCGGAGCCAACGCGGGACACACCATCATCAACGAATATGGCAAGTTCGCCCTGCACCTGCTGCCCTCGGGCGTGTTCCATCAGAACGTGACCAACGTCATCGGCCCCGGCGTGGCCTTCAACATTGAGGCGCTGCTGACGGAGCTGGATTCCCTCACCTCCCGGGGCGTTCCCATGCCCAAGCTGCTGATCTCCGATCGCTGCCAGGTGATGATGCCCTACCACATCGACTTCGACCGTTTCGAGGAGGAGCGCCTGGGCAAGAGCGCCTTCGGCTCCACCAAGTCCGGCATCGCGCCCTTCTATTCGGACAAGTTCGCCAAGGTCGGCATCCAGGTCTGCCAGCTTTACGACGAAGCGCTGCTGCGCAAGCGCCTGGAAATCGCCCTGGTGAAGAAGAACTGCCTGCTGGAGCATCTCTACCACAAGCCCGCCATCGACCTGGACGCTCTGGTGCGGCAGCTGACGGCGCTGGCGGAGAAGATCCGTCCCATGGTCTGCGACACCACTCGCTTCCTCTATGAGGCCAAAAAGGCGGGCAAGGTCATCCTGCTGGAGGGCCAGCTGGGCTCCCTGCGCGATCCCGACCACGGCATCTACCCCTACACCACCTCCTCCTCGCCCCTGGCCGGCTATGGCTGCGTGGGCGCGGGCGTGTCTCCCCGGGACATGACGGACATCGTGTGCGTCACCAAGGCTTATTCCTCCTGCGTGGGCGCGGGCCCCTTCGTCACCCGGCTGGAGGGCGACGCGGGGGATGAGCTGCGCCGCCGGGGCGGTGATGCCGGCGAATTCGGCGCCACCACCGGTCGTGCCCGCGATGTGGGCTGGTTTGACTGCGTGGCCACCCGCTACGGCGTGATGGTTCAGGGCGCCACGGAGGTCGTGCTGACCAATCTGGACGTGCTGGGCTACCTGAAGGAAATTCCCGTCTGCGTCGCCTATGAGGTGGACGGCCAGCGCATCACCGACTTCCCCGCCACCCCCACACTGATGAACTGCAAGCCCGTCTACGAGACCCTCCCCGGCTGGGAATGCGACATCCGCGGCGTTCAGCGCTATGAGGATCTGCCCGAGAACTGCCGCAAGTATGTGGAATATATCGAGAAGGCCTGCGGCTGCCCCATCAGGATGGTCTCCAACGGCCCGAAGCGCAACGAAGTCTTGTACCGCTAACGCGGGTCCTCGAAATGGCGGAGCCATTTCGAGGAGGTTGCACGCTCTCACTGGTCGCCGCTGATGCGGCTCCCGGCCGTTCGAGCGTGTAAGGAATGTTTTCCGCAAGCGGAAAACGACCCGCGAACCCGGCAAAGCCGGGTTACACGATTACAGTCCTGCGGACGGCTTTTGGGGGTCGGAGGCTGCATGGTGGTCGGGTTCTTGTTTGGTGGAAAGCTTGCGACACGGTTTCTTTCGTCCAGGTCATCGCCTGGACGAAGTTTTCCCCGGGTTTGCTTTACTACGCTAATGTGCTGATAAGGAGGCTGCCTATGATCGCGATCATCGACTACGGCATGGGGAACCTGCGCAGTGTTCAGAAGGCTTTTGAGTTTCTGGGCTTTCAGGCCGTCATCACCGATGACCGGGAGGCCATCGCCCGGGCGGATCATGTGGTGCTGCCGGGGGTGGGAGCCTTCCGCGACGCCATGGCCCGTCTGCGGGAAACAGGGCTTGACCGGGCCGTGCTGGAAGCCGCGGACATCGGCAAGCCGGTGCTGGGCATCTGCCTGGGGATGCAGATGATGTTCCAGCGCAATGAGGAAAACGGCAGCCGGGAGGGCCTGGGGCTGTTTCCCGGCGCCATCACCCACCTGGAGGACAGGGGGCTGAAAATCCCCCACATGGGCTGGAACACCCTTGTCACCCGTTCCTGTCCCCTCTTCGATGCGGGCGAAAGCCCCGCCGTCTACTTCGTGCACAGCTATTGCGCGGCGGAGGTATCCGACGAGTGGACCGCCGCCACCTGCGACTACGGCCAGACCTTCACCGCCGCCGTCTGCCGCGGCAACGTCATGGCCACCCAGTTCCATCCCGAAAAATCCGGCGAGGCGGGGCTCAAAATGCTCCGGCGCTTCGCTCAGTGGAAGGGGGCTGCCTCATGCTGACCCGACGCATCATTCCCTGCCTGGACATCCGGGACGGCCGGGTGGTCAAGGGCGTCAACTTTGTGGACATCCGGGACGCGGGCGACCCGGTGGAAGCCGCCGTTCGCTACAACGAGGCCGGCGCGGACGAGCTGGTACTGCTGGACATCAACGCCTCCCACGAGGGCCGCGGAACCATGCTGGACGTGGTGAGCCGGGTGGCGGAGCAGGTGTTCATTCCCTTCACGGTGGGCGGCGGCATCCGGGAGCTGGAGCAGATCCGCCAGATTCTCCTGCTGGGTGCGGACAAGGTGTCCATCAACAGCCCCGCCGTCCGCAACCCAGACTTCATCACCGAGGCGGCGCTGCGCTTCGGCAGCCAGTGCGTGGTGCTGGCCATGGACGTGAAGGCCCGGCCCGGCGGCGGCTGGGATGTGTACGTCAACGGCGGACGGGTCAACACCGGCCTGGACGCCATCGAATGGGCGGCGGAAGGCGTGCGGCGCGGCGCCGGTGAAATTCTGCTGACCTCCATGGACACCGACGGCGTTGGCGACGGCTTCGCCCTGGATGTCACCCGGGCTGTGGCGGACGCGGTGTCCGTGCCCGTCATCGCCAGCGGCGGCGCGGGAAAAATGGAGCACTTCCGGGACGCGCTGACCGTCGGCCACGCGGACGCTGCCCTGGCGGCGACCCTGTTCCACTTCGGCATCATGACCATCGCCGACCTCAAGGCCTACCTGGCCGCTGAGGGCGTGCCTGTCAGGAGGACATAACCATGGCCTACGAAAGCGACCTGGCCCTGCGGCTGACCCCTTATGTGGCGGGTGAGCAGCCCCGCGAGCGGCAGTTCATCAAGCTGAACACCAACGAAAACCCCTATCCGCCTTCCCCCCGGGTGGCCGAGGCCCTCACCGGCCTGGCGGATACCCTGCGCCTCTACCCGGACATGGAATCCACCGCCCTGCGGGAGGCCATCGCCCAGGTGAACGGCGTCGAGCCAGCCTGCGTGTTCTGCGGCAACGGCTCGGACGAGGTGCTGGCCTTTGCCTTCGCGGCGTTCTTCGCGGGCAAGCGGGTGGTTTCGGCGGACGTAACCTACTCCTTTTACCCGGTGTACGCGGGGCTGTTCGGCGCGGACTACCGCACTGTTCCCCTTCGGGAGGACTTCACCGTGGATGTGGACGGCCTGATGCAGGGCTGTCCCGTGGCCCTGGCCAACCCCAACGCGCCCACGGGCATCATGCTGCCGATGCCGGAGGTACGCCGCCTGGCCGAGCACACCCGCGCCCATGACGCCGTGCTGCTGGTGGACGAGGCCTACGCCGCTTTCGCCCCGGAAAACGCCCTGGCGCTTTTGAAGGAATTTGACAATGTGCTGATCGTCCGCACGTTCAGCAAGAGCCACGGCCTGGCCGGCCTGCGGGTGGGCTATGCCCTGGGCAGTCCCCGGCTGATGGACGCTCTGCGCCGGGTGCGGGACAGCTTCAACAGCTACCCGGTGGATCGGCTGGCGCAATCGGCCGCCCGTGCCGCCGTGCTGGACACCGCCTACACAGCGGAGGCCGTGGGCAAGGTCGTCGCCGCCCGGGACAGGTGCAGGGCCCGGCTGACGGCGGCGGGGATTCCCGTGCTCCCCAGCGCCACGAATTTCCTCTTCGTCCGTGCGGATGACGAGGACGCGGCCCCGGTGCAGCAGGCGCTGCGGGCGGAAGGCATCCTGGTGCGGCACTTCACCGCGCCCCGTTTGCGGCCCTGGCTCCGCGTGACCATCGGCGCCATGGAGGACATGGAAAAGGTCACGGACGCGCTGATTCGGCTCATCGTCCACTGAACTGTACCACCAAAAGGCCCGTTCGCCCAGACCAATCGCGAACGGGCCTTTTCATATGCCGCCTTACTTGTACTGCAGCTCCAGCAGCTCGCTGGCGGTGCTGACGATCACCTTGCCGTCCTTGTCCAGCAGGGGCGTAATGCCAGCCATCCCGTTGCCGCCGCTGATAATCAGGTAATTCACGCCGGTCTTTCTGTCCACCAGAACACCGTAGCTATTCATGAAGCTGTTTTGCTGCTCCGCCATGACGAACCGTTTGTCCTCATTCCTTGCCATTTCCGTTTCCTCTCTTTCATGCGTTGGCTTCCGATGCTTTGATTCGGCCGAAGAGCGCGTGCCGCCGCTCATCATCGGGGATGATGCCCATGGCGTCGCAGAACACCTCCGCGAAATCCACAAAGGCATAGCCCTGGGCGGTTATCAGGTTTCTGTCCCGCACCACCCGCGCCTGAACGAATCGCTCCCGTGGGAAAGGGTCTTCCAGGCCAAGCCGGCGGATTTTCTCCTCCGTGCAGGAGGTGGTGTAGCGATGGTTCCTGAGGACGCCTGCCCGGGCCAGGAACTGCGGCCCGAAGCAGATTGCCCCGATCAGGCCGCCCCGGGCCATGACCTCTCGAACCATGGGGACAATGGCATTCTGTTCAGACCGGATGGGCCCGCCGGGAATCAGCAGCGCCGCGGCGTCGGCGCCGTCCGTATCGGCAATGCGCCTGTCCGCGCAATAGCGCAGCCCGGACTGCGCCGTGACCGGCGCCATCGTTTCCGCGACGGCCACGACCTCCACACCGCCATCCCCGCGCAGGCGGTGCAAAAGCAGCGTCACCTCAAAATCCGCCATGTCCTCATACAGATAAACATAGATCGTGCTCACCGCTTATCCTCCCCGCCGCGCCGTCTGGCAAAAAAGTCCGTCAGCAGCCCCGCGCATTCCTCTGCCAGCACCCCGCCCTGCCATCGGGTGACGCCATGAAGGGCCGCGTCCCCCGGCAGGTCGTAAACGCTGCCGCAGCAGCCCTGCCGCGGATCCGCCGCGCCGAACACGCACAGGCCCAGCTGGCTCATCACCATGGCCCCGGCGCACATGGGACAGGGCTCCAGGGTGACGTACAGGGTGCATTCCCGCAATCGCCAGTCACCCAGCAGCCGCGCGCCCTCCCGCAGACAGAGCAGCTCCGCGTGGGCCGTGGGATCGTGGGCCTGCTCCCGCCGGTTATGGGCCGCGCAGATCAGCTCATCGCCTCGCACCAGCACCGCGCCCACCGGGATTTCCCCCTGCCTCGCCGCCTCCTCCGCCTCCCGGAGGGCCAGGCGCATCCATCGCTCCATGCCATCAGCTCCTTGGTCAAATCATAGCACAGGCAGGATTTTTCGTCAATCGGAACGAATTCAATCGTCGGTTTCGTTGTATCATTCATACGGAAAGGAGTTTCTGCCATGCTGCGACTGCTGATGCTTCTCCTGTCCTGCCTGACGCTTACAGCCTGCGCCCACGCGGAAGGCGACGTTACCCTGCTGGCCATCAACGTGGGCAAGGCGGATGCCCTGCTCCTGCGCAGCGGCGGCAGCGCCTACCTGATCGACACGGGCACGGAAGTTAGCTATGGCCAGCTTTCCCGGGCGCTGAAGACCGAGGGCGTCACCCGGCTGGACGGCGTCATCGTCACCCATACGGACGGCGACCACGCGGGCGGCGCGCAGGCCCTGGCCATGTCCTCCATCCAGGTGGACAGCTGGTACGCGCCCCGCTGGTACACCCGCAAGGAAAGCAAGCACAAGGTCATCCGGGCGGCGGCTCTGCGCTCTCAGGAGGTCGTTTGGCTTTCCGGCGGGGATACCCTCCCGCTGGACGGCGGCAGCATCACCGTCCTTGGCCCCATTGAACCCAGTGAGAAGGAAAACAACAATTCCCTGGTGCTGCTGGTGGAAGCCGGCGGAGGGCGTATGCTGCTGGCGGGCGACATGGAATTTCCCGAGGAGCAGACCCTGCTGGACGCGGGCCTCATCCCCGCCTGTCAGGTGCTGAAGGTGGGCAATCACGGGGAGGACGACGCCACCTCCACCGCGCTGATCGAAGCTGTGCAGCCAGAATTAGCCGTGATCTCCACCAATTCCATCGAAGAACCCGACACCCCTTCCCCCCGCGTTGTCACGCTGCTGCAAAGCGCGGGCGCGAAGATTGTGCAGACCCAGGCTGCCCAGGTCGGCGCGCTGGTGTGGATGCGCGACGGTCAGGCCGCGTCAAGCCTGCGGGACTGGCCCGCTCTGCCCGAGGCTCCCCAGGGGATGACGCTGCTGGACAAGGGCGGAGACGATACCATCCGGCTGCAAAACACCGGCGTACAGGCCGTCGACCTGACGGATTGGTTCATCCTCTCCGAGCGCGGGGAGGAGCTGTTCGTGTTCCCGGCCGGGGCAACCGCGCAGCCCGGGCAGATCATCACCGTCGGCAGCCAATCCTCCGGGCAGCCCGGCGATTATACCTGGCCGGATACGAAGGTGTGGCACCAAAGCAAGCAGGACACGGCACGATTGTTCGATCCCTACGGGCGGGAGATGTCTGTACTAAAATAAAAAAGACGCTCTCCTTGCGGAGGGCATCTTTTATTCCCTTTACATCAGTTCATCCAACCGGAAGGGCAGGCTGCTCTCATCAATCTTCCTGTCCTTGAAGTAATACATCCTGTCGTGCTCGTTGATTTCACGCAGCACCCTGCACGGGTTGCCGACAGCAACCACGCCGTCCGGCAAATCCTTTGTCACAACGCTTCCCGCGCCCACCACAACGTTGTCTCCAATGGTAACGCCTGGAAGGATGACGGCTCCCGCGCCAATCCAGCAGTTTTTGCCGATCTGAATCGGCGCGTTGTACTGATAGCCCAGCTTCCGCAGCGACGGCAAAAGCGGATGGCCCGCGGTGGCCACGGTGACATTGGGGCCGAACAGCGTATAATCGCCCACATAGATATGCGTATCGTCCACCAGGGTCAGGTTAAAGTTCGCGTACACATTTCTCCCGAAATGGACGTGCCGTCCGCCCCAGTTGGCATGGAGCGGCGGCTCGACATAGCAGCCTTCGCCAATCTCCGCGAACATTTCCTTCAGCAGCATGGTTCGCTTTTCCCCCTCCGAGGGACGGGTCATGTTGTAATCATACTGCTTTTCCAGGCAAAGGGCCTGCTCACGCATAATGGCTTCATCATTGGGATCGTACAGCTCGCAGCTGTGCTGCTTCTTCTTGTTCTCCGACACTGGTTTTCTCCCCACCCGCCGATTCGTCACGGCGCTTTCTGCTTCTGCCAGTCATGATAGTAAACGTAGGTGTACATATCCGTGGAGGTCGCCACCGGCAGCATATCCAGCATTTCGCTGACGGTCACCAGCTCGTAGCCATCCTCCAGCAGGCGCGGAATCAATTCTTCCAGGCAGCGGATATCCTTGGCCTGGGTATGAAAGAGCAGAATGCTCCCGTTCTTCACCCGGCGATAGCACTGCTCGGGATCGGTCTGGCTTACGTCCCACAGCACGGCATGAGTATAGCCCACGTCCTCGATAGCCTTCAGCACATGGTTCTTGCCGTCACGGTTCAGATGACCGTAGGGCGGACGCATCACCTGCATCGGGTAATGGTAGCCCAGCTTGGCGTCCAGCTGCTCCTGCGCCTTCATCAGCTGTGCGTAAATCCCCCGGGCATCCAGTGTCGTCAGGCTGATATGCCCGTAGGTATGGTTGCCGATCTCGCATTGAGAATCCGCAATGGCCCGCCAAACCTCCGCGTCCTGCTCGGGCAGGTTGATGCCCAGCATGAAGAACGTGATCGGCACCTCATAACGATTGGCCAGCTCAAAGGCCGCGACAGTATGCTCCAGACTGAAGCAGTCGTCAATGGTGACGGCCACCCGCTTGCGTGTCTGATCCCCATGACGGACAGTGAAATCCTTGGCTGCGGCCTGCGCGGACATGCACAGTGCCAGGAGCGACGCGCAGGTCAGCACCCACGCAATCATCCGCTTTCGCATCGGCAAGCTCCCTTCCTTATCCTTTGTATCCATTTGGGAAAGGCGGCCGGAAGCCGGTCAAAACGCCCCGGGAGGTATCAGAGTACCCAAAGGCGTACATCAACCGGCAAGGACGCGCCGCAACTCAAAAAAGTGGCGAAAGCCACTTTTGTTCCCATGAGCGTGATCGTAAGCCGAGTTCTGTCGAGGGCGATCATCTATCCAGGCCCGGCGTCGCCGCGCGGGCTCCAGCGATTGCGGGGCAGGCGACGGGCAGCCGCATTGTCCCCATTGCATCTTGCACCAGGTGGGGTTTACATCACGGACAAGTCGCCAAGCCGTGGGTGAGCTCTTACCTCGCCTTTCCACCCTTACCCCGCATGCCGTGTGCCTGCCGCTTTTCAAGCGGGAGTCTCACGGCATACAGGGCGGTATCTCTCTGTTGCACTCTCCTTGGAGTCGCCTCCACCAGCCGTTAGCTGGCACCCTGCCCTATGGTGCTCGGACTTTCCTCATGCCTTGCGGCACGCGATCGCCTAATCACCTCATGCTCGTCTATCATACTCCCAGACCCGCCGTTTGTCAAGCTCGGAGGCCTTTTCCCTCGCCCGGAAATGTGCTATACTGGCCATAGGAGGCGATCCCATGGACTGTGGACTGTGGCTAGCCCTTGACCCGGCCGACGGCGAAGCGGCGCGGCGGGCCGCCGATCTCTGCCGCGCCCAGGACATCCCCGTGGCGGGCTTCACCCAAGCGCCCTGCCCGCGCTTTCAGGGCATCCGGGATCGGGAGGCCTTCCTCTGCCGCGCGGCGGAGGCCATCATGCGGGGCGAGACCCTTCCGGCGGCGGGCGTGGCCCGCTGTTTGGCCCCGGACGCCCGGGCGGGAAACGTGCTGCGGCGCTATGCGGGCCTTCGGGCAAGCCTCGCCCTCCACCTGAACCAGGCGCCGGTTCGGGAAGGTCAGGGCTGCTTTTTCCCCGGTGACGGCCTGGCGGTGTGCCCCCTGTCCGACGAGGGAGCGGTGGACGCGCTGCTGCCCCCCGGCATCTGGACGGAGCTGGCGACGGGCGAGACCGTGGCGGGCGTCTTCCGGCGGATGCGCAGCGCCAGCGCCATGCCCGTGCTTGTCCGGGAAAACGCGCTGCTGGCCATCGGTGTGGACAGCGGCTCTCTGCTGCCGGACGGCGGGAACCGGCTGACGCTCCACTGGTTTCAGCCCGCGTCATCCGCCGCTTTGACGCTGCCGGGCCTGGGCCGCTTTCATGTCCGGCGCACGGGCGGCGCCTTCACCCTGACCGCCGAGGCCGCCGTTTCATGCCGCCTCATCGTCCATCAGGACGGCGCGGAAATCTGCCGGGCCTGACCTGCGCCACGGAGAAAATCTTGCCGGAAATCTTGTCAGCATTCCGGGAGTATGATATAATATCATTTCAACAAGAGGATGAGGAGGGAAAGCCATGCGAAGCATGACAGGCTGCGGCCGCTGTCAGCTCAGCACCGCGCCCTGGACGGCCACGGTGGAGCTGCGGGCAGTCAATCACCGCTTTCTGGATGTGAGCTGCCGTCTGCCCCGCAGCCTTTCCTTCCTGGAGGACGCGCTGCGCAAGTGTCTGGCCGACCAGCTTCGCCGCGGCCATGTGGATGTCTTCGTCACGGTGAGCCGCACGGTGGGCGGAAATCGCCAGGCTTCAGCGGACGGCGCGCTGGCCGCCGCCTACAAGACCCTAGCGGACAGGCTGTCCTCCGAGGTCGGCGTCGTCAACGACCTCACTGCCACCCGGCTGATGGCCCTGGAGGGCGTCGTCACCGTCAGCGAGGCGGAAATGGACGAGGACGCCGTCACCGCCCTTTGCCTGGATGCCGCCCGGGAGGCGCTACGGCAGCTGTGCGACATGCGCCAGAAGGAGGGCGAGAGCCTGCGGGCCGACCTCTCCGCTCACCTGGCCCAGGCGGAGGCCCTGCGGCTTCGCATCCTGGAGCGGGCTCCCCTGGTGGTTGAGGAGTATCGCGTCCGGCTGAACGCCCGGCTGGCCCAGTGGCAGCTGGAGCAGGTTGATCCTGCCCGGCTGGCTCAGGAGGTCGCGCTGATGGCCGACCGCTGCGCCGTGGACGAGGAGCTGGCACGGCTGGAAAGCCACTTTGCCCAGATGCGCCGCTATCTGGACACCCCCGGCGAAATCGGCAAGAAGCTGGACTTCCTTGTACAGGAGATGAACCGGGAGGCCAACACCATCGGCTCCAAGGCGTCCGACGCCGCCATCGCGCAGCTGGTGGTCGATCTCAAAAGCGAGATCGAAAAGCTGCGGGAGCAGGTGCAGAACGCCGAATAGTCAGGCTGTCCCTGGTTGTATGTCAGACGCGAGCATCACCCCCGCCCTCAGCCCGGGTGATACCAAAGAGGAGGATTGGCATGGAGCCTCAGCGAAAGGGAATGCTGCTGGTTGTATCCGGGCCTTCAGGCGCGGGCAAGGGAACCCTGGTGGATCGCCTGCTCAAGGACGATCCCACCTTCGTCTTCTCCGTCAGCGCCACCACCCGCGGGCCGCGGGATTATGAAATCCCCGACGTTCATTACCACTTCAAGTCCGAGGAGGAATTCGACCGTCTGCTGGCGGAGGACGCCTTCCTGGAATACGCCACGGTGCATGGCCACCGCTACGGCACCCTGCGCCAGGAGGTCAACCAGCGCATGGAGGAAGGCAAGAACGTGGTGCTGGACATTGACACACAGGGCGCTTTGAACGTCATGGCCCGTCAGCCCGACTGCGTGAGCATTTTCATCCTGCCGCCCAGCTTCAAGGTGCTGCGCGAGCGCCTGCACACCCGCAACACCGAGGATCCCGCCGAGATCGAGAAGCGGCTGAACAACGCCCGCAAGGAGATCCTGCAGCAGCACCGCTACCGCTATGTGGTGGTCAACGACGGATTTGAATTGGCTTACAGCCAGTTCAGGGCCATCATCCGCGCCGAGAAGCACAACACCCTGCGCTTCAAGCCTACCGTCCCAGAGGAATGACACGCCGCCTGCCGGCTGATGAATGATAAGGAGGAACCGATCATGTCCATTGTTCAACCCAACGTCCTGCAGCTGCTGGAGCACGCTGATTCCCGCTACACCCTGGTGGTGGAGGCCTCCAAGCGCGGCCGTCAGATCGTGGCGGGCAGCCAGCCCCTCATCGACGCCCAGGGCCTCAAGCCCCTCAAAACCGCCGTGGAGGAAATCAACCGCGGGCTGATTACCTACGACGCCCCCGCCACGGATGAGGAGCCGATGGATCAATGAGCCTCCAAGGCAGAGAAGTGGTGCTGGGCGTAACCGGCGGCATCGCGGCCTACAAGGCGGCGGAGGTCGTCTCCCGGCTGCGCAAGCTGGGCGCAAGCGTTCACGTCATCATGACGGCACACGCCACGGAATTCGTCCAGCCCCTGACCTTTGAAACCCTGTCCAACCATCCCGTCGTCACCGATACCTTTGACCGCCGCGCGCCCTGGGAGGTGGAGCACATCGCCCTGGCCAAGCGTGCGGAGGTTTTTGTGGTCGCGCCGGCCACCGCCAACATCCTGGCGAAAATGGCCTGCGGCATCGCGGACGATATGCTGTCCACCACCCTGCTGGCCACCAAGGCCCCGATATTGGTGGCCCCGGCCATGAACACCGGCATGTGGACGGCGGAGGCTACCCGTCAAAACATGGCGACCCTTCGTGCCCGGGGCGTCCACGTCGTCGGCCCGGACGCCGGCTTTCTGGCCTGCGGCGATACGGGTTCAGGCCGCATGAGCGAGCCCGCCGACATTGTGGAAGCCATCACGGCATTGCTGTGCCCGCGCCGGGACATGGCCGGCCTGAAGGTACTGGTGACGGCCGGCGCCACCCGGGAGCGGCTGGATCCTGTGCGCTATCTGAGCAACGATTCCTCGGGAAAGATGGGCTTCGCCATCGCCCGGGCCGCCAGGGCCAGGGGCGCGGAGGTCACGGTGATTGCCGGTTCCACCACCGCGCCGGAGCCGGAGGGCGTCCGCCTGGTGCGCATTGAGTCCACCCGGGAGCTTCACGACCAGGCCCTTCGCCTCGCCCCGGAGATGGATGTTGTGATCCAGGCCGCTGCCCCGGCGGATTACCGCTTTGCCCATTCGTACGATCAGAAGCTGAAAAAACAGTCCGGCGCGCCCCTCACCCTCGAATTGGTGGAGAACCCGGATGTCGCCGCCGCCATCGGCGCGCAAAAGTGTCCCGGTCAGACCCTGGTGGGCTTCGCCGCCGAAACCGAGCATCTGCTGGACAACGCCGCCAGGAAGCTGGACAAGAAGCATCTTGATCTCATCGTGGCCAATGATGTCAGCCAGCCTGGCGCAGGCTTCAACGTTGATACCAACATCGCCACACTGCTTACCCACGACGGCGCGCGGGAATGCCCGCTGCGGCAGAAAGCCCAGCTGGCCGAGGACATCCTGGACGAAATTCTGCGGCTTCGCGGCCAATGACCCCATCATAACAAAGACCGACGGCTCGTCCTTTTCGGGGGCCGTCGGTCTTTTTTGATGCCTTTTGCCTGGAAATCAGTCGGGAATCGTCTGGTCAAAGGGCAGCGTCAGACGGTTGGTGCCGTCCTCCCACAGCCGTTCCAGGTTGTAATAGGCGCGGTCGTCCTGATGGAACAGATGCACCATGATGTGTCCGTAATCCAGCACAATCCAGCGGCCGTCCTGCTGGCCCTCGGTGCGGCGCAGGCTCAGGCCCAGCTCAGCCATGCGGTCGTCCACATCATCCGCCATGGCCTTGACCTGGTTGGCGCTGCGGCCGGTGCCGATCACCATGTAGTCGCAGATGACCGTGAGCTGCCGCACATCCAAAGCCACGATGTCCCGGCCCTTCTTGTCATAGATAACCTGGGCAATCTCCTGAGCCAAAGCCTGATCCTGCATAGTCATTCTCCTTTTGATGCTTGTCAGTTGGACGGCGCGTCCGCTTCCCGCAGCGTCCGCAGCCAGTTCAGCGTTTCCAGGGTGGCGGGGTGAAGCGACTTGCCGCTTCTGCGCACATGCCCGGCGGTGCCCTCCATGGAGGCGATCATGGAGCGTTCCAGGGAAAGCTGCGCCATCAGCCGCACCTGATTGAGCAGCGGGTACGGCTCCCGGGTGGGCTCGATGGCGTCCGCTAGATAAACCGCCATGTCCAGGCGGCTCATCCCCGGCTTGCCGGTGGTGTGGCACCGGATGGCCTCCAGAACCGCCGCGTCCGTCACGCCGTAATCCGACCGTGCCAGATACGCGCCCACCACTGCATGGAGCAGCGCCCCGCTTTCCAGCAGGCCCGCGTCCGCCGTCAGCCCGTAGGCCCGGGCAATCCGCTGCTGCTCCCTGAGAGGCAGGCACTTGGCGCAGTCGTGAAGCAGCCCCGCCGCTTCAGCCTTGGCCGCGTCCAGGTGATGGGCCAGGGCCAGCCCGCGCGCCGTATAGGCCACCCCCAGGGTGTGGGCAAAACGCTTGGCCGTCAGCGCCGCGAACAGCCTGTCCATCCATCCTGCGGCCTGGGGCAGCCGCGCCGCCATGCCGTACAGGCCCATGACGCCGCAGTATTCCCGCACCGTCACCGGCAGAAGCGATGTGGGCTGATCCCGCTCCAGCGCCCGCCGGATGTCCGTGGAGGATACCTCCATGGGCGGAACATTCAGCATGATGAACCGTCCGCCCAGCGCCTCCAGCCGATGCCGCTCCTCCGTCAGCGCCATGGGCGCCGCGTCAATGGCCCGGGGGCACACCAGGAAGGTGCACATGCCCAAGACCTCCTCAAAGCGGCGCCAGTTGCGAAGCTCCATCAGCGTATCGGCGCCGATGATGTAGAACCATTCCGCCTTGGGATATTTCTCCCGCAAAATGGACAGCGTATCCACTGTATAAATCACGCCCGGGCGATCCAGCTCCACCCGGCAGGGCGTCAGGCCGCTCTCCTGGGCACAGGCCGCGCAGACCATCCGCCAGCGGTCTTCCGCCGGGGCGATATGAGCCTTATGGGGCGGATGACCCGACGGGATCACCAGCACCTCGTCCAGCCGGGCCTTCTCCCTCGCCGCCTGGGCCATGGCCAGATGACCCTGATGGATGGGGTTGAAGGTGCCGCCCATGATTCCAATGCGTTCCTTGGCCAAGATCAGAAGCCTCCTTTGTAGCTACTTTCATTATAAACGATTTTGGCCAAAGATAAAAGGGGCATTCGGCAAAATTCCAGACGGGAGGAAAACGGCATGGAGCAATATCTTCGCAGAAGCCGCCTGGGCAGCGCCATGGACGACCTGGGCCTTCGGGCCGTCATCGCGCTGGCGGCTGTGCTCTGGTTCGTCTATTTATGGGGGCTGGGGATCCCCGCCATTCTGGCCGGGCTGGCCCTTGGCCTGATGGGACAGATGGCGCTGACCCGCTACCGCAGGCGCACCGTCAGCCATCGGGAAACGGCGCTGCGCCAGCGGCTGGGCGGCGAAATGCTGCTGGAGGACATGCTGCTGGCACCGCCCCGGCAGGCGCACTTTCAGGCAGCCATGCTTCTTGGGCAAAAGCACCCGCTGACCATGCTCCGGGCCACGGAGGACGGCGTGCTGTGCCGCTACGGCGAGGAAACGCTGCTCATCGCCTGCCTGCGGATGACTGCGGAGGGCGCGGCAACCCCGGACGCCCTTCTCCCCTGCCTGCGGGCCTGTCGGGAACACGGGGCTCAGCGCTGCGTGGCGTGCGTCATGGGCAAATGCCCGACGGCCACCCTGGCCTGGGCGGAGGAAAGCAAAATCCCTCTGCGGCTGATTCCCCGGGAGGAGCTGCTGCTGTTGGCCGGACAGGCCAGCCCCGCCACGGACGATCAGCTGGTGGTGCTGGGCAGGCGGAAAAACCGCCATGACCGCTGGAAGCAACTGCGCAGCAGGATGCTTCGCCGGGATAAGGCCAGGAAATACATGCTTTACGGCACCATGCTTCTGCTGGTCTATGTCCTCACCGGGCTGCCCTATTATCCCCTGCCCGGTCTCATCTGCCTCCTGCTGGCCGTGGGCAGCCGCTATTTCAGCCGGGGCAAGGAGACGCTGTAACTCCGCCGTCAGCAGGAAAACGGTATTAAAAGATAAGGGTCGAAGACCCCTCAGCGGGTCAGGTACTTTTCATCGCCAATGCGGCCCAGGTCATAGGGCGTGGACTGGTAGACGAAATAATTCAGCCAGTTGGAGTAGAGAAGGTTGGCCCCGGAGCGCCAGGTGCACAGCGGCGGCAGTCTGTCGTCATCCTGGGGAAAATAATTTTTCGGCGGCGCGGGACGCAATCCGGCCCGCTGATCCCGCAGGTACTCGCCCAGGAGCGTGTCGGCGTCATACTCGCTGTGGCCGGTGATGAACACCTGCCGTCCGCCGTGGGTGGAGACGGCGTAGACCCCCGCCTCCTCACTTTCCGCCAGAATCTTCAGCGACGGCACCGCCTCGATGTCCGCCTTGTCCACCGTGGTATAGCGGGAATGGGGCACCATGAAGCAATCGTCGAAGCCGCGGAAGAGGATGCTGCCCTTATGGGTAACGCGGTGGCTGTACACACCGGACAGCTTTTCAGCCAGAGGCTTTTTCGGGATGCCGTAATGATAGTACAGCCCCGCCTGCGCCCCCCAGCAGATGTGGAAGGTGCTGGTGACATGGGTCTTGCTCCAGGCAAAAATTTCGCACAGCTCCTGCCAATATTCGACCTCCTCAAAGGCCATGCGCTCCACGGGCGCGCCGGTGATGACCATGCCGTCGAAGGTCTGCTCCCGCACCTGGTCGAAGGTCTTGTAGAAGGCCAGCATGTGGGCCTCGGAGGTGTTGCGGCTCACATGGGTGGATACCATCAGCAGCTCCATTTCCACCTGCAAAGGCGTGTTGCCCAGCAGCCGCGCCAATTGCGTTTCCGTGGCAATCTTGGTGGGCATCAGGTTCAGCAGCAGAATCCGCAGGGGGCGGATGTCCTGGGTCATGGCCCGGGTATGGGGAATGACGAAGATGTTCTCGCCCCGCAGGGTATCCGCCGCGGGCAGATCGTTGGGGATTTTGATGGGCATAACGCCACCTCCGATACACTACATTTGCTTGTTTACCCCAGTACGCTTCGGGCAATCCGCGCCGAATCCTGGGCGTCCCGGGCATAGCGCGCGCCCAGACCCGCCGCGTATTCCGGCGTCACCACCGCGCCGCCCACCATGATGACCGGCGCCTCGGGCAAAGCTTGCAGCAGCCTCGCCGTGGCCTCCATGGCCGGCAGAGTGGTCGTCATCAGCGCGGAAAGCCCCACCAGGCGGATGTTCTCCCGAACGACCGTATCGCGGATCACCTCCGGGGGCACGTCCCGCCCCAGGTCGATGACCTCATAGCCGTAGTTTTCCAGCACCGTACGCACGATATTCTTGCCGATGTCGTGGATGTCGCCCTGCACGGTGGCGATGACCAGGCGGCCCTTCCGCACCGCCTGCTCCCCGGAGGCCGCCATGGCGTCGCTGATGACGCCGAAGACCGCCTGGGCCGCCTGGGCGGAGGCCAGCAGCTGGGGCAGGAACACCCGCCCCGCCTCATAATCCGCGCCCACCTGATCCAGCGCCGGAATCAGGCAGGACTCCACCAGGGAAAGGGCAGGCTCCGTCTTCAGCCGGATCCGCGCCTGGGCCGCCGCCTGTTCCCGAAGGCCCCGGCAGATGGCTTCCTCCAGGGAGAGCTCCGCCTTCGGAGCCGTGGGGGCAGCGGCCTTCGTATCGGCAAAACGCGCCACATACGCGCCGCATTCGCCGTCCTCCCCGGACAGCACCCGATGGGCCGCGACGGCGTCCATCACCTCCCGCTGGTTCGGGTTCACGATGGGCATCGTCAGCCCCGCCCGCAGCGCCTCGGTGAGGAAAACGGTGGTCATCAACAGCCGGTTGGGCAGGCCGAAGCTGATGTTGCTGACGCCCAGCACCGTGGGCAGGGCCAGCTCCTCCCGCACCAGGGTCAGGGCCCGCAAGGTTTCCGCCGCCTGATCCTGCTGAGCGGAAACTGTCAGCGTCAGGCAGTCGATCCACACGTCCTCCCGGGGAATGCCGACATCCTCCGCCGCCGCGACGATCCGCCGGGCGATGGCCAGGCGTTCCTCCGCCGTGCGCGGCAGTCCCGCCTCATCCAGCGTCAGGCCGACGACAGCCGCGCCGTATTTCTTCACCAGCGGCAGAATGGCGTGGAGGCTCTCCGGCTTTCCGCTGACGGAGTTCACCGCGGGCTTGCCGTTGCAGACCCGCAGGGCCGCTTCCAGAGCGGCCGGGTTGGTGGAATCCAGCTGCAGGGGCAGGTCGACGGCGGCTTGCAGGCACTTCACCACCCGGGGCAGCATGACGGCTTCGTCCACGCCCGGATAGCCCACGTTGACGTCCAGCACCTCCGCCCCCGCGTCCATCTGCTGGATGGCCACATCGACGATATAATCCATGTCCCCCGCCAGCAGCGCCTGCTGGAAGCGCTTCTTGCCCGTGGGATTGATGCGCTCGCCAATGACCCGCACCCGGTCGAGGGTCAGCGGCACGGTGGGCGTGCAGATGAAGCTCACCGGGGCATACGCGCGCTGTCCCGGACATACGCCCTCCACCGCATGGGCCAGCGCCCGGATATAGTCCGGATTCGTGCCGCAGCAGCCGCCCACCAGGGACGCCCCCGCCGCCACGACCTCCGCCATGGCCGCTGAGAAGTCCTCCGGCGTCAGGTCATAATGGCCGTCGATGGGATCCGGCAGCCCCGCGTTGGGCTTGGCCACGATGGGCAGATGGGTGTGGGCGGCCATCTCCCGGATCATGGGCAGCACCTGCCGGGGGCCCAGGGAGCAGTTCAGCCCGATGGCATCCGCCCCCAGCCCCGTCAGCGTGTGGGCCATGGAGGCCACGGTGCAGCCGGTGAACGTCCGCCCGCTCTCGTCAAAGGTCATGGTGACGATGGCGGGCAGGCAGGTGTTCTCCTTCACTGCCAGCAGCGCCGCCTTGGCCTCGTACAGGTCCGTCATGGTCTCGATAACCGCCATGTCCGCCCCAGCCCTTGCCCCGGCCTCCGCGATTTCCCGGAAAGCCTCCACCGCCGCCTCAAAGGTCAGCGTGCCCATGGGCTCCAGCAGCTCGCCCAGCGGGCCGATGTCGAGGGCCACCAGGCAGTCCGTTCCGGCGGCGGCTTCCTTGGCCACCGCCACCGCCGCCGTCACCACCTCGGACACGGTATGGCCCGTGCCCGCCAATTTGCGCGGGCTGGCCCCGAAGGTATTGGCGTAAATGACCCGGCTTCCCGCCGCGATGTACTCCCGGTGGATGTCCGCCAGCGTGTCCGGGTGGGTCAGGCTCCACAGCTCCGGCAGCTCGCCGGGCTGCAATCCCCTTTGCTGGAGCATGGTGCCCATGGCCCCGTCCAGCAGCGTCAGTCGATTGGTATCAAACACCGCAGCCACCCCTTTGCCGTAATGTACAATGTTCCCGCAGGCCGCAATAGGCGCAGCCGCGGATGCGCGCCCTTTGCGGACGCTCCGACAGGCCGATCACCGCCGTCACCGACTTTTGCGGCAGCAGCAGATGGCTCGGCGTCGCGTGAAGTCCCAGTCTGCGCTCCGCGTCCAGCGCACGGAGGATGCCCGGCTGCAGCGACAGCGGCAGATCCCCGTACCCCGGACTGAAACGATCCGTCAGATACGTCCCCGGCATCCGCGCGGCGATTTCCGCCTGAGCCGTATCGCACCCTGCCTCCACATAAGCGCTGGCACAGGCGTCCAGCATGACGGCCCGGGACATGTCACGAGCCTGCGCCTCCCGCATCAGCCGCTCCCACTCCTGGCCCAGGGTGCAGGCCATCAGCGCCGCCTGACGGCAGTCCGCCAGCATGGTCTGGGCAAGGTTCCCCGTCAGCGTCAGCCCCGCGCCCGTCAGGGTGACGCCGCCGCCCTCCGCCGTCAGCGGAAAAACGCAGTAGACCCACCGGGGCCTGACGCGAGCTTCCAGCCATTCCGCGGCCTCCGCCACGGCCTGGCGCAGGGCCTCGTCCGCCCCCGCCGCGCCCAGATAGCGCAGGGCCTCCTCCTGACGGAGCCTCATCCCATCACCCTTTCCAGCAGATAGAGCAGGATGAGGTGCGCCGGATACAGCCCGTATCCCAGCCAGCGGGGCATCCTCGGCCGGGCGCGCATGGGCCAGAGCATGAAGGGCAGGGCCAGGATGGCCATGGCCTGAATCCGCAGCCAGGGCGAAATCAGCGGCGCCAGCACCTGCGGCGGAGACAGCCGCAAGCCCAGCAGGCTGCTGATCGCGCCCGACCCACTGCCCCAGTACAGGCAGAAGGCCACCATCACCGCCGCGATGCCCACCCGGCTGTCCCGCACCGCATAGAGCAGGAACACCAGCAAGACGCCCCGCCAGCCGTAATCACAGCCCAGCTCGCTGGCGATCAGCAGCGCCGCCACGGGGCCCCAGATGTGGCTGAAGGCCTTCCTCTCCCGGATAGCCCACAGGCCCAGCAGCGCTATCAGCAGCGTCAGGAAGATGTTGGGCTCCCGCCAGCTGTGATTCAGCGCCAGCATGTACAGCGGCTGGGATACCAGGCCCACCAGCAGGATGCGGAGAAGATACTTCGGCACGCTCCTGGTATAGGAAAAGCCCACCACCATGCACCAGCAGTATAGCGGGAAGGCGATGCGCCCGATGATGCGCAGCTCCATCACGCCGGGGAAAAGCATCTTACCGGCGTGGTCGGCAAACATGAAGATCAGCGCCACGATCTTGAGAACCCCTGTGGCCGTGTTGCCGGCGATGGGTTTTGACTGCTCCATAACGGCCTCCTTGCGGGAAAATCAGCATACCCATGTATTATAGCATATTTCGGCCGTGACGCAAGCGCGGCGGCGGCCCCAGCGCCGGGAAAACAAAAAGAATGCCGCCTCCTGAACAAAGCAGGAAGCGGCCAGCGGAACCTTATGCACTTTTTTACCGCGCCAGCAGCAGGGACGCGCCGTCCACCACGGCGGACACGATCATGGAAATGCCCACGAACATCCACACCGCCATGGCCGCGCTGAAGGGATTGACGATCACGATAACGCCAATCAGGATATACAGCAGGGCCGAGATGCCCGGCATGTACCAGCGCGGATGATGCAGCCTGAGCAGGTCGGTCATCCACTGGAGCTTGACCACGCCGCCGGCCAGCATCATCAGGCCGTACAGCACCGACAGCACCGGGAAGGCCGCCAGGAACCACTCGCTGTTCAGCACGCAGAAGCCGCCTATTAAAATCAGCAGCAGGCCCTTCATCAGGGACAGGTTCTGTCCGGCTGCCTGCACCGGCTGGCGGAAGTACCGCACCAGCTGCACAATGCCCATGATAACGGTCAGAATACCCGCCGCCACGATGATGCCCGTGGTGAAGCCCACCGGGTTAATCAGCAGCAGAATGCCCACCGCAATCTCGATCACACACGCCACCAAACCGCCCGTGCGGCCACCCAGCAATACCGCCAGCTTCTTCATCATATTGGTTTTCCTCCCCTTGCGTCCGCCGCGTCACGCGCGGTTCAAAATCTCCATGAATTCCTCGCCGGTGATGGTCTCCCGCTCATACAGGAAGCGGGACAGCTCATCCAGCTTTGCCCTGTTCTCCCGCAGGATGGCTTCCGCCTTGTCGTACTGGCTCTGCACCAGCTCCACCACCATGCGGTCAACCTTCGCCTGGGTATCCGGCGAGCAGGCCAGGGAGGCGTCGCCGCCCAGATAGGCGTTTTCCACCGTTTCCAGGGCTACCATGCCGAAGTCGCTCATGCCATAGCGGGTAATCATCGCCCGGGCCAGCTTGGTCGCCTGCTCGATGTCGTTGCTGGCGCCTGTGGTCACGCTGCCGAAGGCCACGGCCTCCGCCGCCCGGCCGCCGGTGATCGTGGCGATCTTGTTCTCGATTTCCGCCTTGGTCATCAGGTAATGGTTGCCCTCATCCACCTGCATGGTGTAGCCCAGGGCGCCCGAGGTGCGGGGCACGATGGTGATCTTCTGCACCGGCGCGGAATCGCTCTGCTTGGCCGCCACCAGGGCATGGCCGATCTCGTGGTAAGCCACGACGCACTTCTCTTTATCCGTGAGGATGGCGTTCTTCTTCTGATAGCCCGCGATGACGACCTCGATGCTTTCCTCCAGATCCGCCTGATTGGCGCTCTTGCGGCCGTCGCGCACGGCACGAAGCGCCGCCTCGTTGATGATGTTCGCCAGCTCCGCGCCGGAAGCACCGGAGGCCATCCGGGCGATGCGGCTGAAGTCCACATTGCCGTCCAGGCGAATCTTCTTGGCATGAACCTTCAGGATCGCCTCGCGGCCCTGGAGGTCGGGCAGCTCCACAGGCACCCGGCGGTCGAAGCGGCCGGGACGGGTCAGCGCCGGATCCAGGGATTCGGGGCGATTGGTGGCCGCCAGGATAATGACGCCGTTGTTGCCCTCGAAGCCGTCCATCTCCGTGAGCAGCTGGTTCAGGGTCTGCTCCCGCTCGTCGTTGCCGCCCATTTTGCCGCCGTCGCGCTTTTTGCCGATGGTATCGATTTCGTCGATGAACACGATGCAGGGCGCCTTTTCCTTGGCCTGCTTGAACAGGTCGCGCACCTTGCTGGCACCCATGCCCACGAACATTTCCACAAACTCAGAGCCGCTGATGGAGAAGAAGGGCACGTTGGCCTCGCCGGCCACAGCCTTGGCCAGCATGGTTTTGCCCGTGCCGGGAGGGCCCACCAGCAGGATGCCCTTGGGCATGGACGCGCCGATCTCCTTGTACTTCTCCGGGTTGTGCAGGTAGTCGACGATTTCCGTGAGGCTCTCCTTGGCCTCGTCCTCACCCGCGACATCGGCAAACTTGATGCCCTGGGAGGACTTCACATAGACCTTCGCGTTGCTTTTGCCCAGGCCCGCGCCTCCGCCGCCGAACATCATGGAGTTGCCGCCCATTTTCTTCATCATCCAGCGGCCGATCAGCTGGCCGATGACCACCATCAGCACGATGGGCAGGATCCAGCCTACCAGGAAGGAAATAATGGGAGAAGCTTCCTCCACAATCTCGCTGGCAAACATGGCGCCATGCTGGTACAGCCGGTCGGTCAGGTTGGGGTCATCCACGATGCCCGTGCGGAAAATCTGCGTCTTGTCCTTGTTGGTAAAGACGATCTGATTATCCCGGATATTGACCATGCCGACCTGCTCGCCATAGGTCATCTGCATGAAGGTGCCGTAATCCACCTCCGTGACCCGCTGCCGGCTCACACCGGGCACGATCAGCAGATTCAGCAGGAAAATGGCCGCCATGACCAGCAGATAGTAGAAAATCAACGGTTTCTTGGGGCTCTTGAGCTCGTCCACTTATGTCTCCCTCCGTATCACGAATCCCGTACAGGAATTCTATGGTATGATTATAGCGTAACATTGTGAACTGAATGTTACATAATTGTCAGCTTTTCATGAACGCTTGTGAAAAAAGAAGCGCCGGGGCCCGAAAACATTTCGACGCCCCGGCTTCGCGGCTTTTTCGCTTACTGCTGACCACCCTGAACAGGCACGTCGCTCTGGCCGGCTCCGCTGCCGTCAATGGCGATGCGCCGGGCGGTGCGCTGGCTGTCCGTCTTCTGCTTGGGCAGCGTCACCGTCAGCACGCCGTCCTGATACCGGGCGGCAATATCCTCCTGACGGATGCCCTCCAGACTGAACCGGCGCTCCATGTGGCCCGTGCGGCGCTCGCTGTACAGGTAAGCGGAGCGCTGCTCCTGGCGCTGGGTGTTCACGTCGGCGGCGATGGTCAGCACGTCATCCTCCACGGTAAGGTTGATGGCGTCCTGCTTGACGCCGGGCAGCTCCGCCTCCAGCAGATAGGCGTCGGGCTGCTCCCGCATGTCCACGCGGAAGCCCGCGGCGCCCACCACATCCCCCATATCAAAGAAGGAGCGGAAGAAGCGATCATTGAACAGATCGTTCATCGGGGCGGACAGGTCGCGGCGGCTGCGGAAAGGAATCATGGTATACATCATTCAAAACCTCCTTCATTCGGGTTCCTCGATTAGTTTGTACCTTGGACTTCCGGCTCATTCCTGAACCGTGAATTCATTATATGTCAAAAGTCAAAGAAAGTCAATAGATGAATGATGAACAATCTGTGAATATCCACGCGCAAAAACGGCAGCTGCCGCAAGAAGCCATCCTGCGGAAAGCCGCCGCCGATTATCAAGAGCGAATCGCCTTTTCGATCAGCGCAATATCCGCCCAATCCTTTTCTCTGCCTAACTTCCTCTTCATCTGGATCAATCCGTCCGCGCACACAACAGGAACGCCGCTGATGATCTCCGCCGCGCCTTCAATCCAGTTTTCAAACAGCTCAATATCATCGGCATAGCGGATTTTTCTCGCGCCGTCCTCACCGCGTGAAACAGCATAGCCCTGCCGCTCCAGTTCATCGGCCAGGCGCGTACTGCATCCCAGGTCAATGTCCTGTGTCTGAGGGCGAAATCCATGCAGTACCATGGCGCCGCCCGCGACCACCCAGTACTCCTCTTTCGGAAAAGGTAGCGTCTGAAGCCGCCGAAGCAAAGCGCATTGATCGAACATAGGCCCAAGCTCCCTTCTTTCAGCGATGAGCAACCGCGCAATTCTCCTTCGCGCTGCCATGATCCGCAATGTCCGTCGGGAAACAATCACCTTCCGGCGGATTGAACCTTCCTGCGCATGCGCAGCACGCCGCCGCACACAAGGTCATCCGCCTAACTTCATATACAGCAGCGGATATGGATTACCCTGCTCATCACACGCTGTTCTTTTGCAAACCTCAAATCCCATATGCTCATAAAAACCTTTCGCTAGGGGATTCTGCTCATTGACGGCCAGATCACGGACATTGTGCTTTTCTATACCGTATTGCAGCAGCGCCCTGCCCAATCCCTTTCCCCTTTCTTCAGGCAAAATAAAGAGCATTTCCAGGTGCTGATCCGCAATGCCCATAAAGCCGACAGGCATCTGATTTTCATTCTCCGCAATGATTAAACAGGGCACTTCCCGCAGCGCCTGCGGCACATACGCTTTGATGCTTTCGATTTCTTCCGCCGTCAGAAACAGGTGCGTCGCTTTTACCGAGCCTTCCCATACCTTCAGCAGCTGCTCCATCAACGGCGCGCTTCTGTCCTTGACCTCAACAATTTTCAACGGCTTCGACTCCATCCATCGCGTTTTCTGCTTTGATGATAACACAATACCCGCCGGAAAGCAATTGCCTTCCAGCGGGTATCAATCTGCTTATGTGGTTTTCCCAAGGTCAGACCGCCTTGCCCGGCTGATGCCTCAGGCCTTCTCCACCTTGGTTTCCTTCCGGCCGCCCACCAGGAACAGGCTGCACAGCAGGGCGACGACGTACATCGCCAGCGTCACATACAGCACCGTCTGATAGCCGGTGGGGTTCACGTTGTAGCCGTCCACCACAATCCATTCGCCAAAGGTATGGACGATCCAGTTGGACAGCTGATTGCCCGTCAGGCCGGCCATGGCCCAGGCAGACAGTGTGATGCCGTGGATGGCGGAGATGTTCTGCATGCCGTAATGGTCGGACAGCAGGGTGGGCACGTTGGAGAAGCCGCCGCCATAGCCCGCGTTCACGGTGAAGAGCAGGATCAGCACCAGCGCCATCAGCACCGTACTGGACGCGCCGCCCACGATGCCGCCGGTGAAGAGCACCAGCGCCGTGGCAATGATGGAGGCCGTGAAAATGATCTTGTACACGGTGTTGCGATCCTTCATCTTATCCGCCCAGGCGGAGAGGAAGAAGCGGCCGCCGGCGTTGAACACCGCCGTCACGGAGGACAGCATACCCACGGACGCGGCCAGGCCGATGCACTTGAGGATGGACTTTTCCTGGGAAATCAGGGCCAGACCGCAGGTGATGTTCAGGTAGAACATCAGCCAGATGCCCGCGAACACCACCGGCTTTTTCCTGATGACGTCGATGGCGCGGGCGCCCTTGGCCTGCACGGCGGGCTCCTTCCAGCCGACAGGCTTGGCCAGGAAGACATGGCCGATCATCATCATCACAAAATACACGCAGCCCAGGATGATGAACATCTGCCACACGCCATTATCGCCCAGGCCGTCCAGCATGGCCTGCATGATGGGGCTGGCAATGGCCTTCGCCGCGCCGAAGCCCGCCACCGCCAGGCCCGTGGCCAAGCCCTTGTTCTTGCTGAACCACAGCATCAGGGTCTTCACGGGAGAGAGGTAGCCCAGGCCCAGGCCGATGCCCATGATGAAGCCGTAGCACAGCAGGATGCCCGCCAGCGCCAGCACGCTGCCCTGATGCGCCCCGCCGTACCAGATGAACAGGCCCGTGCCCACCATGCCCGCGCCAAAGCAAATGGCCGCGATCAGGGAGGAACGGTGGATGTTCTTCTCCACCACGTTGCCCAGGAAGGCCGCGCTCATGCCCAGGAAGAAAATGGCCAGGCTGAAGGCCCACTCCACCGCGCCCTGGGAGAAGCCGATATACTGGGCAATCCTGTCGCTGAAGACAGACCAGCAGTAAACCGTACCGATGCTGCAATGCAGCAGCAGCGCGGGGATCGCGCCGCGAACCCACTTGTTCTGACTCTTGATCGTCATGAGGAATTCCGCTCCTTATCCTCGTCCGTGCAGCCAGAGAAGGGAAGCGGCTGTACAGGCGTAAAATGACCCGGACTTCCGCTGCGGCAAAAGCCGACGCATCAGGCCCGGTTTGTTCCCTATTTTACCGCAACTTGCAAGAAAATGCAATCATTTCACCAAGGATTTCTCATATTCCGCGCAAAAAAACAGGCGCGAAGTTCATCGCGCCCGATTGATCTTACTCGTTGTCCGCTGATGTCAGGATATACGCCTCCACCAGGCTGCGCTCGCCGCCGTCCTGCAGGAACTGGTCGATGGCGGATTGCAGCTGCTCCTGGAATTCCTCCAGGCACAGACCGTTGTCCATGATGTAGGTCGCCGCGGGAATCCCCACATAGCGCAGGTGCCAGGGCTCATAATTGATCTGCGTGATCTCTTCCTTGTCCTCCGGGTAGCGGATGATGAAGCCGAACTCCTGGCAGTGGGCCGCCATCCACTGGCATTCCTCCTCGTCGGCCATTTTCTCATTCATGCCGCGATCCCGCCAGTTGCCGGGCACCACATCGCAGCCCAGCCCCGTTTGATGGTCGCTGGCGCCGGGCTTGGTCACCCAGCCGTCATCCTTGCCGCCATTCTTTTCCAGGCGGTTGTAATACATGGTATTCTGCGTGCGGTAGGAGCGGTACGCGCTCTTCAGGTACAGCTTCTGGCCGTCCGCCAGGGCCGCCTCCATCAGCTCAACCAGGGCGGCGGCGCATTCCTCCTGCAGCTGCATTTCACCGCTGGAGGCCTTGTTCATGCCGCCGTTGATGTTGTTGCCGTCGCTGTCCGTCTTCCGCTTGGGAATCGTAACGAGGGGCTCCGGGATAAAGTCCTTGCTCAGCAGCACTTCCTTGTTGGCCAGGCGGACAAGCTCGGGATCCATCTCCGTCAGGTCAACGGGAAAATCCCAGGCCACGCTGTTGTAGGATACCTCCTCCAGCACGATGCCCGTATCATCCAGGGTCAGCTCCACATCCTCCGCGCTGGCGAAGGCCATGACGCTGACCGCCGCCATCAGGAGCGCAGCGCCTCTCAGCAGCCTTTTCATCCTCAGGGAAGCCTCCTTCTTGCTCAGTTGAACAGGGAAAACTCGAAATCGCCGTCCTCCGTCTCCTCCAGGATAGAGGCGCCGTCCGGCAGTACCGGCGGCACCGGCGTGGGACCGGCCGCCCAGGGCCGTTCCTCCACCGGGGCGGTTTGGATCGCCTGGGGGACAGCCCGGGGAGAGAAGCTCGCCGCGCTGGTATCGCCCTCGGGCATGACATAGGGGCCTTCCGCCACGTCAAAGGCGGCGCGGTATTCCTCCAACGTCAGGCCTTCCGCCGCCATGGCCGCGGCGGCCTCCTTGCCCACATACCGCAGATGCCAGGGCTCCGCCGCATGGCCTGTGACGCTTTCCTTCCCCTCGGGATAGCGCAGGATGAAGCCGAACCGGCTGGCGTTTTCGACCACCCACCGGCCCTCCTTGGTGGCGAGATACCCCTCCGCCGTCAGGGCCTTGGTGCGCAGGGATTTGCCCACCACCGTCGCCGCAAGACCCGTCTGGTAATCGCTCTGACCGGGAAGCTCCGTGGCCTCGCCCCGGGCCGCCTGCCGCTCGTACCGCGCTGCCTCGTCCTCGTAGGAGCGGTAGCCCTGGCGCAGGTACAGGGTGATTCGTTCGCCCTCCGCCGCCGCGAACATCTCCGTCAGTGCATCCAGCGCAGCGTCCACCAGCCGCATGGAGGTACTGCTGGCCATGTAAATGCCGTTGTCGTCATGCTGGCGGGAAATCACACCCACCAGGTTCATAGGCACATAATCCGCCGCCAGAGGCTCCTGGGCGTTGGCCAGCGGCAGATAGCGGCTTTCCCCATCGGCAAGCTGGACGGTGGGCGCCGCCATCGACGAGGGTTCCCCGTCAAGGCCATCGCTCGGCATGGGCAGGGGCGCGTCCGCCTGGGCGGGCGCAGTCTGAACGGGATGGAACACCACCGGAGCGGGCACGCTGGTATCGCCCTCGGGCATGACGTAGGGGCCGACCTCGGCGTCCAGTTCGGCGCGGTACTCCTCCAGCGTCAGGCCGCCGCTGGTCATGTATTCAGCCACTCCGGCGCCCACATAGCGCAGGTGCCAGGGCTCGTAGGCATGGCCCGTGACGGCGTCCCTGGCCTCGGGATAGCGCAGCACAAAGCCGAAGCGGTGCGCGTTGGCAATGATCCACTGCCCTTCCTTGGTGGCGAGATACCCTTCCGCCGTTAAAGCCTTGGTACGCAGGGATTTGCCCACCACCGTCGCCGCCAGACCCGTCTGGTAATCGCTCTGGCCGGGAAGCTCCGTGGCCTCGCCCCGGGCTGCCTGCCGCTCATACCGGGCCGCCTCGTCCTCATAGGAACGGTAGCCCTGACGCAGGTACAGCGCGACGCCCTCGCCCTCCGCCGCCGCGAACATGTCCTTCAGCGCCGAAAGAGCGGCGTCCACCAGGTGCATGGACGCGCTGCTGGCCATGTAAACGCCGCCGTTTTCTTTGCGGCCCCGGTTGTCGTTGTGGCGGGAGGTCACGCTTTGCAGCCCCAAGGGCACATAGCCCGGATCAAGGGGCTCCTCCGCGCTGGCCAAAAGCTGATAACGCGCATCCAGATCGGGAATCGTTCCCGCCGTCAGCGCCACAGGCGGTAAAATCTCGCCGTCATCCTCCACCATTTCATCCTCCGCCAGCGCAGCCGTCATCAGCAGCGTCAGCGCCAGCAGCAATGCCGCCAGTCTGCGATACCCTTCCACCGTTGAAGCACCCCTATTCTCTTTTTTCCTTATTCTCCCGTAACAATCTCCAACAGCCGCTCCGCCCGCCATGCCTGCAGGTAGGTTTCCAGCGGCACATTGGCCTCATGGATGCGCTGCGCGTTCTCCTTCCCCACATAGCGCACATGCCAGGGCTCATAGCTGTAGCCCGTGATGTCCTCCCAGCCCTCGTCATAACGCAGGATGAAGCCGAAGCGCCAGCAGTTCTCCCGCACCCATTTGCCACCCTTGGTGCTGCCGAAGCTCGATGTCAGGTTCACCTTATCGCTCTTCTGGCCCACGTCCATGGCCAGGGCCAGCTGATGCTCGCTGGCGCCGGGGCGGGCCACATACTCGTCCGCCTTTTCCTTGCTGCCCACGCGCTTGAGCTTGCTGTTGTAGATATTGCTCTGTTTGGTGTAGCTTCGGTAGCCGCTCACCGCCTTGAGCTGGACGCCCAGCTCCTCCTTGCAGGCGGCATACATTTCCTCCAGCGCCAGGGAGGCGTCCTCCCGCATGTACCGCACCTGCCCCGGCACATCCGTCAGCCGCGTCTGGGGCACATAATTCTGGCTGACCCGCCACTGCCGGTTCACAAGAAACAGCAGGCCGTCCGCATCGTTTTGAGGCGCCGCCGCGTCCACCGCGGAGGATAGCATCAGCGCTCCCGCCGCCGCCAGCGATGCCATGGACTGAAGAATACTCGCCATATCGTCAGGCTCTCCTTTCGTGCCTTTTGACCGCCCATTCTTTAGACATACGCAAAGCCGCGGCGGTTCGGCCCGAACGAACTTTTTCGCGGAAAAAATACCGCTTCTTCTATTATACAAGGATTTCGCGCGGATACAAGCCAGACGGTGTAAATTTTTCAAAACTTTGTCTGGTTTGCACGACTGCCGCCGGGTGACAATAGCGCCGAGGAGGCGAAACAACGTGAAAAGGACCCTTTACGGAACCTGCCTGCTGGCGGCGACAGCGTTGCTGCTCACAGGCTGCGCCACCGGCGCGGAACCCAATCCCAGCCCATCGCCCTCGGCCACGGTGTCCCAGGCGCCCACCAACACCCCGGACGCCACCAACAGCGCCATGCCTGACATGGGCAACATGCCGGACGCGTCCGCCATTCCCGGCGGCGATCCCATGGCATCCCCCGCGGTGGAAGGCGTGACCACGGTCACCGATGCCCGCAAGGCCATCGAGCAGATCGAGGATGAGCTGGAACGGCTCAGCGAGGTGGAGGACGCCCAGGTCATCATCGTCGGCAACACGGCGGCGGTGGCCCTGAAGTTCGACAGCCAGTACAAGGGCGGCATCGACGACCGGCTCCGCGGGATCATCAAGGAGCGGGTCAACGGCGTGCTCACCGGCGTGAACGTCATCGAGGTGACGGATGACGCCGGTCTGCTGGACGAGCTGGACAAGCTGGGCGACCGGCTGGACGGCGCGGCGGACATGTCCGAGCTCCAAAGCGAGCTGGACGCCATCATCAGCAAGATCACCGGCAAGGTGTAACGCTGGAAGGCATGGTAAATGCCGACGGCGCTGCGTGAAATTGCCAGGGTATCCCGCCGCGAACTGCGCATGCTATTCCCGATGAACTGAACAGGAGGTGAAACAAGCATGAATCAGCAGAATCAGCAGGGGCAGAGCCAGAACCAGAAGAGCAATGGCAACACCCAGATGGTTCCCGAGGCCAAGGCCGCTCTGGACAACATGAAGTTCGAAATCGCCCGCGAGCTGGGCATCAACTTCAAACAGGGCTACAATGGCGACCTGTCCAGCCGTGAGAACGGTTATGTGGGCGGTTACATGGTCAAGCGCCTGGTTGAGCAGGCCGAGCGCCAGATGGCCGGTAAGTAAGGCATCTTCGCCTAACTGATCGACCTCAGCCTCAAACGCGCTTCACAGCGCGCGCCTGGAATCCTGTAAGTCCAATGTCGCGGGCAGCCGTGATCCGACGCCTGTGACCACCATCCCCGCCGCGCCTCAAGGCAGGCGAATCCTTCAGGGACTTGCCCGCCTTGGCCACGCGACGGGAAACGACATCATCATGAGGAGGACAACCATCATGTATAACAACAATATGAATCAGTCCACCAGCCAGCCCGGCGGTATGGTGCCCGAAGCCCGCGCCGCTCTGGACAACATGAAGTATGAAATCGCCAGCGAGCTGGGCATCAACCTGAAGCAGGGCTACAACGGCGATCTGCCCTCCCGTCAGGCTGGCAGCATCGGCGGCTACATGGTCAAGCGCCTGGTTGAGCAGGCCGAGCGCCAGATGGCTGGCAAGTAATAGCAGGGGCGCTGCCCCTGCACCCCGCCAGAGGGGCTTCACCCCTCTGGACTCCCTTTCCGCGATGCGGGACAGGGAGTTTTTTTCGTTATTTGCGCGTGAAAGTTGAGGGAACGGCAGGGGCGCTGCCCCTGCACCCCGCCAGAGGGGCAGCGCCCCTCTGGACTCCCTTTCTGCGATGCGGGTCACAAGTTCCCTTGAAGGCTACGCGCATGAAGATATCAGCCCAAGTCTTGATCACTTTTTTCGCCCTCCGGGTAGTCATTCAGCCTCGGTTGTGGTATAATCAGGAACGAAAAGGTTCATACAAATGTGGAGGAGGGCGTTTTCCATGAAAAGAAGAATCGGCATCCTGACCAGCGGCGGCGACTGCCCCGGCTTGAACGCGGCCATTCGCGGCGTAACCCGCGCCGCCTATGAAATGTTTGACGCTGAAATCATCGGCATTCATGATGGCTATCGCGGTCTGATTGAGGGCGATTACCAGGAAATGAAGCGCAGCGACTTTTCCGGCATTCTGACCCTGGGCGGCACCATCCTCGGCACGGCCCGCACACCCTTCCGCAACATGCGCGTCATCGGTGAGGACAAGGTGGACAAGGTGGCCGCCATGAAAAAGACCTACAAGGATCTGAAGCTGGACTGCCTGGTCACCCTGGGCGGCAACGGCACCCACAAGACCGCCAATCTGCTTTCCCAGGAAGGTCTGAACGTTATCGGCCTACCCAAGACCATTGACAACGATCTGTACGGCACCGACTTCACCTTCGGCTTCCACACAGCCATGGACATCGCCACCGACGTGGTCGACCGCATCCACACCACCGCCGCCTCCCACGGCCGCTGCATGGTCATTGAGATCATGGGCAACAAGGCCGGCTGGCTGACGCTGTATGCCGGTGTGGCCGGCGGCGCCGACGTCATCCTGATTCCCGAAATTCCCTACAAGATCGAGAACGTGGCCAAGGTCGTGGAGGCCCGCGCCAAATCCAACAAGGGCTTCACCATCATCGCCGTGGCGGAAGGCGCCATGGACAAGGAAGAAGCCAAAATGAAGAAGAAGGAGCGCGAAGCCAAGCGCGCCGCCGAGCACTTCTCCGCCAGCGCCTATGTGGCCCAGCAGCTGCGGGATCTGGTGGGTGTGGAGGCTCGCAGCGTCGTGCCCGGCCATCTCCAGCGCGGCGGCGCCCCCTCCGCCTATGACCGGGTGTTGTCCACTCAGTTCGGCGTCCACGCGGCCGAGCTGATCCGCGACGGCGTATTCGGCGTCACCGTGGCGCTGAAGGGCAACGAAATCACGCACAACCTGCTGTCCGACATCGCGGGTGTGCCCAAGCTCGTGCCCGAGGATCACCAGATGATTACCATCGCCAAAAACATCGGCATTTCCTTCGGCACAAAATAACGCATTATTCAAAAAAGGGGGACCGATAGCATCGGTCTCCCCAGACTGTCAAAAAAGCTGCTGCCAATGGCACAGTAGCTTGCTGTCGGTTGACTGCAAATCGAAAATCGGCGAGCCCCTTCGGGGCGTTCGGGGCGGTTAAACGGGGCGAAGCCCCTGTACGGCGATTTTCGTGCGATTCCGATAGGAATCGCTTCCTTACACGAACGAACGTCCGGGCGAACGGCAACGCCGTTCGACCAGTGAGTGAGTGCAATGAAACGGGGCGAAGCCCCCTCAAAAAAGTGGCATAAGCCACTTTTTTGATACTGCAAAGGGGGACCGATAGCATCGGTCTCCCTTTCATTTGCTTATAAAATGGTATCATAATGAAGCCAGCCCCGAGCACCAGTGCCGCCTGAGCTGATGAAATTCCGCTTTACTCCCCCACGCCAACCTCAAGCGCCATGCGGATGACGCCGGACAGCGCGCCGTTAAAGGCCTTGACTTCGCTCCGGCTGAAAAGCCCGGGCCATTCCGTCACCTGCTTGGCCACAGAATCCTGGATCGCCTGGAGCTTTTTCATGCCGCTGTCCGTAATGCGCACATTGACAATGCGGCGATCCTGCGCATCCCGCACACGCTCCACATAGTGCTGATCCCGCAGGCTGTCCACCAGCGGTGTAATGTTCGGCTTGGCAATGCTCAGCTTATCCGAGAGCGTACCGATGGCCATCGGGCCCTCAGCCAGCAGTACCAGGATCTGGATATGCGAGAACGGCATCTCATGCTCCCGCACGAGAGCATCCAACTGGATCAGGCGCTTGGGAAACAGCGGCAGCAACTCCACCAGATTTGCAGCCACGCTTTCCACCAAAGCCGAATCCGCGCTCCACTTCTTCGCCATCTGCTTTTCCTCCATCCCTTCTCCATAAGGAGACGATGATGCATTGATTATAAACCTTTTTCTGCCAGGACGCAAGTCAAAAACACGATTTGAGAACGTTTTCTCGTCGAAATTTGCAAGAAAAACAGGATTTATATCAAAATTTTCATTATTTTTCATCCTTTCACATTTGAATACTTCTATAAGCACACCTCCATGGTGTATTTTGTTTGGCGCAGCACGGCAAGGGCCCTTGCATCTGTCAGGAAGCATGGTATAATAAAATGGATGATATTTTGCCGCCGCGGGCGTCCTGGAGCGCGCGCCGGCCGCCCCGCTGGACAAGCTCGCCTGACAACGAAGGGATGATGCGCTGATGCTGAAAAAGTTCACCAAGGCAGAACGCGGATGGATCATGTACGACTGGGCCAATTCCGCCTTCTCCGCGATTATCGCGGCCATTATTCTGCCCAACTTCTACGCCACGCTGACCGAGGGCAACCTGGCCGGCGGCACCTGGTGGGGCTACGCCACCTCCCTGGCCACGCTGATCTGCGCTGTCCTCGCGCCCTTCCTGGGCACCATGGGCGACTATCGCGGATACAAAATGCGCTTTTTCACCGGCTTTGTCATTTTGGGGGTGGCGGCCACCGCGGCCCTCACCTTCACCGATCAGTGGCAGGTCATCCTGGTTTTCTATGTGCTGGGCACCATCGGCTTCAACGGCTCCTGCGTTTTCTACGACGGCTTCCTGCCCGACGTCACCACGGATGACCGCATGGACGCCGTGTCCACCTACGGCTACGGCCTGGGTTACATCGGCGGGAGCACCATTCCCCTGCTGGTCGGCATGGTGCTGATTATGTTCGGCGAGTCTTTCGGCGTCAGCGCCACCCTGGCCTGTCAGCTCTCCTTCCTGCTGACGGCGGTGTGGTGGCTGGTCTTCACCGTGCCCATGTGGCGCCATGTGCACCAGGTCAACAGCGTCGAGCCTGAAGGCCACGTCTTCGCCCAGACCCTTCGGCGCATGAGCGCGCTGCTGCGCAGAATTGTCCGCTGCAAAGGGCTGCTGCTGTTCCTGCTGGCGTATTTCTTCTATATTGACGGCGTGGGCACCATCATCCACATGGCCACGGTCTTCGGCCGGAACATGGGCCTGGACAGCAACAGCCTCATCGTCGTCCTGCTGCTGGTGCAGATCGTCGCCTTCCCCTTCGCCATTCTGTACGGCAAGTTCAGCAAACGCATCGGTGTGCGCAACATGATCTGCGTGGGCATCAGCACCTACATGGCGGTCTGCTTTGTGGCGCTGCTCCTCAAGCCCCTGAGCGCCATGGGTTCCACTCCGCTGCTGCTTGGCTTCCTGGCGCTGGGCTTTCTGGTGGGCACGGCCCAGGGCGGCATTCAGGCCCTGTCCCGCAGCTTTTACGGCAAGCTGATTCCCGCGGAATCGGCCAACGAGTACTTCGGCTTCTTTGACATCTTCGGCAAGTTTTCCGCCGTCATCGGCCCGGCCCTGTTCTCCCTGGTCTGGGGCGCCACCGAGCAGGTGTATCTCGGCATTGTTCCCGTGCTGGTGATGTTTGTCGTCGGCATGGCGCTGTTCCTGATGGTGCCCAAGGACATGAAGAAGCTGGAAAAATAGTTGAGGCTTGATCGTATGAATGAGGTGCATCAGAAAATCATCAGCGCCATCATCCAAAAGGCGGAAGCCGTATGTCCGAATTCACTGGCGCTGATCGGGCTGTACGGTTCGGTGGCGACGGGGGATACGCACGAAAAATCCGACCTTGATCTGATGATTCTGGTGAATGACGAGCAGGGCCATCAGCTGTCTGAAGCATTCATTCTGAACGACACCGGAATCGGCTATGATCTTTATTGTACCAGCTGGGCGATGCTCGAAGAGGATGCGAAGTGCCATCACGCGCATTTATCCAAGTTGTTTGACGCCACGTTGGTCTACATCAAAAACCCCGGCGCCGTCCAAAGGCTTGAAAAGCTGAGAAAAAAGGCATTCGATTTGCTGGCCTCCGATGAGCGGTACAAGCAGGCACAGGCGGCTTTGTCTCACGCAAAAGTCATGTATGCAAACTGCTTCCTGACCGATTCAATTGCCCAGATGCGCATGAATGCCGGCGCCGTCATTCATTTTCTGCTGGATGCCGTCATGCTCTACCACGGCCAATATTTCAGAAAAGGTGTCAAAAGAACCTTTGAAGAGCTGGAATCGCTGAACCTGACTTTCCCTATGGAAGAAAAAGTCATGAACGTGATTCAGGCGGAAACGGATACCGACATCAAAAGCGCGGTGACGGATCTGATGAAAACGGTACAGGCAAATTTGTTGTTCCCGCACGGAAGGATCTCACCCGATCAGAATCATCTTGCCGGCACCTATGAGGAAATGGTTTCCAACTGGCAAAGCAAAATGTGCGAAGCAGCCGACAGGAAAAACATATTCTGTTCCTTTATGAACATGGTGGCATGCCAGGGCATGCTTGATGAAATCACAGAAAACATCGCCATCAAAAAATTCAATATGATGGCCCATTTCGATCCCCGCCAACCGGAACAGAACCTGAAGTTCTTTCAGCATACCTTGGACAGTTATCTGGAAGCGTATCGCCAAGTGGGTCTTCACCCCCATTGTTTTGCCAGCGTGGATGATTTCGTCAAGGCCTATTTGACACTGGCATAGACCTTCTGAGGTTTCCGCCCGCGAGGATGATGACCATCGTACGGATATTTTCAACGCTGATTGACAGGATGAAGGCGCTGTCCTCCCATGGCAAGAGAGAGCCATGGGCGGCAGCGCCTTTTTTATTCCTTCTTCGCTTCCCGGAACAGCTTGCCGATGGCCTCGGCAACATGCCGGTATTCCTTGGACAGTGTGCATACATGGGGTACGTCCTCCAACCAGAGGACGCCGGCCACATCGCTGCTTACGCCCTGGACAATGATCTCCGCGCTGTCCGCCGAGATGGTTTCGTCGGCATGGGACTGCACCGCCAGCAATGGGCAGGTAACGCTGTGCAGGTCACGCCGGGCCATGCGGATCAGCGTATTCAGCTCCGCCGCGCACCGGGTGGGAAAGCCGGGATAGCCGTAATCATAGCGCTGATCCAGCTGCGCGGCCCGCTCCTTGTCCTCCCGCCACCAGATGGTCGGCATAACGGGTGCGACGAACCAGGCCAACGGCATCAGCCTGTTCTGCACCGCCATGGGTGCGGAAATGGAAGCCACCGCCGTCGGCTCCATCTGCTCGGCCAGGAGCAGCGTCAGTACGCCGCCCATGCTCAGGCCCGCCACGCTGACATACTCGCAGCGCTCCCGCAGACGGAGCATGGCCTCCTTGGCCGCCGTCAGCCAATCCTGCCAGCCGGTGCGGCCCATGGCCTCGATGGTTTCCGCGTGGCCCGGCAGGTTGATCCCCTGCACCGTAAATCCCTGGCGATGCAGGCATTCGCCAATCAGGCGCATGTGCCCCGCCGAACCGGTGAAGCCATGGATCAGCAAAACGCCATGGTCGCCGCCCTCCAGCAGAAACGGCTGGCATTCCGGCGCTGAAAAGTCTACCGTGGGTCGCTTTTTCATCGGTGTCCTCCTCCGCGTCACAGGCGCTCCAGCGCGTCGATGCTCTCCTGCTTGCCCAGGACGATCAGCACGTCCTCCGGCTGCAGGGCGGTATCAGCCCCGGGCGAGGCCAGGAAGGTCTGTCCCCGGTGGATGGCGATGACGCTCAGGCCGTAATTGCGGCGGACGTTGACCTCCACCAGCGTCCTGCCCTCCCAGGCCTTGGGGGCCATGACCTCGGCGATGGAGTAATCGTTGCTCAGCTCCATCAAGTCCAGAATGTTGGGCGTTACCAGGGATTTCGCCACCCTGACGCCCATATCCCGCTCAGGGAAGACCACGCGATCCGCCCCGACCTTGCGCAGTACCTTCGCGTGCAGCTCATCCACGGCCTTGGACATAACGTAGGGAACGCCCGCCTCCTTGCAAAGCACCGTCACCAGAATGGAATCCCGGATGTTCTGGCCGATGGAAACCACCGCCACATCGAAGTTTTCCACGCCCAGGGAGCGCAGCACCTCCTCGTCGGTGGCGTCCGCCTGAATTGCTTGGGTTACATAGGGGGCGATGTCGGCCACGTTTTCACCGTTGGCGTCCACCGCCAGCACCTCATGGCCCATTTTGCACAGACTCCTGGCTAGGCTGTGGCCAAAGCGGCCCAGGCCCAGCACCAGAAACTGTTTTTGTTTCGTCTTGCGCATCGCAGCTTCTCCTCCCGCGTGTCAGCCGATCATGATATTTTCCTCAGGGTATTTGATCCGATTCTGGGTATCGGACTGCTTATGGGCCAGGGCCAGCGCCAGGGTCAGCGGGCCAACACGGCCGAAGTACATCACAGGGATCAGCGTCAGGCGGCTGATGAACGACAGCTTCGGCGTACCGACGGCGCTGACACCCACCGTGGCCAGGGCGCTAGCGGACTCAAACAGCAGATCGAGGAAGGGCATGCCCTCGTTTTCCGCCAGGGTCAGGAGCATGGTGCAGCCCAGCAGAATCATCAGGTCGATGAACAGAATCGCCAGCGCTCGGCGCGTCAGCCCCGTGGGCAGACGCTTGCCGAAGACGTTGACGTGCTCATCGCCCCGCACCACGCTCAAAAGAATCAGCAGCAGCACGCTCATGGTGGTGGTCTTGACGCCGCCGCCGGTGGATGCCGGAGACGCGCCGACGAACATCAGCAGCACCGCCATCAGCTTGGAGGATTCCTTCATTCCCGCCAAGTCGATGGAATTGAAGCCCGCGGTGCGCATGGTGGTGGATTGAAAAAAGGCATTCAGCATCCGCTGGGCAGGCGGCGCGCCATCCTTGGCCAAGGTAAGGGGATTGTTCCATTCCGTCAGGGCGAAAAACAGCGTTCCCGCCATCAGCAGGCCCGCCGTGGCCGTCAGCACCACCTTGGCATGAAGGGTCAGCCGGCGGCCGCTCCGATGGTGCCGGACAACCTCCAGAATCACCGAAAAGCCCAGGCCGCCCAGAATAATCAGCAGCGCGATGGTCAGGAGCACCAGCGGATCCCCGGTGAAGGCGGTCAGGCTGCTGTAATGGCCGAAAAGGTCGAAGCCCGCGTTGCAGAACGCGCTGACGGCATGGAAAACCGCGTAGTACAGTCCCTTTCCCCAGCCGAAAAGAGGCACCAGGCGAAGGGCCAGCAGCACCGCGCCGACGCCCTCGATGGCCAGCGCCATGCCGCCGTACCACATGGTCAGCTTCAGCAGGCCGGAGAGATCCGTCGCGCTCATGGATTCCCGGATGACCATGCGCTCCCGGAGGGTGATGCGGCGGCCCAGCGCCATCATGATAAGGGTGGCGAAGATCATGAAGCCCAGACCGCCCAGCTGAATCAGCATAAGCAGCGTGATCTGGCCAAATAGCGACAGGGCCGTGCCGGTATCCACCGCCACCAGACCCGTGACGCACACCGCCGAGGTGGCGGTAAACAGGCTGTCAAACAAGCCGATGGACTGTCCGCTGGCCGAGGCCACGGGAAGCGCCAGCAGCGCCGCGCCCACCAAAATCAGCGCGAGGAAGCCCCCCGCCAGCACCCTTTCCGGCCGGATGGCGCGCCGCGTCCAGCCATCTTCCCTGCTCCCTATGGGCACAAGCCGCGCCTCCCCTTCCTGCGTATCGTGCAACCATTATACGGCGTCCGCCCCCGTTTGTACAGCGTTTTGCGAAAAGAACCGCAAAACGGCGACCGTTCTGTCATCATGGCCGCCCGCGCCCTCCCCCTTTCCGGCGCTGAGCAGCAGGCTGTGGGCGGCATCCTGGGCGTTGGGCTCGTCGGCGGCCTGGAGCAGCGCGTCACGCAGCGCCTCCCGGCTGTCGAAGGCGTCCTCCACGCCGTCGGTCATTAGGATAAGCTGATCGCCCTCGCGAATACGCAGCACCTCGCTGCGGCTGTCCACCTGCTCCAATACCCCCAGCGGAAGCGCGTCCCCGGTGAGCTCCGTCATCTCCCTGCCCCGGATCAGCCAGCTGGCCGCGGCGCCCAGCTTGTCAATGGTCACCTGGCCCGTCCACAGGTCGCAGGTCACCAGATCCACCGTGGAGAAACGCTCGCCCCGGCTGGACAAGAGCATCATGCCGTTGACGGCGGTGAGGCTCTGCTGGCGGGTATAGCCGGCGTCCAGACACAGCCGCAGCAGCTCCACGGTCTGACGGCTCTCCTTCCGCGCCTGCTCGCCATGACCCATGCCGTCGCTCAGGGCGGCCAGGAAGCGGCCGTCGCTCAGGGGCAGGCACAGGGCCGTGTCCCCGCAGACATCCCGGCCGTCCACCCCACGGCGCGCCACGCCATGGATTACCTGCCACAGGGGGCGCTCGGCCAGCGTCACCCGGTCGCCCTCAATCTCGCTCACCATCATGGGCAGCTCCAGCGCCCGGCTGACGATGGCGCGCAATTCCTCCGCCTGATCCTCCGCCTCCTGGGCGCGGCGGCACTCCAGGCACACCCGGGCATGACCCTGAACCCGCCTGGCATAGAGGAGCGAGGCGGGATACGCCATCTCCGCCAGCACCCGACGAAGCTGACCGGCGCTGACATCGTCCCACCAGGTGGCCCCGGCGGACAGCTGAGCAAAGCGCCGGGCCGCCCCGGCCATGGCCGTCAGATGCGTCACCAGCATGTCCCGCTGATGGCCCAGGCGGATGTTCTCCCGCTGGCGGTTTTTGTCCTCCCGGCGCAGAACATCCATGCGCTCCCGCAGGAAATACAGCCGCCCGCAGCCCAGGCCGCGCAGGTTTTCGAGGGCTACCCGCCAGCGGTCATCCTGCTCCCCGCGCATTTTCCACACGGCCTCCGCCTGATGCAGCGCCAGGGAGGAAAGCATACAGGTACAATCCGCGTCGTCAGGGCAGCCCTCGCACAGCCGACATTTCCACCAGGCGCAGGTATGCTCGCTTTCCTCCTCCAGGGGCGAGGGCACAGCCTTGGCCATGGCGGCCACCGTATGCTCCCAGCTGGCCAGGGCTGAAGCCGCGTAGCCGTCGCCCATGGATGTCCGCGCGGGCAAAAACCGCCGCGCTGTCCGCTGAAGGCGCTCTGTCCGATCCCTGGGCAGCAGCGCGATCACCACCGACGCGGCCAGGACGCCGCCCGCGCAGCCATACCCCGTGGCCCCGCAAAGCAGCAGCGCCAGCGCGGAGCCCAGGGCAAAGCTGAGGCAGGTAAGCCAGCGCCTTCCCAGGGCCTGGGCCATGCCCGCCGAGAAGCCCCCCAGGGCCAGCGCCACGGGAATGCCGATGGGTAGGCCCTGCATGGCCATGGCAATGCCCGCCATCATGCCCACCACCGTTCCCGCGCCCACGCCCAGGAACAGCGCCGCGCACAGGGTCAGCAGGGCCGCTCCCCAGACGCCCACATTCACCAAAAAGAGCAGCATCCTGCCCCCGCCGCACAGGAGCATCCCGCACAGGTAGCCCACCGCCACCCGTTCCTCCATCGTGTCGATGGCCTCTCCGTTGCCCAGTACCTTGACAGCCCGCAGGAACACCGGCGCCGACAGGCCGCCCATCACCATGGCGCCCATGCCCAGCAGCACCTCCGCCGCCGTGCCGAAAAAGATGGGCCGCAGCATCATCGGCAATAGACAAACCGCCGTCCAGCCCATGAGCCGCGCCATCCCCCGGCGATACAGCAGCATGGGCGAAAGCAGCGCCAGCCCCAGGCTGATGAGGGTTTCCAGCCGAAGGGGCAGTCCCCACACCAGCCGCATCAGCACCGAAAGGCCCCAGCCGCAGGTCGGCCAGAGCAGGCTCTCCCCCAGGCATCCCAGCGCCGTCATGTACGCGGCGTGAAGGCCCGAGGGGATGCTCAGCAGATCCGCGAAGGCCAGCAAAAAGGCAGGCAGCATCCGCCCGGCCAGACGCAGCATTTCGCTCGCCGCGTCCAGGATTTTCGCCATGAAGGGGCGGGGCATCCAGCGTCCCCTGCCGTGCTTTTTCTTTCGGGCAATGCTTTCTGTATTGGTCTGCGCCATGATGTCCACATCCTTCCTTTGGACAAGCATAGCGCGCCCTGCGCTGATTGACCGTCGAACCGCCGCGCAGGGAATGTCGAATATCAAAAAAGGGACTTGATTGATTGGAGGGCAGCAAAAAGGGGGCTCCTGCTGCCAGAAGCCCTCCTTGTTATACCTTTACTCGACGGCGGTCACGGCGTAATCCTCCGCCTCCACCACCGCGCGGAGCACGCCGTCCTCCACCGGGGCGGTCAGGGTCACCACCGCTGTGCCCGCCTCATGGCTGACCATGGCCTCCCGCACCTCCGGCAGAGCTTCCAGGGCCGCCTTCACCGTGGCCTCGCAGTGGCCGCACATCATGCCCTCAATCCGCAGGGTACGGCGGATGGCGTCAGGCTTCGGAAGGTCCACCTCCGCAAGCTCCACCATTTTCTGCTTCCGATCCCGCCTGCCGTCGTGGAGGCGGAACCAGTTCAGCCGCAGGGCATTGGAGACCACACAGAAGCTGCTCAGGCTCATGGCCGCCGCGCCGAACATGGGGTTCAGCCGCCAGCCCAGCAGCGGAATGAAAACGCCCGCCGCCAGGGGAATACCAATCAAATTATAAATATACGCCCAGAAAAGATTCTCATGGATGTTGCGCAGCGTCGCCCTGGACAGCCGAAGGGCCGCGGGTACATCCGTGAGCCGGGAGTTCATCAGCACAACGTCCGCCGCGTCGATGGCGATGTCCGTGCCTGCGCCGATGGCCATGCCCACGTCCGCCCGGGTCAGGGCCGGGGCATCGTTGATGCCGTCGCCCACCATGGCCACCCGCCCCTGGCGCTTCAGCTGACGGATCACCGCCTCCTTGCCCTCCGGCAGCACCTCCGCCACCACCTGATCCACACCAGCCTGGCGGCCGATGGCGTTGGCGGTGCGCTGGTTATCGCCGGTGAGCATCACCACCCGGACGCCCATTTGCCGCAGCTCCCGAATGGCCTGCGGGCTTTCCGGTTTGATGGTGTCCGCCACCGCGATGACGCCCGCCAACTTGCCGTCCCGGGCAAAGAGCAGGGGCGTCTTGCCCTCCTCCGCCAGGCGTCTGGCTTCCGCCTGAACCTTTTCCGGCACCCGGATCTGTCCGCTGAGGTAGCTCAGGCTGCCCCCCAGGAGCGTCACGCCCGCCGCCGTGGCCGTCAGTCCGTTTCCCGGAAGCGCGCGGAAATCTGTCGTTTTCCCTGCTGTTACGCCCTTTTTCTTGCCATAAGCCATAATGGCCCTGGCCAGCGGATGCTCGGACTTGCTCTCGATGGTCACGGCGTCCGCCAGCAGGGCCTCCGCCGTCACGCCGTCCGCCGGAAGCACATCGGTCACCACCGGCTGGCCGGAGGTAATGGTGCCGGTTTTGTCCAGCGCGACAATCTGCGTTTTGCCCGTTGCCTCCAGGGACACGGCCGTTTTGAACAGGATGCCGTTCTTCGCGCCCAGGCCGCTGCCAACCATGATGGCCACAGGCGTCGCCAGGCCCAGCGCGCAGGGGCAGGAAATCACCAGCACCGCGATGCCGCGGGCCAGCGCCCCGCCAAAGGCCTCACCCAGCAGCAGCCACACCGCGATGGTCACCGCCGCGATGCCGATGACCACCGGCACAAACACGCCGCTGACCTGATCCGCCACCTTGGCGATGGGAGCCTTGGTGGCCGCCGCATCGCTGACCATGCGGATGATCTGGCTCAGGGTGGTGTCCTCGCCCACCCGTGTGGCCTCGCACCGCAGGAAACCCGAGGTGTTCACCGTCGCGGCGGACACCCGATCCCCCGGCGCCTTGTCCACGGGAATGCTCTCCCCCGTCAGCGCGGACTCATTCACGGCGCTGACGCCCTCCCGCACCACGCCGTCCACCGGGATGTGCTCCCCCGGGCGTACCACGAACACATCGCCCCGCTGCACCTGCTCCACCGGAACGACGGTTTCCACGCCGTCCACCACCAGCGCGGCGGTTTTAGGGGCCAGCCGCATGAGGGACTTCAGCGCGTCGGTGGTTTTGCCCTTGCTGCGGGCTTCCAGCATCTTGCCCACGGTGATGAGGGTCAGAATCATCGCGGCGGACTCAAAATACAGCTCGTGGAGATAATGCGCCGCATGGGCCATATCTCCCGCCACAGCCGCCGCGCTCATGGCGTACAGCGCCCACAGGCTGTAACCGAAGGCCGCCGCCGAGCCCAGCGCCACCAGGGTATCCATGTTGGGCGAGCGGTGCAGCAAGGCCTTGAAGCCGCTGATGAAGAATTTCTGGTTGATGACCATAACGACGCCCGTCAGCACCAGCTGAATCAGGCCGATGGCCAGGGGATTTCCCGCCAGGGCCGCGGGAAGGGGGCAGCCCCACATCACATGCCCCATGGAGACGTACATCAGCGCCGCCAGGAAGCCCAGAGACCACCACAGCCGCCGCTTGATGGCAGGCGTCTCGTGATCCGCCAAGGCTTCCTCCTCCGCTGAGGGCGCCTTGGCCGCGCCCTTCACCGACGCGCCATAGCCCGCCGCCTGAACCGCCTGAATCACGGCGGCGTCCGCGGCATCGCCCTCCACGCCCATGGCGTTGGTCAGCAGGCTGACGGATACCCCCGTCACCCCCGGCACGGCCTTGACCGCCTTTTCCACCCTGGCGGAGCAGGCCGCGCAGGTCATACCCGTCACGCAGAATTGCTTCATCGCGATCACTCCTTTCCGCTTATTTCATCAGCTTCTGCAGCACCTGGAGCAGCTCCTCCACCGTTTCCTCCTCGCCCGCGCGGATGTCCTCCATCACGCAGGTGCGGATGTGGCTGGCCAGCAGCTCCCGGTTGAAGGCGTTAACGGCGGCGCTGACAGCGCTGGCCTGAACGAGGATGTCCGGGCAGTAGGCGTTTTTCTCCACCATGCCGCGAATGCCGCGAATCTGGCCCTCAATGCGGTTGAGCCGGTGAATCAGCGCCGTTACCTCCTGCGCATCCCGTTCCTTGCGGCGATGGCAGCAGCCGCAGTCCCGATCACAGTCCATAACAATACCCCCCTGGTGTATATTGACGAAAGTCATTATATACCCCCAAGGGGTATTTGTCAAGAAGGAATCGCTCCGCACCCCCATAGAAACAGCATTGGTTTCCACCTCGCCTTTCATACGCGGACACACAAAAACGGAGAAGCGGTCAGCTTCTCCGTCTTATCGCATGCAACGCCCCGGGAGGTGTCGGAGGGCCCGCAGGCCCTCTGACCCTCAATCGAAAATCGGCGGCATGTACGGCGATTTTCGCACGATTCCGTTAGGAATCGCTTCCTTACACAAACGAACAGCCGGGAGAATGGCGTAGCCGTTCGACCAGTGAGTGAGTGCAATATTCAAAAAAGTGGCATAAGCCACTTTTTTGACACCCCGGAGGGCCCACAGGTCCTCTGACTGCATTCGTATCGACCGGCTTTGCCGGTCGGGCGGGTCTGCTCTTTGCAAAGCAAAGAGCTTCCTTACAGGACTTCCCGACCGGGAGCTTGCGCAGCAAGCGACCAGGGAAGTCCTGCACCCTCGCTGAAATGGCAAAGCCATTTCAGCGAACCGCACCGTCAGGTGCGCATCGCGCCGTCCACCGACAGCACTTCGCCAGTCACATAGCTGGCCATGTCGCTGGCCAGGAACAGGAAGGCGTTGGCCACGTCCTCCGGCTCGCCCACGCGGCGCAGGGGAATCATGCCGATCATGGGCTTAATCATCTGCTCAGGCAGCGCCGCCACCATGTCGGTGCGGGTGATGCCGGGAGCCACCGCGTTGACGCGGATGTTGCTGGGGCCGAACTCACGGGCCAGGGACAGGGTCAGGCCGTTGACGGCGAACTTGCTGGTGGGATAGGCCACGCCGGAGGGCTGGCCGCTGATGGACACCATGGAGCTGGTGTTCAGGATAACGCCGCCGCCCTGGGGCTTCATGATCTTCACCGCCGCCATCACTGCGTACATGATCGCGTTGACGTTCAGCTTAATCACCTTGTCGAACTGCTCGGCCGTCACCTTTTCGGTGGGCGTGCTGTCGGATACGCCGGCGTTGTTCACCAGGATGTCCAGGCGGCCATACTTGGCGGCCACGGCGTTGACGGCTTCCTCCACCGCAGCGGCGTCCGTCAGGCTGGGGCAGGCGCCGTCCACCGTCCAGGCGGGATTCTCCGCCTTCAGGGACGCGATGGCCTTGTCCACCGTCTCCTGCCGGGAGCCGAACAGCACCACGGTGGCGCCGTTCTCCAGGTATTTTTTCACAATGGCATAGCCGATGCCACGGGTACCGCCGGTAACAATGGCAACCTTACCTTTCAGCATGTTGGTTTCCTCCTTCAATGTCCAGCCTCCTCAGCGGAGGCTATTGTGATAAACAAAGGATACCCTGTATCCAGCCCGCTGAAACCCGCCCGTCCCTTGACACAGGCCGATTCAGCCGCTATCATTATACTTGACAGCCGTTTCACAAAGCAATGCCCCATTTGGATGATTTTTCTTCCCGATTGAACAAAAGATGCACAGGAGGTTTTCCATGACCATCATCGACATGAACACCTGGCCCCGGGCAGAGATCTTCCGCTTTTTCTCCGCCGTTTCCAATCCCTTTTACGCCGTCACTTTCCAGCTTGATGTCACCGGGCTGGTGGCCTGGGCCAAGCGCGAGGGCTGCTCGTTCTATTACGCGCTGGTGCATCTGTGCACCCAGGCCGTCAACCAGGTAGAGGCCTTCCGCTATGACATGGTGGATGGCCGGGTGGCGCTGCTGGATGGACGGGATCCAAGCTTCACCGACCTGCACAAGGGCAGCGAGCAGTTCCACATCGTTACCATGCCTCGAATGAACGATATGCGCGCCTTCTGCCAGGAAGCCCGGAGTCGCAGCGAGGCCCAAACAACCTTCGTTCACGCGGAGAAAGAAACCAGCAGCCTGATTTATTTCTCCTGCCTCCCCTGGGTGGAGCTTACCAGCCTGACCAACGAGCGGGACTTCGACCCTGACGACGCCGTTCCCCGCATCGCCTGGGGACGCTATGTTTCCCGGGAAGGACGGCTGATGCTGGGGATGTCCGTGGAGGTGAACCATCGCTTCATTGACGGGCTGCACATCGGCAGATTTGCCCAGGCACTGGAAGCCGCCATCGCCAGCCTAAACTGAATTTCCGCGCATACCCAAAAGCCCCTGTGCATCGCTTGACGCACAGGGGCCTGATTGATTGGCTCAGCCTTCCACCGCTTCGCTCTGCGCTATCTTGGCCGCCTTCCGCCGAAGGGACATGTCCTTGCACATGTCCCGGAGGGTGCATTCCTCGCACAGGGGGCGCTGGGCCTTGCAGACCCGGCGGCCGTGATAGATCAGCCAGTGATGGGCCTCGCACCAGTCCGCCTTGGGAATGGCGCGCATCAGCTGACGCTCGGTATTTTCCACGTCCTTGGCGTCGGCCAGACCCAGACGGTTGCTCACCCGAAAAACATGGGTATCCACCGCCAGCGCCGGAATGTGGAAGGCGTTGGCCAGCACCACATTGGCCGTCTTCCGGCCCACACCGGGCAGGGCGGTCAGCTCCTCCATGGTATGGGGCACCTCGCCGCCATGACGGGACGCCACCAGCCGGCACGCCTCGATGATGTTGCCCGCTTTGCTCTTGAAGCCGCAGCTTTTCACCATGGGATAGAGCTCCTCCACCGTGGCCGAGGCCATGCTCACCGCGTCGGGGAAACGCGCGAACACCGCCGGTGTCACCTTGTTCACCTGCTTGTCCGTACACTGGGCGGACAGCATGGTTGCCACCAGCGTCTCGTAGGGATTGGTGAAGTTCAGCTCCGGCTTCGCCTCCGGGTAGAGGCGGCGAAGCTCCGCTAGAATGGCTTTTTTCGATGCTTGCGGCATGGCGCATTCTCCTCTTAAACTTTCAGTACGGTTCGGGGCAGCCTGTTCGCGCTGCGCAGGAGCGGATAAAGCATCAGCACGTTCACCGGATAGACCACAGCGTTCTTGATGAACCGATTGCACACGCTGAGCCACGTCGGCACCTTCGCGCCCTCAGGGAAAGCAGGCAGTACCAGCCTTCTGGCAAAGGCAGGCCAATCCGCGCCGTCAGACAGGGAGGTATAGCCCGCCATCGCCAGGAAGTAGGTGTTCAGCAGAAAATGGCATACCACCGATACTGTCAGCAGACACAGCGCGATCCGAAGCCACTTCACAGGCCGCTTGTATAAGAACAATCCATACAGCACACCGCCCAGCGCCGCCGTCAGCGACAGCCCCGGGTTGATGCTCTGCCCGGTGAACAGAACGCCCAGCGCATCGCCCACCACCGCCACCAGCAAACCAAAGACCGGCCCCAGCAGATAGCCCGCCGCGGCATTGGGCAAAAAGCCGAAGCTGATGCGCAGCCACTGCCCCACCGAGATCGCCGTGACGCGGCTGAGGATCACCTGCATGGCCACCAGAATGCCCATCAGACACAGCTTGTAGGTGGACATGCGGACGCAGCTTTTCCAATAAGCTGCACTGAAAATAGATGGGGTCATGAAAAGACCACCTCCTGCAAGAATGGTTGACTCGCAGAAGGCAGCACCTGATGAAAGCAGCGGGATGCGCCCGTGGCACCGCGCCAGCCGCAAGGGGCCGGCTTCGTTTCATGACAACTCCCCGTTCATGAACACTTGACGCGCCAAAGGCTACTCTGCCTGATACGAATCATGGTTATTGTACAGCGTTTTTCGACAATTTGCAAGCCCATTTTCATACCAGCATACAGGAAGAGCGGCCTGCACCAGCAGACCGCTCAAAGTATCGTCAAAGCATCTTTGCCACTTGTACGACACTTACAATTTCCCCACGACATCACCCATGCTGTACAGGCCGGGGGCTTTGTCCAGCAGGAAGGCCGCCGCACGGACGGCGCCCGCCGCGAAAACGCTGCGGTTCTCCGCGCTGTGGCTGATGCGGATGCGCTCGCTGGCGCCCAGGAAGTGGACTTCATGCTCGCCCGTCACCGTGCCGCCGCGCAGGGAATGGATGCCGATCTCCTGGCTTTGGCGCTTGCAGTCCCGGCCATGGCGGCCATACACGGCCTCCCGAGGAGCATCGTAGGCGTCCTTCACCGCGTCGTAGAGCATCAGCGCGGTGCCGCTGGGGGCGTCCACCTTGCGGTTATGATGGGCCTCGACAATTTCCACGTCGAAGCCGTCGCCCAGAACCTCCGCCGCCTTCCGGCTGAGGGCGCGCAGCAGAGCAATGCCCAGGCTCATGTTGCCGGAACGGAACAGCGCGGTTTCCCGGGCGGCCTGGTCGATGGCGGCCAGCTGCTCCTCCGTGTAGCCGGTGGTGGCCAGGACGGCGGGAATCTGCCGCGCCGTCACATAGGCCAGCAGACCCTCCAGGGCGGCAGGCTTGGAAAAGTCAATCACCACATCGGCCTCGGGCGCGTCCGCAAAGCTGGCAACAACCGGAAAGCCGACCTCCCCCGCCGTCACATCCACGCCGCCCACGACCTCAATGCCTTCCGACGCGCACTGCTCCGCCACGGCGCGGCCCATATGGCCCAGCGCGCCGCTGATTAAAACCTTCATGCGAATCCTCCCTTACAAAAGGCCCAGATCCCGCATCACGCCGGCCATCCGCTCCCGGGTGGCGGGCTGCATGGGCACCAGGGGCAGGCGCACTTCCTCCCCGCACTTGCCCAGCATGGCCATGGCAGCCTTACAGGGAATGGGGCTGGTCTCGCTGAACAGCGCCTTGATGAAGGGCAGCAGCTTCAGCTGGAGGGCGGCTGCTCCGGCGAAATCGCCCGCCAGCGCCAGGTGCGTCAGGTCGGCGGTCTCCTTGGGCATCACGTTGGACAGGACGGAAATGACGCCCTTGCAGCCCACGGACATCAGGGGCACGATCAGTTCATCGCTGCCGGAATAGAACACGGCGTCCTCCCCGCACAGGATGATCTTCTCCATGGCCTGCTCCACATCCGGGTTCGCCTCCTTGACGGCCACGACGCGGTCATGCCGGCAGATGCGCTGGAGGGCGGCAGGCGTGATGTTCAGGCCCGTGCGGCTGGGCACGTTGTAGACAATCAGCGGCAGGGCGCTGCTGTCCGCGATGGCATGATAGTGCGCCACCAGGCCGTCCTGAGTGGTCTTGTTGTAATAGGGCGTGACCACCAAGAGGGCATCGGCGCCGCTGTCCTGCACGGCCTTGGCGGCTTCGATGGCCTCCCGGGTGCAATTGCTGCCCGTACCGGCGATGACCGTCACCCGGCCCTTCGCCACCTCCGCCACCCGGCGAATAACGGCCAGGTGCTCCTCCCAGGTCATGGTGGACGGCTCGCCCGTGGTGCCCGTGGCAACCAGAGCGTCCACGCCGCCGTCAATCTGCTCCTCCACCAGACGGTCGAGGGCCTCCCAGTCGATGTCCCCCTGCTTAAAAGGGGTAATCAGCGCGGTGCCGCAGCCGGTAAACAATGGCTTCATGGTTTCTCCTCCCTTGCTCTTGTCGGTCAGCCGCGGCGCTCAATGTAGCCCTTGCGGCACAGCAATTCCGCCGTCAGGATGCCGCCGCCCGCCGCGCCGCGAATGGTGTTGTGGCTCAGGCAGACAAAGCGGTAGTCGAAAATCTTATCCTCCCGCAGACGGCCGATGGATACGCCGTAGCCGTTCTGGAAGTCGCGGTCCAGCCGGGTTTGCGGGCGGCTGGGGTCCTCAAAATACTGGAGGAAGGGCTTGGGCGCGGAGGGCAGCTCCAGCCGCTGGGCCTCGGTCTCGTAGTTCAGCCAGCGCTCCTTGATCTGCTCCATAGTGGGCTTCTTCTTGAAGCTGACGGACACCGCCGCCATGTGGCCGTCGGCGGAGGCCACCCGCAGGCACTGGGCGCTGATGACCGGCGCCGTGGCGTTGACAATGCGGCCGTTCTCCACATGGCCCCACAATTTGAGAGGCTCGTTCTCGCTCTTTTCGTCCTCGCCGCCGATGTAGGGAATCACGTTGTCCACCATCTCCGGCCAGTTCTTGAAGGTCTTGCCCGCGCCGCTGATGGCCTGATAGGTGCACACGCTGACCTTGTCCGGCTCGAAGTCCATCAGTGGGGTCAGGGCGGGCACATAGCTCTGGATGGAGCAGTTGGGCTTCACCGCGATGAAGCCCCGCTGAGTCCCCAGGCGCTTGCGTTGCGCCTCAATCACGGCCAGATGCTCCGCGTTGATTTCCGGCACCACCATGGGCACATCCTCAATGCCGCGGCAAGCGCTGTTGTTGCTGACCACGGGGATCTCGTGGCGGGCATAGGTTTCCTCCAGGGCACGGATCTCATCCTTCTTCATGTCCACGGCGCAGAACACGAAATCCACCTTAGCTCCCACTTCATCCACATTGGCGGCATCCACAATGGTCATGTCCGCCACATTGGCGGGAATTTCCCAGTCAAAAGCCCAGCGGCCTTCCACCGCGTCCTTATACAGCTTGCCGGCGCTCCGGGCGGAAGCCGCCACGCAGGTCACCTCGAACCACGGATGATCCCTGAGCAGGGAAATAAACCGCTGGCCCACCATGCCTGTCGCGCCAACGATGCCCACACGATACTTCTCCATCAATCCTCGCTCCTTCTTGTTGACATTGTATCCCAATGGAATGAAAAAAATCACCCCAAGCCAAGGCCTGCGGTGCGCCGGAAGCATGCTGCGTCGCCTGACGACGCCCCATCTCCCGCCGAATCAGCGCTCCGCCAGGCCTTCGCCCGATGACAGTTCCTCGCCGCTTCGGGCGGGCAACCAAGACCGTGCTGCCGGGCGCATCGCGATCTTTCGGCGCCGTACCCCTTCTTCCGGCCTCGCGGGAGCCTCGTCCTCCGCCGGAGTACGCCTGTGCGGCGCGCCTCTGATTCCATGGTGGTATATACTCGCGTACATGGGATGTACACCGGGATATTATACCATGTTCCCGCCTTCGCTGTCAATGTTTCCACCAAAATACAGAAAACAAACATGTAGTACTACAATACAAGTTGGACAAAAGGGAAAAAGAGAAGAGACTTGAGAGCCAATCTGTTATCATTGAGAAGCAACAGCAACAAAACGAAAGGAGCTCAAGCCTCATGAACAGTATAACACAGGATATGAAATACCGC
>CBFFZW010000015.1:0-61535 GCA_965646445.1 uncultured Christensenellales bacterium | reverse complement strand
CGGCGAAGCTGGCGGTGCGCCGTCGCGGCGGCCATCGCGGCGGCGGTGGCCATGGCGCCCTCCATCAGCGCGGCGGCGATGCTGCTGTGACCAACAACCACGGAAACAATGGAAAGCGAGGTACGGTTATGAGCGAGACGGAAGAATGGAAGGAGCAGGCGGCCCCTGCGCAGGAGGTTCCGGCACAGGAGCCGGGAACCGAAGTCTCCGCGGAGGGCGAGGCTCAGGCGGATGGCGTGGCGCCCAAGCCCAAGAAAAGCAAGGCGCGGGAAGCCATGGAATGGATTCTGACCATCGTTGGCGCGGTGGCCATCGCCTTCTCGGTGCGCGGGCTGGTTTTCGAGCCCATCCGGGTGGACGGCAACTCCATGGCGAACACCCTGTCGAATGGCGAGGTGATGCTGGTCACCAAGCCGGAATATATCTTCGGCGAGCCCCAGCGCTTTGACGTGGTGATCTGCCATTATCCCGGACGGGGCAACATCAACTTCGTGAAGCGCATTGTGGGCCTTCCGGGGGATACGGTGGAGGTTCGCGACGGCTACCTGTACGTCAACGGCGAGCGCTACGAGGAGGAGTACATTGACCATCGCCCGGATTATACCATGGAGCCTATCCAGGTGCCCGAGGGTCAGTATTTCGTCCTGGGCGACAACCGTTCCAATTCCAACGACAGCCATCTGGTGGGCCCCATCGACCGCAGCATGATTAAGGGCCATGTCCGGCATGTGCTGCTGCCGCTGGATCACTGGCGGCCTGTGGAATAAACTAAAAACGGCAACAGAAAGCGGGAATGAGTCCGTCATGGCTCATTCCCGCTTTGATAATTCTGCGCGTCAGCCTGGCGTTGATGCGCTTTTTTTCATCTTAACGGCCTTTGGCGCCCGCGCCTTTGCACAGATCCTGTTCAATCATGCGGGCGCGGTTGATCCACAGATGCTCCTGCTTCACCTGGGCGCAGCGGCGCCGCTTTTCACTCAGAAGCTCCGGCTTCTGGATGATCTCGCGCAGCAGCGCGCAGGCAGCGTCCGCGTCGTAGGGAATCACCCAGCCATGGCCGTTGGCTTCAATGAAGTTCCCGATGGCGGTGTGCTCCGTCGCGATGGCGGGAAGCTCATGCGCCAGGTATTCAAAGGATTTGAAGGGCATGGCGAAGCTCATGCAGTCATTGTTTTCGTAAAGCAGCGCGCCGATGTCGGCTTCCTGGTAATAGGGCTCCAGCTCGTCGTTGTGCTTATGGATCACATGGATGCTGTCGTCCATGTAGGGCTCCATCTTCGCCTTTTCCTCCAGCCAGGAGCCTTCCCGACAGCACAGCGTCATCACGCAGTGCTCGGTGCGGGTCACGGCCTTCAGCAGCTCCGTCAGATGGTAATGCTGATGGATGCTCCCGGCGTAGAAAATGTGGAGCGGCTTCTGGGTGAAGTCACGGCGGGCATCGTCCCTGGGCTGGATGGCGAGATTTTCCGCGCCGGGCATGAGGAGCGACGAGATTTTCTTCAGCTTTTTTGAGCCGAGGATATCCGCCATGGTCAGGCTTGGCAGATAGAAACGGTCGATCAGCTTTTCATACTGTCTGATGTCGTGGCGATAGCAGGCCAAGAACATCTTCTGGATTCGCCAGGGGTAATCCGCCAGGTAATCGTCGAACTTCCATACGACGTCCCGGTAGAAAATACCGATTTTAATGCCGTGCCTTTTGATATACCGGAAAAAGCTGAAATCCATCAGCGGATGGGTAGGAAAAAGATGCTTTTCCTCCGCCAGAAACGTGGGCTTGATGCTGCTTTCGGTATACATAAATTCATACCGGCAGCCGTTTTTGATGCGCTGCTTCACATCCTGGATCATTTTTTTGCGCTCGGCGCAGGAGCCGCTGATGAGCAGCTCATCGTACCCTAATTCCTGGAAAGCCTTCACCATTTTCTTGGGACGAATATGGATGGGGCCCAGACCGTGCTCCGGCAGTACATAGGGCAGATAGAGGATGCAGTGTTTCATGTTCGAGCCTTTCTGCTTGTCATGCTGATGGCGTGTGGGTTACAGCCGCCAGTAACGCATCCCGGACGCTTCGAGCTCGGCTGTGCCGTAGATGCTTTTGACATCCACCAGAACCTTCTGCGCGTCGGGGATATCAGGTCTGAACAGGGCCTTAATCTGCGCCATGGTCATGGCACGGTACGCCCGGTGGCCCACCGCGACGATCACGCAGTCCGCCGGGGGAAGAGCGTCGGCCATTGTCAGCGTGACGCCGTATTCCGCTTCCACGGCTGTGGGATCAGCGATGGGGTCGGTAACAACGGGGGCGATGCCGCGCTCGCGCAGTCGGCGGATGATGTCCATGATCCGGCTGTTGCGGATGTCGGGCCAATTCTCCTTGAAGGTGAAGCCCAGGATGACCACCGCGGCGGTTTGCGGCGCGATGCAGGCGGCCTCCATTTCCCGGATGGCGGCGTCGGCGACATAAGCGCCCATGCGATTGTTCACCGATCGCCCGGCGCGTATCACGGGACAGTCATAGCCCGCCTTTTCCGCCGCGAAGGTCAGATAGTACGGGTCGACGCTGATGCAGTGTCCCCCGACCAGACCGGGCCTGAAGCCCAGGGCGTTCCATTTGGTGTTCATGCCCGCAAGCACCTCGGCGGTGTCCACGTTCAGCTTGTCACAGAGGATGGCGACCTCGTTCATGAAAGCGATGTTGATGTCGCGCTGGCTGTTTTCCACCACCTTGACGGCCTCGGCGGTGCGGATGTCGGAAACCGCAAAGGTTCCCGCATCAATGATTAAATCATAAACGCTTTGAATGACCCGCGTCGTTTCCTCGTCCTGCCCGGCTACGACCTTCTGGATGGTGGTCAGGGTATGGACATGATCGCCGGGGTTGATTCGTTCGGGACTGTAGCCCACCTTCCAGTCAACGCCGCAGGTGAGGCCGGAGGCCTTCTCGATGATGGGTACGCATATATCCTGGGTGACGCCGGGATAGACGGTGGATTCAAACACGACGACAACGCCCGCGGAGAGGTTTTCGCCCACGGTTCGGGAGGCCTCCCGCAAGGGCGTCAGGTCGGGCTTCTGATTCTTGTCCACCGGGGTCTGCACGGTGACGATGATAAAGCTGGCCGCCTTCAGCATCGCGGGGCTGGACGTATACGCAATGGACACGCTGGAAAGCGGCCCGTCGCATTTGCCCTCAGCGTCCATGCCATGCTGATAGGCCGTGATTTTTTCCTCGTCCACGTCGTACCCGATCACAGGGACGCGCTTGGCGAATTCATACGCGATGGGCAGCCCCACATAGCCCAGCCCGACCACCGCGAGCTTCGCCCGGCCGTCAAGCAGTCTGCCGCACACATTGCCGAAGTTCATGGGTTCGCTTCCTCCCGTGACAGGCTTTCAAGGATGATGTTCGCCGTCATCGCCACGTCTTCCTCCCGCATGTAGGGATGAATCGGCAGGCTCAGGACGGTTTGCGCCGCCGCGGTGGTATGGGGGAAAAGCCCGTCAGACCAATCCGCCGCCTGCTGATAAGCCTTTTGCTGGTGAAGGCCCTTGGGGTAGTAGATCATGGTGGGAACCTGACGCTCTGTCAGGGCAGCGCGCACCCGATCCCTCTGGGCCTGATCCTTCAGGGCAATGGTATATTGCGCCCAGCAGGAACGATAGCCGTCGGGGACATGGGGCGTGACCACGACCCCGTCAAGCCGCTGGCTGTACTGCCGGGCGACAGCGTTCACCGCGTCAAGCTCGGTGCTGATGAAGGCCCGCAGCTTGGGCAGAAGCACAGCCGCCTGCAGCGTGTCCAGGCGGGAGTTGATGCCGGTTTCAAGGCTGTCATACTTGTCCAGGCGGGAACGTCCATGGGTCCGCAGGGAACGGAGGCGCTCAGCCAGCGCTTCGTCATCAACGAAGATGGCGCCGCCGTCGCCATAGCAGCCCAGGGGCTTCGCGGGGAAGAAGGAAGTGATGGACAGCTCCCCGAAGGAGCAGGCGGGCTTTTGCCGGATGCTTCCGCCGAAGCCCTGGGCGCCGTCCTCGATAACGGTCAGCCCATACTTCTCAGCCAGAGAAAGCAGCCGGGGATAATCCGCCGGCAGGCCGAACAGATCCACCGGGATGACGGCTCTGGGTGCGAACCGGCCCTCCCGAAGAACGCGCTGAATGGCGGCGTCCAGCGCCTCGGGCGATAGGTTGAAGGTCTTGGGGTCAATGTCCACAAGAATCACCGCGGCCCCCAGGAGCGAGGCCGCGCCGGCGGTGGCCACATAGGTAAAGTCCGGGACAAACACGGCGTCGCCGGGGCCGATGTCCAGGGCCATGAGGGCAAGCAGCAGGGCGTCCGAGCCGCTGGCGCAGGTGACGCAGTGCCGACGGTTCGTATGGGCGGCAAGCCGCTCCTCCAATTCGGCCACGGGTTTGCCAAGAATAAACGCGGAGCTGTCCAGTACGGATTGTATGGCCTGGTCGATTTCAGGCTTCAGGGCCAGATACTGCGCCTTCAGGTCCTTGAACTGCATGGTGTCTCCTCCAATCCGCCAGGGCAGGGGTGATAGCTTCGCCCGCAGGGGCAGCGCAGCTTGTCGTTCAGCACCTTGCCGCAGGCGCAGACCCACCCGGCCTGTCTGGCCGGTACGCCGAGCATCAGCGCGTGGTCGGGAACATCGGACGTGACCACCGCTCCCGCGCCGATCATGGCGCAGCGGCCGATGGTGTGGCCGCAGACGATGGTGGCGTTGGCGCCGATGCTTGCCCCGGCCCGGACGAGGGTCGGCACATAATTCGCGGAACCCTTGGGATACCTGGATCTTGGCGTGAGGTCGTTGGTGAACACGCAGGAAGGCCCCAGAAACACATCGTCCTCAATGGTCACGCCCTCGTACACGGATACATTGTTCTGGATCTTGACGCCGCTGCCGATTTTCACCCGGCTGGCAATGTTCACATTCTGCCCCAGGGTGCAGTTTTCACCAATCACCGCCCCGGTCTGGATGTGGCAGAAATGCCAGATTTTTGTGCCCGCGCCAATGCTGACCTGCTCATCAACGCAGCTGCTTTTGTGGACGAAAGGGCTGTCCAAAATGCATTCCTCCTGCCGTTGCCGTCGTCAGATGCGGGAGACGCCGCCGCCGAATCGCCCCTGAAAATCAAGCGTGGAGCCGCCGGGGAGGGGCAGCCTCACGGGCCGTCCTTCATCGGCCGACCGGTAGATGGCCAGCACCAGCTCCAGCGCCCGGAGGCCGTCTTCTCCCGAGACATACGGCGCGCGATGGTTCCCAATGGCGTCAATCATGTCCGCGTAAAGGGGCGTATGCCCGTAGCCGTATATGTTTGGCGGGTTTTCGCCATAGGCGGCCTTCACCGCTTCGGTGCTGTCCAGGCCGTCGGCCAGCTGCCACTCCTCGATGATGTTGACGGATTTTCCGCCCAGCTTGACGGTCGCCCGCTCGCCAAAGAGATAAAGCGTTTCCTCCAGGTTGGCCGGGTAAACGTTGGATGTCCCCTGGGCGATGCCGTAGGCGCCGTTTTGAAAGTGAATCAGCGCCGCGCCGAAGTCTTCCGCCTCCATGCAGGGGTGCTTCAGCCTGTCCGTGTAGGCAAAGACCTCCCGGATGTCGTTCCCCAGCATCCACCGCAGGATGTCAAGGTTGTGAATGCACTGGTTCATCAGCACGCCGCCGTCCTGGGCCCAGGTGCCCCGCCATGGCGCCGAGGCGTAATAATCCTCTCCCCGGTGCCACAGCACGTTGGCGGAGCCGTGCAGGAGCCTGCCGAACCGTCCGCCTTCCAGAGCGCGGCGGACATACTGGACGGACTTGTTGAACCTGTTCTGATGGCAGACGCTGATCCAAACCCCCGCCCCCCTGGCAAGGGCGATAAGCCCCTCGGCGTCCGCCAGCGAAAGGGCAATGGGCTTTTCGATGATGACATGGCAGCCTGCCCGGATGCAGTCGGCGGCGATGGCCGCGTGGGTGCCGCTTTCCGTCGCGACGGCCACCACGTCCGGTCGCTCCTGATCCAGCAGCCGGGTATAATCAGCATACCTGGCGACGCCGCGGGAAAGGCCGCATCGAGCCGCCAGGGCGTCCATCCGCTCCGGGACAAGATCGCAGATGGCGGCAATCTTCAGGCGATTGTTTTTCGCCGCCTCGATGTGATTGGCGGAAATTCTTCCGCACCCGATGATCGCGTATCGCACTGGTACCTCGCTCCGCTGCCGCCTTGCCTTCGCGGCGGGCCTTTGACAGCTTTGACTCATTGCGGAATCCATGATAAGCTACACGAATAGTCAATTCATTATATCAACAAAAAATGACAGCGTCAACTTGCTCAAGTAATTATTGACATAGATAAGGACCATATAAAGTAGCGTGATTTGTAACTTTGCTGTATAAAAATTGGAAATAGGGTACACACGCGGCTCTTTTTCTGATATACTGAGAAAGCAGTGCGAAATATGCCGAGGAGAGGTTTCCTTCTGCACGTCTTCCGCAATGGGCTGACAGCAAGGGGTGTACGATGAGGCTCTGGTTGATAACGGATGAGTTTCCGCCTGATTATGGCGGCGGGATCGGCATGTATGCGGATATGGTCAGCCGCAGCCTTGCCGACGCCGGGCATGATGTCAGGGTGATAACCGCCAGTCACAAGGCCAAGGTGGAAAAGGTGACGGACCGCCTTGTTTATGTACGCTTTCAGCGGCCCACGGGCGATGAAAACCCATCCATGGGCTACATGCTGGCGCTGTACAGGGCATATTATCAGCACACCATGGCGCTGATAGACGCCGTCGGCGCGCCTGACGTGATGGAGCTGCCGGACTATAACGCCATCGGCTATTATCTCCTTCAGGCCAAGCGCCTGGGGGAAAAGCGGCTGCAAAAGGTCAAATTGGTGGTGCATTGCCACACGCCAAGCTTTGAGATCATGCGGGTCAACCGCTCGCCGGAATACACGTTTCCCGTCTACTGGATCGGTCAGATGGAGCGGTACTGCCTCGCGGCGGCGGACGCGCTGGTGGCGCCCAGCCAGTTCATGCGCGACCGCCTGACGCCGTATGCCAGGGGAAGCCGGTTCGAGGTCATCCCGCTGCCCTATCGTTTTCAGCAGGCATGTCCGCCTGAACAGGATGGGAAATATTTGCTTTATGCCGGACGGCTGGAGTACAGAAAGGGCATCTGGCAGCTGCTTGAGCCCATGGCCCGCCTGTGGGAGAGCGGCGAACGCACGCCGCTGGTGCTGGTGGGCGGCGACACCTATTTTGAGCCTGCCGACAAAACCGTGGGGCGCATGATCCGCGAGCAATACGGCCGGTGGATCGACCGGGGGCTGCTGAAGCTGCAGGGCAAGGTGCCGCCCCAGGAGGTGGAGCGGCTGATGGCCAAGGCGAAGGCCGTGCTCGTCCCCTCCATATATGAAAATTTTCCCTACGCCAACATCACGGCGATGGCCCAGGCCGTACCTGTTTTGGTATCCAGGCAGGGCGGGCAGGCGGAGGCCGTGGCGGAGGATGGCGTCAACGGATTCATTTTCGACTGGGACAGAGAGGACGACTGCTATCAGGCCCTTCGGCGGCTGCTGGCGCTGGACGAAACCGAACTCCGGGCCGTGGGGGAGCGGGGATATAAGCGCATCCGGGCCTTGTGCGGCCTTGACAGCAATATTCCCCGGCGGGAAGCGTTTTATCACAGCGTGTTGCTTGAGCCGGATGTCATCACCCCCTATCCTTTCCTGACGCCGCTGGCCAAAACGCCGTGGCCTGAAGACGTGGCCAACAGCCCGGAGCTTCCCGGGGTGCTTTCGGTGGTCATCCCGTATTTCAACCTCGGAAAAACTGTGGAGGAGACAGTTCAGAGCGTCCTGCGCAGCGATTATGACGCGGGAAAGCTGGAAATCATTCTGCTGGATGACGGCAGCACGGAGCCCGAGAGCATTCAGAAGGCAAAGGAGCTGGCGCGAAAATACCCGCTTCGGCTGGAGCGAATCAGCCATGGCGGGCTGGCGAAGGCGCGCAATGCGGGCATCAGGCTGGCGCGCGGGGAGTATGTGTGCTTCCTGGATGCCGACGACACCGTGGAGCCGAACTATTTCAGCCGATGCGCGGATGTGCTGCGGCTGCACGACAATGTATCCTTTGTTTACAGCTGGGTACAGTATTTTGAAAACAGTCATGATGTGTGGATAACCTTTGATATGGCCTTTCCATACTTCTGCGCCCAGAACCAGCTGACGTGCATGGCTGTTGTGCGCCGCAGGGATTATCTGGCCTTCGGCGTCAACCATCCGGCCATGGCATACGGCCTGGAGGATTACGACGGATGGCTGGGGCTGGCCGAAAACGGGCGCATGGGCGTGTGCATCCCGGAGCCGCTGGTGAATTATCGGATTCGCGCGGGCTCCATGGCGCGCTCCATGACGACGGGCGCGATGATCTATCTGCGCGGTCAGCTGCGGACGCTTCATCCAAGGCTGTATCAGCACTATGGCGCGGAGCTGTATGCGCTGCTGATGGAGAACGGAACCAACCTCCGGTGGAATCACCCGCTGCAAAGCAATACCGACTGCGGGGCGAATGGCGCGCTGACGGAAACGGAGGCGCTGCGCAGGGAACTCAACGCCATCAAGCAGCGCAGAGGCTATCGTGTCATGGACTGGATGGCGACGCGGGCTTATGGCAACCGTCCCATCCGCGCCCTGCGCTTCCGCGCATTGCCAGCCATCCGGCGCAAGATGGAGAGGCTCACGCGGCGGTCGACCCGATGAGCGATGCGCGAACAAGTTGATGAGAAGGGGCAATACCCGTGGATAAGTTCGACTTTGATTTTACAAAGCAGCCTGGGCGCAAGCGCGTAAGGACGTACAGCCCTGATCCCAGGGATGCGCTGGTCTCCATCATGACGCCCTTTCATAACGCGGGGCGGTATTTTGAGCAGACCTTCAACAGCGTGATGAACCAGACGTTCCCCTGGTTTGAGTGGATCATCGTCGACGACGGGAGCAGCCGTCAGGCTGATGTGGACCTGCTTATGCGGTATGCCGCCATGGACGGACGCATCCGGGTTGTCCATCAGGAGCACAGGGGCCTTCCGAGCGCCAGGAACCGGGGCATTCAGGAAGCAGGAACCGAGCTGGTGGTTCCCCTGGACGCGGATGATCTGCTGGAGCCTGAATACCTGGAATATACCTACTGGGGGCTGCTGCAGCATCCCGAAGCGGCCTGGTGCTACACGGACAATTATGGTTTTCAGGGCCAGGAGTATCTGTGGCGCAAGCCTTTTGACATGGAAGTGCTCAAAAAGGAAAATTTTCTGACCTGTACCGCGATGATCCGCAAGAAGGACTTGCTGGAAATCGGCGGCTACAAGACGGTAAAGTGGCATTATCATGAGGACTGGCGGCTGTGGCTGGAGCTTTTGGCGGCGGGAAAATCCCCTGTGCATATCAAGGGGAAGCTCTTTTGGTATCGCAGGGTGCAGACAAGCATGCTGAACCAGATTGAGCGGCACAGCAAGAGAAAAATCTTTTCCAACCAGATCATTGCGGCCGCCGCGGCCAAAGTCCGGGATGAGGTGCCCTTCATCGAATACCCGGTTCACGCGGAGAAGCGGAACTTTCCATGCCCGGTTTTTCACCCGTGGCAGAAAAGCAGCCGCGGCCAGGAACATCAGCCGACCATTCTGTGGATGATCCCCTGGATGGAAATGGGCGGCGCGGACAAATTCAACCTGGATGCCATGGCGGGCCTGACGGCAAAGGGCTATCGGCACTGCGTCGTCACCACGCAGAACAGTGAGAATACCTGGAAGCAGCGCTTTGACGGGCACTCGGATGAGATTTACTGCCTGCCGGATTTCCTGCATCCAGACCGCTACATGGATTTTGTGTCCTATCTGATCCAAAGCCGCCGGGTGGATGTGGTGATTTGCGCCAACTCCTATGAGGGCTACTATATGCTGCCCTGGCTGCGGGTGCATTTTCCAGCGCTGGTGCTGGTGGATTACGTTCACATGGAGGAGTGGTACTGGCGTGAGGGCGGCTATGCCCGGATTTCGGGACGGCTGGAAGGCGTGACGGAAAAGACCTGGGTGAGCAACAGCGCGACCCGGGATGTGCTGGTTCGCCACTTTGGCCGGGAGCCCGAACAGGTGGAATGCCTGTATATCGGCGTGGATGACAAGCACTTCCGCCCCGGCGCGGGGGAGCGGGGCTATCTGCACACCCTGCTGAAGCTGCCGCCGGAGCGGCCCATCGTGCTGTTTCCCTGCAGGCTTCATCCGCATAAGCGCCCGTTCATGCTGCTGGACATTGCCCAGGGCGTCCGTCGGCAATGCCCGGAGGCGGCCTTCGTGGTGGTGGGGGACGGCCCGCAGCTGGAGGAAATGCGACAGGAGGTCGTGGCGCGGGGACTGGAGGAAACCGTTTATTTCACCGGCCGGTGCGGCCGTATGCGGGATTGCTACCGGGACAGCCAGGTGACGCTGATCTGCTCGCTCAAGGAGGGCTTGGCGCTGACGGCCTATGAGTCCTGCGCGATGGGGGTGCCGGTCATCAGCAGCGATGTGGGCGGACAGCGCGACCTGCTTGGCGGCGATGCGGGGCTGCTCGTTCCGCTGATGCAGCGGGAGGACGCCGATCTGGATGTCCGCAGCTTTCCAGAGGAAGAGGTGCGGCTGTATGTGGACGGCCTGCTGACATTGCTGGGCGACGCGACGCTGCGGGAAAAGCTGGGGCGCGCGGCCCGTCAGAAAATAGAAAAAAGCTTTTCAATCACCATGATGATTGAAAAGCTGGATCAGCAGCTGACCGAGCTGCGTACGGACAGCCGTGCCATTGCGCGGCGGCATGAGTTGGCCGAAAAGCTCAAGGGCTTTTCGGGGATGGTCAGCGACTACTATACCATGTTTCAGATGTGGAACCGACAGGCTGTCGAATGCGAGGAGGTCTGGAACGCCCGCTGCTGGTACCAGCGGCAGGCGGACGAATATCAGCGGCAGCTCGCGCAGCTTCAGTCCAGCGTCGGATGGCGGGCGGTTCAGAAATACAGGCGCTTTGTGGACAAATGCTGGCTGGGCAAGGCCGTCAACGGCGTCTACCTGGGCACGAAAAGCCTTGCCAAGCGCTTGCTGCGCCGCGGCGTCTGACGCTGGGGGCGCCCAGGGCGTTCATCCGCCGGAGGGGGTGTCACAGCCCCGCGAAGACCCGCATGGCCCGGGCTGCGTCCTCCTCCATGGCGTTCTGTGCGGTTTGCGCCAGATCGTGGAAGAAGGTCACGTCCTGGCTGGCCAGCTGGGCGGCCACGGCGCTGACCCCGGCCTTGGACATGTAGCTGTAATAGTTGATTTTGCGGATGCCGTTGCGGATGGCGGTGCGGTAGTCGTCCGCGCTGACGCCGCTGCCGCCGTGCATCACCAGGGGCAGGCCCGTTTTTTCCGCGATGGTCTTCACCCGCGCCAGATCCAGCACGGGCTTGGCCTTGTAGATGCCGTGGGCCGTGCCGAAGGAGGGCGCCAGGGCATCGATGCCTGTTTCGCGGCAGAAGGTCACGGCCAGCTCGGGGTCGGTGTAAACAGGGCCCGCGGCGGCATCCGCGCCGCCTTCCCGGGAGGGGAGCGTGCCGATCTCCGCCTCCACGCTGGCGCCATAGCCATGGGCCAGGGCCACGGCGGCCTTGGTGTTGGCCGCGTTTTCTGCGTAGGACAGGGCGCTGCCGTCGTACATCACGCCGGTGAAGCCGAGCTTCAGGGCGGTTTCCATGTAATCAAGGTGCTCGCAGTGATCCAGGTGGACGCAGACGGGCACCTGGGCCATTTTGGCGAAGAGCACCATCACCGGGCCGATGACGCCGAGGGGCGCGGCGGGCTCATGAATCTCCGCGTGGGACAGGATGACCGGGACGTTCAGCTTTTCAGCGGCGCTGATGACGGCGGTGACGCACTCTAGGTTCGGGGTGTTGAACGCGCCCACGGCGCAGCTTTTTTCTTTGGCGAGGGACAGAATGTCATTCAGGGTTACAAGCATGTTGATTCCTCCATCAGCGGTCGTATGGCGTCGTAGACCTTTTTGTAGCGCTCATAAACCGCCATGTAGCGGGCATGAGCCTCGGGGCGGGGGAGATAGGCGCGCTTTTCGCGGATCATGGCCTGGGCGGCGGCGGGCAGGTCGCGGAAAATGCCCACGGCCACGCCCACTAACATGGCGCTGCCGGCGGCCCCGGCCTCGGCGGTGGACAGGGCCGTGACGGGCACGTTCAGGATGTCCGCCTTCATTTGTAGCCACACGGCGGAGCGCGCGCCTCCGCCGGTGGCGCGCAGGGGCGCGATGGGGATGCCGGCGGCGGCCAGGCGTTCCTGGTTCAGCCGCATTTCATAGCATACGCCCTCCATGACGGCGCGGTAGATGTCCTGCTGGGTGTGGCTGAGGGTCAGGCCGAGGATGGCGCCCCTGCTTCCGGCATCCATGCGGGGCGTGCCCGCGCCGGAAAAGTGGGGCAGCACCAGCAGCCCGGTGGGGACGCCGTCGGCCTCGCCCTCCAGCAGGCTGTATACAGAGGCGCCGGTTTCGCGGCTTTCCTGAACGGCGTGGCCGCCAAGCTGCTCAATGAACCACTTCACCAGCGCGCCGCCCGTGTAGGAAAAGGCGTAGGTGACATAGCTCCCGGGCCGGATGAAGGGCACGATGCAGTAGCCGCACCGGGCCATTTCCCGGGCGTCAAAGTCGGTGAAGACGGGGGTCATGCATTCCACGGTGCCCGCGCCGTCCACCGTGGCTGAGCCGTCAAACACGCCGCTGCCGATGGCCGCCGCCACCTGGTCGTGGCTGACGGAAACGATCAGCGGGGCGCTGTCCAGCCCCAGGGAGCGGGCGAGCTCCGGGCGGATGCGGCCGGCCGGGGTGCCGGTGGGGACAGGCCGGGAGAACAGCGCCGGGTCAAGGCCCGCCGCGTTCAGCAGGTATTCGCTCCAGCACAGACGGCGGATGTCGAAGGCCATGGTGCGCGTGGCCAGGGAGTAGTCGATCTGGGCAACGCCGGTGAGCTTGTAGACGATGTAATCCTCCATCAGCATCACCCGCCGGACGCGGGCGAAGACCTCCGGGCGGCGCTCCTTCATCCACATGATTTTCGGCAGGGAGTACATGGGATGAGGCTTCACGCCGGTGATGTCCGCGATGGTCATTTCCCCCAGGGCCTCCGACAGGGCGGCGCACTGGCTCTCCCCCCGGGGATCGGTGTAGAGCATGGCGGGGGCTAGGGGAGCGTCGTCCTCGTCCAGAAGCACGAAGGTCTCGCCAAAGCTGGTAACGCCCAGGCCGCCGATGCCGGGGTACGTCCGGGCGGCTTCCGCCAGCACCTGGCGCACCGCCTCCCAGATGGCGTCCGCGTCGATCTCATGGGCCTGATGGGTGCGGCGGGCCGGGTAATCCCGGTACACGCTGCCAAGCATCGCGCCGTCCGGGTCAAAGACGGACAGCTTGCACCCGGTGGTGCCGATATCCAGGCCGGATAAGCGCATGGGGCTTCCCTCCTTGCCGTCAGTCAATGTCCGTCATGTCGTAATGGAGGTAGACGCTGAAGGCCTCGTCCAGCACGGCTTTCATGTGGCCATAGCCCACCGCCGTGTGATGCTTGAAGCCGCCACGGGCCAGCCTCAGCAGCTTATCCTGCAGGTTCGGGATCTCCGCCACGCCGCCGCAGCCGAAGAAGCTGTCCTCGATCACGTCATCGGTAAAGCGGCCCTCGGAGGTGTACATGATGAGCTTGCCGTCCTTGGTCTGGCAGTTGGAGAAGGTCATGGGCATCTCCTTGATGCGGCCCTCGTTGCAGCCCCAGCCGCTGCCGGGATCCTGCTTGTCGAACATCTTGTGGGAGGTCACGGTGCCCTTGCAGGTCATGAGGGTCTGTGCCACGGGGCCGCAGTGGAACAGGATGACCTTGTTCTCGTCCTCGCTGTAATTGTTGTTCCAGTCCAGCACGGTGGTGGGGGTCTCGCTGGCCAGGCTCATGGCGCGCATGGAGATGGCGCTGCACAGGTCGATCTCGCAGCTGGCGACGATGCCCCGGTCGTTCAGCTCGCTCAAAAGCACGCAGGGGCATACGCGGAAGATGGTTTCCATCTCGTTCCAGCACCGCAGGGTGACGGCGTCCAGGTGGTATTCCTCAATGTAGCGGTCGATGACGACGCTGATCTTGGCCAGGGTGGTCATGGGGCCGTCGGGCACCAGGGAGAAGTTGGTGTAGTCCTTGAGCCGGGCGATCTTGGCAAGCACGGCGTCATCGCCGTCAGAAAGCTGCTGTACCTGGAAGGCCAGCTCGGACAGATCGAAGCTCTCCACGGTGATGCCGTATTTTTGAAGGGTGATCTCGTCAAAGCGGGTGGTCTTGAAGGCGGTGGTGCGGGCGCCGATGCAGCCCACGGTGAACCGCTTCATGCCGTTTACCACCCGGCAGACGGCGGCGAAGTCGGTGAGGTTGCGGCGGAAGGCGGAGGTCAGGGGATGCACCACATGGGGCTTCATCACCGTGAAGGGAATGCCGTACTGGGTGAACACGTCGGTGACGGAGAATTTGCCGCAGTAGGCGTCGCGGCGGTGGGCGAAGTCCATCTTGCCGATCTCGTCCGGGTAGGCCTGCATCAGGATGGGCACCCCGGCGTCGCGCAGGGCTTCCGCCGCGCCGTTCTCATCCACAAAGATGGGCATGGAGAAGATCATGCCGTCATACTGCCCCTCGTGCTCCTTGAGCCAGCGGGCGTACAGGCGGCCCTCGTCACGGGTCTCCACGGCGCCGTAGCGGGTGGCGTCGGCATCCATGATGATGTAGTCGTAGCCCGCGTCGGTCACGGCTTTCACCATGTCCTCCCGGGCGCCAAGAATCAGCTCGCCGGGCATGAAGCCGCGGTTGCCGAAGCACAGGGCAAAGGTCATCTTTTTCATGGGGTCATCCTCCTTATCATGCGTGGTCAAAATGGAAATCAACGCGGGTATGGACGCTTTCTCCGGGCTGAAGCACGGGGAGCGTGCCGTTTTCGCGCTCCTGTCTGCGGCCCATGATGTAGCAGTTGGTGGGCTCCAGACCCAGAACGTAGTCACCGGCGGCCATGCTTCGCCATTGGGCAAGGATGGGCAGGGTGTCGGACCAGGTTATGGTCATGCCGATGTCCAGGGCGCGGTTGCGAAGCGTCGCGGTGCGGGGCATGTCCTCGTGGAAGAAGACGCGCTCCTCCTCCCCGGGCACAGGGTCGGTGAAGCCGCACTCCCGGCCCAGCCCCGTGGCGGCAAAGGGCGTGCGCGGCGTGGTGCGGCGGCCTTCCGGCAGGATCAGCTCCGCCTCCTTGCTCAGCAGCGGCCAGCCGAAGTTGCAGTGGTACAGCAGGGCGTATTCCTCCGGGGCAAAGGCAAGGTTGGTCAGGGTGTCCTCCACGGTCACGTCAGCGCCTGCCGCGGGGATGCGGATGACGCGCCGTACCTCCAGGCAGTGGCCGAACAGGGCCGTCTCACGGATCACGCCGCGAATGATGATCGTGTCGTCCTCCACATAGGCGGCGACCTGCTCAGCCTGCAGGCCATGATAGCGCCCGTGGAGCGGGTGCCATTCGTCGCCGTCCCGGTGCGCGCCGCCGGTGGAGCGCAGGCCGCAGGTGTACAGCATGCCGCCGGGGAAGGTGTGCAGGAATTCCGTCTCGTGGGGGCTGACGGCGGCGGGGCTGTCATAGCCGTTCTTGCTGATGAAGGTCACGTTGACGCCGCGATACCGCACCTGGCCGATGTCCAGCCCGGCGTCCGGCAGGATGTCCAGGTGCAATCCGCCTTCGGTCATGACCTCGATGACCTGGGCCCCCCGTGCCCGGCCCTCCTCCAGGGCAAAGCGGCGCAGGGTGAAACGCTGGGTGGGATGGCACCAATAGCCGGATGAAAGCTGCTTCTCCATAAAACCTCCTTATGAACGAAATGAATCGACGGTTTCTACCTGTTATTATAGGAAATCAGCCGAAGCCGGTATAGCTGATTTTATCGCAAATCCTTTGAATTTGTTCCATGTTATGATATAATATTGATGCTGAACAGGCCCCGGACAGGGGCTGGCATTTGTTTGAGGAGGCGAGGCGGCGATGATCTCCGTATTCGATGTGGACGCCCTGCGCAGCTTGCTCCGGGACTTCTACGACATCACGCGGATCCGCATCACCGTCTTTGACGCGGATATGCGTGAGATGGTTTCCTACCCGGAGCAGCGCATTCCCTTCTGCGCCGCCATCCGCGCCACGGAGGCCGGGCGCGACGCCTGCCAGGCCTGCGACCGGGCAGCCTGCACCGAGGCCACGAAGCGTAAAGGCGCCTACATCTACCGCTGCCACGCGGGCCTGATGGAGGCGGTGGTGCCGCTCCATGTGGGGGAGGTGCTGGTGGGGTATCTGTGGTGCGGGCATGTGCTGGCTTATCCGTCCATGGAGGTGGCCATGGCGGCCATCGGTCAGCATTGCGCCGCCCTGCCGGTGCCGTTGGAAGCGCTGCGGGCGGCCTGCGCCGATCAGCCCCTGCTCACCGAAGCGTATGTCCGTTCCGCCGCGCGGATTCTTCACGCCACGGCCTCCTATCTGATCCTGGAGCGCATGGCGACCCTGCGGGAAAACAGTGTCGCGGCGGAGCTGGATGCCTATCTGTCCGCCCATTTTGCCCAGGCGGCGTCGGCGGAGGACATCGGCGCGGCCCTGGGGCTGAGCCGCTCCAAACTGTACCGCCTGTGCGGGCAGCTTTATGGCTGCGGCCCCGCGCAGCATGTGCGCAGGCTGCGGATGGCCCACGCCCAAAAGCTCCTCACCGAGCGCCCGGAGCTGTCCATCGCGGAGGTCGCGGTGGCCTGCGGCTTTTCGGACTACAATTATTTCATCGCGGTTTTTTGCAGGGAGATGGGGATGCCGCCCAACGCCTTCCGAAAGACGCAGGGGCGAATGACAGCGGTGCAGCAAAAATGAAAAAGAGCCTGCCGCAGTGTTTCGGCAGGCCTCGGGGTATCAAAAAAGTGGCTTACGCCACTTTTTTGATACCGTAGGTTACTTGTATTCCGCCATCACCGACAGCACGGTTTCATCGTAATTGATGTTGCCCTCCAGGGCGTCCAGCACCACGGCGATCTGGTCGCCGGCCTTGACCGTCATGGGCAGCTGCAGGCGCAGGGTGTTGATGTCCAGCTTGCGGAAGTCGCCGTCCTCGGGCCAGACCTTGGTCTCGTTGGCCATTACCGCGATGCCGGTGCTGGTGGGACTCATGTCGGGAGCGCCGATCTTGGCGATGACCGTCAGCACGATGTCGCCATCCGCCGGGGCCTCGAACAGCATGACCGGGGACGCGCCCGTGGAGGGATGGGCGCTGCGCTTGCCAATGGCCAGGTACAGGTACTTTTCGTCGTCCGTGGCCTTGAAGGTGCCGGCGGAACGCACGAAGGCCAGCTTCTTCAGCGTGTTGGTCTCCTTGTCCAGGAACATGTACGACCAGCCGTTGTTGTTCTGCTTGCCGAAGCTGTCCTCATGGTCGGGGATGTACACGCCTTCCTCGCAGCCCTCCCGAACCAGGGTGTTGTAGCTGTTGTACTTCACCTGATAATCCTTGATCCAGGCTTCCCGGGCGTCGGTGGTGCTGACTTCCATCGTCAGCACGTCGCCCTTTTTCAGGGTCAGGTTCATGGTCACGGGGGTGAAGCCGCCCTCGGGGCCGTCGGTGGTCAGGAGCAGGCTGTCAGCGTCGCCAATGGGCAGCGCCTCGCCGTTCAGCAGCACCCGGAGGGTCACGCCGCCGGTGCCGTGGGTCAGCGCGGTGAACGTCACCTCGCCGCCGATGGGCGCGGTGAAGGCGTACACCGGCAGGGTGCCCAGCTCGCCCACGAAGCAGGAGTTGCGGTTGATGAAGAACATCTCGCCCATGGCGCCAGGGTCGGAGGCGAAGGCGTTTTGCTGCCAGCCGATGTCCGACTCGGTGTAGTAGCCCATTTCCTGGTAGGTACCGTCCACGGCCTTGTACAGGAAGGACCAGCCGTTGTTGTCCTGGACGCCGAACTGCTCAAAGTCAGGGGCCCAGATGACGCCTGTATCGGTGGGGGCGTTGGCGGCCTTCTCCTCGGCGGCGGCCTGCTGCACCTCCTCCTGGCTCACTTCCAGGGGCGCGTCGGGGGCCAGGTAGGCCACGGAGTAATCCTTCACCCAGCCCTCGCGGTTTCCGCCGGTGGTGCCGCCGATGAGGTACACCACATCGCCCGCCTTGGCGTCCACGCGCACGGCATGGGCGGTGAAGCCGGCGTCAGGGCCGGTGGTGTTGAAGGCGATGCCCTCCGCCAGGGTGGTTTCGCCCAGCAGCACGGTCAGGTTCATGTCGGGCTGACCATGGGTGGCAAAGCGTATCTCAATGCGGCCGTCAGCGGGCACGGTGTAGGCGTAGACGGGCATGGTGCCCAGCTCGCCGGTAAAGAAGCTGGCGCGGCTGATGAAGAACATTTCGCCCATGGCGCCGGGGTCGGAGGCGAAGGCGTTCATCTGCCAGGGAATGTCGGATTCGGGGTAGAAGCTCATGGGCAGGTATTCGCCGTCCACCGTGCGGTAGAGATAGGACCAGCCGTTGTTGTCCTGGGCACCCCAGGCTTCCAGGTTGGGGGCGGCCACATAGCCTTCGCCAATGGCCTCAGCCCCGGCGCAGCCGCAGACCAGGAGCAGTGCGGTCAGCAGGGCCAGCAGGGTAACGAGATGGGATTTCATGGTTCAGTCTCCTTTGATCGTGTTGTTCTCACTGCCATTCCAGGCAAGGATCACCAATGAAGATGTAGTCCTCCGTGCTGTTGTCGTCGGCGTGAACCTCCAGGGTTAGCAGCACGGTTTGCTGGGCGAAGTCGGCCAGGGAGACCATGACCTCCTCGAAGGGCTGACTGGGGAGCACCTTCTTTTCCAGCAGGGGCTGATTGTTCACCTTGACCACGAAGGTCGCGCCGTCGCCGTTGACAGCGCCGTTCTTCACGCCCAGCGCGGCGTAGAGGCGCATGGCCTTTTCGGGCAGGGCCACCAGGTAATTCAGCGTCACCGCGCCGTCCTCCGGGGGCTGGGTCATCAGGCCGTTGCGCATTTCGTCCCCCACCTCGGCCACGCTCTGTACGGGGGCCAGGCCGTCCTGGACGATCTTGCTGATGCCGTCGTTCATCAGCCAGGTGAAAACGTAGGGCAGGCAGGTCAGGTCGGCAAAGTCGGTCAGGGGCTGGTTGCGGTAAATGGCGTAAATGGTGTCGCTGACGGGCGCGGCGACGGCGTAGGTCTTGTCGCCCAGGGACGTGATCTCGGCCTTGCCCGACAGGGACAGGATGGTTTCGACCTCCCTGGCGGTGCGCAGGGTGTAATTGGCAATCTTTTCAATGTTGCCCCGGGACTGCACCACCAGGGGCGCGACCACGGCGGAGGAATCGTTGCCGGTGGTCTTGTAGGGATCGCACTCGATGCGCAGGGTGATGGTCTGGCCCTCGAACTGGGTGAGATCCATGGAAACGGGCGTGCCCAGCTCGCTGGTCACATGGACTTCCTTCACCAGCATGTTGGCCTTTTCCGTATCGTCCTTGGCCCAGACCATGAAGCGGTACAGCACGCCGTCGCTCATGGCGGCGTTGACGGCGGAGCCCATTTGGGGCGAGGCGGTGAAGACCGTGCTGCCGTAGATTTCCAGGTCAATGTCCGCCTCCATCCAGGCATAGCCGATGTTGTCGGACTCGTTGATCCACGGCGGATGCATGAACAGCCGGTCGTTGTAATGGCGGATCTGCGCCTGACTGGGCATCAGGAAGCCGAAGTTCGTCATGGAGTTGAAGGCCGCCGTCTGGTTGGTGCTGCCGTCCGTCAGGTCTTCACCCGCACGCATCTCGCCGCCGTACTTGAGCAGATTGACGACCCGCTCGCTGGTGGAAACGATCTCCTGGACGGCCACCAGGGCGTAGTCCTCATTCTCCTCAAAGGCGCGGAGGGTGAGGTTCTTTTCCGCCGCGGCGATGTGGGTCGCGTCCAGGTCGGGAGCCTTGGGAGAGACCAGGTAGCTCTTTTCCGGGTTCAGACCGAAGATGCTTTCGCCGTCATACAGCCGCCAGCCGTCCACACTGCCTTCCACGGCGGTGCTTTCCACGCCGGTGAGGAAGCGGACGGCCACCTCGTCGGGCCGGTCGATGTCCTCCAGAAAGTAGGAGCCGTTCTCGCTGCGCCGCCACTGGGCGGTCTTGCCGTCGTTGCGCTTCAGGGACAGCAGCACATCCTCGCCCCAGACGGATTCCATATCCAGCCTGGGCTCGTAGGCCATGCGGAAGTTCGCGTCCCACAGCGCCAGCTCCGTGGTCTTGGTGGGGTTCAGGATGTCCCTGGCCTCGATGCGGTACAGGCAGGGAATCTCGAAGGCCCGCTGATTGCCCGCCCGGAACCAGGCCTGGAAGTATTCCTCCTGACCCTCCCGGGTGGTGGGCAGGGCGGGGTAATGGTAGAAGGTGATGTTGTCGCCAAAGAGCACGGTGGTCAGGGGGCAGATTTGGTCGAACCAGGTTTCGCTCCAGGTCCGGGCGGCGTTGTCCAGGCCGTAGACGTGCTGCTGGAGCAGGCTGGCGTAGCGGGCGTTGAACTCGTTGACGCCCTCGCCGCTGAACACCACGCCGGGCAGCGCTTCCGCCAGGCGGCGCTGAAGCTCCACGTTGCCCTGCATGGTCGTCATGCCGTTGACCAGGCCGCGGCCGTCGTTGAAGCACAGCAGGGACTGATCCAGGTGGATGATGTCCACGCCGGTTTCCTCCACCACCCGGGTCAGCTGGCGGATCAGCACATCCTGCCACACGGTGCTGGCCTGGTTCTGCTGGCTGAAGGCGTAGGTGGTGCCGAAGGCCGTGTAGCCCTCGATGACCATGTTGCCGGTGGTGGCGTCCAGCACGGCGGAGTCCTCTAAGTGCTCGTTGATGTAATCGGCGTTGTCCAGGTGGGCGCCCAGCATGTTCGCGTGGACGCTGACCTTGAAGCCCAGCTCGTGGGCGTAGTCGATGCCCTCCTTCAGCCCGGGCCGCACGCCGTAATCCGGGTAGTTCATGTCATAGTTGGAGGTGCGCCAGTTGACCAGGTGCAGCACCGTCTTGGCGGGATCCACCACCTGGGCCAGGGCGTCGGCCAGGGGCTTATCCACCACGTCCATCAGCAGCACCAGCTGGATGTCATCTGCCCAGTCCGGCTTGGCCGCCTGGATCTCGGGGGTGTGGAACAGCGCCTCGACATAGGCCTTGTAGGTCAGCGCGCCCCGGAGCCAGTCGCCCTCATAGGGCACCATGGCCCATTCCACGGTCTGGAAGGTCTCATATTGGGTGAAGGGCGCCTGGGGAATGGTCTCGATGTCGATGTAGAAGTACTGATCGTCGCTGGAAATGTTCAGCGCCTTGAACTGGGTGCCGTCATCCATGGCATGCACCAGCAGGCCGCCGTTTTCCGCCTGGATGAGCAGCATCTGTGCCTGCCACACGTTGGGGTAGGCCATACGGCTCATGTAGGGGGCGGCGTTTTCCGCCGTCAGGCGAATGCCGTTCCACGCGGGGATGATGATGTCGTAGTGCAGCGGCACCACCAGACGGAACCGGGTGGAGGACACGCCCTCCGCCGTCCGTGCGGTCTGCGTCAGGCGCATGGCGCCGTCCGCCTGGGGGACATAGCTCGTCTCCAGGGTGGCGGCTTCATAGGTCTGGGTAACGCGGGCGGTGTCGCTGAAGTCCTTGACCAGCGTCAGCGCCTCCCCGGCGCTCCTGCCGTCGGCCAGGTTCAGCCCGGAGCCTGTCAGATCGACCCGCATTTTGCCGTAGCCGAAGGTCAGGGTGCCGTTGGCCTCGGCCAGGGTCACCCCGCCGGTCACGCCCACCTTGCGGTTGGAGCGGTTCAGCCCCAGATCGCCGGTGGCCAGGGCCTGGCACGGCCAGATGGAGGTCATCAGCAGCGCCAGCGCCAGGATGACCGATGGGATACCTCGTTTGTTCCTCATGGTTCGTCCTCCTTCATATGATGGATGATGCTTTCCAGCAGGGGCGTCAGGTGATCGGCGGCGGCCCGGTGGCCGTCCCGCAGGGGATGAATGGGCTCCCGGGGCAGCCAGCCCTTGGTGGAGATGAAATGAACGTGCGGGTCGCCGCCTTGATGCCGCTGAGCCACGCAGGCGGCGATTTCCGCCTCGAAGACCCCGCAGAAGGGCGAGAGGCAGACGATGGCGGCCTGTGGGTGCTTCCGTCGGATGGCGTCCAGCAGACGATGGTAGCCCGCCTTGAACGTTTCGATGGGATGGCGGCTGTCGTTGGTGCCGTGGTTTACCACCACCATGTCAGGGGCCGGGCCGGTATAGGGGATGCCGTCCACCACATCGGGGTAGATGGTGGCGGCATCCGGCACGCCGCCGCAGCCGTGCTGAACGGCGCCCACCGCGCCATAGGCCTGGAACATGGGCCGCAGATTCAGCCGCCGGGCGGTCAGGGCGGCATAGGTCGCGCTGTTGTCATCCGAATAGGCACGGTCGAATTGCTCCAGCAGATGGCAGGGCTGATCGGCAAAGTCGGCGTCCACCAGCACGCCCTCGGTGATGGAGTCGCCCACGAACTCGATCAGCAGCCTGTCGTCCGGGGGGAGAGGGGCGGCGGCCTCAACGTGTGCTCCTGCGAAGGCAATGGCCCCCATCAGCGGCGGATGCCAGCGGGGCAGCACCTCCGGGCCGCCCTTATAGCTCAGGCGCAGCAGGTGCGGGCCGTCGTCCGGCGCGCACAGGCGCAGGTGACGATCCAGGGGAACCTCCACCTGGGCCTGACCGTCCAGGCACAGCCACAGGTGTGGCAGGGGCTGCACGGAATACCCCAGGTCAAAGACCAACCGGACGCTTCGGCCCGAAAAGGCCAGCTCCAGGGAGGAGCCCGGCGCGGTGGTCACGGCCACGTCGTACTGGCGGGCTTCTCCGGGAATATGCGGATACCCCTGATGGGTCCAGCGCCCTGTCAGGCGAATGGCGGGGTCATGCCAGGGAATGAACATGAATGTACCTCCTGTGCCGCGCTTTTGTGACACCATTATAGGAGCATCGCGCCGGATGTCACAATGAACCATTTTATAGATGGCTTTGACACTTTTGCATGAAGTCCGATATGGTTCGCAACGAAGACCAAATGGAACATGTTCCCGGCCCGCGCGGCTTTACAAAACGGCGCAAACACGGTATGATACCCCATAGGACGCCGGACAAACAAATGCTGAACCTATCACATTGCGGAGCGTGGAGGATGCGGATGAAGCGCAGGAAGATTCATTTGTACGCCAAGCTGATTTTGATCCTGGTGGTGACCTTCGGGGCGATTTTCGCCGTCAGCCTGTACGGCATGAACGGTCAGCAGCGGATTATGCTGGAGCGATTGACCGAATCGCAGCTGTCCAAGGTGCGATTCTATCAAAGCACCCTGGCCACGGAGGTGAACCGGCTGCAAAACAGCGCCAACGCCTGCGTCAACGACGAGGACTTTATCAAGCTGGCCGTCTTTTCTGATGTGTTCAGCAATTACAAGCGCAGTGAAACCATCAACGATCTGCGCAAAAAGATGCTGCTGCTGCGGGAGATGAGCCCCTACATGGACAGCATCAGCATCTACATGCCCGCCCTGGGCCGGGGCATGAACACCATGAATTACGACAGCGAGCTTTCCCAGGAGGATATGGACGTGCTTCGGCAGTCTCAGCAGACCGGCGGCATGGTCACCTGGCACAAGGGGAAGATTCTGGTCAGCGCCGCCTATCCCATCGGTGTGGCGGAGCCGAGCCTGCTCATGGCCATCGAGGTGTCCCAGCGGGAAATCCTCAAAATGCTGGCGTCCATTGAGACATCCGCCCAGGGCGGCGCGCTGCTTTTGCGGGAGGACTGGTATCTGTCCCCGGCGGCGCTGCCTCCGTCGCAGATCGCGCCCATCCGCACCATGGTGTATGCCTCTGACCAGGGGACAAGCACCACGCGGACTCTTCGCTGGCAGGGGGAGGATTACCTCTTCGCCTGGCTCCACTGTCCTGAGCTCAACGCCTATCTGGTTTCCTGGATTCCACAGGCACAGATCCTTTCACAGCTGCAGACTGGAAGAAATTGGATTCTGCTGATGGCGGTGGCGGCGGCCATCCTGGTCATGAGCGCGGCGATGCTGGAATTCACCTCCGTGCATCTGCCCATCCAGCGGATGGTTCAGGCCTTCCGGGCGGTGGAGCGGGGAGAGCGGGACATCCGCCTTCAGACGGATCGGACGGATGAATTCGGGGATCTGTACAGCAGCTTCAACCACATGATTTCCACCATTGACGGCCTGATTAACCAGGTGTACAAGCAGAAGATGCTGTCCCAGCAGGCCCAGCTCAAGCAGCTGCAGACCCAGATCAATCCTCACTTCTTCTACAACAGCTTCTTCACCGCCCAGGGCATGCTGGACATGGGGGAATACGAGGCGGCCTCCGGGATGCTGGGGGCGCTGGGGCGGTATTTCCAATTCATTACCCGCAGCGGACGGGCGTTTATTCCCCTGTACCGGGAGCTGGCCCATGCCCAGACCTACTGCGAGGTGCAGCAGATTCGCTTTGCGGACATTGACGTGCGGATTGACTCGCTGCCTCCGGCCTGGCAGGAGGTGTTCGTGCCCCGGCTGATCCTGCAGCCCCTGATCGAGAACGCCTATGCCCACGGCCTGGAGGACATGCCGGAGGGCGGCGTGCTGTCCGTTTCCTTTGAGGAGGCGGAGGGCGATCTGCTGATTCATGTGCGGAACAACGGCCACAGCATGGCCCCGGAGGAGCTTGGCGCCCTCAGGGAAAAGCTGGAGATGACGGACGAGAGCCCCATGGAAATTACGGGCGTCATCAACATCCACCGCAGGCTGAGGCTGTACTACGGCCCGGGCTACGGGCTGAGCGTGGAGCCGGCCGAGCCGTCGGGCACCCATGTGACGCTTCGCGTGGGAAACAGGCCCGCGCCCAATGAGACCGCGCAGGAGGGGAAGGATCATGTACCGTTTGCTGGTTGTTGACAACGAGGCCTATGTGGTGGAAAGCGTCATGTTCTACATGGAGGAGCAAAGCGGACTGGAGCTGGAGGTCTATGGCTGTTACAGCGCGCAGAAGGCCCTGGAAATGATGGAACGGATGCGCGTGGACGTGCTGCTGACGGACATCCGTATGCCCGGGATGGACGGCTTGCGCCTGCAGGAGGAGGTCATGGCGCGATGGCCCCGGTGCAAGAGCATCTTCCTGTCGGGCTATGACAACTTTGACTACATCCAGCGCGCCTTCCGCACGGGCGGGTGCAATTATCTGCTGAAGTCCGAGGGGAAGGAGGCCGTCATCGACGCGGTGGCCAAGGCCTGTCGGGAGCTGGACGCCCAGCTGGCCCAGGAGGTTCTGCTGGCTCAGGCGCAGGAGCGATGGACGACGGCCCTGCCGGTGCTTCGCCAGCAGCTGTACCATTCCCTGCTGAGCGCCTCCCCGCCCCGGGGAGAGCAGCGCAGGGAAGCCTTCGCGAAAATGAATTTGCGCTTTGACCCCGAGCAGCAGGTCTACCTGCTCCTGGCCCACAACGATCAGGCCGGCGCCCGGGATCAGTGGCAGAATGAGCTGGCCATGACCCAGGTGAAGAACATCCTGCTTCAGCACATGCCCGATATGCTGGTGTGCGACGGCCTGGCCTACGGCGACATGGCCGCGTGGCTGTTCCAGCCCCAGGGCAAGGCGTCGGCGGAGCAGTGGCGAAGGGTGCGCCTGCAGATTTCCGAAAGCCTGCAAAACATCCAGGCGGTGTGCCAGCAGCACCTGTCCATGAGCGTATCCTTCGCTCTGGGGGGCCAGCCTGTCGCCTGGGAGGGGCTTCACGGGCAGCGAAAGCGCCTGGAAGCGCGGCTGCACATGCACCTGCTGGACGGGGCGCTCCTGCTGGAGCTGGAGCCCGAGCTTTCGCCGTCCGCCGCCGTGGATACCAGGGCCTGTGAAACCCTGGACAAGGCCAAGCTGCTGGACGCCTACATGGATACGGGCAACCGGGCGGACTTCATGGCGCTGTTCGACGCCCTGGTGAAGGCCGTCAGCGAGGTGCGCAGCGACCTTGGGCGGGATTTGCAGCTGGAATTGCTCAGCCGTGTGGGGGCCATGTTCCTGGCGCAGCTCAACCGCTGGTCCATGGCCGAGCAGCTGGCCCGGCAGCAGGATCTGCAGCCCCTGCGCCAGTCCCTGTTCACCATGCCCTGGGCGGAGGGCATCCATTATCTGCGCTCCCTGGCGGACGCCTTTTTCAACACGAAGAACCGGCAGGCGGCCACCCAGGAGGACGATCTGGTGGCGCGGCTCCACTGGCTGGTGGAGCAGAACCTGGGGGGCGATCTGTCCCTGCCGCATTTGGGGGATATGCTGGGGATGAATCCCTATTACATGGCCCGGCTGTATCAGGCCCATACGGGGGAGCGGCTGATGAACCACATCGCGTCCCTGCGGATTAAGCGGGCCAAGGAAATGCTGGATCAGGACGTGCTCACCAGCCGGGACATCGGCCGGGCCATCGGCTACGGCTCCGCCCAGGCCTTCCACCGCTTCTTCAAGAAAATGACGGGCATGACGCCCCAGGAGTACAAGACCAAATCCAAAACAGATGATTGATAGTGTAAAACGGTTCATAGACAGCGCAAACCCGGCTGCATTATCATAAAGGTACAGCAATGCGCGTTCCGCGTAAATCACATGGAGGTGTTTGACCATGAGGAAGCTCGTTTCATTGGCCCTGGCCCTGTGCATGACGCTTGCCCTGAGCGCCCCGGCGCTGGCGGAGGCGCCCGCCAAGTACGATCCGCCCATCACCATTTCCGTCGGCCGCAGCGTCCAGTCCACCTGGACCTACCCGGAGGGCGACGACCTGAGCAACAACATCTGGTACCGGGAGTACCGCGACGCCATGGGCATCAACATTGAGCACGAATGGACGGCCCTTTCCGCCGATTATAGCCAGAAGTGCAATGTGACCATCGTTTCCGGCGACATTCCCGACCTGTTCCAGGTGTCCGCGTCCCAGCTTTCCACCCTGGTGGAGGCGGAAATGCTCTACGACATGACGGAGGTTTACGAGCAGTACGCCTCCCCCCTGACCAAGTCGCTGCTCTCGGGCGACGGCGGGCTGGCGCTGGGCTCCGCCACCTTCGGCGGCAAGCTCTACGGCCTGCCCTATGTCAGCGCCAACTTCTACGAGCCCAGCCTGCTCTGGGTCCGTCAGGACTGGCTGGATAACCTGGGGCTGGCGGTTCCCACGACGATTGACGAGGTGATTGCCGTCGCCAAGGCCTTCAAGGAGCAGGATCCTGACCAGAACGGCCTGGACGATACCGGCGGACTGGCCTTCAGCAACTACCTGTTCGACGGCATCACCTCCCTGACCGGCTTCTTCAACGGCTTCCATGCCTATCCCAACACCTGGGTGACCCAGGAGGACGGCTCCGTCAAGTTCGGCAGCACCCTGCCGGAGATGAAGAACGCCCTGGCCGCTCTGGCCCAGGCCTATCAGGATGGCCTGATCGACACCGAGTTTGCCGTGAAGGATTCCGCCAAGGTTTCCGAGGAGGTCATCGGCGGCAAGTACGGCATTTCCTACGGCCAGAACTGGAATGTGTACCAGTACGGCGTGGGCCTGTCCGCTGATCCCGACATGATATGGACGCCCGTGGCCGCGCCCAGCGCCGACGATCAGCAGAGCAAGGCGTCCACCGGCTTCTCCACCAACTCCTACTACGTTGTCAGCGCGGACTGTGAGCACCCGGAGGCTGTCGTCCAGATGCTGAACGTGTTCACCGAGATCGTCTACGGCGACCGCCGGGACGAGCCGGACTTCATCGCCGTGTGGGAGAACGACACCACCATCCAGCAGAACCACCTGGCCGTCGTGACCACCTCCACCCCCGATACCCTCACCGAGTACGCCCTGCGCCAGCTGGTGGAGGCCGTGGAGACCCGCAACCCTGACCTGCTCAAGGACTGCGTCACCGAGACCGACAAGTATCAGCCCTGCGTGGAATACATGGACAACGGCAATACCGACTTCTACATGCAGTATCATCAGGTAAAGGCCTTCCAGGTGCTGGTGAACGAGTACAGCGTGGATCGCCTGGTGCGCACCGCCTTTGGCGGCACCACCGAAACCATGTCCGCCAAGATGGGCGTGCTGAGCAACTACCTGACCGATACCTTCACCCAGATCATCATGGGCGAGGAGCCCGTGGACGCCTTTGACGCGGCCGTGGACGAATGGTACCGCATGGGCGGCGATCAGATCACCAAGGAAGTCAACGAATGGGTGGCCCTCCACTGAGGGCGAAGCGTCCTGTCATGGTAAGGTAACTGCCTGGGCAATCCTCATCCGGGCGCGGGCCGCTGGCGGCGTCGGAGGTCGGTTGCCCAGGCAATCGTGTCAAAAGGAGCGATCTTGATGGTGCAGACTGAGAAAAACGTTATCAAGCCCCGCCGTCTGCCGCTGCGTGTGCGCCTGAAAAGGGAATGGCCGCTGCATCTGCTGCTGCTCCCGGGGCTGGCCTTCCTGATTTATTTCTGCTATATGCCCATGATCGGCAACGTTATCGCCTTCCAGAAGTTCACGGTGTTCAAGGGCTGGTTCAACGCCAAATGGGTGGGCTGGGACAACTTTGAATTCGTGCTATCCCTGCCCAACTTCGGCCAGGTGATGTGGAACACCGTGTACATCGCCGTGCTGAAAATCGCGGCGTCCCTGGTGGTTCCCATCATCGTGTCGCTCATGCTCAACGAGGTTCAGTCCACCGCCCTCAAGCGCACGGTGCAGACGGTCATCTACATGCCGCACTTCCTCTCCTGGGTGGTCATGGGCGGCATCATCCTGGACGTGCTCTCCGGCGACGGCGTGGTGAATCAGCTGCTGCGGAGCCTGGGCCTGCCCACGGTGAACTTCCTCACCAGCAACGCCACCTTCCGCCCCATGCTGGTGGTGACGGACGTGTGGAAGACCTTCGGCTTCAACACCATCGTATACCTGGCGGCGCTGACCGCCATCGATCCCACCCTGTACGAGGCGGCGTCCATCGACGGCGCCAATCGCTGGCGGCAGACCTGGCACATTACCCTGCCGGGCATCATCCCCACCATTGTGCTGCTGGCGACCCTTTCCCTGGGCAACGTGCTCAACGCGGGCTTTGACCAGGTGTATATGCTGCTCAACAGCCTCGTCATGGAGACCGGCGACATCCTGGATACGCTGGTGTACCGCCTGGCCTTTGACCAGGCCCAGTATTCCGTGGCCACCGCCGTGGGGCTGTTCAAATCCGTGGTATCCCTGATTCTGATCTGTGTGTCTTACTACATGGCATACAGGTTTGCCGACTATCGCATTTTCTGAGCAAGGGAGGAACAAGTGCCATGAAATATGCTTCCAAGGGCCGCAAGGCCTTCCTGCTCATCAACAATACGGCGCTGATTCTGCTGGCGCTGATCTGCTTCGCGCCCATCCTCAACACCCTGGCCATGTCCCTGAGCGACAGCGCCGATGTGGCGGCGGGCCGGGTGACGTTCTGGCCGGTGAATTTCTCCCTGGATGCCTATCAGTTCATCCTGACCCGCAGCGAGTTTTTCAGCTCCTTTGTCATCACCCTGGAGCGCCTGGCGCTGGGCACCGCGCTGCAAATGGTGCTGACGGTGATGTGCGCCTATCCCCTGTCCAAGGAGAACAGCCAGTTCAGCCTTCGCACGGTGTATGTGTGGATTTTCGTTTTCACCATGCTCTTTGGCGGCGGCATGGTGCCCGCTTATCTGAATCTGAAAAACGCCGGGCTGCTGGGTACCATCTGGGCCCTGGTGCTGCCGGGGGCCGTGTCGGTCTACAATGTGCTGCTGCTGCTCAACGCCTTCCGCGGGCTGCCCAGGGAGCTGGAGGAATCCTTCTGCATCGACGGCGCGGGTCACATCCGCACCATGCTGCAATTGTATGTCCCCCTGTCCAAGCCGACCCTGGCGACGCTGCTGCTGTTCACCATGGTGGCCCACTGGAACTCCTGGTTTGACGGTATGCTGTATATGAACAAGCCGGAAAACTACCCCCTGGCGACCTATCTGCGCTCCATCATCGTCAGCTTCGACTTCACCAAGGTGACCTCCGAGGACGCCTACCTGCTGGCGAAGATTTCCACCCGCACCAGCAAATGCGCCCAGATCATCGTGGCCATGCTCCCGATCATGCTGGTGTATCCCTTCCTGCAGAAGCACTTTGTCAAGGGCATCGTGCTGGGCAGCGTGAAGGGCTGATACAAGAAAGGAAGCGGCGTATGCTCTATTACCCGAAGGGCCTGTATGTTTGGGACACCTGGTATTATGTTGATGAAGGCCGCCTGCACTGCATCCATCTGCAGCTGCTTCGCCCCGGCAGTGAGCGGCCGATGGCGGAGCACGGCGCCCTGGGCCATGCCGTCAGCGACGACCTGGTGCACTGGGAAACCCTTCCCCCGGCGCTGTACCGGGGCGAGCCCGGAAGCATCGATGACAGCGAATTGTGGACGGGCTGCGTCTATCAGCATGAGGGAAAAAAGTATCTGTACTACACGGCCCGCAGCGTCAAGGAGGACGGGCTGGTGAACCGCATCGCCCTGGCCGTCAGCGAGGACGGACAGCATTTCGAGCGCTGCGGGGAGAACCCCGTGCTCATTCCCGACAGCCGGTGGTACTGCAACGAGTTCCACCGCCTGCCCCTGCATGGGCACGGCTATCCCATCGTGGATGCCCGGGACATGTGCGTGGTGGCGGATCCCGAGGGCCGGGGCTTCTGGGGCTTCTTCGCCGCGCGGCGGATGGCGGATACCCTGGCGGAAAGCTCCGTCATTGGCCTGGCGCACTCGGAGGATCTCATCCACTGGGAGCAATATCCGCCCTGCTTCACGCCCGATCGGTATGGCTGCGTGGAGGTGCCGGAGGTGTTTTATCTCCAGGGCCGGTGGTACATGCTGTGCCTGACGGGCAACCGCTACGGACAGCGCGGCCTGGTGGACGACGCCCGGTTGCGGGAGGCCACCGTCTATGCCGTGGCGGACAAGGTGACGGGCCCCTATACCCTGATGAAGCGGGACAACCTGGTATTCGGCTCCATCTTCCCCCAGGGCTATTGCGGCAAGACCGTCGAATGGCAGGGAGAGCGGATCCTTTTCTTCACCCAGGGAGAAATGAAGGACGGCTGCCCCCACGGCAGCATATCCTTCCCCCAAGTGCTGCGGGCCACGGCGGACGGCAGGCTGCGGGCCATGTGGTATCAGGCCTTGGAGGCCCAGTACAGTCCGCTGCCCGCGCCTTCTCCCCTGGACATCAGCGATGGCCGCTGGGGCAGCCGGATGCGGTGGGTCTATGAAAACGACCGGTACATCCTGGACTGCCCGCCGGATTGGGCGCTGCTGCCGCTGGACAGCCGCATGGCCGACGGCATGGCGGTGTGCGATGTGACCCTGACCACGGCCCGAAGCGCCGGCATTGTCCTGCGGCTGGGGGAGGATGTGATGCAGGGCGGTCTGTGCGTGCTGCTGGACGCTTCTCAGCGGATGGTGGAGGTGACCACCCTCCGGGACTTCCCGCTGATCGAGTGCCGCAGCTGGGACATCCGCCAGGGCGAAACCTATCGCCTGCGGGTGGTGACGGAGGGGCCTGTGGTCTATGTGTATGTGGACGACCGCCTGGCCGTCCAGTGCTATGAGCCCGGCGGAGGCGAGGGCCGCGTCGCCCTGATGACCGAGGGCGGCGAGGCGTACATCGAGCATCTGACCATTGCTGAGCATAGGGAGGCATGAGCCATGGAGAAAATCGCCAATGGCATTTACAAAATCACCGTAGGCACGCCGGAGGCCGTCACGCCGGTGTCTGTTTTGAAGCCCCAGCTCCGTATGGAGGCCCTCAGCCGTCTCTCCGACGGCGCCTGTCCCTTCACGGAGGAGCAGCTGCGGCTTCGCAGGCGCGAAGGCGGCTGTGCGGTGGAGATTCCCCTGGACATCAGCGAGGATCTGTACGGCCTGGGCTTAACCCTCAAGTCCTTCCGCCAGTCGGGGCTGAAAAAGCAGCTGCGAACCAACTGCGATCCCGTGGCGGATCACGGCGACAGCCACGCGCCCGTGCCCTTTTATGTGTCCACCCGGGGCTATGGCGTGCTGGTGGATACCGCCCGTTACGCGGCCTTCCACGCGGGCAACATCAAGGTTCGCGGCTCCCGGCAGGATGAGGAGGGCTTCCCCTCCGCCGGAACGCCCTTCGGTCACTGGTGGGCCAAGCAGGGCAGCGGCAACATGTTCATCAGCATTCCGGCGGCGCAGGGCGTGACGCTGTATGTCTTTGTGGGCGACGACGTGCGCGACGCGGTGGCCCGGTACAACCTTTTCAGCGGCGGCGGCGCTTATGTGCCGCTGTGGGGCCTGGGCGTGATGTACCGGGGCGACATGCGGGGCGACGCCGCGCACATGCTCCGTCTGGCCCGGCATCTGCGGGAGACGGACATCTCCTGCGACATCTTTGGCCTGGAGCCGGGGTGGCAGTCCCACGCCTATTCCTGCACTTATGTGTGGGATGAGAAGCGCTATCCCGATCCCGCGGCGTTCCTGGGGGAAATGCGGGACATGGGCTTCCGCGTGAACCTGTGGGAGCATGCCTATGTCCACCCGGACAGTCCTATTTTCGAGGCCATGAAGCCTTATGCGGGCGACTGTTATGTGTGGGACGGCCTGGTTCCGGACTTCACCCTGCCCGAGGCCCGGCAGGTTTTCCAGGGCATCCATCAGGACATGGTGGACGGCGGGGTGACGGGCTTCAAGCTGGACGAGTGCGACAATTCGGACATGATGGGCAACTGGGGCTTCCCGGACTTCGCGTCCTTCCCCGGTGGGCTGGACGGCGAGCGGATGCACACGCTGCTGGGCCTTTTGTACCAGAAGACCATGCTGGAAATGTTCCAGCGGCGCGGCCTTCGTACCTTTGGTGAGGTTCGCCAGACATCGGCCCTGGCTTCTCCCTATCCCTATGTGCTCTATTCCGATCTGTACAACCATGCCGACTTCATCCGGGGAATGGCCAATGCCGCCTTCAGCGGCATCCTGTGGACGCCGGAGGTACGCCAGTCCGCCAGCCGGGAGGAGCTGCTGCGCCGCATTGCCGCGGCGGTCACGTCGCCCCAGACGGTCATCAACAGCTACATGGTCGCCATGCCGCCGTGGCTGCAGTTCAATGAGGAGAAGAACATCGCCGGTGAGCGCCTGCCGGACTGGCAGGAGATGACGGCAATCGTCCGCAGGCTGCTCAGCATGCGCATGCGGCTGATTCCGCACCTGTACGCCGCTTACGCGGCATATCATCTGCGCGGCGTTCCGCCGGTGCGCCCGCTGGTGATGGATGACCCCGATGACCTGAACACCCGGGACATCTGGGATCAGTACATGCTGGGGGAGGGCCTGATGGCCGCGCCGCTGATCGCGGACACCGGCGACACCCGCCGCGTTTATCTCCCCGAGGGACGCTGGTACGACCTCTATACCGGCGCGTGCCACGAGGGCGGCCGGTGGATCGACAAGACGGTGCCTTTGGACGAAATCGCCCTGTTTGTCAGGGAAGGAACCCTGCTGCCGCTGGCCGAGCCGCTGACGCATGTGGCGGACGATACGGTGTTCAGCCTGCATGTGACGGCCTATGGCGAGGGCGACATGAGCAGGCAGCTTCCCGACGACGACGGCGTCAGCACGGCCTACCTCACCCAGGGTATCCCCATGTGCGAGCTGCGCGTGACGGGCGACGGCTGCGCCATTACCGACAACCGCCGCTACCGTGTGGCGTCCTTCCGCCGGGTGCGGTAAAAGCATCATAAGCAGACAGCCCCCTTCCGCGATTCTCAGGCTGCGGAGGGGGCTGTTCACGTTTGAATATCAGCGTTTCCATGGGGGCCTTGCGCAAATTTCACTTGGCTGCTTTGGCTCTCGCGGCCCACGCGGCCCAGCGGGGATCAGCCTGCATGGCCTTCCCGACCTGCTCCTTTTCTGGCACATCCCACCAGGGCCAATCCTCGGGAAGCCTTGCGGCCAGCGTGGCCAGCTCGGGGGAGTCCGGGGCGCATTCAGGCGGAAGGTCGGCCTTGACCAGGCGAACCAGCGGCGCGGTCAAGGTCGGGGCCGCTTGCCGGCAGAAGGCCACGAAGGCCTGGCAGTGCCCCAGCGCCTGGTCAAGGGCCTCAAAGGCTTCGTCCTGCTAATGATCCAGCCATAAGCACACGGAAAGCAGCATGGACATTTTCGCCATGTAGGCATGGTGATGACCGGCGTTGCCGTCCGGGCACACCGCGTCGAACAGCCGGATGGCGCCTACAACGCTCTGCGCCTTTTCGACGGGGGTCATATGGGAACCGAACGTCAGCACGCACTGAACCATCAGCGCCGCGCAGGCTCGCGCCGTCTTCAGCAGCGCTTCTCCACAGGCCTGGGCCTGCTGCCTGCCGTCATAGGCGCAGATCCGCAAAAAATCCCGCGAACCCCAGATGTCCGGCGCGGCCTCCGCCAGGGTCAGGGCCTTGTCGTGCTCGCCCAGGTTGAGATAGAGCTGGGACAGCTCATCCACCGCGTCGTGGCGCAGATCGTCGCTTTCCAGGGCGGGCAGCGCCTTTTCATACAGGGCGACGGCCTCCTTCCACTCCGCGTACCGGCGATGTCTGGCCGTATCGTACACGCTGTACCCTTCCGCGTCGGTGACATGATGCTCCCCGTGACGGACATAGCCCGCCGTGTACAGCACGGAAGCAAGGCTCGCCATGAGCCGCGGATTGCCCGGAAATTCGGCCAGCGCCTCCCTTGCCAGGGCGATGCACTCGTCCATGCAGATGTCCGTACCGTTGTTTCTGTAGGTAATCATCTGCATGGACTTTTTCAGCTTGACCTGGTAGACCTCGTTGAGCATCAGCGCGAACAGGATGGCGCAGGGGAAGGTCGCCAGGGAATACAGGGTGATGGTCAGCGTATTGCGCAGCATCTTCCAGAAGTTGGGGTAGTTGAAGAACCGAATGAAGTGCTCCAACCCCACCCAGGCGCTGCCGGTGATGCCCTGCCGGGGGCGGTAGTTGCGGAAGGCGATTTGCAGGCCGTACATGGGGCCGTAGCAGAAAATACAGACATACACGAAGGCGGGCAGCAGCAGCAGCCACCATTGCCAGCTTTCCTTCAGCCGCCTCAGGAGTATCCGTTTAGTCCGATTCGTTTGACCAAGCTGCATGCGGCCAACCTCCCCTTTGATGTGCGAAAGCAAAGCGCAGTGAAGCGTTTGCCTCACCGCGCTTGCTGCTTCGTTTTCGATTATAGTCAAGAATAGCAATGAATTTCAATACCCGGAAACTGGATTAAGATGTCCATTTGTCTGATTTTATACCAGAAACGACATAAATTAGAAGGACTGACGGTACTGTGCGGGCGTACAGCCATACTTTTCCTTGAATTTGCGGATGAAGTTGGAGGTTTTCCGATACCCCACCTGCAGGCTTACGTCGTTGACGGTCATATCGGGCTGCTCCCGCAAAAGCGCGCTGGCCCGCGTCAGCCGCAGCTCGGTCAGGTATTCCTTGAAGGCCGTGCCGGTGACCTTCTTAATCATCATGCTGATGTAGTCGTTGCTCAGGCCGAAGCAGTCGGCGATGCGGCTGAGGTCGAAGTCCGCGTCATAGGCGTTCTCCTGGACGTACTCCACAATGGCCTGGGCGGTGCCGTCGGCGCGGCTCAGATGCTCCTCCGGCTCATGATAGAAGGTGTCCTTCACCAGGTCGCAGGTGTCCTTCAGCAGGAGGGGCAGGCTGGGCAGCAGCGTCAGCAGGCTGACCCGCTGGCGGTCGAGCACCACATGGCGTTCCCCGGCCAGGATGCCCAGCTCCGTCATCAGCCGGGCCGCGATGCTGGCGATGAGCGTCCGGGAGGCGTCGGTATCCTGAATCTGCCGGGTGAGCTGGTCGCACAGCTGCCGCATGCCCTCGTCGTCGCCGCGCTCCGCCGCCGTCACCAGCTGAACGGCGAAGGTGTGCATGTCGGTGAGGTTTTCGCTTTGCCACTTCATGGTGCGCAGGTGGGCCGTCATGGCCTCCATGTAGGAGATGGACAGCCGCTGGGGCGTATCGCAGGCCTTGCCGGGGCTGCAAACGGTGCCCTGCCGCTGCGCCATCCGCTGAAGGCGCTGCTGGGCCGCTTCGCCGCCTTCCGCCGTGCTGAAGCCGGTGATGACGGCGATGACGTGATCCTCCGGGATGTGGACGGCCAGGAAGCCGACGTCCTTGTCCGTGAGACGCTCAATGTCCGCGATCCGGGCGCGCGCCTCGTCCTCCTCCAGCCCGGGGGCCGCGATGACCAGGACGCAGTAGCGCTGCCAGTGGAAATCCAGCCGCAGAAAGCCCCAGCGCTTCATCAGGTTCTCGCTGTAATAGCCCCGGAGCACGGTCAGCAGCGCCCTGCCCCGAAGCTGGCGCATGGAGTTGCCATTTTCCCGCTCCATCCGGCTGACCAGCTCTTCCAGCTGCACAAATTCGTTTCGGAAGCGCTCCCCGGGCGGGGTGTACCGGTTGATGAGGCTGCGCAGCGGCTTGGCGAAGGCCCGCGTCAGAAGCACGGAAACGGCGGCCACCAGCACCAGGCCTAGCGCGAACCCGGCGAAAAGCCATCCGGGCAGCGTGGAATGCAGCAGCGCCCATTTGTCGTTGGCCACATAGGCCGACATCTGCAGAAGCCGCCCCTTGGTCTGTACGGTCAGCGCCAGGTCGTCCTGTCCCGGGGCAGGGGAACCGAGCTGCGTCAGCGGCACGATCTGCCCGTCGCGGTAGATGTTCAGCCCGATGCCGTCAACCGTCAGGGCAAACTGCTCGGGCAGGGTGGCGGCCATCTGGCGCATCCGGGCAACCACCTGTTTCACGGGGAGCACAAAGGTCATGACGGCGCGGCTGTCCGGCACGGCGGAGTCCAGGAAGCGGATGGGGAAGATCAGCAGCGCGTAGTCGCCCAGCATCAGGCATTCTTTCGCGCGGATGGCGGTGATGTGCTGGTACAGACCGTCGCTTTCCTCGGCGCTCAGGCCGAAAAGCGTCCGGCAGTAGAAGGGAAAATAGGAGGTCTGCCCATCGGAGGTGAAGGCCTTCTGCGGGGAGGAGTACAGGTCGGGATAGATGAGGAAGTAGCGGTTCAGGATGGGGGAAAAGTTCTTGAAGTAGACAAAATCCTTCAGCAGCTCAATGTCCCGGTAGGCGTCCATGCGGACGATATTGGGCTGATAGTAGGATGTCACCTGGATCTTGTGGACGATGTCCGTCAGCGCCTCCACCTGGTTTTCCAGATCGTCCGCGGCGGACTGCATGCCGGCCTCCACCGTTTGCAGCTCATAGGATTCAAACCGATCCGCCGCGAAATTCAGCAGCATGTAGGACAGAATGCCGGCCAGGGTGGCAATGGCCAGGAACAGCAGCATCGCGTAACGGATCATGATGCTGGTGGAGCGCAGCTTCTTTTGCATTGATGTAACTCCCTTGATTCGATGTTCCCATGCGTCCGGCACGTTGGACGCCGGGAATCGCTTCCTATAAATATTATCCGTATACCCCGCCGATGGAACAATGCCCAAAAAAGCGGGAGGAATGCCAAATTTCCGCACTGCGCGAAGAAAGATCCGCGGCATGGGGATTCCATGGCAGGGTTTGGCCTGCGCGCGCAGAAAATATGGAGGGAAGGAGCGTGATGGCGTATGCCGCCGATCACCGTGATGGTGAAGCCTGTTTCCAGCCTGTGCAATATGCGCTGCGGCTACTGCTTCTATGCCGACGAGGCCGCCCGCCGCGCCGTGCCCTGCCATCCGCCGATGACCGTTGATACCCTCGACTGCGTCATCCGCCGGGTGATGCTCTTCGCGGAGCGGCAGGTCAGCTTCGTGTTCCAGGGGGGAGAGCCTACCCTGGCGGGGACGGATTTTTTCCGGGCGGCGGTTCGGCTTCAAAAGCGGTACAACAGCCGGGGGCTGGCCGTCCAGAACATCGTGCAGACCAACGGTCTGGCGCTGTCGGAGGAGCTGATTGACCTGTTCGCCCGGCATCGCTTTCTGGTGGGGGTCTCCCTGGACGGCAGCGCCGTCATCCATGATGCCTGCCGGGTGGACGCCGCCCAGCGGGGCACCCATGCCCGGGTGACGGACGCCATCCGTCGGCTGAAGGCGCGGGGCGTCAGCTATAACATTCTCTGCGTGCTGACGAACGAGGCCGCCCTCCGCGCCGATGAGGTTCTGGATGCCCTGGAGGAGCACCGCTATCTGCAATTCATCCCCTGCATGGACGCCCTGGACGGCGCGGCCGGGCCGCACAGCCTGACGGCGGAGGCGTACAGCGGCTTCCTTGACCGGGCCTTTGAGCGGTACGAGCGGGCTTTCAAGCAAGGGAAGCCCATCAGCATCCGCTTCTTTGACAATCTGCTGGACATGCTGTGCGGCCGCGGGCCGGAAAGCTGCGCCATGACGGGGCGGTGCAGCCTGTCCCTGGTGGTGGAGAGCGACGGCACGGTGTATCCCTGCGATTTTTACGCCCTGGACGAGTGGGCCTTGGGCAAGCTGACAGAGGCGCCGCTTCGGCCCATGCTGCGGGGAGAGCGGGCGGAAGCCTTTGTTCAGCGTTCCTTGCCGGTGCCGGAGGAATGCCGCGCCTGCCCCTGGTACGCGCTGTGCCGGAACGGCTGCTATCGGGAGCGGGACGCCGTCACGGGGCGGTATCGCTGGTGCGGGGTGATGAAAACCTTTTTCCAGCGCCATGAGAAGCGCTTGAACGCGCTGGCGCGGCTGGTTGCTGCTTCCTATTATACACAGGGCGGCCACGATTGACAAGAAGGAGGCGCGCTGAGCCACGGTCAGAAGAACGAAAAACCCCCGCCTTCAGCAGGAGCGAAAGCGGAGGTTTTGCGTATCAGCATTCAATTCGGAGGAAAAAGCCGTCCTGGCTGCGGAAATCCACCAGGGGCAGCTGGTTTTGCTTGAGCAGGTCGCTGCTCTGGCGCAGGGCCTTCACCACGAGCGCCGCCTGGGGCCGGGTGAGCAGGGCCGTGGGGGCCTCGCCTTCCGTCTGGCTGGAGATGGCGCTGGTTAGCAGCTTCACGCCCAGCCTGCTGCACAGCAGCCGCACGGGAACGTGAAAGCAGTGGGCCTTGTCCTGGGTGCCGAACATGATGCGCATTGCTTATTCCACCCACACTTCAATCTGGTCGCCATTGGATGTGGTGGCTTCCACCAGCTTGCCCAGGACACCCTGCTCCACCAGTGCGATGATCTGCTCCGCGTCGATGGCGTCAAAGGGATTGCTCTTGTGTTCCTCATCCGTTTCCGCCGTGCGCATGGAGAACGTGCCCGGCTGATCTTTCTTTTGGATGGAAATGTCGGTGAGCAGTCCGGCGCGCAGCAGGGCGAAGGGGAGATTGACCTGGATTTTGTCCCCGTCGTTGGACAGGATGCGCAGGCGCAGGATCAGCTGATCGGCGGCCTTGCGGGTCGCTTCGGGCATCAGGCGGGTCTCGGGCTGGGTTTCGCCCCGCAGCAGCGCGTCCGTCGTCACTTGCAGCTGATCCGCCAGGAAGGGCAGCAGCATGATGTCGGGGCAGGATACGTTGGTTTCCCACTTGGATACGGCCTGGGCCGAAACGCCAAGGCGCTCCGCCAGCTGATCCTGGGTCAGTCCGCGCTGACGGCGAAGGGCGGCGATACGCTGGCCAAGGGTTTGGTTGTCAGTCATTTTCATGACCTCCTTTCGTTGATGGCGTCAGTATACCACCGGCCCTGCCGGCGCGGAAGCGACTAGCCGTCGAGTCTGGCAAGCATAACGCAACCAAACGGAGGAAATTCCCTCAACTGGAGGTTGGAGGATGTCGCAGGTCAAAGCCTTCCATACGCTTTCCGTATCAGCTGAGCCATGAGCACCCTGCGCTTGTCAAGGAACTCGTGGTACGCCATGGATTCAAAGCCTTCCGGCAGAGCATGATGTTCCAGGTGCACCTTGTACTGGTCGCCGAGCTTTTCCTTGTATCGCGCAACATAGAACTCCGGGGCATCATCCGAAATGTCGATGTTGGTCGTATAATCCAAATAGGTAAAGTTGGCGACCTGGTTCCTGTCGCGGTCGTCAGCGATGCCGATCTGCGCCAGGTAGTTCTTTGGAAAAATATGATGCTTGTCGATGGAGTTCTTCGTTCCACTCGCCCCTGCCAGCAGATGCTGGGCAAGTCCGCTCGTGCTGAACAGCATCGGGTGATTAAGCACGATCTGCGACGCAACATAGCCGAACCAGGCGGGCGAGTTGGCCGCGGACGTGTTCAATTCATTGGGCAATGTCACATTGAAATAGTCATCGGTGAATCGTCCCGCGATGACGCCTTCAAGGTAGGCAATGAACTCATCAGCCGTGTGGATGTTCCGCAGATCAGCAAACTGCTTTTCTGATTCCGTTTCCGCAGACCCTGTATAGAAAGACGTGAGTGCGGCCATGAAGAACCATTGGCCGATGATCCGATTCAGGCGGACGGCGTCGACCTTGTATTCGGTTTTGCCGATCAGATACAGAACGTAGCTGAATACGATGGCGCTTGACGAGCCAACGATCTTGCTGCTCACATAACCGGCAGCGGAAACACAGTTCAGGAACGCATGCCAATGATTCAGATCCATAACGGTCTCCAGGGCCTTCTTGAAGATCGCCAGATTTTGCGCGCGGGTCTCATCGGAATATTTACCCGTTTCCAGGTTTTTGCCGCGCAGAAGCATGTACGCATAGCGAAGCCGCGCCCGGTGGAAGCCCAGGCCGATGGCCATGCGGGCCAAGTGCTGCGGGTCGATCTCCATGATCGCGTTATAGGAAGTCCCGTTTTTGGGGATGCGCGAATCCTTGCAGAAGCAAGTGATCTCATCATGAACTTCTTTCTCGTAGACGGCGATCAGGGTTTGAATAAAGTTGCTTTCATTCAGCGTCTGTCCGCCAGAATTCACGCGCACAAAAATGTCCGCAACGTCCTGTTCATCCGCAGTGTCCGCGATCTCGAGGGTCGGCAGAGAATACTCTTCCAGGCTCAAAAGCGCGTTGAGATTTTCCTCGATCAAGTCGTGTTCTGCATCAGACAGCGGCGGCTCGCCTTTCTTTTCACGCGCTTCTTCCAGTTCATTCACATATTGACGGCGGAAGCGCGTGAACGAATTGTCCTCCTTGGCGAGGAAAACATCGCTGATCCGGGAGATCCATTCCTTTTCCTTCTCCGTCGCATTCGTCCATACGGCAAATTCCCGGGTCAGCGGATTAAAGCTGATCTTGATCTCGTGCTCGCCATAGTTCTTGTCCTTGACCGCAACGCCGTACATGGCCGCAACAAGCGCCGTCAATCGCTGCTGGCCGTCGATCACCAGCTCCTTCGGCAATTCATACATTTTCTTGTTGCCGCCGATGCTGCTTTTCTTTTCATCATAATCGCCGGGCGATTCCCACAGCATGACGTAACCGATGGGATACCCTTTCAGCATGGAATCGAAAAGGTCGCGAACCTTGTTGTCCTTCCAGACGAAAGGGCGCTGAAGGTCCGGCAGACCGATCTTGCCGATGCGGACATCGCCCACAAGATTTTTGACCTTGCTCGGGATGTTCGTGAACAGTTCTTTTCCCATGTTATCCTCTTTTCTGCGGTGTCAAAGCGGGGGTTGCAGCTTCAGTGTCCTTACGATTCCACCAGCTTGATGCCCCGCACGTCCGCCTCGCTGACGGTCATGTACAGGGTGCGCTGGTTGGTGTAGATCACCTTGCCGGGGGCCGCGCCGCCGGGCTTTTTTACATAGCGCCGCAGGGTGTAATCAATGGGCACGGAGGAGGAGCGCTGTCCCTTGGAGTACCAGGCGGCCAGAATCGCGGCTTCCAGTAGCGTGCGGTCGGGCAGGGGATGCTCCGCGTCGCCCTCATGGCGGATGATGACGTGGCTGCCGGGCATATCCTTGGCATGGAGCCAGGTCTCCCCGGGGCGGGCGGCGCCGGTGAGCCGGTCGTTCTGGGCGGCGTTTTTCCCCACCAGAATGTCGATGCCGTCGGAGGACTGGTAGCGGTAGGGCTTGCTCTGGGGCAGGGCCCGCTGCTGACGGCGGTTGGTCACGCGCTTCATGTAGCCGGTGCGGGCCAGCTCCTCGCGGATCTCCTCCAGCTCGCTTTCGCCCACGCACTTGCCCACATCCAGCAGGATGCCCTCCAGGTAGTCCAGCTCGGCAAGGGTTTTTTCCCGCTGAAGGGCGGCGGTCTCACGGGCGGAGCGGGCCTTCTGGTAGCGCTTGAAGTACCGCTGGGCATTCTGCACCGGGGTCAGCTGGATGTCCAGCGCCACGGTAACGGTGCCGCCGTTCTCATCATAAAAATTGGGCAGGGCGGCGCTGGTCATGCCCTTTTTCAGCTGCCACAGATTGGCGTTGATGATCTCGCCCATCAGGCGGTATTCCTCCATTCGGGCGGCGGAGGCCAGCTCCTCCTCCTGAAGGGCCAGCTTCTTTTCGCAGCGCTCGACGTGCCCCTTGAGCAGCCGCAGCATGGAGGCGCTTTTCTGGGCAATGCGGTCCTGCTGATCCCGGGCGCCGAAGTAGCGTTCCAGCGCCTGACTCACCGTGGGGAATTCGTGCTGCCGGCCCATATCCCGGCTGAGGTAGGGGAAGGCAAACACGTCCTCGGCGTCGCCGCTGTCGCTGAGCAGCACCCGGGGCGAGTCCATCTCCGGCAGGCGACGCAGCAGATCCGTCAGGCGGACGGCGGCAGCAGCCACGTCATCCGCCCGATCCTCGCCGGGGGGCAGGATGCGGAAGGCCAGCTCCCGGGCCGCGGGATTCGACAGGCCGGAGACGCAGGCGGCCAGGGCCTTGTGCAGAGGAATGTCACCCTGGGCCGTCAGCCGGGACGCCAGCGCGTCCGCCGTGATCTGGACAGGATCCAGCTTGTCCTGGGCGGGGGGCGGCAGGTAGGTCAGCCCCGGCTGAATCTGCCGGACGCGGCTCATGTCCGCGCTGACGTGGCGGGCGGCCTCCAGGATGCGATCCTGGCCGTCCACCAGCATCAGGTTGGAGTGACGGCCCATGATTTCCAGGATCAGCCGCCGCAGCACATGGTCGCCCAGCTCGTCCACCGTGTCGATGTCGATGTACACCACCCGGTCGCCGCCGATCTGCCGGACAGACTGCAGCCGTCCGCCCAGCAGCTGCTTGCGCAGCAGCATGCAGAAGGTGGGCGGCTCCAGCGGATTGGGGAAGGTCGAGACGGTCAGGTGGCAGCGGGCGTTGTTGGGGGAGGCGCACAGCAGCAGGCGCTTGTTCTCGCTTCCTGCGCGGATCAGCAGAATAATGGTATCCTTTTCCGGCTGGGTGATTTTATCAATGCGGCCGCCGGCCAGGGCCGCGTCGAGCTCCCGGGCGGCAAAGCCGATGGTCAGTCCGTCCATGGGCATGGCACATTCCACCTTTTTCGTTCATTCCCTTCTATTATAAACGATACGGGCGAAAATGCCAACCCTGTCATAGCTGCCCACGGCGGCTCATACAATCCAACAAACCATGGATGATGAGGAGGCCGAAAGCGGTGAAGCTGAAATGGAAGCGTGCGGACATGGAACGGGTTCTGATCGTATGCGCGGCTGCCCTGGTGGTGGCGCTGGCCCTGCGGGGCGGGTCGCCGGCCACGGAGATGGTGTATGAGGAGCCGCCGCTGACGGTGCGGGAAACGGCGTCGGACACCATTGACCCGGGGGTGGAAACGCAGTCCACCGTCTGCTGGTATCGTGACGGCGACGGCTATCTGGTGCCCGTTACCCGTCAGATTCCCAAGCAGGACGGCGTGGCCAAGGCGACCTTGTCGCTGATGGTCAAGTCCAGCGAGAACGATCTTTCCGCGGCACGGATGGGACTGACCAACGTGATTCCCGAGGGAACGACCTTCGACCTGGACATCAGCGGCGGCAGCGCCCGGGTGGACATGAGCAAGGAGGCGCTGAACTGTTCCTCGGCGGAGGAAGAGCTGCTGATGGTGCAGGCGACGGCGGCGACGCTGTGCGGCTTTGACAGCGTGAAGGAGGTCACTTTCCTCTTTGACGGGCAGAAGCGCAGCCAGCTGACCCACGGCACGGATGTTTCCGGCGTCTTCAGCGAGAACAGCGTCAATGTGGAAAGCGTGGCGACCATGGCGGCGGCCAGTACCTATGCCGATCAGGTGCAGCTGTACTTCCCCTCGGGCAGCGGCAGACTGCTGGTGCCGGTGACGCGCACCGTGTTCTCGCCCGCCGACCTGCCCACCGCCATTCTGGAATTGGCCAAGGGCCCGCAAAGCGACAGCGGCCTGGAATCCCCCCTGCCCCGGGACTGCGGCGTGCGCTCGGTCAAAATCGACAACGGCACCGCCACCATCGACTTCACCAAGGAATTCATGACCGTGACCCAGCAGACGGACGGCGGCCAGCAGGCCATCCGCGCCGTGCTGTTCACCGCCAGCCAGTTCCCCGGCGTGAAGAAGGTATCCCTGCTGGTGGACGGCCAGCCCTTCCAGCCTGATCCCGCCACCGCCGAAACCTTCCTCAACGACGCCCAGGAGGTCATGACGCAGTACCCCGGCGTGATCGAAATTGATTGACAGAATGCCCGGGAACTTTCGCGGACGCCTTGCAAAATCGGTTCTGATGTGATACAATGCACCCAACGGCCATGAGGGGCCCGGACAGTCCGGCAAGCCAGGCAGCGAGCGCGCGGCGGTGGAAGGCGCGCGGCGGCGGATGCGTCCATCCCAGCCCGGAGCCGCGGCCAATCACCGCCGGTTCGTCCCCGTGACAGGACGTGTGAAAGTGGCAGCGTTCGGCCCGTGCCGACGCCGCAAGCCGGGTGGTACCGCGAAGCTATGCCTTCGTCCCTGCAAGACAACGCAGCGGCGAAGGCTTTTTTGCACCCTTCGCCCGATCATCAAGGAGGTCTGTGAACATGGCCAAGCAAAACAAGCAGGAATTCGTCACCCACATCACCCCCCGCAGCGAGGATTTCTCCCAGTGGTATACGGACGTCATCCTCCAGACGGAGCTGTGCGACTACGCGCCCGTGCGCGGCTGCATGATTATTCGCCCCTACGGCTATGCCATCTGGGAGCGGATTCAGCAGGAAATGGACGCCCGCTTCAAGGCGACGGGCCATCAGAATGTGTACTTCCCCATGCTGATTCCCGAGAGCCTGCTGCTCAAGGAGGCGGAGCATGTGGAGGGCTTTGCTCCCGAGGTAGCCTGGGTAACCCAGGGCGGCACCGAGAAGCTCCAGGAGCGCCTGGCCGTCCGCCCCACCAGCGAGACCATCTTCTGCACCATGTACGCCAAGTGGGTGCAGACCTGGCGCGATTTGCCGCTGAAATACAACCAGTGGTGCTCCGTTATGCGCTGGGAGAAGGCCACCCGACCCTTCCTGCGCACCAGCGAGTTCCTGTGGCAGGAGGGCCATACCATCCACGCCACGCCGGAGGAGGCCCAGGAGGAGACCCTCACCATGCTGGACGTTTACCGTGAGGTGGCGGAAAGCGTGATGGCGCTGCCCGTTTATGTGGGCCAGAAGAGCGAGAAGGAGAAGTTCGCCGGCGCTCGGGCCACCTATTCCATGGAAGCCATGATGCAGGACGGCAAGGCCCTGCAGGCGGGCACCAGCCATAACTTCGGCACCAATTTTGCCGAGGCCTATAACATCCAGTACCAGAACAAGGAAGGCAAGCTGACCTACGTCCACGAGACCAGCTGGGGCGTGTCCACCCGTCTGATCGGCGCCATCATCATGACCCACGGCGATGAGCGTGGCCTGCGCCTGCCCCCGCGCATCGCGCCCATCCAGGCGGTGATTCTGCCCATCGCGGCTCATAAGCCCGGCGTCACCGAGGCCTGTGAGAAGCTGGAGCAGCAGCTGAAGGCCGTCGGCTTCCGGGTGAAGCTGGACGACCGCGACACGGTGTCCGCGGGCTTCAAGTTCAACGACTGGGAGCTCAAGGGTGTGCCCGTCCGCCTGGAGGTCGGCCCCCGCGACCTGGAAAACGGCGTTGTCACCGTCTTCCGCCGGGATACCTGCGAGAAGACCACCCTGGCGCTGGATGGCATTGCGGATGCGATGCAGGCGCTGCTGGACGACATCCAGCAGGGGCTGTTCGAGCAGGCGAAGGCCTTCCGCGACGAGCATACCCAGACCGTCCATTCCCTGGAGGATCTGGGCCAGGCGGTGCAGACCGGCTTTGCCAAGGCCATGTGGTGCGGCGAGCGCGCCTGTGAGGACAGGATCAAGGAGGAGTTCAACGCTTCCTCCCGAAACATGCCCTTTGACCAGGAGGCTCAGTGGTTTGGCGATACCTGCGTTTGCTGCGGCAAGCCCGCCAGGAAGGTCATGTACTTCGCCAAAGCCTATTGATATGAAGGTATAATGGATTTCCTGCCATCCTCTAAAACGTAAACAACAAAACCGCTGTGGATTTGATGCCGCAGCGGTTTTGCTTTTCTGGGATGGTGATAGGATATTTAGATTCCTTGAAGGTGGTGGAATCGAACGTCAGAGACGCTTCGCTCCCTGACTACGTTGGGAGGGGACGGTTGGGGGCCTTGCCCCCAGGCCCCCGTCTGAGGGCCATCGGCCCTCAGACTTCCATTTTCGCTGCGCGAGCTACTTAATAGTTTTCCATCAGCATCATGGTAACGATTCGGTCAAACTCGCGGATGAACTGCTCAGCGCTCATCTGGCCGTCCAGATAACGCTTGGTGATGCTCTGAATGTCCTCGCTCTCGCTGAAAACATTGGTGGTCATCAACGTCAGGTGAGGCGCGATGGCGCGATAATCCGCAATGTCCTCCTCGCTGATGGCGAAGCGTTGCTCTTCAATGTCTTCAAGCTCAAGGTTCAGCCATTCCAACTGATCCTTGTAGTTTTCCTTAGATTCCTCAGGGGCGCTTTCCAGGGCGCGCTGCACACGGGCAATCGTATCCTCAATAGATTTCTTGTTCTCCTGATAATATTCCGACTCCAAAGTTGTGTTTTCTTCCGGCATCAGGGCGACTTTTTCGGCCTGATGCCTGTTCTGCGCCAGGAACTCCAGGTAAGTTATGGCCAGATCCTTATTGGGGCTGTTGGGATTGACAATCAGCAGGCTCATATTCAGGGGCACATAGGGCTCGTCGCCATCCTCGAGGGAAAGCAGCAGGGGCGTGCCATCCCATGCGCTGCGGCCATAGCGCTCGGGCAGCAGGTTGGTATAGGTGGAGAACATCGCGCCGGGCTCGCCGTCATCATTGAAGGGGCCGCTGTAAGTGTAGCTGCCGTTGGCGTCGGGCTTCATGCTCATGTCGTCCAGAATAGGCTTCAGCTGCTCCAGACGGGTCAGCAGCGCCCGTATGGTGGGGGTGTTGAAGGTCACCTGCTCACCCTTGGCGTCACAGGCCACCACCTGGTATTCCAGGATCATGGAGAAAAGCTGCTCATAGAGGCTGTAAGCGTCAGAGAACAGATGGATGTCCGGATACTCCTCGGCGTAGTCGTTATGCCACATTTCCGCGAAGTCCATCAGCCCCATCAGGGATTTGGGCAGATCCTCCTCCGTCAGACCGACCTTTTCCAGCGCGGCGGGATAATAGCCGAAGGTGCTGGAAGAGATATTGTCGGGATAGGCGATCAGCTTGTCGTTCTGATACAGGGATTGAATCATGTGCGGATAGACGCTGCTCATGAACTGAGCCAGCACGTCGCTGCCGGAAAGGTCGGCCAAATAGCCCTTCCCCCGCAGGGCAGGGAAAATGGGGCTGGAGGCGCTCAGGTACAGAACGTCAGCGGAGTCGTCCCCGGAGACCATGAACTGGCTCATTTCCTCCGCGCTGTTGAACCATGCGTCCACCGACTCAATGGCAATTTCGGGATGGGCCTTGCAGAAGGCGTTGATGAGTTCGTATTCCACCGCGCCGCTGGCCAGCCGCAGCTTGCGGTTAGGCAGTAGGCTGGGATCGACGGAGCAGGAGACAAAATGATCGTCATTATTACTGTATGTGCCAATGTAGAAGAAGCCGTTCATCACAGCGGAACCTGTGTTGTTGCTGTAACTGCCGTTGGGAGGCAGGTAGGCGCACAGCACGCCGGCGGACGTAACGTCATCATAGCGGTAGAGCTTGTTGTCATCCACCAGATAGAGGCAACCTGCCGCCGCGTCCAGGGTGAGAGCGCCCACGTTGGGGCTGAGCAGTGAGCCGTGATGCGTTATCTCGCCGCTGACAGGGTCGATGCTGACCAGGTTGGGCTTGATGACGTCCTCCTCCCGATAGGCGGCTTCCTGCTTCCAGTAAATGCCCGCCAGCTTGCCTTTGCCGTCAGGGCTGACCGCCTGGACGTAGTCCTGGAAGACCCGGGATACCGAGCCGTCCACCAGGGAGACCTTCAGCAGGATGTTGTTGCCGTAATCATTGCCCGTCCTGCCACCATAGTTCATATAGAGCATGTACAGGCTGTCATTGTCCATGAACATGCTGGAGAAGTTGGGCCAATCATCATCCAAACCCAGCGGAATGTTTTCCAGCACGGCTTCCACATCCGCCGCTTCTTCGGTTTCCGTCAGACGGTACAGGGTGAGCGAAGAGGTTGGCTCCTCGTCGGCCCAGGTGTTGGTCTGGGCCACCAGATAAAGCGCGCCGTCGTGGGCAAAAATACTGGACAGGTTGTTGAGCTTTTCGGTGCCCAGTAGCATCTTCCAGCCGTTTTCAACCTGGACGTACAGCCCGTCCCAGCAGCCGGCATAGAGCCGGTCGTTGATGGTGGCCATCCCCTGGGGCGGATTGTTCAGCTTCTCGATAACCTGACCCACCTTGCTGATGCCCAGGTCGTCCGCGTCATCGTCGCCGCCGATGGAGATGGACGCGCTGGAGCTTCCGCCGCCGATGACGACGGCGCCGGCCAGCGCTCCTCCGGGCAGGCAGCCCAGGAGCAGGGTCAGGCCAAGCAGCATGGCCAGGATACGCTTTTTCATAGGTTCAGCCTCCTTGTCGCACGTTGATTTCATATGGAAGGGGTCATCCATTAGACGCATGAAGGGCAGATTCTGTTTCAGCCCACGGAAGAAAAAGATAATTCCGGCTCAATGCTGAAGGCGATTTGGGGCAAAGAGCGCCGGAGCGACGCCACAAAGGCGCCGGTGCCGTCCCGCCCTTCGCCCAGCAGGATGCGGGTGACGCCGCGTTCACGGGCGAAGTCGCAGATGGCCCTGTGAGCGTCCGGGGCGTGGAGCATGGTCATTTCCGCCCCGACCTCATGGGACTGGCGGTAAAGCTCATCCATGGCCTCCGCCACCCCCGGATGGGTCAGGGTGTTCAGACCGCTGCCGGAAACGGACAGCACCAGCAGCGTTCCCTGGTGCTGCCTGGCAATTTCCGCTCCCTTGTGAATCAGTCGGGCACTGGATCGCTGACCGGTCACGCACACCAGCACGGTTTCAGCCATGATGCGGGCTCCTTTCCTGGGTCAGGCGCTGAGGGCCTCCAAAGCCACCACAACCCGGTCATGGTAGGTGACCCGCAGCGGCTGGCCGGCCTCCAGGGCAGGGAAGGGTTTCAGGACATCGTAATAAAAGATACGCTCGTAGGGCTTGTCCTTATCATCCAGCTGCGTCACGGTCATGGTGCGCATCATCACGCCGTCCACCAGCTCGGCGTCGGGGGTGATGGCCTGATAGGTGCATTCCGCCTGACGGGTCAGGCCGGTCAGGGCGCTTTGCATCAGCTGCGCGTAACGGTGAATGGGCCGGATGAACAGATCATAGCCCATAATCAGGATGACGCCGATGACCAGCGTTCCGCCGGTGGTCAGCCATTCCGAGCGGATCACGACGCCGGTGACGACGGCTGCCAGCAGCAGCAGGCAGGGAAGCAGGAGTACCAGCCAGCGCCGGGTTTGCTGGTCGCGGATAGCCTTCAGGTCCTGTTCGGTATACAATGGCGTTGCCTCCTCATGGTTCGCGGTTGGATCCTGATGCTATTATCCACCAAAACGGCGGGCGGGTCAAGGGGGAATGGCCCACCCCAGCGGTATTTTGCTTGATTTGTCGCCCGGAAAGCCTGAAATTTCAAGGGCTTGCGGCAAACGTGAACATTGTGTAAACTTGGTATGCGGCTTGTGTCGAAAGCTGGAATATGATACAATAGCACCATAAAGATCACTTTTTCGGCAGGGGGAAGCGGCATGAGATCACGGCAGCTTCGGATGGGAAGCGGCGGCATGGTTTCCCGTCAGGGACTGTATGCGTATCTGTACTGCATGATGGCCAGCAGCATCTTGGTTGCCATGCCGATTTTCGGCGGCGCGCTGTTCATGTGCGGCCAGGTGGCCATGGTTTTCTTTACCACCTATACCGGCGCGGCCAGGGCTTTCCTGCCCAAGGGTGCCCGACGCTGGCAGACGGCGCTGCTGGCCTTCCTCCTGCTGGTGAACCTGTGCCTGGTGGTGCTCTATCCCATCAGCGTGGAAAGCCCGCGGATGTGGATTCTTTTTGTGCTCGTGCTTATGATGATGCTCCAGGAGACGGTGAATCATCAATTGATGCGTCTGAGCCTTCGCGGCGTGATGAAGAACCGCACCTTTCTTGGCCTGATGGGGGTGTCCCAGCTGGCGCTGCTCCTGGTGATGACCGTGACCTTCCTTTATAATGTGCGGGGGCCGGAGGGCTGGTGGATGCTGGGCGGCTATGTGCTGAGCAGCGCCATGGCTTGCTATGACGTGCTGAAGGAGCGGATCGCGTGGCGGGCCATGCCTAAGCCCAACAATGCCAATGCTGAACGCACAGGTGAAATCGTCCGCCAAGCCAGCGCCTTTCAGCGGTACGAAAGGCTGTCCACGCTGATTCTGGTGGCGCAGGAAATGACGCTGATCGTCATTTATACCTTCCTGGCGGTGACGGCGGAGCAGATGCTGTGGAGCCTGGTGATTGCCGTGGCGACCATGCTTCTCTGCCGGGAGGCGGTGGAAGCCTTTCTGCGCTGGCGGGAAAAGAGCCGCCCGGCGGATCCCACCAACCTGCTGATTGTGGGGCTGTTCCTGTGGCTTTACGGCCTGATGTTTTTCAGCCGCAGCCTGGACAGGGCCATGGGGCTGACCCAGGTGTACATCTGCCTGGGGCTGTGTACAGGCGGCGCGGCGCTGTGCATGACCTGCCTGCGGCGAATGGATCCCGCCATGGCCCAGGTGGCTCGCTTTGCCGCCCGGGAGGACAACACGGAGGATTACCACTGGATGTTGGTGGCGCAGCGGACGCTGGCGGTGCTGCTGGGGGAGATGCTGGCCCTGGCAGCCCTGACCGTGCTGTGCTTTTACACCGGGAAGGATCTGCCCAGGGACATCGCGCAGATCGCCGAGCGGTTTCAGCCCATCATGGTGCTTCCGGCGCTGCTGACGGTGCTGGCCGCGCTTCTGTGCGTCATGCGCTTTCCGCTGACATCGCGGTGGATGAACAAGCTCAGCCGCTTCCTGCATCTGCGGGAGGAGGGCGGTGAGAATCCGGCGCTGGAGAAGCAGCTGGAGTCGGTGGTGGTGAAGCGGATGAAGCGCCCCCTGGGGACGCGCATCATTCTGGCGATGATCCGGCCGTTCTTCCGCCACACCCTCAAGGGCGTGGAAAATATCCGCCAGGACGACAACAACCCCCTGGTCTTCCTGTGCAATCATGGGGAGGTCTACGGCCCGGTGGTGTGCATGCTGTACATTCCTGTGGCCATCCGCCCCTGGGTGATGAGCGAGCTGACCATTCACAAGGACGAGGTGGCGGCTTACGTCCATCGCTACACCATTTCCAAGATGACCTGGCTGGGGCCGCTGCGCTGGCCGGCGGCGAAGCTGGTGGGTGTGCTGTCCGTGTGGGCGATGAACCAGCTGGAAAGCATCCCGGTTTTCCGCAACAAGCCCCGGGAGCTGATGCAGACCTTCCGCCGCTCGGTGGAGGCCATGCAGGCGGGGGATAATCTGCTGATTTTCCCGGAAAACCCCAACGCCGACCAGGATCACCCGGGGTATGAGCATGCTGAAGGCAGCCTGGGCGAGCTGTTCCGGGGATATGCCATGCTGGCGCAGGTGTATTACAATCGGACGGGCAAGTGCTGCCGCTTCCTGCCGATGTATGCCCACCGCGGCCTGCGGACGCTGAGCTTCGGTACGGAAATTGTTTACAATCCCGACAATGAACCCATCGTTGAGCGCGACCGCCTGGTGGACGGCGCCTACGCCCAAATGCAGGCCATGGCCGCCCGCGAGGAAGCCCTATACCAGGCTCAGGGGCGCCGCCCTTAGGGGCGCTGCCCCTAAGAACCCTGCCAGGAGGGGCATAAACATCCACCCTTTCGCCTTCATTTTTGCCACTGGCAAACGGCGAAAGGGTGCCCGTCCTGGACCTCCCGTTCTGCGTCATAGATGGATGCCTTCGGTTGATGCGCGTGCGCATGATGGTAAGCAGGGGCGGCTGCCCCTGGAACCCCGCAAGGAGGGGCATAAACATCCACCCTTTCGCCTTCCTTTTTGCCACTGGCAAACGGCGAAAGTGTGCCCGTCCTGGACTTCCCATTCTGCGTCATAGGTGGGCACCTTCGGTTGATGCGCGTGCGCATGATGGTAAACAGGGGCGGCTGCCCCTGGAACCCCGCCAGAAGGCTCGCTCCTCCTGAACCTCTCGTTCTGCGTCATAGATGGATGCCTTGGGTTGAAGAGCCTGCGCGTGGATGGCCACAGCGGCGGCTGCCCCTGGAATCCCGCCTCGGAAAGATAAAAGCCCCGTCGCTCTCTTGTGCGGAAAGAACGACGGGGACTTTATTTGCTTTGCTTTGTGTGTGCGGATGATAGTGCTTAGATCAGCTCCAGGATGACCATCTCGGCAGCGTCGCCGCGACGGGGTCCCAGCTTGTAGATGCGGGTATAGCCGCCAGCGCAGTTCTTCTCGGCGTTGCGGGCCTTGTACTTGGGGCCGATCTCGCGGAAGAGCTTCTCCACCACGGGATGCTTGTTGTCCTTGGTGCGCTCCTTGTAGTCAGCCTTGCTCTCGTCAGCCTTCTTCTGCTCCTGCAGATCATACAGGTAGGCCATCATCAGGCGGCGGGCATGCAGCTTGGAGGGAGCGTCGTTCACCACGTCCAGGGTGACCAGCTGGCCCTTGTCATTGTGGGTTTCCTTGGTGGTGGCAACGGTATTGTCGCATTCCTTCACCGCCAGGGTAATCATACGATCAGCGATGCGGCGGACTTCCTTGGCCTTGGCCTCGGTGGTCTCGATGCGGCCGTACCAGATCAGGTTGGTCACCAGGCCGCGCAGCAGCGCCTTGCGCTGGTCGGCAGTGCGACCCAGCTTGCGTTGGTATGCCATGGGATATTTCCTCCTTCACGGGCTGCGGAGAAGAGTCGGGGTGTACCGGGCGTCTCCGCGTTCCGCCCCGTCTTATTCTTCATTGGGGCGCAGGCCGAGGCCCAGCGCTTCCAGCTTCTGCTCGACTTCCTCCAGGCTCTTGCGGCCCAGATTGCGAACCTTCATCATGTCTTCCTGATTGCGCTGTACCAGCTCGGCCACGCTGTTGATTCCAGCGCGCTTCAAGCAGTTGTAGGCGCGAACCGACAGATCCAGCTCCTCGATGGTCATTTCGAGAACCTTTTCCTTCTTGTCGTCCTCGGGCTGAACCATGCTCACCGGCATCACCTGATCCGTCAGGCTGACGAACAGGGACAGGTGCTCGCTGAGAATCTTGGCGGCGCCGCTGATGGCCTCTTCGGGCGACAGGGTACCGTTGGTCCAGATTTCCAGCGTCAGGCTGTCGTAGTCGGTGGTGTTGCCCACGCGGGTGTCCGCCACGGTGTAATTCACCTTCCGAATGGGGGTGAAAATGCTGTCGATGGCGATGACGCCAATGGGCATCGAGGGGTTCTTGTTCTTGTCGGCACTCACATAGCCGCGGCCCTTTTCCAGCATCAGCTGCATCTGAAGATGCGCGTCCTCGTTCAGGGTGGCAATGTGCATATCAGGATTGACAATCTCAACCTCGTCATCCACCTTGATGTCGCCGGCCTTGATCTCGCAAGGACCCTGGGCGTCAATGGTGACCTGCTTGGGGCTGTCGGTGTACATCTGCACGGCCAGACCCTTCAGGTTCAGGATGATCTCGGTCACGTCCTCCTTTACGCCGGGAACAGTCGAAAACTCATGCTGCACACCTTCGATGTGCACAGAAGAGACCGCCACGCCAGGGAGGGAGGACAGCAGCACCCGGCGAAGGGAGTTGCCCAGGGTGTGGCCGAAGCCGCGCTCCAGGGGTTCCACAACAAACTTGCCGTAGCAGTTGTTCTGGCCTGCCTCCACGCGCTCGATGCGTGCCTTTTCGATTTCGACGATCATTTCGTTTATCCTCCTCTATTAGGTCCTGGACGAAGGGCTTTGCGGAGATGCGGGCAAAAGGATCAGCCTCGCCCCTCTCCGCGCCCCTCAACTTAACGGGAGTAGAACTCGACGATCATGTTCTCCTGCAGCTCGAAGTCGATATCCTCACGAGCGGGCAGAGCGTTGACGGTGCCGGTCAGGTTGGGGGCGTCGAAGGTCAGCCACTTGGGGGTCAGCACGGTGGTGCCTTCCCGCAGGGACTTGAACATCTCGCTCTCGGCGCTGCGGGGGCGCAGGGTGATGACGTCGCCCACCTTCACGGAGTAGGAGGGGATATCCACCTTCTGGCCGTTGACGCGGATGTGACCATGCACAACCACCTGACGGGCCATCCGGCGGGTCTTGGCCAGGCCCAGACGATACACAACGTTGTCCAGGCGGCGCTCCAGCAGCTGCATCATGTTGTCGCCGGTGACGCCCTTCATGTTGGTGGCCTTCAGATAATAACGGTGGAACTGCTTCTCCAGCACACCGTAGATGAACTTGACCTTCTGCTTTTCCTTCAGCTGCGCGCCGTACTCAGAAACCTTCTTGCGACGGGTGCCGCCGGGATTGCGGGTAGACTTCTTGTTGCCATAGCCCATGACCGCGGGGGAAATGTCGAAAGAGCGGCACTTCCGGGCGATAGGCTGCTTATTGATAGCCATGTTTCGTAGTCCTCCTTCGTTACCTTACACGCGACGGCGCTTGGGCGGACGGCAGCCGTTGTGGGGGATGGGCGTCACGTCCTTAATCATGTTCACATCCAGGCCGGCAGCCTGCAGGGAACGGATCGCAGCCTCACGGCCGGAGCCGGGGCCCTTGACGTACACCTCAACTGTCTTCAGGCCATACTCCATGGCGGCCTTGGCGGCGGTCTCAGCGGCCATCTGGGCGGCGAAGGGCGTGGACTTCTTGGAACCGCGGAAGCCCAGGCCGCCAGCGGAGGCCCAGGACAGCGCGTTGCCCTGCGTATCGGTGATGGTGACGATGGTATTATTGAAAGAAGAACGGATATGGGCGGCGCCGCGCTCGACCAGCTTGCGCTCCTTGCGCTTACGCACAACCTTCTTCAGCTTGGATTGCTTAGGTGCCATTGAATTCATCCCTCCGGTTTGTAATCACATAGTTACCGGTGCTCGCCAGTGGCGAAAACCATCCGGCGGAAAACGGGCCTCTTCGCCATCACACGGCCCTTCCGTACTCACCCGCCGCAAGCGCGGCGCTCAACAAGCACATTCGGACAAGATGGCGGAAAAACGGGGCGAAGCCCCCTTACTTGCCAGCCTTCTTCTTGCCGGCGATGGTCTTCTTGGGGCCCTTCCGGGTGCGAGCATTCTGCTTGGTGTTCTGACCGCGAACCGGCAGACCACGGCGATGACGAACGCCGCGATAGCAGCCGATCTCCATCAGACGCTTGATGTTCAGAGACACTTCACGGCGCAGGTCGCCCTCCACCTTGAGGTGATGCTCGATATAATCACGCAGCTTGCTGATGTCGTTCTCGGAGAGATCCTTCACTCGGGTATCGGGGTTAATGCCGACTTCCGCGAGCATCTTCTGGGAGGTCGTCAGACCGATGCCATAGATGTAGGTCAAGCCGGCCTCAACGCGCTTTTCTCTGGGCAGGTCTACGCCCGCAATGCGTGCCATGTGTGTAAAACACCTCCGTATGTTCTTCGGCGGACTGTTTCCGCCATGAAAGACGCAGGATCGAAGCCATCTCCCGGGCAACCCATCCCGAAAGACAGTCTGGAAACCCGCAACCTTTTCGCCGCGCCCTTGGTGAATGCAAGCGCACGGCAACGCTCCCCAACCGCTATGGAAGGTGCGGATGGAAAGCGTGATTCAGAAGACGTTCGGCGTATCCCGTGGAACACACGCTGAATAACGTGTGCAGCCGCCCACTGGATCAGCCTTCAGGCTAACCACTAAAGTTTATCACACTCTGGGAAAAATGTAAATGTTTTTTCGTTGCATTTTTCAAAAAAATCTTGTTGAATGATAAGGGGATAAGCCGCGGGACGGACAGGGAGAGGGCGGGGCCCCCTTTTGCTCCTGGAAAGCTGATCGCTTCCTATTTAATATAAGCGGTTATATGGCGGCTGGTCAGGCTGACGGCGGCGAAGGGAGGGGCGCCCATGGCCGCCGGTGTTATCCATGCCGGCCAGGAAGCGACAAGTCAGGAGAAAATTAACGTTGCGATATGTTCCGTATCGAAAGGAGTTGGTTCAAATTTGTTCCCCACGGTTTGATGCTTTGCTATACAATGCAGTCAAGAGAAAAAATGCTCAATTTGGCGTTTTTTCATCCAAAATAGAAAGGAAGGATCCTATGAAGCGCTATCTGAATCGACTGGTTGCATGGACGCTCGCTGTGCTGATGATGACTGTCATGTTGTCTTCAGTTGCATTGGCGGAGGAAAATTCGCCAAAGATCACCATGCTCTTCTCGGCGGGCGGCTCCGGCAAGGCCATCGCGGCGGCGGCGGAGCGGTTCACCCAGGAGACGGGCATCAAGACGGAGGTCCTGCTCTTCTCCCTGAACGAGGTGTACGAGAAGCAGGTGCTGTCCCTGTCCAACGGCACCAATGACATCGACATCGTGGCCATCAACGATCCCTGGGTGCCGCTGCTCAAGGACTACCTGGAGCCCCTGACCATGGAGCAGGACATGCTGGACGCCTTTGTGCCCGGCATGCTGGGCACCTTCGTGGCGGATGACGTGGTGTACGGCATTCCCGTCCGCATGGGCGGCGACGTGGTGGTGTACCGCGAGGACGTGCTGGCGGAGGCCGGCATTGACCCCGCCTCTCTCAAGACCTGGGAGGATGTTTACCAGGCGGCTTTGAAGCTCACCGACAAGGCGAACAGCCGCTACGGCTGGTCCATGGGTCTGGTGGAGCCCAGCAATGTGGTGAAGGCCTGGTATGAGTTCCTGCTGTGCTATGGCGGCTACATCGTCAACGAGGCGGAGGACGGCCTGGGCCTGACCCGGCCCGAAGCCATTGAGGCGACGAAGATGTTTGTCAAAATGGTGCAGGATTGCTGCCCGCCGGACGTGCTGAGCTATTCCTTCAACGATCAGGTGGATTCGATGAAGTCCGGCCAGGCTGCCATGGGCCTTCTGTGGACGAGCCGCTATCCCTCGGTCAACGCTGAGGGCTCCGAAGGCTATGGCCACTGGGACGTGCTGCCGGCCCTGCCTTCCTCCGATGAGCAGACCGACGCCATCGCCTGCGTTGACGGCTGGGCGGTGGGCATCAGCAAGTATTCCAGCAACAAGGAGGCTGCCCTGGAATTCCTGAAGTACATCGGCTCCTACGACGAGCAGCTGCGCCTGGCCACGCAGAATGCCAATTCCCCCACCATCGCCGCCATTTACGATGATCCCGCGTACCTGGCGGTGGTGCCTCAGGCGGAAAACATGAACAAGGCGCTGAACGTCTCCGTGCCCCGTCCGCAGAAGATCTACTTTGACGAGATGCAGGAGGAGATTGCCCTGTATGTGAAGCTGGCCTGCCTGGGCGACATGTCCGTGGAGGACGCCCTGGCCGCCTGCGAGAAGAAGTGCATGGACATTCTGGAGGACTACCAGTAAACATGAACCGCGCATGACAGGAAACGGAAGGCGGAGGGATCGACCTCTCCCTCCGCCCTCCTGTTCCCCGCTTGGAGGGAGTGCAGGATGCTGAGAAAACATCCATTATCCGAACACCGCTACGGTATGCGGTATATCTATCCGGCCCTCCTGATGATGGCCCTGGTGCTGCTGCTCCCGCTGGGCTTCAGCGTGGTGGCTAGCTTCATGAAATGGAACCTGGTGCCGCGCCGCGTCAAGTGGATCGGGCTGGGCAACTACATCAGGATTTTCCAGGATGCCTCGTTCTGGCATTCCGTCTGGCTGACGCTGAAGTTCACGGTGTTCAGCGTCGTGCTGGAAATGCTGCTGGGCTTCCTCATCGCCATGTTCCTCAATACGGAATTCAAGGGCTGCAAGTTTGTCCGCGTCGTCGTGCTTTTGCCGATGATGCTGTCGCCCACCGTGGTTGCCCTGGTGTTCAAGCTGATGCTGAACTACGACCGGGGTATCATCAATCAGATTTTAGCGGCCTGCTTCGGCCAGGCGGCCAAGCAGGTGTGGCTGGGGAAGGATCTGGCGTTCTTCTCCGTCCTGGCCGTGGACGTGTGGATCAATACCTCCTTTGTGGTGCTGAACGTGCTGGCGGGGCTGCAAAGCGTCTCCGTGGACATCCTGGAGGCCTCGGTCATCGACGGCGCCAACCCCTGGCAGCGTACCACGCGCATCACCATCCCGCTCATCAAGCCGGTGCTGCTGGTGGCGCTGATCTTCCGCACCACCTTCGCCCTTCGCAACTTCCCCATCGCCTATGTGCTCACCGGGGGCGGCCCGGCCAATTATACGCAGTTCTACGCGCTGGAGCTATATAAGGAAGCCTTCTCCAAATACAACGTGGGCTACGCCTCCGCGCTGAGCTGGATACTCATTGCCATTACATTCTGTCTGAGCGTCGCCTATACCAGGCTGACCATGAAAGGAGAAAAATAACCATGCCTATTGTGAACAAGCAGTATGATGTCGTGGTGGTCGGCAGCGGCCCCGCGGGAATCGGCGCGGCCCTGGCCGCTGCCCGCAGCGGAGCGAAGACGCTGATTATTGAGAAGCATTCCTACCTGGGCGGCATGATGACCGGTGGTCTGGTCACGGGCTTCCACGGGATGCGCGTGCATCAGGGTCACTACTCGAAGGGCCCCGGCTCCATGCTGATGACGGACAAGCACACGCCCCTGGTGGTCAAGGGCATCGCCCTGGAAATGTGCAACCGCCTGAAGGAGGCGGGAGGCGCCTTCACCGACATCGACGATCCGCCCATGCGCGTGGAGTTCGATCCCGAGGCGCTGATCCCCATCCTGTTCCAGATGTGCCAGGAGAGCGGCGTGGACGTGCTGCTGGACTCCATCGTTTTCGGCCTGGAAATGGACGGCGACCGCATTGATTATGTGAAGGTGGCCAACAAGTCCGGCGAGGTGCGCATCAAGGCCAAGGCGTTTGTGGACGCTTCCGGCGACGGCGACCTGATCGAGTGGTCCGGCGCGGGCTTCCACATGGGCACCGACGAGGATCACCGCTGCATGCCGCTGACCATCTACATGGTGCTGGGCGACGTCGACCTGCAGAAGCTCCTGGACTATTACAAGCAGAACCCGGACGACCTGGACATCGGCGACCCGGAGAAGTGGCAGCGGCTCTTCGACGAGGGCGCGCCCATCGCCTTGATGGGCCTGCACAAGCTGCTGGTGAACGCCGGCGAGGATCATGTTTATCCCATGCCGCTGGGCTGCGAGAACCAGATCGCCATCCCGATTTTCGACATCCAGACCAGCGTGCTGCCCGCCAACACCTGCAAGCTGCTGGTGGACATGGCCTACGGCATCGACCTGACCAACGGCGACGACTGGAGCCGCGCGGAGATGGACATCCGCATGAACCAGCTCCCCGGTATCCTGAACTTCATGCGCAAGTATGTGCCCGGCTTTGAAAAGTGCTACTGCCTGTACACCGCCTCCCAGCTGGGTACCCGCGAGAGCCGGCGGCTGGACGGCGTGTACACCTTCTGCCATGACGACATCATGACCAACGCCAAGTTTGAGGACAGCATCGGCCGCACGGGCCGGGCCATGAACGTTCACTCCACCGGCGGCGGCAAGCGCAACGAAATTTCTGGCGGCAGAAAGTGGACCGAGGCCCCCAACCCCATCGGCGCGGACATTCCTTACCGCGCGCTGATTTCCCCCAAGGTGACCAACCTGGTGGTGGGCGGCCGGTGCATGTCTGTGGATCGTGACGCCCTGGGCTCCGTGCGCGGCGAGCCGGTGTGCATGGTCACGGGCGAGGCGGCGGGCGCCGCGGCGGCCATGGCGGCCATGAGGAACATCACCGTGCAGGAGGTGCCGGTGGCGGAGCTTCAGGAAGTGCTCAAGAGCCGCAATGTGATCATCTGACAGGAGAGGATGAACGGTGAGAAAAAAACTCTCAGCCCTGTACCATCTTGCGGTTTCCATCCTGCTGTGCGCGGTGGTGCTGCTGCCGATTCTCTACATCGCGCAGCTGTCCTTCCGCAGCATGGAGGATGTGACCAAGAACACGCTTTTCTTCACGCCCACCCTGCAGAATTATATCAACATCTTCTCGGAAACGGTCAACTACCTGCCGTTTCTGGCGGTGCTGAAAAACTCGGTGATCGTGACTCTGGCCAGCGTGGCCATCGCCCTGTCCCTGGCCTGCCTGGCGGCCTATGCCCTGGTGCGGCTGCGGGTGAAGCACAGCATGGGCATCAACTACGCCATCCTGGGCATGCGGATGATTCCGCCTATCGCCATCGTGGTGCCCCTGTACATGATCTGGGCCAAGCTGGGTCTGTACGATTCGCTGACAGGGCTGATCCTGCCGTTTGTGGCGCTGGACATCCCGCTGTCCACCTGGCTGATGGAGGGCTTCTTCAAGGGCATCCCGGAGAATCTGGAGGAGGCCGCCTCCATTGACGGCTGCACCCGCTTCCAGGCCTTCCGCAAGGTGATCCTGCCGCTGACGGCCCCGGGCATCGCGGCCACCAGCATTTTCTCCTTCTCCCTGTCGTGGAACAACCTGACCATTCCCATGGCGCTGACCATGACCGACGCCGCCACCCTGCCGGTGCTTTCCGCCCAGGTCAAGACGGACGACGGCGTGCTGTGGGGCCAGCTGGGCGCTTACGCCATGCTGATGATCGTGCCGATGATTATCTTCACGGCCTGTGTGTCCCGCTTCCTGGTCAAGGGTATGGCCAGCGGCGCGGTGAAGGAATAACCTGACCGAACAAACCAGACAGCCCGCGGATGACGAGCGTGTGACGCGCCATCCGCGGGCTTTGCTGTTGATGTTGGGCGAGGCGGTTACGCCTGAAGCAGCGCTTCCTCGCGCTCTCTGAAATAGGATACACTATCCAGCACCAGCTTGTCCAGAACAGCGGGGTCCGTCTTGGCG
>CBFFZW010000014.1:0-62210 GCA_965646445.1 uncultured Christensenellales bacterium | reverse complement strand
CCATTGGAGCAGGTATATGTCCAACCAGCAACAAGGTTCTCGTCTGATTTGGCTTTGCGGCGTGGTTGCACATGGGACTGGTACCCGTGGTTCCTATATGGGTTGTGGGACTTGAACCCGCTCGCAGTTCCTATGTTGGTTATGGTAATGGTACTGTCGGTTCCCGTGCAGGCCCGGCGAAACCAGCAGGGCCCCCGCAGGGGGGCCCGCCTTGCAGATTCCAAAGCCTTCAAAGTTGCGCGCCGAAGGTTTCCAAAGGGCGACCGGAAAGCCCTTTGGTCGCCCCGCGGGGCGAAACTCCGCCCCTCACGCGCACAAAACACCGACCGAAGGTCCTGCATCACGCCGCGAGACGGGAGTCGAGAGGGGCGAAGCCCCTTCGCGGGATTCCAAAGGGCAGAGCCCTTTGGCGGGGGTGTTGGGGGCAGGGCCCCCCAACCGGGTGTCCAGAGGGCAGAGCCCTTTGGCGGGTTCAGTATTCCAGGAGCCAGTAATCGCCGTAGCGGGTGCCGTCGTGGCCGATCAGCGCATCGGGGGAGGGGCGGAAGCCGTGGGCGCCCAGGGCGGTCTGCCGGGCCTGGGCGATGGCCGGGGCCTTCGTGGCGACCCGGGAGCAGCCGAACCATGCCTGAAGGTGGGGCAGCAGCAGGGTCAGCAGTTCATTGTGGACATCCGCCGTATCGTCGGCCCGCCCCAGATCGACCCGCAGCAGGGCGCAGTCCGTGAAGGCGTCTTCGGCCTCCCGGCGGAAGCACTCCACCGTGCCGGCGATCCGTCCGCCGACTTCCACCGTCCAGCGGACGAAGGCCCGCACCTCATAGGCATACTGCCAGAAGCGCATGGCTTCCTCCATGCGGTCAAGCGTCGTGTAATGGAAGGTATCGCCGTGGCAGTTGTCGCTGTTGAAATAGGGCAGGTTGGCCGCGTCGCCATAGATGGCCAGCAGCCCCTGGGCGTCCGAGGGACGAAGGGGACGAAGCGTCAGAGCAGGGCCCTCCAGGGTGGGGCAGTGGAGATAAATATCCGTCATCAGGCTCACCTCTCTACGAATGTATGTTTGGTTGATTCGACGCGCCAGGACGGCAATCCTTCTTTTGCCGTGGCATAATCGGCGGAGGGGGCCGCATATGCTCCAACACAAGGCATAAGGAGGTCGGGAATCATGACACAGACAAGGACGGGGCACCGCAGAAAGAGCCATGTAACCCCCATGTGGGTGCGGCTGCTCAAGGGCCTGGGGGTGGCGGTGCTGGTGACGCTGGCGGGGGTAGCGGTGTTTGCGCTGCTGATGCAGTGGATCAAGCCCTCGGAGGACATGGTGCGCATCTTCAACCAGATTCTGAAGCTGGTTTCCATTGCCGCGGGCGTGTGGGCCGCGGTAGGGCGCGGCGGTGAAGGCGGATTGCTGCGCGGCGCGGGCGTCGGGCTGCTCTACATGGCGGTGGGCGTGGCGCTGTACGCGCTGCTGTCCGGCCAGCAGGCGCCGGTGACCGCGTACCTGGCGGATATGGGCATGGGCGTGGCAGGCGGCGGTATCGTGGGCATGATTCTATCGAATATTTCCGCGAAATGATTGCATCGCCGGGGAAGATGGTGTATAATAGATATGTTATAGGCCGTAGACGGCATGGGAAGGCCGCCGTTAACGCTGGCGGCGCGGTCCCAAATGAAAAATGGAGGAATGTTCCATGAAGCATATCGAAACCATCCAGTCTCCCTGCCTGAAGCAGTCCCTGACCCATGGCGGCTGCGGCGAGTGCCAGGCTTCCTGCCAGAGCGCCTGCAAGACCAGCTGCACCGTGGCCAATCAGTCCTGCGCCAACAAGGAGAACAACGCTGTTCTGGCTGGCAACGAGGGCAAGATCAACCGCGTTGTGAAGTAATCGCGCCGGTTTTCCGGGAAAAGAGGGGGAGCGGATGCTCCGCCCTTTTTTCATGACAGGCGATGAGGAGGAGATACGAATGATCCATACTTTTAAGGCGGTGGGTCAGCCCATGCTGCTGGATGTGGGCAGCGGCGCGGTTCACGCCATTGACGATATGGCCTACGATGTGCTCACCCTGTGGAACGATCACACCCCGGAGGAGATCAAGGCCCAGCTGAAGGATCGCTACGCTGAGGCTGACCTGGAGGAGGTCATGGGGGAGCTGCGTCAGCTGGAGGAGATCGGCGCGCTGAACGCTCCTGACAACTACGACGACGTGCAGCAGGTGCATGAGACCGGCGTGGTGAAGGCCATGTGCCTTCACGCGGCCCACGACTGCAACCTGCGCTGCAAATACTGCTTTGCCGCCACGGGCGACTTCTGCATGGGCGAGCGCAAGCTGCTGCCCTTCGAGGTGGGCAAGGCCGCGCTGGACTGGCTGGTGGAGCATTCCGGCCATCGGGTGAACCTGGAGGTGGACTTCTTTGGCGGCGAACCGCTGATGAATTTCCCCGTCGTCAAGCGCCTGGTGGAATATGGCCGCTCCATCGAGAAGGAGAAGAACAAGAAGTTCAAGTTCACCACCACCACCAACTGCGTGCTGATGAACGACGAGATCATGGACTTCCTGAACAAGGAAATGAGCAACGTCGTGCTGTCCATGGACGGTCGGCCGGAGGTGCATGACCGCATGCGCCCCACCGTCAACGGCAAGGGCAGCTACGCCGTCATCGCGGAGAAGGCCAAGGAGTTCGCCCGCCGCCGGGGGGACAAGGAGTACTACATTCGCGGCACCTTCACCGGGTACAACAAGGACTTCGCCAATGACGTGGTTTTCCTGGCGGATGAGGGCTTTGAGCAGCTGTCTGTGGAGCCGGTGGTGACCGATCCCTCCTGCGAATACGCCCTGAAGGAGGAGGATCTCCCCGCCATCCGGGATGAATACGAGCGCCTGGCCCAGATCTACATGGACCGGCGGGCCAATGGCAAGTGGTTCAACTTCTTCCACTTCAATGTGGATCTGGCGGGAGGGCCCTGCCTGCGCAAGCGGCTCACCGGCTGCGGCGCGGGCAACGAGTATGTGGCCGTCACGCCGGACGGCGACATCTACCCCTGCCATCAGTTTGTGGGCCGGGAGGGCTACCGCATGGGCTCCGTGCTGGACGGCAGCTTTGACCGGGACATCCAGGCCCGGTTCGCCAAGAACGACGTGCTCCACAAGGAGAAGTGCCGGGACTGCTGGGCGCGGTTCTTCTGCTCCGGTGGCTGCGCGGCCAATGCCGAGGCCTTCCATGGCGATATTTCGCAGCCCTACGACATGGAATGCCAGATGGAGCGCAAGCGCCTGGAGTGTGCCATGGCCATTTACGCCAAGGAGCGCGCCGCGAAGCGGACTCGCTAAAGTGGTAGAGCCACTTTTTTGACACCCTGCAAGGCCCTGAGCATCGCGTTGATGCTCCAGGGCCTCAGACCATTAACAAAGCCCTGGGAGGTGTCGGAGGGCCCGCAGGCCCTCTGACTATTGATCGAAAGCCAGCGACATGTGCGGTGGCTTTCGTGCTTTTTCGTTAGAAAAAGCTTCCTTACACGACCGAACGGCCGGGAGAACGGTTTACCGTTCGACCAGTGAGGGCGTGCAAAATTCAAAAAAGTGGCGTAAGCCACTTTTTTGATACCCTGCAAGGCCCTGAGCATCGCTTTGATGCCCAGGGCCTTTTCGTTGTCCCGTTACTGATGTATTTTCCTGTACTCGCCCGGTGTCACGCCGGTGATCTGCTTGAAGCGGCGGATGAAGCTGTTCTGGTTGTAATAGCCCACGGACTCGGAGACCATCTGCAGGGGCATGGTGGTGGTTTCCAGCAGGGAGCACGCCTTGCGGATGCGCAGGGAGGCAACGTAGCTGGTCAGGGTCTCGCCGGTTTGCTGCTTGAAATACTGGCTCAGGTAGGAGCTGGAAAGCTCCAGCTTGTTGGCGGCCTCCTGGATGGAGAAGTTGCAGTCGTCGTAGTTGTCCGCCATGTAGGCGTAAATGCGCTCCAGCAGTTCGGCGGCCGGTTGCTGGGCATCGGCGGCCTGGGCGGGAGGCTCGGGCTCCGGGCGCAGCATATGCAGCATGAAGGCCAGGTAATCATCCGCCGTGCGCAGGTAGCTGATGGTGAAAAGATCGTCCAGACTGACGGGCGTGGCGGCGGCGGAAAGTAGCATCTGCACGGCAAAGTTGCAGTAGCTCTTGGCCATCAGGGAAGGAACCTTCTGCTCAATCAGGGCATCCATGAAGCGGCGGACGGTCTGCATTTGCTGCTGCGGGGTCTGGCCGGAAAGGTCGCGCAGCTCGGCCAGGGGATTGGCCTGGCTGTCCAGGGTGCGGCGCAGCTCCCGATAGGCGATCAGCTGATGGCGGCCCCGGATGAAGTATTCGCGGACGGCCTGGGTTGCCTCGAAGCAGGCGGCGGTCATCTGCCGGATGTCCTGGTAGCACTCGCTCATGCCGATGGTGAAGGAAACGTCATGCTCCTGGGCGCAGACCGTCAGCAGCCGCTGACAGCGAGCCGCCAGCTCCTCGGACGCGCCCTCCTCCATGCCCACCAGGCACACAATCATGGAGGGCTCGAACAGCTCGCGGAAGTAATAAATGTAGCCGTCCCCCAGCGTGGCTTGCAGTGCGGCGGTCAGGGTGGCGCGGGGAACCTCCTCGTCCTTGCCGAAGTGGCGGAGCATCAGCACCTGGTACCAGGGCTTGTCAAAGGTCATGTCCAGAGCGCGGGCTTCGCTGTTGAAGTCCTCAAAGGAAGAAAACTTGCCTTTTAGCAGCAGGAAAAGCAGCGCGTCCTTCAGCGCCTGACGGTCAGGGACGGTGGTCAGCTGCGAGGGCTGATCGCCGCTGCGCTGGGTCAAAGCGTTCACCGCGTCCCGCAGGGATTCCAGCTCGTCCCCCTGGGGCGCGACGCCCAGCGCCTGGGTCAGCGCCTGAATGGGCTTGTAATTCGCCTGCATGGCGTAATGGATGAGCAGTGAGCCCAGCCCCAGCACGAACAGCAGGAAGACGATCAGCACAATCTGAGCCCGGCGGATGGGGGCCAGGTATTCCCGCTCGGGGAGCATAAAGGTGTAAGTCCAGTCCATGACGGTGGACTGCTCGCTGAGCACCAGATAGCGCACGCCGTCCAAGCGGAACCAATCCTCGGTGATGGGCGCCGTCAGCGGCAGGGTGGAGACGATCAGGTTGCCTTGGGCGTCCCAAATGGCCCCCTGCTGGGTGGGCGCGTCTTCAGGGGAGAGCAGGGCCAGGAAGCGGCCTTCCTCCACGAAATACAGCTGCACGGCCTGCTGAAGGCGGGAAAACACCGACGGCAGGTTGATGAAGGTGATGTATCGCTGCGATCCGTTGACCCTTTCCGCCGGGCGGACGATCCGGCCCGAGAAGCCCGATAGATCGCTGATGGGGTCGACCCATTCGTCGAAGGAGAAAATGCTGTCGAAGAACAGCCGCTTGGCGTAAACCGCCTTGGAGGTATACACAAAATCGTCGTTCTGCTCCACCAGGGCCATTTCCGAGATGAAGGTTGAGGGCGCCAGCAAATTCTTGAACTCATTGACGATGCGCAGGTCGCGCATGGGGCTGGGCTCGCTCAGATAATAGGAAAGAAAATTTTCATTGACGCTGGAAATCTGGTAGTCGATGGTGTAGATTTGCTGAAGCTCGCTGTCCAGCTGCTGCACCGTCTGACGCAGGCGGCTGCGGTGGGCGTCCATCAGGTTTTCCCGCAGCTGTACGATGAAAAACGCCTGAGAAAAGGCGACCAGGGCGATGACGGCCGTGAGCATCAGCGCCACATAGGACAGAAGATATTGATAATAGGTTCTGGACCGGCCCATGGTCAACGCGCCCGCCCCCTCTGCTTCGGTGATACCTGAATATTATAGCACAAAGGCATATATTGCACAATATTCACCTAAAATATAAAAAAGTGAATATGGAAAGGGCCCAATCTACAATATTTCAGGTGGTCAATCATGTGGCAAAAGGGAAATTGGAGACCATCCTGGACACAAATCGAGGTTTTTGAAGATTGAAAACCGCGTCTGCGTGTGTGACAATAAGCAGGAACATGATGCTCGCCGCCCTCAAATGGCGATGAGAAAAATTCGGGAATCCCCCTTCGGGGATACCCCCGGTTCAAAGGAGGCGCCCGCGTGAAAAGAAGCGCGCTGCTGGCCCTGGTGCTGGCCTTGCTGTGTCTGACGCTCCCCGCGATGGCGGAGGATTGGTCGGATTACTATGCCTTTACCAGTGAAACGGCCGTTGGTTACGAAAAGGCCCTGGAGATGTACGCGGACTCTGCGTACGCGCCGGAGGGCACGCGGGTGGAGCTGCTGCCGGGGGAGGCTGTGCTGTCGGGCGACGCCGCGCTGTCGAGCCAGGTGCCCGGCGCGACGGAGGCGCTGGTGCTGGGCGATGGCGACGGCACCGCTGTCTGGACGATTGACGTTCCGGCCACCGGCCTGTATGAGCTGGAAATTTCCTATTATAACGAAGGCGGCAACGAGGCCAAGATCCAGCGCCGCCTGACCATCGACGGCGCGGTGCCCTACGAGGAGGCCAACAACCTCTGCCTGTACCGCTACTTTGTGGAAGACGGGGATGTGCGCCTGAACTCCATCGGGGATGAGGTGTGGCCCAAGCAGAAGGAGATTTCCCTCTGGCAGACGGTTCGCGCGGTGGACGGCCAGGGCATCTATGTCAATCCGCTTTTGTTCTACCTCACCGAGGGCGTCCATGAGATCGCCCTGACCTATGTGGATCAGCCGCTGACGCTGGGTACGCTGGCCTTCGCCAGTCCCAAGACCTACCCCTCCTACGCGGACATGAAGGCCATGTACGCTCAGCGCGGCTATACTGCCGTCAGTGAGGACGCGGTGGTGAAGTTCCAGGGCGAGGACAGCCTGTGGCGCAGCGAGAATGTCGTCCGCCGTGAGAGCGACGCCGACCCCAAGACCGAGCCCCGCTCCGGTGCGCAGCGCGTGCTGAACGTGGTGGGCGGCTGGCGCTGGCGGCTGGGCAACGCCTCCGTGACCTGGGAATTCGAGGCCCCGGAAACCGGCCTGTACACCATCCACATGAAGGTGGCCCAGGCCCAGGATCCCGGTATGCCCTCCTATCGGCAGATCATGATCGACGGGGAGATTCCCTTTGAGGAGCTGCGGCTGTACGCCTTCCCCTACAACGCCCAGTGGTACGGCGAGACCCTCCATGGCGCGGACGGCGAGGCCTTCCAGTTCTACCTGGAGGCGGGGCGGCACACGCTGACGGCCACGGTGAAGTTGGGGCCCATCGGCGAGATCATGACCCGCACGGAGGCCGACACGGCCTATCTGGGCGCCATGCAGCGGGAGATTGTGAAAATCACCGGCACGGAGCCCGACTACAACTACGAATACGACCTGTACCGCACAATGCCGGGCCTGCACGAGCAGCTGACGTACCTGGCGGGGCGGCTGACGGAAAGCGCCGATCTGCTGGCCTCCATTTCCAACGAGACCACCTCCATGGAGAACAACTACCGGCAGATCATCGACCAGCTGAATTTCTTCGCGGAGGACGTGGATCGCATTCCCAAGGCGCTGTCTGACCTGGACAACGCGCAGACCAACCTGGGCACCTACATTTCCTCCATTGAAAAGTGCCCGCTGACGGTGGACTACATCGTCCTGACCTCCCCCGAGCGAGCGTTGCGGGTGGATACCTCGAACCTCCTGGAGCGCCTGGGGGTCACGGGGGAGAACTTCATTGCTTCCTTCTATAAGGATTACGACAGCGTCGGCCTGATTGTGGACGAGAACGACGAAGCGCAGACGGAGCGCACCGTGCTGGATGTGTGGATCGGCCGGGGTACCGAGTGGGGCGAGATCCTCAAGGAAATGGCCGACGAGGAATTCACCCCCAGGACCGGCATCGTCATCAACCTGCATGTGCTGCCCACCGGCCAGCTGACCACCGGCTCGGTCAACACCATCATGCTGTCCGTGACCTCCGGCACCGCGCCGGATGTCGCCCTGAGCGTGGAATACAACCTGCCCGGCGAGTTCGCCTTCCGCGAGGCCGTGGTGGACTTAAGCCAGTTTGAGGATTTTGAGGAGGTCGCCTCCCAGTTCTATCCCTCCAGCCTGGTGCCCTTCTCCTACAACGGCGGCGTCTTCGCCCTGCCGGAGACCATGGACTTCACCGTGATGATCTACCGCCAGGACGTGCTGCAGGAGCTGGGCGTGGCGCTGCCGGAGACGTGGAGCGATCTGTACCAGAAGATTCTGCCCCGGCTGTACGAGAACAACATGGCCTTCTCCCTGCCGGTGGATACCTCCGTATCCTCCAACTCTCCCGGCGCGCTGCGCGGCTTTACCATGCTGCTTTTGCAGATGGGCGGCGGATATTACAACGACGGCGGCGTTTCCTCCGGGTTGGACACCCCCCAGGCTTACCAGGCCTTCAAGTTCTGGACGGACATGTATGCCAACTACGGCATCGACGCCGAGAGCAACTTCTTCACCCGCATCCGCACGGGCACCATGCCCATCGGCATTGGCAACTTCACCACCTATATGCAGCTGCTCACCAGCGCACCCGAATTGTACGGCCGGTGGAGCATCGCCCCTGTGCCCGGCACCCTGCAGGCGGACGGCACCGTAAGCCATACCGTGGGCACCACCGCTTCCACCGCGAACATCATTCTGAGCCAGTCCGACAAGAAGGAAGCGGCGTGGGAGTTCCTCAAGTGGTGGATGAGCGAGGAAACCCAAACCCGCTACGGCCGCGAGCTGGAGGCCATCCTGGGCACCGGCGCGCGCTGGAATACCGCCAATGTGGACGCCTTCTACGCCCTGCCCTGGGATCAGCGCCACGCGCAGATCATCCGGGCGCAGATGGACAGCGCCGAGGAGCAGCCCATCGTTCCGGGCGGCTACTTCACGGGCCGGCACATCATCAACGCCTGGAACCGCGTGGTCGTCAACAATGAAAACGCCCGGGACTCCCTGGAAAAGGCCGTCAAGGACATCAACAAGGAACTGACCAACAAGCGCCGCGAGTTCGGCCTTGAGTAAAGGAGGAACAGCATCATGATTGCCATCCGCCAGAAAGAGGCTAAGGGCGGCATCCAGCAGTGGCTGCGCAAAAACGCTGTCGGCTATGCGTTCCTTCTGCCCTTCCTGATCCTGTTTGCCATCTTCGTCCTGGTGCCCGTCGCCGTGGCGATGTACTACTCCCTGACCAACTACAACATGATCCAGACCCCCAGCTTCGTGGGGCTGGACAACTACGCGCAGCTGATACTGGATGACGATGTGTTCCTCACCTCGCTGAAGAACACGCTCCTGCTGGCCGTTGTCACCGGCCCCCTGGGGTACTTCGCCTCCTTCATCATGGCCTGGCTGATTACCCTGGTCAAGCGGGGCCGCGGGTTCTTCTCCCTGGCGTTCTACGCCCCTTCCCTGACCAGCGGCGTGGCCATGTCCACCATCTGGCTGATTCTCTTCTCCGGCGACCGCTACGGCTACATCAACAACATCCTCCTGCGTATGGGCGTCATCATGGAGCCCATCCTGTGGACGAAGGACGCTAACTATGTCCTGCCCGTCATCATGATTATCTCGGTGTGGATGTCCATGGGCAACGGCTTCCTGTCGTTCCTGGCAGGCTTCCAGAACATCGACCCGTCCATGTACGAGGCCGGACGGGTGGACGGCATCAAGAACAAGTGGCAGGAGCTTCGCCTCATCACCATCCCGCTGATGAAGCCGCAGATGCTCTTCGGCGCCATCAACGCCATCGTGGGCGCCTTCGCGGTGTTCGACGTGGCGACGGCGGTGGCCGGCATGCCCAGCCCGAACTACGCCGCCCATACCATTGTGGCGCACCTGTACGATTACGCCTTCACCCGCTTCAACATGGGCTACGCCTCGGCGGTGGCCATGGTGCTGTTCCTCATCACCTTTGTGCTGGGGCGGATCTGCATGCACGTCTTCCGGGACGATACCTGAGAAAGGAGGGCCTGAACCATGGTCATCAAAATGGGAAACAAGCATGTGCACCTGCACCGGCCTTCCTTTTCCCGCTTCATGCTCTACATTCTGCTGATGGCGCTGGTGGTGGTTTCGGCGCTGCCGCTGTTCGCGATGGTCTGCCGCTCGCTGATGCCGCTGGATGAATTGTACCTCTATCCGCCGCGCCTCATCGTGCAGAAGCCCACCCTGCGCAACTTTTCCGACCTGCTCACGTCCCTGTCCTCCTCCACGGTGCCCTTCACCCGCTACATCTTCAACAGCCTGTTCACCACGGTGGTGACGGTGTTCGCCAGCATCATGGTGTGCTGCCTGGGCGCTTACGGCCTGGTGAAGCATAAGCCCGCGGGTTCCAAGGTGATCTTCGCGGTGGTGGTGGCGGCCCTGAGCTTCTCTACCCATGTGACGCAGATTCCCAACTACCTGGTGGTCAACAAGCTGGAGCTGGTCAACACCTACTGGGCGCTGATTATTCCCAAGATCGCTGTGGCGTACAACTTCTTCCTGGTCAAGCAGTTCTGCGAGCAGCTGCCGGATTCCATCCTGGAGGCCGCCCGCATCGACGGCGCGAAGGAGCTGCGCATCTTCTGGACCATCGCCATGCCGCTGCTCAAGCCGGCCTGGACGACCCTGGCGGTGTTCTCCTTCGTCAACAACTGGAACGACTACTTCTCGCCCCTGATCTTTATCCAGAGCAACGCGCTGAAGACGCTGCCCCTGGCCCTGCAGACCCTTTCGGGCGGCGCGGGCGTGGTGGCCCGCAGCGGCGCGGTGGGCGCGGCGACGTTCCTGACCACGCTTCCCTCCATCCTCGTGTTTGCCCTCATGCGCGGCAAGGTCATGGAAACCATGTCCTTCTCCGGCATCAAGTCGTAAGGAGGGTGACGAAGATGATGAAACGTACCAAACGTACCCTGACGCTGCTTCTGTCCCTCATGCTCCTGCTCCATGCCGGAGTGGCGCTGGCCGCGGTGGGCGCGGACGCCTTCGTGGTCAACGGGGACGACAAGACCAGCTACATCCCCATTCCCCAGGCCTATGAGGTGTACACCACCTTCAAGAACCTGGACGACGCGGGCTTCATGAATCACCCGGAGGATCTCTTCGTCGGCCCGGACGATCTGCTCTACGTCGCGGACACGGAGAACAACCGCGTGCTGAAAATGAGCCGCGAGGGCGAGGTGCTGGAGATCATCACCGAGGCGGCGGGCGTGCCGCTGAACAAGCCCCGGGGCGTCTATGTGGGGGATGACCTCTCCCTGTGGATTGCCGATACCGGCAACCTCCGCCTGGCCACGCTCAACGCCGACCGCACCGACCGCAAGGTGTACGTCAAGCCGGATTCGGCGCTCCTGGAAAAGAATTTCACCTTTGACGTGCAGAAGCTCTTCGTGGCCAATACGGGCTACATCTACGTCCTCAAGGGCGCGAACCTCATCGCCATCGACGAGGGCAACAACTTCCGCGGCTATCTGGGCGCGGACGACGTGGGCTTCTCCCTCTCCCGCACGCTGATCCGCATGTTCGGCTCCAAGAGCCAGATTGAGCGTACGGTGAAGCAGGAGCCTGCCAGCTATTCGAATTTCTTCATCGGCTCGGACAACATGATCTACGGCATCCTCTCCAACAAGGACACAGCGCAGATCCGCAAGCTGAATTCCGTGGGCAACAACACCTATCCCGAGGAGACCTACGGCTTCACCCTGGAGGACAAGGAGGGCGAGCCCCTGACGCCCACCCTGGCCGACATCACCGTGGAGGATAACGGCATCCTGACGGTGGTTGACCGCCTGACGGGCCTCATCTACCAGTACGACCAGGAGGGCAACCTGCTGTGTACCTTCGGCGGCATCGGCACCGTGGGCGGCTTGTTCCAGATTCCCGTGAGCATCGACGCCGACAGCCATGGCTACCTCTATGTGCTGGACTACAACACCGGCGCCATCACCGTCTTCAAGCCCACCCACTTCATTCAGCTGATCCACCAGGCCGTCACCCTCCACGGCGAGGGCCGGTATGAGGAGGCCCTGGGCTACTGGAAGCAGGCGCTGGAAATCGACAGCAATTACGCCCTGGCCCATCAGGGCATGGCCAAGGTGATGGGCAAGCAGGAGAACTGGAAGGCCGCGCTGGATTCCTACTACCTGGCGGACGACAAGGAGGGCTACTCCGAGGCCTTTGGCGAGTACCGGCATGAATTGTTCCGGCAGTATTTCGTGCCGGTGGTGCTGGTGATCTGCGTGGCGGCGTTCCTGCTGATCAAGCTGCTGTCCCTGGCCAAGCGCAAGGCCGACCAGTGGGCGGATGACGTACAGATGGGAAGGGGGCTGTGAGCATGGAAAGCCTGAAGCTGTGCCTGATGACCCTGTATCATCCCATCGTGGTGACGGAGCACATCAAGAAGCAGCGCGACCGGCGGATGAACTGGATGCCGGTGGTGGTGCTTCTGCTCCTGGCCCTGGCGGTGCGCATTTTCTCCATCTATGTGACCCACTACCCCCTGTCCGCGGTTTCCGTGCGCAAGGCGAACCTGCTGCTGGAATGCGGCAAGCTGTTTGTGCCGGTGCTGACCTGGGTGCTGGCCTCCTACGCCATGACCACCATTCTGGACGGCGAAACGCTCTTCCGGGAGACGCTGCTGTTCAGCGCCTATGCGCTGACGCCCTACATCCTTCTCACCCCGGTGCTGAACCTGGCCTCCCGGCTGATGGACGGCAACCAGGCGGGGCTGTACGGCACGATGGAGTTCATCATCCTGGCCTGGGTGGTGGTGCTGATGATCGTGGCGCTCAAGGAGATGAACGGTTACTCCGCCGGGAAAACCGTGCTGGTGATCTTCCTGACCCTGTTCACCATGGTGATGATCTGGGCGGTCATCATCCTGCTGTTCACCATCAGCTCCCAGTTTGTCACGATGATTCGCGAAATGTTCTACGAATTCATCTACCGCATGAATTAAGCAGGAGGTGCATGATGAAAAAACTGATCGTCTTATGCCTGCTGCTGATGCTGGCGGTCTGCCCCGCCCTGGCGGAGGACATCCCCGCGGAGGATTCCCGCATCCTGGCGGCGGAGAATGACCGGCTGGCGCTGTACCTGTCCGAGGACTATTGCGGCATCGAGGTGGAGGATCGCCAGACCGGCGTTACCTGGTCCTCCTCCATGAACGACCCCACCTTTGACGGCAAGCTGGCCGGCCTGAACCAGAAAAAGGCCAACTCCCTCCTGACGGTGAACGTCACTAACCTGGAAAAGGGCGCGGGCTCCATCACCAACGCCGTGCTGCTCAACGACAAGGAGCTGGCGGCCAGCTATGAGCTGGTGGAAAACGGCGTGCTGCTCCACTACGACCTGGGCGCCAACAAAATCGCCCTGGATGTGGTCATCGTCCTGGAGGGCGAGGAGGTGGTGGTGCGGGTGCCCCGGGAGAGCATCCGGGCCTACGGGGACTTCTCCGTGGTGTCCATCGACATGATGCCCTACCTGTGCTCCGGCTCTGACAACGCCGACGGCTACCTGTTCTACCCGGACGGCTGCGGTGCCATCATGGAGTTCAGGGACTACGCCCATTTCTGCGAGAATACGCGCCTATTCAACGTCTATGGCAACATGGAGAAGGCCTCTCGGCTGCTGGACTTCTTCGACCAGGAGGAGCCGGTGGTCATGATGCCGGTCTACGGCATCAGCATCGGCGGCCACAGCCTGCTGGCGGTGATTGAGGACGGGGCCGAGACGGCGCGCGTCTCCGTCAACAGCTCCAACAAGATCGTGGCGCTGAACAACGTTTTCGCCAACTTCCAGTATCGCCGGGGCTTCGATGACCTGCGCGTCACCACTCGGCAGATCAAGACCTACGACAAAAAGGCCATGGACACGGACTATTCCCTCCGGCTGATGTTCCTCCCCGAGGGGCAGGACGGTTACAGCGCCATGGCCATGGCCTACCGGGATTACCTGCTGAACGAAAAGGGGCTGGAGCGCCGGGTGAGCGACCAGGCGCTGGCCATCGACCTGTTCATGTCCGCGCCGGAAAAGGGCCTGCTGTTTGATACCCAGCGCACCGTGACCACGCTGAGTCAGGCCGGCGAGATCCTGGATGCCATGAAGGCGGCGGGCGTCGGCGGCGCGCAGGTGTCCCTCAAGGGCTGGGCCCGCGGCGGCTACGGCATGACGCCGGATCACCTGCCGGTGGAGGGCGCCGTGGGCAGCGCCAAGGAGCTGACCGCGCTGATGGAGAAGGCCGTCGGCATGGACAGCGTGCTTTCCCTGACGGCCAACTTCGTGGAGGCCAACGGCGACAGCCGGGGCTACTCCAAGCGCAACGACGTGGTGTACCTGAGCAACTTCGCCATCCTCACCGACCCGGAGGAGAAGACCTTCATCCTCAGCCCGGAAACGATCTACGCCAAGTTCGCCGCCTTCCGCAAGGACGCGGCCAGGCTGGGGGTCACGGGGCTTCGGCTGGAGCGGATGGGCCAGTACATCGCCAACAACTACAACAACCCCCGCTATTGCTCCACGGCGAAGGGCCTGGAATACTACAAGCAGATTCTGACGGAGGCCCGGGAGGCCTTCGGGCATGTGAGCGCCCAGGGCGGCGCGGTATGGCTGGCGCCCTATGTGGAGCTGATGACCGAGGTGCCCTATCAGGACAGCGGCTTCCAGTTCACCACCGCTTCCGTGCCCTTCTACCAGATGGTGATGCACGGTGTGCGGGACTTCACCGGCGAGCCGGGCAACCTGTCCAGCGACCTGGACCGCGAGGTGCTGCGCTGGGTGGAGATGGGCTACACCCCGTACTTCGAGCTGACCTACGGCGGCACCGAGGCGCTGATGTACACCAGCTACCAAAACCTGTTCACGGCCCAGTACACGGCCTGGATGGAGCAGCTGGCGCGCATCAGCCAGGCGTTCGCCCAGGGCGACCTGGCCCAGCTGCGCACGGCGCTGATGCTGACCCATGAGCGCGTCGCCCCCGACGTGGCCAAGGTGACCTATGACAACGGCATGACCGTGTATGTGAACTACAACGAGCAGCCCGTCACGGCTGACGGCCGGAGCATCCCGGCCATGGACTATGTGGTGGTAAAGGAGGGTGGGCAGTGATGGTGAAGCCAAGCAAGCGGACATCCCGCCGTCATCTGTCCATGGCCAGTCGGCGGTCGCTGGAATCGCTGATTTTCCTGGCCCCATGGATCATCGGCCTGTGCCTGTTTTTCATCAGCCCCATCTTTTCCTCCATCCGGCTGAGCTTTTCCGACATCGTGCAGATGAAGGGCTTCGTCATGGAATGGCGGGGGCTTCAAAACTACCAGCACATTTTCTTCTATGATATCAACTTTGTGCCCATGTTCCTGCAGACCGTAACCGACACCCTGCTGAACATGCCCATCTGCATCGTGTTCTCCCTGGTCATCGCCATCCTGCTCAACAGGAAAATGGTGGGCCGCGGCTTCTTCCGGGCGGCGTTCTTCATCCCGGTGCTGCTGGGCTCCGGCTATGTGATGAAGCAGATGCTGGGCATGGGCGCGGACGGCACCACCATCACCACGGGCATCATGGTGCCCCAGCTTATCGCCGATCTGCTGGGTCACTCCATGACGGAGTTCCTCCAGTCGGTGCTGGATCGCATCACGGTGGTTTTGTGGAAGTCCGGCGTGCAGATCGTGCTGTTCCTGGCGGGCCTGCAGGGCATTTCCTCCTCGCTGTACGAGGCCGCCCGGGTGGACGGCGCCACCGAGTGGGAAATGTTCTGGAAGATCACCCTGCCGATGATTTCCCCGGTGATCCTGATGAACGTGGTCTACACCATCGTCGCGTTCTTCACGGACAGCACCAACCCCATTGTGGACTACATCTACAAGCAGAGCTTTTCCAATCCGCAGCAGTTTGCCCATGGCGCCGCGATGGGCTGGGTCTACTTCGCGTTTGCCTTCGCGCTGTGCGGCATTTGCATCGGCGTGCTGAGCAGGTACGTCTTCGTCTCGGGCGGAAAGGAGTGAGACCATGGCTGTCAAGAGTATCAGCGCCAACGTGAAAAAGAGCAGCAGCCATCGCATCCGCTTCGTGCGGGACGGCATCCTGCGCCTGGGCTTCTACTTCCTGCTGGCCACGCTGAGCTTCGTGTTCCTGTATCCCTTCATCAAGATGATTACCCAGTCCCTGATGACGGACGACGACCTCATCAACATCACGGTGAAGTGGCTGCCCTCATCCCTGACCTGGAGCAATTACAGCGTCGCCTACCGCAAGCTGCAGTTCGGCTCCTATGTGTGGAACAGCGCGCTGGTGGCGGTGCTGTCCACGGCGGGACATGCCTTCTCCTGCGCCATGACGGGCTACGCCTTCGCCCGGTACAAGTTCCGCTTCAAGGGCCCGCTGTTCGCCATGGTCATCCTCACCATGCTGGTGCCGGTGCAGACCATCATCTTCCCGCGGTACATGCAGTTTTCCGACTGGGGCTGGCTGAATTCCTACCTGCCCCTGGTGGTGCCCACCTTCCTGGGCTTCGGCCTCAACGGCGGCTTCTTCATCTTCCTGTTCCGGCAGTTCTTCGCGGGTCTGCCCTACGAGATGGAGGAGGCCGCCCGGGTGGACGGCTGCGGCCCTGTGCGCACCTACACCCACATCATGCTCCCCATGAGTCAGTCCTCCCTGCTGGTGTGCGCGGTGCTGTCCCTGGTGTGGCACTGGAACGACTACTTTGAGCCCGGCATCTACATCACCGACGTGTGGCTGAAGATGCTGCCCAACCGCCTGCCCTCCCTGTACGCGGAGCTGAGCAAGGAAAACTACACCATGATTGCCAAGAACGACATCGAAGGTCTGATCTTCAACGAGGCCATGCTGATGGCCGCGACCTTCCTGTGCATCGTGCCCATCCTCATCATGTACCTGATTCTGCAGCGCCGCTTCATGGAAGGCGTGGAGCGCAGCGGCCTGACGGGCATGTAAGGCATCGTTCAAGTGGCGTGCGCCACTTGAACGAGTTGGCACTCGCTCACTGGTCGAACGGCAAAGCCGTTCTCCCGACCGTTCGCTCGCGTAAGGAAGCAATTCCTGACGGAATTGCGCGAAAACCACCGCGCATGTCGCTGGTTTTCGATTTGCAGTCTGCCGACGGCAAGTTAGTCGCACCTTGTGCGGATATTGCCAGCGGTCTGGGGCATCAACGCCCCGCCACCCGGTTCCTCTCCCCATCGGTGTCGGCAGCGAAAGCTGTTGAACATAAGGTTCACCCTACTAAAAAAGGAGGTTATCCCATGAAGAAGTTCCTGGCTACCCTGCTCGCGCTGACCATGCTGTTCGCCATGGCCGCGCCCGCGCTGGCGGACGACAAGCCCACCGTCACCTATCTGGTTCGCGGCGGCACGGCTGAGTACGAGCCCTACCTCTATCCCACCCTGGTCGGCCTGCTGAAGATTCAGGACATGGCTGGCGTCAACATCGACTGGACCGTCGTGTGCGGCAGCGGCGATGAGATCAACGCCCAGTACCTGGCCATGATGGCTTCCGGCAACTATCCGGACATCATCCAGTGGCAGCACAACAACGACTACACCGGCGGTGTGTCCCAGATGTACAAGGACGGCATCATCATCGAGCTGAATGATGTCATCGACAAGTACATGCCCAACTACAAGAAGCTGCTGGAGGAGAACCCCCAGGTGGCCAAGACCCTGATGGACGATGAAGGCCGTTACCTGTACTTCACCGTCATCAACCCCCTGAACAGCGACCTGGAGAAGGTGGCCGTGTGCTGGTGGGGCCTGGAAATGCGTCAGGACTGGCTGGACAACGTTGGCATGGAAGCTCCCACCACCATTGATGAGTGGTACGAAGTGCTGACCGCCTTCAAGAACGGCGATCCCAACGGCAACGGCGAACAGGACGAGATTCCCTTCGACGCTGGTTCCGCTGGCCTGAACCTGTTCATGCCCGCCTTCGGCTTCCAGAACGGCGTCTACGTCGATCCCGAGACCGGCAAGGTTGCCTATGGCCAGTATGGCGAGAAGTACAAGGCTTACCTGGAGACCATGAGCAAGTGGTATGCCGAGGGCCTGATCCAGAACGTGTTCGCGGATGAGACCGGCGCTCCCGCCGATTCCTCTGACGCCAACATCTACGCTGATCTGGCCGGCTCCTGGAAGGGCCTGTCCAACTACTGGGAGCAGCGTCTGCCCCAGGTGCTGGAAAAGAACCCCAACGCGGACTTCGTGGCTATTCAGTGGCCCCAGTATGTGAACGGCTCCGGCGAGTTCTATGCTGACGACTACGGCATGGGCTATGGCGACCGTTACAGCACCGTCATCTCCGTGGACTGCAAGAACGTTGAGGCCGCCGCCCGGCTGATCGACCAGATGTACACCGAGGAAGGCACCAACTGCACCACCTGGGGCACCATCGAGGGCGATCCCATCAACCCCGAATGGACCCATGGCCATGGCACCTACACCGTGGACGAGAACGGCGTGAAGCACGAGACCGAGTGGGCTCAGCAGATCACCGAGAACTTCTACGACGGCGCGTTCCCGAACAAGTATCGTTACTCCATGTCCCATGTGTCCTTCCCCCGCTGGGGTGCTGCCGACTACCTGGCCGCTACCCGTGAGGAGAACTATGTGAACTCCGCCATGATGTGGGCCCAGGCCTCCAATGCCCTGGAGTATCCCAGCGCCATCACCCTGAGCACCGACGCTCAGAAGGCCGTTGCCGAGATCGAGAACATGAACACCTACATCTCCGAGATGGCCTACAAGTTCATCACCGGCGCTGAGCCCCTGACCAACTTCGACAACTACATGGATACCCTGCAGAAGATGGGCATTGAGGACCTGATCGCTCTGTATCAGGAAGCCTATGACAGCTTCAACAGCCGCGGCAACTGATTGCTGAGATCAGCTGAAGCAAAAAGGTAGACCCACGGGGGTCGTCGGGCGACCGGCGGCCCCCCTTTTTACACATGAGGCGTTTATTTTAAGGAAGGAGCCTCATAAATTTTAGAAGGGCTTTTGTCCATGCCCGTGGTCATGGTATAATGGAGCCACGACCACGGGTGTGGACAAAGGAGAGGGGTGCAAAGGATGAAGAGGCGAATACTGGCCTTGCTGCTGACGGCGGCGTGTCTGGCGCTTGCGGGCTGCCAGGGTCAGCCGGTGGAGGAAAAGGTACAGATCACCTGGTATTTGCGCACGGAGGATGTGGCGCTGTACAACAGCCTCAAGGGCATTGAGCGGATCGAGGACGCCACCGGGGTGGACGTGGTGTTCCAGTCCCCGCCGGACAACAGCGAGGATGCCTTCAAAATGATGGTTGCCTCCGGCAAGCTGCCGGACGTTATCATGTGGGACTATTCCGCCAGCACGGACCGCATGTATGAGGAGGGCACAGTCATCGACCTGACGGCGCTGATCGCCCAGTACGCGCCCAACCTCACCCGGATTTACGCCGAGCGCCCTGAGCTTCGCAGGGAGGTTGAGACGGCGGAGGGCAGGCTGTATTACTTCCCGTCTTTCAATCCGCTGCTGACGGTGGAGGACGTCTGCCGCAAGAGCTATTCCGGGCTGATCTTGCGCAGGGATTGGCTGGATAAGCTGGGCCTGGCCGTGCCGCACACCATTGACGACTGGTACGAGGTGCTCACGGCCTTTAAAAACCGCGATCCCAACGGCAACGGCTTCATGGACGAGATTCCATTTGACGGCTGGGGGCTGCCGTACTTTGCCCCGGCCTTCGGCGTGTTGAATACCTTCTGCGTCAAGGCCGACGGCGCCGTGGCCTTCGGCCCCATGGAGCAGGAATACAAGGCCTACCTGGAAACGATGAACAAGTGGTATGCCGAGGGGTTGCTGGGCAGCAACTGCCTCATACATTCCGACCAGTGGAAAACGGAGAACATCGTCAACGGCCTGACCGGCTCCTTCACCGGCCTGGACAACGCCTGGCGTTATTACCTGCCTGCGATGCGGGAGAACGATGCGGGCGCGAGCCTGACAGCGGTGCCTTGGCCGATGAACGCGGACGGCGTGCGCTATACCCCCCGGGCGGAAGCCGCCAGCCATATGGCGCTGCCGGTGACGGTGATTACCTCCGCCTGCAAGGATCCCGCCGCGGCTGTACGGTTCATTGATTACATGTATTCCGAGGAAGGGTCGGCGCTGCTGACCTGGGGCATCGAGGGCGAAAGCTATATTGTGACGGAGGACGGAAGGAAGCAGCTGACGGACGCGGCCATGACCCTGGCGGAGGACGGCTACCTGACGCTCCACCATTACGCCATCGGTCATACGGCTTTCCCCAAATACGACGGTGAATCCGTGGTGCTGGCTACCTACCCGGACGATCAGCTGGTGGCGGAAAAGACCTGGGCAGACGCTTCCACCGCGCTGATTTATCCCCCGGCCATCAACATGAGTGTGGAGGACAAAGCCTTTTGCGACAGCGTGATGGACGATGTGACCAACTACATCACCGAGATGGAGCTGAAATTCATCACCGGCGAGGAGCCGCTGAGCAACTTCGACGCCTTTGTGGCCCAGCTGGACCGCATGGGCGTGGGCAAGGCCCTCGATATTTACCGCAGGCAGTATGAAGCCTATCAGGCGCGAGAATAAGGAGGAATCACCGATGAACATTCGTGATTATGAGGCGCTATCCCGGCAGGGCGGGGACTGGACGGAGGCCTTTGCCCGGGCCATTGACGATCTGCGGCGGCAGGGCGGCGGCGTGCTGAACGTTCCGGCGGGGGAGTATCCCACCGGCTCCATCCGCCTGGACAGCAACATGACTCTGAACATCGAAAGCGGCGCCGTGCTGCGCTTCCATCAGGATGAAAAGGCCTTCCCGCTCATTGAGCTGGAATACGAGGGCAACGCGGGTCTGGTGCATCAGGCCTGCATCTACGCCCAGGATGCCGAGAACGTCGTCATCACCGGCTATGGCGTGGCGGACGGCCAGGGCTCCTACTGGTGGGAGCGCCAGCGGGCGGGCCAGAACCCCTATCCCCGGCCCTACCTGGTGTGCTTCGCGAACTGCCGCCATGTGGTGCTGGAAAACGTGACGCTCATCAATTCCCCCGCGTGGACGGTGCATCCCCTGCGCAGCCGCAACGTGACCGTGCGCGGGCTGAACATCAAAAACCCCTACGATTCCCCCAATACCGACGGCATCAACCCCGACGCCTGCCAGGACGTGCGCATCAGCGACTGCACCATCGACGTGGGCGACGACTGCATTGCCATCAAGTCCGGCACGGAGAAGACCCCCGACCGCCAGCCCTGTGAGCGGATCATCATCACCAACTGCCACTTCATGCACGGTCATGGCGGCGTGGTGCTGGGGAGCGAGATGAGCGGCGACATCCGCAATGTGGTGGTGTCCTCCTGCGTGTTCTACGAGACCGACCGCGGCATCCGCCTCAAGACCCGGCGCGGGCGCGGCGGCACGGTGGAAGGCATCCAGCTGGAAAACTTGGTGATGGAGAAGGTCATGTGTCCCTTTGTGTTCAACATGTACTACTTCTGCGGCTCGGACGGCAAGTTCAAGCATGTGTGGGACAAGGCGCCTTATCCCATCGCGGAGACGACCCCGGCCCTGCGGGATGTGACCATCACCGGGGTGCGGGCGCGCCGCTGCACGGCCTGCGCGGGCTTCTTCTACGGCCTGGCGGAAATGCCGGTGGAGGGCGTGACCATGCAGGACGTGGTGGTGGAAATGACGCAGGACGGCCCGGCTGACCGGCCCGCCGCCATGGAGGGCTGCCCGGAGATGCAGGGCGCGGGCTTCTTCCTGCGCAACGCGAAGAACGTCGATCTGCGCGGCGTGAAGGTGCGGGGCGTCAAGGGTGAATGGCTGGATATTGACGGCAGCGTGGAACTGGAGAAGTGAGCTGATGCAATCGATGAAGCTGTGGTATGACGCGCCGGCCAAGGATTGGAACATCGCCCTGCCCCTGGGCAACGGGCGCATGGGCGCGATGGTCTTCGGCGGCACGGTGCTGGAACGGATCAGCCTGAACGAGGACAGCGTGTGGTACGGCGGCTTCCGGGATCGGGTGAACCCCGACGCCCGGGAAAGCCTGCCCGTCATCCGTGGGCTCCTGCGGGAAGATCGGGTGCAAGAGGCCCAGGATCTGGCGGAAATCGCCCTGACGGCCACGCCGGACGGCGAGCGTCACTATGAGCCCCTGTGCGACCTGATCCTCCAGCAGCTGGACGGCGACCGTCCCGAGGGCCTGCACGGTATGCGGAACATGCGGGGCCAGGACATGACCCGCCACGAGCGGGAGGTCAGCGATTACCGCCGGGCGCTGGATATCCGGGATGGTTTGCACACGGTTTCCTATGTCCGCAAGGGCCGCGCCGTCCGCCGGGAATGCCTGCTGTCCTTCCCGCATCAGGTTTTTGCCCTGCGTCATGAGGGGTATCCCGCCCGGGTGCTGCTGCGCCGGGGGCCGTATGTGGGCCGCATCGACAGGGTTGACAACGCGACCATCCTCCTCAGCGGCCAGACGGGGGACGGCGGCGTTCGCTACATGGCCGTGTGCCGCGCCGTGGGCGAGGGTGTACGGGTCGTTGGCAACACCCTGCTGATCCCGGAGAAGTGCGACCTGTTCCTGGCCTCGGCCACGTCCTTCCGCACGGAGGACCTGCTGGCGGAATGTTTGCGCCGCCTGGATGCCGCCGTATCCGCCGGGTATGACGCGGTGAGGGCCGCTCACATCGCGGAGCACCGGGCCATCATGGAACGCTGCACCCTCGACATCGACGGCGACCCGGCCCTCGATGCCCTGCCCACCGACCGCCGCTTGGCCCGGTACGCCCAGGGCCATCAGGACAACGGGCTGGAAAGCTGCTACTTCGCCTTCGGGCGGTATCTGCTGGCGGGCTGCTCCCGGCCGGGAAGTCTTCCGGCCAACCTGCAGGGCGTGTGGAACGACGACTTCCGCCCGGCCTGGGACGGCAAGTATACCATCAACATCAACACCGAAATGAACTACTGGCCCGCCGAAGTGTGCGGCCTGTCCGAGATGCACCTGCCGCTGTTCGAGCATTTGCACCGCATGCGTCCCCACGGGGAGCAGGTGGCTCGCGCAATGTACGGCGCGTCCGGCTGGGTGGCCCACCACAACACCGATCTCTGGGGGGACTGTGCGCCCCAGGATACCTACCTCCCCGCCACTTACTGGGTCATGGGGGCGGCGTGGCTGTGCCTGCACATCGCCGAGCACTACCGCTTCACGCTGGACAAGGCTTTCCTGCGGGAGCATTACAGCCTGATGGAGGACGCCGCCCGTTTCTTCCTGGACACCTGCGAAAGGACGGCGGACGGCTGCTGGACGGTCAGCCCGTCGACCTCCCCGGAGAACGTCTACGTCACCCCCGAGGGCGTGCATGGCATGCTGACCAACTGCGCGGCCATGGACGGGCAGATTCTCTGGGCGCTGATGACGGCGCTGGAGGAATGCGGCGCGGCCATCGGTGCCGATACTGCCCAATGGACGGCCTTCAAGGCAGATTTGTCCCCCGTTCAGGTGGAGGACGGCCGGGTGAAGGAATGGCTGCGGACGTGCGGCGAGGCCGCGCCGGGACACCGGCATATCTCGCACCTGTTCGCGCTGTATCCCTCCCACGAGATTACCCCCGCCACGCCGGAGGCCTTCGCGGCGGCCCGGGGAACCCTGGAGCATCGGCTGTGCCACGGCGGCGGCCATACCGGCTGGAGCCGGGCGTGGATCATGTGCCTGTGGGCCCGGCTGCTGGACGGCGGCAAGGCCGGGGAGAACATCCGCCTGCTGCTGAAGCGCTCCACGCTGCCCAACCTCTTCGATAATCATCCGCCCTTCCAGATTGACGGCAACTTCGGCGCCACGGCGGCCATGGCGGAAATGCTTCTGCAGAGCCATGAGGGTTTCCTGCGCCTGCTCCCGGCCCGCCCGCCTCAGTGGGAGAGGGGCCTGGTGCGCGGCCTTTGCGCCCGGGGCGGCTACACCGTCGACATCGCCTGGGAGGGTGACACCTGGCAGGCGGAGATCACCGCGAAGGCGGCGGGCGTGCTGCATTTGGCGGATGGCCGGGCTATGGCCCATGGGGCCGGGGAGACCCTCGTCGTCACGGCGGAAAGCATAGGAAGAAAGTGATCCGCTTTCCCGGGGGAAGGCGGAAAGGAGGCGGTCGGTTATGACCATTTATGTCTGCGGAGATTCCACGGCGGCGGCTTACACCCAGGAGCGCGCGCCCATCACCGGCTGGGGTCAGCTGCTGGAAGGGTTCCTGCCGGGGTGTCGGGTGGTGGATGCGGCCCGGGGCGGCCGGAGCACCAAGTCCTTCCTGTCGGAGGGACGGCTTCAGGCCCTTGAAAAGGACATTCAGCCGGGGGATCTGCTGCTGATCCAGTTCACCCACAACGATACCAGCGACCTGGTCTGGCGGCACACCGACCCGCACACGTCCTTTGTGAGCAACCTGTCCATCTTCGTGGACACGGCGCGTTTAGTGGGCGCGGTGCCGGTGCTGATGACGCCCATCCCCCGGTGCTATTGGCGGGAGGGCAGGCTGCTGGAAAGTCATGACGAGTACCCCGACGCCATCCGCCGTCTGGCGATGATGCGGAACGTGCCGCTGATTGACATTTACCAGAAAGGCACAGCCTACATCCGCGCCATCGGTGAGGCGGAAAGCGCCAGGATGTACATGAACGTGGAGCCGGGGCTTTATCCCGCTTTCCCCGATGGGCAGAAGGACGATACCCACACCTGCCATGTTGGGGCGGAGGTCTATGCCCGCATGACGGCGGAAGCCCTGGCGGAACTGAAGCTGATAGGAGGAAAATGAGGCCATGGTGATTATCGCGAAGGACGGCACGGGGGATTTTACCTCCATCCAGGCGGCCATCGACGCCGTGCCCATGAGCAGCCGGACGCCAACGATCCTGCTGGTGCGCATGGATGAGTATCATGAGAAGGTTATTGTCAACAAGGACAATATCCGCATTGTGGGCGAGGCGCGGGATCGTACCGTCATCACCAACAGCGGCTGTGCCAAGGACTTGAACGAGGAAGGCAAGGAGAAGGGTACCTTCCTGTCCTACACCTTTCTGGTGACGGGCAGCAATGTGGAGGTGGAGAACATCACCATCCGCAACGACGCGGGGGACGGCCAGGATGTGGGTCAGGCCGTGGCGGTTTACGCGGCGGGCGACCGGGGTGTGTGGCGCAACGTGCGGATGATTGCCTCCCAGGATACGCTGTTCTGCGGTCCCACCATGCCCAAGGTGGCCAAGGACGCCCTGCCCCGGCTGATCCCCGAGGGCGTCATCAGCGTGGGCGACTGTCCGCTGGTGCTGAACCGCCAGTATTTTGAGGATTGCTATATTCAGGGCGACGTGGACTTCATCTTTGGCCCCTACCGCTGCTGGTTTGAGCGCTGCACACTGTTCATGAACGAGCGGGGCGGATTCTACACGGCGGCCAACACCCCGGAGCAGTCGGCCCATGGCCTGGTCTTCCACCGGTGCCGGCTTACCGGCGAATGCGAGCCCGGCACGGCATACCTGGGCCGTCCCTGGCGGCCCTTTGCAAGGACGGTGTTCCTCCACTGCGAGATGGACGAGTGCGTCAGCCCCGAGGGCTTCCAGGACTGGGGAGGCGGCGCGGCCATCACGGAGCGCTGCGGTGAATACGGCACCACCGGCGCGCGGGCGGATCAGTCCACCCGCCATCCCCGTCAAAAGCGCCTGACGGACGAGGAAGCCGCACTGCTCACCGTCAGCGAGGTCATCGGCGGCTATGACCACTGGGATCCGCGGAAGCGGACGCCCACCTGGTTCCTCTGCGGCGACTCCACCATGTGCCCTTATCCGCCGGCGTGCGCGCCGCTGACGGGCTGGGGACAGGCCCTGGCCATGATGGCGGAGGATGCCTTTGTGGAGAACTACGCGGGCGGCGGCCGCTCCAGCAAGTCCTTTGTGGCGGAGATGCGGCTGAACTTCATCGAGCTGTGCCTGCGCAGGGGCGATAAGCTGTTCATCCAGTTCGCCCACAATGACGAGACGGAGGATCCGGCGGTTCACACCGTGCCCCGGGTGACGTATCCCGAGTACCTGGGCATGTACATCGACGCGGCCCGCCGTCAGGGCGCCGAGCCCATCCTGGTGACGCCCGTGGTGCGCCGCTGCTTTGACGAGGATGGAAAGCTGGCCAACACCCACGGGGATTATCCCGCCGCCATGCGCGATCTGGCGGACTACCGGGGCGTGCGCCTGCTGGATCTGGAGAAGGCCACGGCAGAAATGGTGCAGGCCATGGGCCCCGAGGCGTCCAAGGCGCTGTACAACTGGCAGGAGAAGGGCCATCCCAACTATCCCGACGGCATTCAGGACGATACGCACCTGTCCTTCACCGGCGCTGCCCGGTTTGCCCGTCTGGCCATGGCGATGCTGGACGAAGACAGGTAACAGGAGGTACACGCGATGCTCGATCAACGGCTGAAGACCCGGGTGGAGGATTTCGTCAGCCGCCTGGAGCGGGAGGATGTCTGCCTGCACGGCTTCATGCTCTCCGTGGGCGGCGAGATCAAGGCGGAGGCGTATTACGCGCCCTTTGAGGAAGGCAAACTCCACCGCATGTACTCCGTCAGCAAGACCATGACGGCCCTGGCCATCGGCATCCTGATGGGCGAGGGCAAGCTGGCGCTGGACGATCATATTGTCGATTATTTTCAGGACTATCTGCCGGAGAACCCGGACGGCCGCCTCCTTCGGCTGACCCTGCGGGACATGCTGCGGATGGCCACCTGCTACCGCTCCACCGCCTATCGGGAGGGCGTCGACGAGAACTGGACGAAGCCCTTCTTCACCGCCACGCCCACCCACGAGCCGGGCACCGTCTTCCACTATGATACGGGCTGCTCCCAGGTGCTGGCGGCACTGGTGGCGCGCCTGAGCGGGATGGAGGTCATCGACTTCCTGAAGGAGCGCGTCTTCGATCCCATCGGCGCCACGGACGAGAAGTTCTGGCTCCGCGACCCCTCCGGCACCTGCCAGGGCGGTACGGGGCTGTGTATGTCCCTGCGCGATCTGCATAAGGTAACGCGGCTGGTGATGGAGGGCGGCGGCGGGCTGATCCCTGCCTGGTTCTGCCGGGAGATGGGAAAGTGCCACAGCGTCAACGTGCTCAACGCGCCCCGGGAGGAAAGCAGCGGCTACGGCTGGCAGGTGTGGATGACCCGGGCGGGCTGGGCCATGTACGGCCTGGGCGGCCAGCTGGCGGTGGTGTGCCCGGAGAAGGACGCGCTGCTGTGCACCATCGCGGACACCCGGCTGGATCCCGTGGGGGTGCAGCGCATCTACGACGCCTTCTTCGAGGAAATCTATCCCTACATCGGCATGGAGGACATGGCCCCGGTTCGCCTGTCCCTGAAGACGAAGCCTCTGGGCCATGACCCGGCCTTCGCCATGGCGGCGGCGGGCCCCTACGTCTTCAGCGAGCCGAATCCTCTGGGGCTGAAGTCCGTGGAATTGCGGGGGAACGAGCTGCTCTGGGAGAACGCCTGGGGCAGGAACCCGCTGCGCTTCGGCGTGGGGGAGAATATCGTCGATACCTTCCCCGGCTGGCCTGACCTGCCCACGCTCTGCTCCGGCGGATGGCTGGCGGAGGGCCTGCTGCGGGTGCGGTGCTTCATCATCGGCAACGCGCCCTGCGGCATCGACATGCTGCTGTGCTTCAAGGGCGACAGCCTCACCGTGCAGTCCCGCAAATCCTTTGACCCGGCCACCAATGCCTACGAGGGCGTGGCGACGGGGTACATGCAATCATCACGGACGCCTTGACCGGGGTGGCCGTGATTGAATCGGCATCCGCTGAGAAGGGCGGGTGCCGTTCTTCTTAAAAGGATGTACCTTCTTCGTTCTTTGGTTGAAACCTGTCCCGAATTTTGTTATACTGATGCGGTGATGACGGATAGGGGAGGACATGATTGTTATGAAGCTATGGGGCGGACGCTTTGCCAAGGCGACGGACAACCTGGTGGACGATTTTCATTCCAGCATTTCCTTTGACCAGCGGCTGGCGGAGCAGGACATCACCGGCTCCATTGCCCATGCCACCATGCTGGGGGAGCAGGGGATCATCCCGCAAAACGACGCTGACCGCATTGTGGAGGGCCTGCACGGCATCCTGGCGGATGTCAAGGCGGGGAAAATTGAATGGATGGTGGATGCCGAGGACATCCACATGAACGTGGAAACCATCCTGACCCAGCGCATCGGGGAGGCGGGCAAGCGGCTGCATACCGGCCGCAGCCGGAACGACCAGGTGGCGCTGGATGTGCGCATGTACGCCAAGCTGGCCTGCCGGGAAACCGAGGACATGCTGAATGACCTCCTGGAGGCGCTGCTGACCATCGCCCAGGAGCACCTGCATACCATCATGCCGGGGTATACCCATTTGCAGAAGGCCCAGCCCATTACCCTGGCCCATCACATGATGGCCTATTTCCAGATGTTCCTGCGGGATCGGGGGCGCTTCCGCCATGCGTATGAGGCGGCGGACGTCATGCCCCTGGGATCGGGGGCGCTGGCGGGCGCCACCTATCCCCTCAACCGGGAGCGGACGGCGGAGCTGCTGGGCTTTTCCGCCATCAGCCAGAACAGCCTGGACGGCGTGAGCGACCGGGATTTCCTGCTGGAATACCTGTCCGCCGCCTCCATCTGCATGATGCACCTGAGCCGCTTCTGCGAGGAGCTGATCCTGTGGAACACCGGGGAGTTCCGCTTTGTGGAGATGGACGACGCCTATGCCACCGGCTCCTCCATCATGCCCCAGAAGAAGAATCCCGATGTGGCCGAGCTCATCCGCGGCAAGACGGGCCGGGTCTATGGCGACCTGATGGCGCTGCTGACGGTGATGAAGGGCATCCCCCTGGCCTACAACAAGGACATGCAGGAGGATAAGGAAGCGTTCTTCGACGCCCGGGATACCCTGGTCAAGGGCCTGACGGTGTTCACGGCCATGCTGCGCACCGTGACCTTCCGCACCGATGTGATGGCCCGGGGCGCGTCCGGCGGCTTCACCAATGCCACGGACTGCGCCGATTACCTGGTCAAGCACGGCGTGGCCTTCCGCGACGCTCACAAGGTTGTGGGCGAGCTGGTGGCCCACTGCCTGACGGAAGGCAAGGCCCTCCTTGACCTGACCCTCCCCGAACTGAAGGCCTTCCACCCGGCCTTTGAGCAGGATGTTTTCGACGATCTGTCCATGCTGGCTTGCGTGGAGAAGCGCCGCATCCCAGGCGCGCCCGCGCCGGACATGGTGCAGCAGGCCATTGACGAGGGCCGCAGGGCGCTGAAGGCCTGAGACAATAGAGAAGAAGACCATCTGCCTTGACGTGCGGATGGTCTTCTTCTCATATTTGCGGTATGATTACCGAACCTGATAGCTGTATCTGCGCACCGGCAGCGCCGGGAAATCGGAGAGCCAGGGATCGCGAAGCTGCTCCAGACGTTCCTGGCCGTCCGCCCGGAAGCCTGCCTGTTCGAAATGAAAGCGCATGCGGAAATTGTCTCGAACCACCCACAGGTGGATGTTGTCAAAAGCATTGGCGAGGCAGTCCACACCGCTGCGAATCAGCTGCTGACAGTCCACAGAACTGCCGGAAGGAAGCAGCGCCACATCCCGGATAAGACCGTGACCGGGCTCTTCCTCATCGCTGCCGTAGACGATGAAGCCGACAATTCCGTCCTGACCTTCCAGCAGCGCGACGCTGAAGCTGTCGTTCCGAATCCATTCGGTCAGCTGCAGCAGGTAAACGGAAGCATCCAGCCGCTTCAAATAATCGGCGGCAAGATAACCACGGTACAACGCCCGGACATAGCGGGCCTTGACATCGGCAAGCGCGGGCGCGTCCGCGAGGACGGCCGGGCGAATATTCATTTTTTCCATGATCGTTACACCAGCCTGATCCCGGACTCCGTCTGCTCCTGATTATAGCGGCGGAGCAGGGTGTGAATGCGGTCGGAGGGCGTGAGCAGCTTGCTCAGGGAGCGGTCGTGGTTCAGGGTAGCAATGATATAGGAGATGAATTTGCTCATATCCGCCTGGATGAACCAGGGGGCCTCCCTCAATTCAGGCGTGCAGTAGGTCAGGTTGGTGGAAATCACCCGGTCGATGAGCCCTTCCTCGTAGGCCTTGTTGTACAGCTCCAGGCCATTGGTGAACAGGGGGAAGGTCACGGCGGCAAAGATGCGGTTGGCCTTGCGCTTTTTCAGCTCCCGGGCCACGTCGATGATGGACTCGCCGGAGGAGAGAATATCGTCGGTGACGAAAACGTCCTTGCCCTCCATGGTGTCCCCCATGTATTCATGGGCGATGATGGGGTTGCGGCCGTTGACGATGCGGGTGTAATCCCGGCGCTTGTAGAACATGCCCATATCCAGCCCCAGCACGGAGGCGTAGAAGATGTTGCGGTCGATGGCGCCCTCGTCGGGGGAAACAATCATGAGGTGATCCTTGTCGATGTGCAGGTTCTTTTCCCTGCGCAGGAGGGCCTTGAGAATCTGATAGGAGGGCATGACGGACTCGAAGCCGTCCTCCGGGATGGCGTTTTGTACTCGGGGATCATGGGCGTCAAAGGTGATGATGTTGCTCACGCCCATGCGGATGAGCTCCTGCAGGGCCATGGCGCAGTCCAGGCTCTCCCGGGAGGCGCGGCGGTGCTGACGTCCGCCGTAAAGCATGGGCATGATGACGGTGACGCGCTTGGCCTTGCCGCCCACAGCGGCGATGGTGCGCTTGAGATCCATGTAGTGATCGTCCGGGCTCATGGGTACCTTCTGCCCGTACATGTCATAGGTGCAGTTGTAGGCGCCCACGTCGCAGAGAATGTACAGATCCAGTCCGCGGACGCTTTCCTTGATGAGGCCCTTGCCTTCGCCGTTGCCGAAGCGGGGGCAGGCTGTTTCGATGAGGAAGTTGTCCCGGGCCATACCGGGGGTGGTGCTCATGTCGCCGGGGAGGGCCTCTTCCGTATGGTCACGCCAGCGCAGCAGCCATTGGTTGATCTTGCTGCCTATTTCCTCTGTGCCGCGCATGGCGATGAGCCCCAGCGGGCCAACCGGGTAGGTCAGGAAGGACTCTTCATTCCAGGTGTTCACAAAATCAGTCACGCCATCAACCTCATTCCCCTTGATGTTGCGGCTCCATTATACAACATTTCATGCCATCTGAGAAGGGATTTTGCAAAAAAATGCGAACGATTAACCCTTCTGTTGAAAATTGGCAGGTATTTGGCCAGAAAAGACGGGCAATGACGAAGCCTGCGGGCGTCATATACGGAAAAAAGACGGACATTCGTCATTTTTGCCGGATGGCGCCTTCAGCCCGCCCGGCAGCTTCGGAAATTTTCCGCTGTTCCCCTTGCAAACTGTCGTTCGGTATGATACGATAAATTCAACGCGGACGGATGGCCGCGGCCGCTTGGCGTAAGGCGGCATATACAATGAAGAAGAAGGAAAGGAAGTGTTCACCATGGCGTCCAAGAAAGCGGCCAAGCCGGAAAAAGCGGCTCCCGCCACAACCCAGGAGGAGAAGCTCAAGGCCCTGGAGCACGCCCTGGCGGATCTTGATAAGCAGTACGGCAAAGGCGCGGTGATGAAGCTGGGGGAAAACGCCGGCAAGCAGGATATTCCCGTGATTCCCACCGGCTGCCTGACGCTGGACGCGGCCCTGGGCGTGGGCGGCATTCCCCGGGGGCGCATCGTGGAAATCTACGGCCCTGAATCCTCCGGTAAGACCACCGTGGCCCTGCATATTGTGGCGGAGGCCCAGAAAGCCGGAGGCATCGCCGCCTTTGTGGATGCCGAGCATGCCCTGGATCCGGCCTACGCCCGGAAACTGGGCGTCAATGTGGACGAGCTGTACGTTTCCCAGCCGGATACCGGCGAGCAGGCCCTGGAAATCGCGGAGGCCCTGGTGCGCTCCGGCGCGCTGGATGTCGTGGTCATCGACTCTGTGGCGGCCCTGGTGCCCAAGGCGGAAATCGACGGCGAGATGGGCGACTCCTTTGTGGGCCTTCAGGCGAGGCTGATGAGCCAGGCGCTGCGCAAGCTGGCGGGCATCATCAACAAGACGGGCTGCGTGGCGGTGTTCATCAACCAGCTGCGCGAGAAGGTCGGCGTCATGTACGGCAACCCGGAGACCACCCCTGGCGGCCGGGCGCTGAAGTTCTACGCCTCCGTGCGCCTGGATGTGCGCCGCGGCGAGCAGCTCAAAAATGGCAACACCGTGGTGGGCAACCACACCAAGGTCAAGGTGGTCAAAAATAAGGTGGCCCCGCCCTTCCGCACGGCGGAATTCGATATTGTGTACGGCGAGGGCATCAGCAAGGAAGGCACTCTCTTGGACATGGCCGTGGAGAAGGACATCATCCACAAGTCCGGCGCCTGGTTCTCCTACAAGGATCAGCGCATCGGCCAGGGCCGTGAGAATACCCGCCAGTACCTGCGGGACAATCCCGAGCTGACGGCGGAGATCGACGCGATTCTCCGCAAGGATATTTTCTCCGCGCCCCTGCCTGCCACGGCGGAAGACGATGCGGAGCCCGTGGAGGAAGAGGATGACCTGGCGCTGCTGGAGGATGGCGAGCTGGAGTAAGGTGTCCTGGCATTGACAGATCAAAGCCCGGTACGGAACATTGCATCCGTACCGGGCTTTTGCTGTGCGGGGGCGGCGGCGTCCTCACAGCCTCCGCACCGTGACCTGCTCCAGCAGGCGGGCAAAGTCGGAGGGTACGATGAGCTGCGTGCCGCTGGTCATGACGCTGGCGGCGCCGGCGGCCACGGCGTAGCGGAAGGCCCGGGCCATGTCGCCCTCCTCCCGCATTCCCTTGAGGATGCCGCCCAGCATGGCGTCGCCCGCGCCGACGGTGGAGCGAACGTCCACCGGGAGCGCCGGAGCGAACAGCGCCTTGCCCTCCCCCATGTACACCGCGCCCTGGCCGCCCATGGAGAGGATCACATGCCGCGCCCCCAGGCGGAGGAATTCCCCGGCGGCGGCCCGGGCGTCTGCCAGGGAGGCGATGGTACGCCCCAGGGCGGCCTCTGCCTCCCGGAGGTTGGGCTTGATGAGGAAGGGCCGCGCCGTCAGCCCCAGGGTCAGCTCGGCGCCGCCCACATCCAGGATGCAGGGCGCGTCGATGGCCTCCATCAGGCGGCGGTAGGTTCCTTCCGGGCAGCCGGGGGGCAGGGAACCGGTCAGCACCACCCAGTCGCTCCCGGCGGCCTTCTCCCGGCACATGGCGGTGAAAAGGCGCAGGTCGCTGGCCATCAGAGCCGCGCCGGCTTCGTTGAGCTCGGTGACGGGGCTGCCGTCCAGGCTGACGACCTTCAGGTTGGTGCGCACCCGGCCCGTGACGGGCAGAAAGGCGTGGCGGATGCCCTCGCCGTCCAGCATGGCAGCGACGGCTTCGATGCCCTCCCGGCCCGCGCAGCCGACGACGCGGGCGTCCAGCCCCAGCCGCCTGGCCACCACGGCCACGTTGATGCCCTTGCCGCCCACGTCCTGCCGGGCGGCTCGGACGCGGTTCAGCTCGCCGGGCAAAAGGCGGTCGACCTCCACCGTCCGGTCGAAGGAAGGGTTCATGCACAGGGTGGTTATCATGTTTGCTTCCTCCATGGGGCGGATGTCGGGGCGGCCTCGCGGTGCGCGCTGCCCATCAGGTAAAGGGCCAGGCCCAGCAGGGTGACGCCGCCGCCGATGAGCAGCAGCAGCGTGGGACGCTCGCCGAACATCAGCATGCTCCACACCATCGCGCCCACGGGCTCGCCCAGCAGGGCGAAGGAGACCACCGTGGCCGGAACCTTCCCCAGGGCAATGGTGAACAGCTGATGCCCCAGCAGGGTGCAGCCGGCCGCCAGCCCCAGGATGTACCACAGGGCCTGCGGCGTGACCCGCATTCCGCCGCACAGGGGCGACATCAGGAAAAGGAGCAGGGCCGTCTGCGTATAGAGCAGGAAGGTGAAGGGCAGCGCGGCGGTGGTGCGGCGGGCATAGCGGCTGCACAGCCAGTGCCCGGCCATGCAGGCGGCGCCCAGCAGCGCCAGCAGATCGCCGCGGAAGTCCCCGGACAGTCCCGTGAGGCTGTTGAGGCCGATAAGCACGGCCCCCAGCAGGGCCACCGCCGCGCCGGGGCGGGCACGGCGGGCCATGGGCTCCCTGAGCACCAGGCCGGAGAGTGCCGCCACAAACAGGGGCTGGGTACAGACCAGCGCCACGGAGGCGAAGGTAGAGGTGGCGTCCAGGGAGGTCATCCAGCTGAGGTAATGAAAGGCCAGAAACAGGCTGGCGGCCAGGCTCCACAGCCATTGCCTGCGCGTGATGTGCCGCAGGGCGCGAAGGGGCCGCTCCTCCGCCTTCCCCCGGGGAAAGAGCAGGGGAAGCAGCAGCAGGGCGGAGAAGGCCATCCGCAGGGTGGCCACGGTGACGGGGTTGGCCCCCGCCAGCAGCGCGCCCTTCACCAGCGGACCGGAGTAGGAGACCATCACCACCCCCAGCAGCACCAGCAGGTAGGACGGGTTCATGGGCGTTCCTCCTTGATGTCAGCCTTGTCGGCGGTGCGCTTGCGTTCCAGATAGACCATCAGCACCGCGATGTCCGCCGGGGATACGCCGGGGATGCGGCTGGCGGCGGCCAGGGAGCGGGGCTTCTGCCGGGCCAGCTTCTGCCGGGCCTCCAGGCGGAGGGCGGCGATGTCCCCGTAGGGCATGTCCTCGGGCAACAGCATGGCTTCCGTTTCCCGGGCGCGGCGGATCATGGCGTCCTGCCGCTGAAGATACCCCGCGTACTTGACGGCGATCTCCGCCTGCTCCCGGGCGGCGGAGGTAAAGTCGGCCCATGCGGGGGTCAGCTCCGTCAGCGCCGTCAGGGTGATGTCGGGGCGGCGCAGCAGTTCCTCGGCGGATACCGATGCCGGGGCGATGGGCTGGCCGTGACGGGTCAGCCATTCATCCCGGAAGGCCGAGGGCGTATAGCGGGTCTCTCGCAGGCTTTGCTGAAGGCGGGCGGCATCCCGCTCCTTGCGCAGGGTGCGGGCAAGGCGCTCGTCATCGGCCAGCCCCAGGGCATGAGAGAGCCGGGTCAGCCGCAGGTCGGCGTTGTCCTGCCGCAGGGACAGGCGGTGCTCGGCGCGGCTGGTCATCATGCGATAGGGCTCGTCGGCGCCCTTGGTGGTCAGGTCGTCGGTCATCACGCCGATGTACGCCATGTCCCGGGTGAGGACGAAGGGCTCTTTCCCCTGAAGGCGAAGGGCGGCGTTGATGCCCGCCATCAGACCCTGACAGGCGGCCTCCTCGTAGCCGCTGGTGCCGTTGATCTGCCCCGCGAAGAACAGTCCGCCGATGCGCAGGGATTCCAGCGTGGGGCGAAGCTCCCGGCTGTCGATGCAGTCGTACTCGATGGCGTAGGCCAGGCGGGTCAGCTCGCACCGGCGCAGGCCGGGGACGCTGCGGTACATCTGCCACTGCACGTCCTCCGGGAGGGAGGTGGACATGCCCTGGACGTACCATTCGCTGGAGGCCGCGCCCTCCGGCTCCAGAAAGACCTGGTGGCGATCCTTGTCGGCAAAGCGGACGATCTTATCCTCAATGCTGGGGCAGTACCGCGGGCCGATGCCGTGGATCTGCCCGGAATACAGCGGGGCCCGGTGCAGGTTGCGGCGGATGATGTCGTGGGTCTCCGGGGTGGTCCAGGTGAGGTAGCACTGGTGGGTGTTGCGCAGGGGGCGGTCGGTCATAAAGGAGAAGGGCGTCACCGGGTCGTCGCCGGGCTGGGGCTCCATCTCGTCAAAGTCGATGGAGCGCACGTCCACCCGGGCGGGGGTGCCGGTCTTGAAGCGGCGGAGGTCGAAGCCCAGCAACCGCAAACTGTCGGACAGAGGGTCGGCGTTCATCAGCCCCTGCGGGCCGCCGCTATGTTGGTGCTCGCCGATGATGATCCGGCTTTGCAGGTACACGCCGGTGGCCACCACCGCCGCCCGGCAGGGGATCCGCTGCCCCGTGACCGTGGTGACGGCGCACACGCGCCTGCCCTCCACCTCGATGGAGGCGCACTCCCCCTGGCGCAGGGTCAGCCGGGGCTGGGTCATCAGCGCCTGGCGCATCCGGTTCTGATACTGCTGCTTGTCTGCCTGGGCCCGCAGGGCGTGGACGGCGGGGCCCTTCGAGGTATTCAGCATCCGGCTCTGCAGGAAGGTATCGTCGATGGCGCGGCCCATTTCGCCCCCCAGGGCGTCCAGCTCCCGCACCAGATGGCCCTTCGCGGAGCCGCCGATGACCGGGTTGCAGGCCATCAGGGCTACGCCGTCCATGTTCAGGGTCAGCAGCAGGGTATCCAGGCCCATCCGCGCCGCGGCCAGCGCGGCCTCGCAGCCGGCGTGCCCCGCGCCGATGACCACCACATCCGCCATGGTTCGTTCCTCCCGTCCGGCGAAGGGCCGCTGTGACTGCCTTCCGCCGCAAAATCCGCTCCATTATAGCACACTTTGCGGCCCGTGCGCCATGGCTGACGGCGGATTGCGTGTCAAAAAAGTGGCTTGCGCCACTTTTTTGAGGGGGTTACGCCCTGCTTTGCACGCCCTCACTGGTCGAACGGCATCGCCGTTCTCCCGCCTGACCGGCCAAGCCGGTCGATACGACTGAAAGTCAGAGGGGCTGCGGCCCCTCCGACACCTCCCAGGGCTTCTTCGATAAGTGGATGGCGGATTTTTCCCCGCCCTCTTTTCCCTTTGGCAAAAATGTGGTATACTACGCAGGAACCGTCCCGGCCATCCGCCCATACGGCGGGGCCGGATGATTTTCATAGAAAGGATGATACCCATGGCTGACATGATGAAAAAGCCCATCGTGCTCAACGTCAACAACATGATGGCCGATACGCTGGGCTTCCAGTACGGCATTGCCAGGAGCGCCGTGGAGGAGTACGCGCCCTTTGCCGCCGCTGCCAATCAGGCGGTGCAGGCCGCCCGCGGCACCGGCTGGCTGGGCTGGACGGAGCTGCCCTACAATCAGGAGGAGATTGTCGCGAAGATCGAGCGGACGGCCAAGCGCGTCCGGGAGAACTTCGACACCTTTGTGGTGCTGGGCATCGGCGGCTCCGCCCTGGGCCCCATCGCCGTGCAGCAGGCCCTCAACCACCTGCATTACAACGAGCTGCCCGCCGAGAAGCGCGGCGGCCCCCGTCTCTACGTCGAGGACAACATTGACCCTGAGCGGATGCGCGCTTTGCTGGATGTCATCGACGTGAAGACCACCTGCTTCAATGTCATCACCAAGTCCGGCGCCACCGCCGAGACCATGAGCCAGTACCTGATTATCAGCGAGCTGCTGAAGAAGGAGGTGGGCGACAAGTGGGCTGACCACATCATCGCCACCACCGACTGCGAGAAGGGCAACCTCATCAAGCTGGCCAAGGAGCATGGCTTCGACCTGTTCTACATCCCCGGCAGCGTGGGCGGCCGCTTCTCCGAGCTGTCACCCGTGGGCCTGATTCCCGCGGCGGTGTGCGGCATCGACATCCGCGCCATGCTGGAGGGTGCCGCCGCCATGGATGCCCGCTGCAAGACCGACAACGTGTGGCAGAATCCCGCCCTGCTGGAAGCCACCCTGCAGTACATCTGCATGGAGGACATGAGCATCAACATCCAGGTGGCCATGCCCTATGCCGACAGCCTCAAGTACATGGCCGACTGGTTCTGCCAGCTGTGGGCCGAATCCCTGGGCAAGAACGTGACCCGCAAGGGCATGGCCGGCAACTTCGGCCAGACGCCCGCCAAGTCCCTGGGCGTGACGGATCAGCACAGCCAGCTGCAGCTGTACACCGAGGGCCCCTATGATAAGGTCATCACCCTGCTGAAGGTGGAGAACTTCCGCCAGGAGTGCCCCATCCCCCACGGCTGCGAGGAATTCCCGGATGTGGCCTTCCTGGGCGGCAAGAGCCTGAACCAGCTGATTGAGGCCGAGCGCCAGGGCACCGAGTACGCCCTGCTGAAGAAGGGCCGCATGAGCCAGTGCATCACCCTGCCGGAGGTGAACGCCTACACCATCGGCCAGCTGATCTACTTCTACGAGATGACCACGGCCTATGTCGGTGAGTTGCTGGACATCGACGCTTTCAACCAGCCCGGCGTGGAGGAGAGCAAGATCGCTTCCTACGCGGTGCTGGGCAACACCTCTGCCAAGTATCAGGCCAAGGCCAGCGAGATGGCGAAGAAGCCCGCGCAGAAGGATATGTACATTCTATAACAGCCACCGTCGGGGGCTGCCTGGACGCGAAATGTCCCGGCAGCCCTCAGCATGTCAAAAAAGTGGCATACGCCACTTTTTTGAATTTTGCACTCCCTCACTGGTCAAACGGCGAAGCCGTTCTCCCGGCTGTTCGTTCGTGTAAGGAAGCAATCTCTGATGAAATTGCACGAAAACCACCGCGCATGTCGCTGGTTTTCGATGAACAGTCAGAGGGCCTGCGGGCCCTCCGACACCTCCCAGGCTTTTTTGAGGGTCTATGGGTTGTCGGGACATGAACTCCCGGCAGCCCTTTTTCTATGCCGAAAAGCGCCGACGCAGACAGGGAAAGCCCCGGGCCATGGCGAATTCTTCCTACAAAGACAAGCTGTGCGAAGGAGGCTGCTCCCATGAACGACGCTTTGCGCCGTGCCAGGGCGCTTTTGCGGGACGTCACCCCGCTGCGGAGTGACTGCGGGCTGTGCTGCGGCCACCGCTGCTGCGAGAGCGCGGAGGCCGAGACGACGGGGATGCTGCTCTTCCCCGGGGAGGAGACGTGCTACATCGGTCAGTCGGGGTATACCCTGCAAACGACGGAGCAGGGCACGCTGCTGATGTGCGATGGCCGTTGCCGCCGGGAGGAGCGCCCTTTGGCCTGCCGAATCTTCCCGCTGCTGCCCGTGGTGCGGGAGGACGGCGTGAAGGTCGCCGTCGATTTGCGGGCAAAGAGCGTATGTCCGCTGGCACGGCAGGGGCGCAGCGCCATGAGCGGGGAATTCATCCAGGCGGTGCGGGAAGCGGGCCGCGTCCTGTGCGAGGACGAGGCGCAGCGGTCGTTTCTGCTGACGCTGACCCGCGCCCAGGACGAGTGGAGGGCCCTTCGGCGGCAGTTTGGAGGCGAGAAGCATGTTTGAGCAGGTCAGCGTCGGCAGGGAAATCACCGGCGGCGGGGAAAGTCTGCTGCTGCACGGGGACGGCGCGGCGGCGCTTCCCGCCCTTGCGCCCTACATGGGCCGGGTGCAGGCGGTGTACATCGACCCGCCCTTCATGACGGGGGACAGCTTTGCCCGCCGCCGCCGCTATGGCGCCAAGGGCTGGCGGACGGGAACCCCCTCGGTATCCCTGACGGCCTATGAGGATCGCTTCCCCAACCGGGACGCCTACCTGACGCTCCTGCGGGGCCTTGTTCAGCAGGCCCATGGGCTGCTGAACAAAACGGGCGTTCTGTGCCTGCATCTGGACTGGCGAATGGCGGCCTACGCCCGGCTGATTTGCGACGAGGTCTTCGGGGAAAAGCGCTTCCTCAACGAGATCATCTGGGCCTATGAGAGCGGAGGCAGGGCCAAGCGGTACTTCAGCCGGAAGCACGATGTGATCCTGCTCTACGCCAAGACCCGGCAGTACCGCTTCGACCTCACCCGCGTGCCCCTGGAGCGCGCCGACAACCGCCGCAATCACATGCGCCGGGGCGTGGATGAGCAGGGCCGGAGCTATCGCAGCATCCGCTCGGGGGGCAAGGTCTACCGTTACTATGAGGATCAGCCGGTCTATCCGGGGGACGTGTGGTCGGACATCAGCCATTTGCAGCAGCGCGACCCCGAGCGCACCGGTTATGCCACGCAAAAACCCCTGCGCCTGCTGGAACGTCTGCTGCGCCCCCTGGTGATCCCCGGCGATCTGGTGTGCGACCTCTGCTGCGGCAGCGGTACCACCCTGGCGGTGGCGCAGAGTCTGGGCTGCGCCTTCATCGGTGTGGACAAGAGTCCCCAGGCGCTGATGGTGGCCCGGAGCCGCCTTCGCCCTGAGAACGTGACGCTGCTCAGCCCCAGCGCGGAGGATGCGGCCCCCTTGGAGGGCACCTATGAGGATGGGGTGCTTCTGCTGACGGATTTCCGTGCCCGGCATCCGGGGTTCCCGGCCACGGAGCAGGCCTTCGATCGGCTGGAAAGCTGGTCGGCAGGCTATGAGAGTCCGGAGGGCATGGTGGCCCTGCAGCATTTTCAGCGCACGAACCGGCAGCCGGAGCTGCCGCTGATGTGCTTCCTGCCGGAGCTGCCCGGCCCGCTGATGGTCGCCACGGTGGATGCTGCGGGCGCCCGGCGGGTGTACAGGATGATATAAGCACTTCGCGCGCCACAGCATGTCAAGAATCCGGGCAAGCGTCGGAGGGCCCGCAGACCCTCTGACGGTTCAACGAAGATCGGTGGCGTGTACGGCGATTTTCGCCTTTCGGCACGAAAGGCTTCCTTATACAGCCAAGCGGTCGGGAGAGCGCCAGCGCCGTTCAAGCAGTGCAGTGTGCGATGAATGGGGGGCGTAGCCTTCTCGTCAACGGGCAACATGCCCGGCGGGGGTATCGGATGGCATAACCGCCTTCCTTCCGCCATAGGATCAACCGCGGCGGCTCCATGATATTACCCTTGACTAACCGACTGCCGCCGTGCTATGGTACGCGGGTAAGGGAGTAGTCGGCGCGGTGACGCGGGACGAAGTCAACATCTTGGGGAATTCCCCTGGCTTTGTACATAGCGACGAGACTTATCCGCCTTGGCCATTGGGCGCATGGCGGATGAGCCTCGCTTTTTTGTCGGGCCGGGGGATGGAGGGGAGTCGTCGCCATGGGTATGATGGAGCTGTTTCTCATCGCGGTGGGGCTGAGCATGGACGCCTTCGCGGTATCGGTGTGCAAAGGGCTTTCGGTCAGCAAAACAAACTATAAGCACGCCCTGTGCGTGGGCGCGTACTTCGGCGGCTTCCAGGCGCTGATGCCCCTGCTGGGCTTTCTGCTGGGACGGCAGTTTGAATCCCTGATTACCAGCGTGGATCACTGGATTGCCTTCGTCTTGCTGGCCATCATCGGCGGCAACATGATTCGCGAGTCCTTCAAGGAGGAAGAAGAGGAGTTGAACGCCTCCTTCGCCTTCAGAACCATGCTGCCCCTGGCGCTGGCCACCAGCATTGACGCCCTGGCCATGGGGGTTACCTTCGCCTTCCTGCGGGTGGATATTGTGCCGGCGGTGCTGTTCATCGGCGTGATTACCTTCGCGCTGTCCGCCGTGGGGCTGAAGGTGGGCAATGTCTTCGGCGCGAAGTACAAGGCCCGGGCAGAGCTCTTCGGCGGCGTGGTGCTGGTGCTGATGGGGCTGAAAATTCTCCTGGAGCACCTGGGCATTTTGGGCTGAAGTCGCACATTGTTCACATTTCCTTCACGCTCAGGTCAAGAATGTGTGCGATCATGTTCCTGTCAGCAGACGGTTCCGCGCGGCGGACAGTACTGAAAGGACGTGACGAAGCAATGAAGAAAATGGTTGACACCGTGATGGTGATGGCGCTGTTGATGTCCAGCATTCCCGGCCTGGCGGAGAAGGCTCCGGCGGATGTGCTGCCGTTGGTGGCACAGGACGCGGGGGATGAGCTTCCCCGGGCGGAGGACGAAGACATGGAGCGCGACGATACGGCATATGCCGCTTGCGAAGGGAACAGGCATGAATAAGGAGCAGGTGGAACGGATTCGGGCCATGGAGCGCGCGCTGAACGAAGCCTCCGGGGCGGTGGAGGCGCTGCGGACGGCCCTGGAAGGATATGAGCGGGTTCGGCCTCAGCTTGAAAAGCTGACGGCCTATTACGAGAGCCGGCAGTGGATGAAGGATTATGAGGACGATCAGGCCGGACGGCTGCCGGAAGGGCTCAGGCGCGGCGTGCTCAGCGAGGACGCGGTGTACGATCTTTTAACGGACGTGGCTGAAATGGAGAAAGCCATGGCCGCCCTTATCGGACGGCCGGAGCAGGCCTGACGGCGCGGCGCCCCGTGGGTTCAGCGCGACCTGCGGGGCTTTGCTTCGCCGCGAAAGACTTCCGCCGTCCGGCAGGAATTTTCCCCTTTGTTCGCGAATGTTTCACCCGAATAAGGGGGATTTTGTCATGTATAAGGTTGGCGTTTATTTTGGCCGGTTCTGCCCGCCCCATCGCGGACATCTGTATCAGATCATGATGGCCTCCACCCAGTGCGAGAAGCTGATCGTGGTGATTTCCGACAACCGGCATCAGACGGAGGCCATCTGCCGGGAGGCGGGGCTGCCGGTGATTACCTATCAGCTGCGCAAGCAGTGGATGAGCCAGCAGGTGCAGGACATGGAGCACATCGAGGTGCGCATCCTGGATGAAACGGACATCCCCGTGTATCCCGACGGCTGGCCCCTGTGGTCGGAGCGGATGCGTCAGGTGGTGCCCGAGCGGATCGACGCCTTTTTCGTGGGCGACCGGGAATATGACCTGCCGCTGAAGCGGTACTTCCCGGACAGCGCCATCGAGCTGTTCGATCCCGCCCGCAGCCGGTATCCGATCTCCGCCACGGAGATCCGCCGGGACATCCTCAACAACTGGCATTATATCCTGGGCCCGGCCCGGCCCTTCTTCGCCAAGAAGGTGCTGATCGCCGGCACGGAATCCTGCGGCAAGACGACCCTGACCAAGTGCCTGGCTAAGCTGTACAATACCTCCTGGTCGGAGGAGGTGGGCCGCTATTATGCCGAAAAGTACCTGGGCGGCGACGAGACCATCTACACCGACGAGGACTTTGGACGCATGGCCCATTTGCAGGCGGAGCAGGATTATCAGGCCCTGCGCAACGCCAACAAGGTCTGCTTCTTCGATACGGACGCGGTGGTGACGGACTATTACAGCGAACTGTACATGGGCCACCGCAACAAGCTGGTGGAGGCCTACATCAACCCCGACCGCTATGATGTGCTGCTGCTTTTGATGCCGGATGTGCGCTGGGTAGATGACGGTATGCGCCTCAATGGCAGCCAGGAACGCCGGGAGATGCTGAACCGCCGCCTGGTGGACATGTACCGGGAATTCGGCTTTGGCGATAAGATGGTTTTTGTCCGGGGCGATTACTACCAGCGGCTGACCACCGCCATCGACCTGGTGGACAATATGCTCAGGCTTCAGCAGAAATAAAGGGCCGGTATCGCGGCGAAGACACCGTGGCGACGGCGGCTGCCCATATTGGTGCTGGTTGATGTGCCTTCGGGCGTGTAAGGAAGCCGGAAGGGCTGTGCCGCTTAACCGATGAAGGGAATTCAGGGGCGCTCCAATTCGTCCCGGAGCAGCTGGATGGCATGTTTCTCCACTCGGGAAACATAGCTGCGGGAAATACCCAGGATGTCAGCGATTTCATGCTGGGGGTGTTGTACGCCGTCTGTCAGGCCATAGCGCATTTCCAGCACCAGCCGCTCCCGGGCGGGAAGACAGGTCAGGATTCGCTGGACGCGCTCAAAGGTCACCTTGCGGATAACCGTTTCCTCCAAGGCGTCCTGATCCGTGCCCAAGATGTCCATGAAGGTGATGTCGTTGCCCTCGCCATCGGTGCCGATGGGATCCTGCAGGGACACGTCGCCCTGGCGCTTGCGGGAGGAGCGCAGCGTCATCAGTATTTCGTTTTCGATGCACCTGGCGGCATAAGTCCCCAGCGCCGTACCCGAGGACGGCTTGAAGCTGTTCACCGCCTTAATCAGCCCGATGACGCCGATGGAAATCAGGTCGTCCGCGCCGTAGCCGGGAACCTGGTACTTCCGGGCAATGTGGCTCACCAGGCGCAGGTTGTGGGTAATGAGCTCCTTGCGGGCCTCGTCGTCGCCCTCCGCCATCCGGCGAACGGCGGCTTCCTCCTCCTTGCGGCTCAGGGGCTTGGGAAACTGGGATTTCCCCGTGATGTAGCCCATGAAAAAAAGGCATTCCCGCAGCAACATAGCCAGCAATTCCAGCATCAGACATCCCTCCCGGGAGAATCTACGCGGCGGGAGAGAGACATAGTACGGCCGTTGACGGCAAGTTTGTCGAAATCAAAGGAATATTTCGTCAAAGACCTTGACGCTGGCCCAAACGGGCTGTATAATGGACATAATGGAAATTGTACCTTCTGGGGAGGAGGATGGGCATGGAGTCCTATCTGTTTGCGGGTTTGGAAGCGGGCTCAGGCACGCTGGTGGTAGAGGGTTGGCATAAGCCCGGTAGTTTGACAAGGGCCAGCGGCGCGTGGATTCACGCGGCGGGAAGCGTCATGCTGGAAAGCGGCAGCTACGCGCTGTATTCCCACGAGCAGTGGGTGTGGATCGCGGTGGAGGATGGCGAGGCCACGCTGACCTGGCAGGGCACCGAGCTGCTGCTGAAGGCGGAGCAGACCTGCTTCCTGCCTGCCGGGGACAACCCGGCGTCGGTGCAGGTGGAGGGCGAGGCGCGGCTTCTGTGGGTGTCTCTGGAGGGCCCGCTGGCGCCGATGGTGGTACGCAAGATGGGCGCGCTTTTGCATGTGCCCCTGAAGCAGGGCGCTCTGCCCAGCCAGATGTACCTGGCCAAGCAGATTGTGCAGGTGATGGTGCGCCACTCCGGCACGGGGGACGCCACCTATCAGCTTCAGCACCTGATGTACGGCATGCTGGCCAGCCATTGGGGCCAGCCCGTGGCCATGGACGCCATGCTGTCCCACGAGATCGCCAAGGTGGTGGATACCCTCCGGGCGAACCAGTACAAGGATAACTTCTCCCTGGCGGAGATGGCCGCGATTTCCCGGATGCCCATGGAGACCTTCCGCAAGCGCTTCGTCAGCGAGGTGGGTATGCCGCCCCTGAGCTATGTGCTCCACTGCAAGATGGAGCGGGCCAAGGAGCTTCTGCGGGAGCAGGACTACACGGTGCGTCAGGCCGGCGTTGAAGTTGGAATGCAGGATCCCTATCATTTCAGCAAGCAGTTTAAGAACATCGTGGGCATTTCGCCCTCCGCGTTCATGAAGCAGGCCGCCAAGCCGGACGCCACCATCCGCAAGAACGGTAAAAAGTAATCGCATCAAAAGGCTGAGCTTGAAACAAATCGGCTCAGCCTTTTTTGGAGGACGAAAAATGAACAAAAAATGGAAGAAACGGCTGGCTCAGTCAGGCATGTTCATCCTGATGATGCTGGTGGGCTACGGTATCGGGATGATGGCGGGGTACGCCGCCGCTACGGTCATGCCGGGAAAGCCATGGCTGACCATCGCCGTTTTGCTGGTGATGCTCCTGGTGTGGGAGCAGCTGCATGTGGTGGTTCACGAAGCCGGACACTTGGTGTGCGGGCGGCTGACCGGCTATGACTTTGTTTCCTTCCGCGTCGGCAGCCATATCTGGCAGAAGGGCGCGGATGGCCGCCTCCATCATGGTCGGCTGACGCTGGCAGGTACCGGCGGGCAATGCCTGCTGTCTCCGCCGCCGATGAAGGACGGCCGCTATCCCTTCGGCTTGTACAACGCGGGCGGCGCGATGGCGAATTTCCTGCTGTCGGCCATCCTGGGGCTTGCCGCCTGGCTGCTCTGGCCTCAGCCCTTGGCGCGGGTGATCTGCCTGGAGGGCGCCATCCTGGGCGTGGCGGTGGGGATGATGAACATCGTTCCGCTGCCCCTGGCGGTGGTGGCAAACGACGGCAGCAACCTGCTGGCGCTGATCCGCAGCCCCGAGGTCCGGCAGGCGCTGTGGCTTCAAACCAAGATCAACGCGCTGCTGGCTTCCGGCCTTCGCCTTCGGGAGATGCCGGAGGAGTTGTTCCCCGCCCTCCCGGAGGAGGCGCTGGATCAGCCGATGGTGATGGGCAGCGCGATCATGAACGCCAACAGGAGCATGGACGCGGGCGAGCTGCCCGCCGCGCTGACGGCCATTCGCCGCCTGCTGGAACAGGAGCAGAGCATGCTGCCCCTGTATCGCGCGATGCTGATGTGCGACGGCGCGGCGCTGGAGCTGCTTCTGGACGAGCCGACCACGCTGGCGCGGAAATTGGAGGAAAAGGACACCGCCCGGCTGCTGAAGGCCATGAAGACCATGCCTCCCGTGCTCCGTACGAAGGTTATCATCGCCCTTTTGCGGGATCATGACCTGGAAGGGGCCAAGAAGCTGCGAGAGGCCTTCGACAAGGCCGCCGCTACATGGCCGAATCCCCAGGAAATCGAGGGGGAACGGGAGCTGCTGCGGCTGGCGGAGGAAAAGGCGGGCAAGGAATAAAACCGCAAAAGGGACAAGGAAAAAGCCACGATCCGCAGCGATGAACGCGGGTCGTGGCTTTTCATGATAGGGGTCAGGGTTATGCGGCAGGGATGGCTGTCAGGGCCTGGATCTCAATCAGGCCGCCGTCGGGCACGGCGTCGAAGCTGAACACATGGCGGGCTTCATCCAGCGGCGTTACCTCGCAGGCCTTGCCATTCTGGAAAACGAAGATATACGCCCAATCCTCGGGGAGCGTCACATTGAGGGTCAGCGGGTCGCTGAAAATGCTTTGCGGTAGGAAGCCGCGGTCGCAGCTGAGCTCGATCACAGCTGAATCCCGCGTTGTCTCCACCACCTGGACGGCGGCGTTCTGACGCTCCCGGATATAGCGGACGGCGTCCTCGTAGGAGGCGACCCACAGATTGCCCTGCTTGCGCTGCCAGGCCGCATAGGCGAGATGCTCATCCGCCATGGCGGTGCTGATGGACTGGTAGGTGGAGTCCGCTTCAGGCGAAATGCAATGCCACATTTCGATCAGCCAGGCCTTGCTTTCGATGGCGTTGTCAATCCAGTGGTTGCGCTCCGACGTTGACGACACGTCGCCGATACCGTAGCACCCCAGGTTGAACCATTCAAAGGGCGCGTAGCCGTCGGCGGGGCTGAGGGGGTTCAGCCCTCGTTCGCCGCGGCGGACGGCAAAATAGCCGGCGCCGCGCAGAAACATATAGCCGCGCTCCGTCATCTGGTTGTTTGGCGCGACAAAAGCGAACATCGGCTTACCGAACATTTCCTCGGTGAAGAGGCGGGAGCCATAGATTTCCTGGTAGTACTCGTCATCGGAGATGATCTCGGTATCGGCCATTTTGCGGTGATTGAAGCTATGGCTGACAACCTCCACATGGCCCTGGGACTCAATGGCCTGCCATTCTGCGTAATCCACGTTCAGGCGGCGGGAATAGCCCGCCACCGTTACGCGAAGATCGTGCTTTTTGGCCAGCTCGTTAAGGATAACGCCGCTGTCGTAATAGCCGTCGTCGGAAATGAGGGTGTAGATGGCCGACTTGTTGCCCTTGACATCAGCGACAGAAACGGATACGGATTCTGCCGCGGCAAGCGAAAAAAGCAGACACAGCATAGATACCATGCCTAAGAACGTAAGACGATGGATATACTTTTTCTTGATACGCATATTTTTCCGCACCTTTCTTTTGTATGATAACGCTATGAAAATGATTCGGTAGCGAATTTTATGGCTGCATCACAAGATAATCGGCAAAGTAGCCGCTTTCACCCGGATGAAGCTCAGCGACTTCAGGCGGGCTTTCGTACAGTGCGCTGAGAATGTCCGCGGCATCCAGGGAGCGGCTGATCGCGAGATAGCAGTGATCCAGCTTGTCTTCGAGTACGTCCCGGGCGTCTTCAAGCTGATTTGCGGGCACATAAGTGACAGAATCCATCTGCTGGTGCTTCGGATAGAGGGTCTAGACCTTCCACACCTCATCGTCCTTCAGAACAACGATCGCGTCGGAGGCGCCGGAACTATTGATATCATGAATGGAGGCGTTCCAGTTTCGGAAGCTGTAAGACCAGCTGCAGAAAATCCAGGCGCTGGCCGTGAATACGATGCAGCAGGCGACGGCGAGGCCGCGAAGCAAAGCAGATTTTTTGATGCTGGCGAGCCGCCACAGGAGCAACAGAACGGACAGAATGCAAAGGGGATAGATCAGCCCCATATACCGCTCATCCAGATAATAGGTGGATATTTTGGCAACAAGAAGAAAATACAGAAGGGTGGGCAGAAGAAGCGTGGCTGCGATCCATGAAAAACGGAAAGGCGCGTCATCGTCGGCGGGAACATCCGCCATTTTTCTTTTGAAGATATATCCTGCAAGAAGGAGCGCTCCAAGGATGAGGAAGGCGTATCCGAATAGGTTCTGGTTCAGCCTGTCAAAGTAATAGGAAAGCTGCGTTCCGAAACGGCTGAACGACCAGATGCTTTCGCTGCCTCTGCCCGACCGATACAGAACATGGTCGATCGCGGCGGGCCAGACGGCCAGCATGAGGCCTCCGGCCAGACAGGGCCAAAGCAGATAGACGAGCACATTTTTCCAGGAATACTTTTCCTTCAGCATGGTCAGCAGGCAGCACAGCCAGGAGAAGAAGCAGAAGAAAATGAAATAGTAATGGGTCAGGGCGCCGATCAGGCTGATGATGCTCAGGCTGACGCCATAGCCGATGGAAGGGGACTTCAGCCACTTGATCTGGCCATAGGTCAGCAGCAGGCACATGGTCATGCCCATCAGATACATGCGCATGAAGACCGCGATGTTCAGCACACCCGGATTGAGGACGGTGATGAGCGTCAGAAAGAGAATCCAAGGCTGAAATTTGGGGTGAAGGATTTCCTTCAGAATCAAATAGCAAAGCAGGATGGATACAAGGAAAAAGACAAGATTAATGCTTTCCGCGATGTGGATGCTGAACTGAGGCGAGGCCAGCGAGCACAGGCCGTGCACCAGCATATAGTACAAAGGCGGATGCGCGTCCTGGCGCGCGTTTTGTATGGGCTTTTCAAAGTGGAAGGCTTCTTCCGGGGTCAGGCCCAGGGCGCCGGTGTAAAAGGCGTCGACATCCTCATAAGGGGAAAGAAAATCCACCTGCCCGAACACGCGGCCGTTGGACAGCGTATAGGTCAGGTATTCATCGACATGGTAGGCCGGCCTGAGGGCGGCGATCCCGATGTAGAGGCCCGCGGACAGAACCAGGATCAGCAGCAATGCGATGAACCGGCGGGGGCTCTTGGCAGAAATCATGGACGCATCTCCTTTGACGTTGATGATAGCGGGCAGCGGCGGTTACGGCGCTTCATGCTCCGCGGCCCAGGCGTCGTACCCTTGCTCCTTCCAGGGCATACCGCGGCGGAAATGCCGGGGCCATGGGTAGGCGGGCTCGCCGGTATCCGGGTTGATGACGGCTTCGACATCCCCCTTGACGCGGGCCGGAGCGCCCACCGCGGCTTTGCCGGGCGGAACGTCATGCGTGACGACGGAGCCGGCGCCGATCAGAGCGTGCTCACCGATGGTGAGGCCGGGCAGGATCATGGCGCGCGCCGCCACCGACGCGAACCGGCGGATCGTAACGCCCTTCTCCGAATCGGACGGCGGCGTTGGATCGTTGGTGAGCACCACATGGGGGAAAAGCCAGACGTAATCCTCAATGACGCTGCCGGGTGCCACAAATACGCCGCTGTGAATGCTGACGTAGTGCCCGATGCTGCAATGCCCCTGAATATCGGCCATGGTGCCCAGGCGAACGTGATCGCCGATGACGGCCTTCTCGCGGACGGTCGTGCGGTGGCCTGTCTGGAAGTGACTGCCGATGGCCGTGTCGCCGTAGATGATGGTTCCGCTGCGCAGGAGGGCGTGGGGGCCGATGGTCAGGGGGTGAGCCTTGTTCTCGTAATCCTGGTAAAAGTCAGCGAGGTACTCGCCCAGGATACACTGGCACCCAATGTAGGAATAGGCGGCAATGGAAACATGGTCATGGATGATGGCCTGACGGTCGATCACGACGCCCTCAGCGATGGTGATGTCATCGCCCAGAATCACGTCGGACGCTATTTTCGCGGACGGATGGATGCTGTTCATGATGGCTGCCCTCCTGCCTTAATCCTGGTCAACCCATTCGGAGACGGTCTTTTTCGACTGACACCATGGAATGGCGGTGGCGCTGGCCATATCGCAGTATTGGCAGAAGGGAACGGCGTTGGTCAGGAAGGACAGCACCTCATCGGCGTCGCGTGCCTGCCACCGGTCAATGAAGTCCTGGTCGGTGAGGCGGAAGCGGTCTGTCCGTCCTTCGGCTTCAAGCGCGTTGTTGACCAGGTCCGAATAGGCGGAGGCGGGGCAGCGATACAGCTTGCCGTCCCGGAGCTGCGCGCAGTCTGTGTAAGGACACTGAATGTAGGAAAGGTAGGTATTGCAGGTTCCCTTGGCATTCAGCGGGATCCGTCTGAACTGAGAGATGGGCTTTTCCCCGCCGGCGGAGAAGATCCGAACGCCCTTGCCGCGCACATAATCAACGATTTCAGCATAATCCTGGTTGATGGGATACTTGGTGTACTTGATCGCGACGTTGTATTGGCGCAGCGTCTGCCAGAAGGATTCGCTCATGCTGTGAATCAGCAGACCGTTGGTCGTGAAGTCGATCCTTGCCTCGGGGAAAATCTCGCGGCTGATGCGGGCAAACTGTTCAAGCTGGGGATGCAGGAGCGGCTCTCCGCCAAGCAGATGAAGCTGTTCGAGCCGGTCGCCGATGAGCTCGTACAGTCTGGTCAGGTCGCGGGCAAATTGGTCGGGATCAGCGAATTTTTCCTTGGCCAGGGGTGAAAAGGTGCTGCAGCATTGGCAGTTGAGATTGCAGTGCTCCGTCAAATGGTAGTCCAGGTGCTCGATGGTCTGCCGGGGCAGCGTTTTGGCCAGCAGCTGCGGAAGCGTCTGCCGGACTTCTTTGGTGAGCCTTTGGGTCTGCTTGAGCAGGTTTTCATAGCGGAGCATGGAGGACTTGATATAGGCCGTATCGGCGTAGATGCGTTTTCCTTGTTCCAGGCTTTCCGCATGACAGGGCTTCTGCTCATCCTGACGCTGAAGCAGACAATCCTGCATCTGCGGCAGCGTGGTTTTGATCCTGTACAGGGAACGCTTGATTCCTTTTTGATTCTGCGTGCTTTGCTGTGAAAAATGCTGGAGTGCCTTTTCCGTTCTGATCAGTTTTTCTTCGATCGCGGCCTGCCGTGCCCGAAGGTCGGCGCCCGTGAGTCGGTTAAGCAAGCCGCGCAGGCCGCGATAGGGCAGCGTCAGTGCACGGCCGACCCGCATGCATATGCCTGATTCCACATGGGCAAGCTCAAGGGCGGCATTGCTGATGGCGCGCCCGGTGAGCTCATCCCTCTGGTGGGAGGTCTTCCATGCGTCGGAGAACCCGCTTTCAGGCAGAAGGCGGAGGAAGAGCTTCAGGGTGCGCGGCAAATAGGTCACGGCATAGCCCAGCCGATAGGTTCGGGAGCGCCGCAGGGCCTCGGCCTGCGCACGCAGCGCCTGATCTTGAACAGCTGACGGCACAGACGCGACGGCTTCCGGCTTCTTGCCGGGCGCCGCGGGGGCGGGAGGCGCTGCCTTTGTACTTGAAGCCGGCGGCTTGGTGCCCGGACGATTGGGATTTCCGCTGATGGGCGCGTCGCTCATGATCTGGAACCGACCGCAGTCCTGATAAAGCCGCTCCTGGGTGCGGACGTCGATGATGTTCAGGTCGGTCAGATGAACCTTTTCAGGGATCATCAGCGAGGTATCGCCGAGAATGCAGGGGGCAATGAGCGCAAGGGAATGATGGCGCTCGAAATAATCCCTGGCCCATTGGGAATGCTTCCGCAGCTCCTCCGGGGTGACGCGCGACAGCAGATCAATGAACTGCTCCTTGGAACGCCACTTGAATGCCTGGGGATACAGGAAGTCGGCCATTTCCATGCGCTTGACGGCGTCAAAGGCGATGACGGGAATACCGGCCGCCAGGAGATCCAGCGTCATTTTGTAGGAAACGGTCGGGAAGGGCTCGACGAACACATCAACGTGCTTTTCCAGGAAGAAGCGCGCAAGATGATCGACCCACGGAATATGAACGAAGCGCTCCTGCTCCACGCCGGCTTCCGCCAGATGGCGCTGAAGCTGTTCCATGCGCTCCGGCGGTATATCGCCGATGTGGTAATGGGTGCCGCCGGTTTCCTTGAGCAGGTCGATGATAAAATCCTCGTACCGGTAAGGCCAGCCGCCCTCCAGCTTGTAGAAGCGGGCCGCGCCGGAAGCCGTGATGAGCTTTGTATGCTGGGCAAACGGCTCATAGGTCAGGGAGGCGGGCAGGGGATCGAGGATGTTCCAGGTTGGGATGTAAAGAATGCGCTCTTCCCCGAAGTTATGCGTCAGCATGGTGTAATCGGCGGGACGCTTGGCGATGATCCGATGCAGAAACGGATTTTGCAGCCCCGTCAAGAAGCCATGATCGTAGGAGTAAAGGCACAGGTTCTGGCAGGGGCCGTCCTGGATGGCCGCGCTGCTGTAAACATCCACATGACTGCAATAATCGTAGAGCTTTTCGGGCTGGAAGTCGCAGAGAATACGCGAAAGGAAGCCGAGGGTGTCCTCGCAGTCCTGGGGAACCTTGACCAATTCGACATGGGCATAGTCGGCCCAGAGGGCTTCCGCCGGGCCGATGTCACTGGCGCGATCCGTCACCACGACCTTGATTTGCCAATCCGCGTAGATCTGCAGGAGCTCGGTGATCTCCCGGAAAAGCCCGCCGCCATGGGGGTTCAGCTGCCACATCAGGATGACAAGGTGCTTCTTACGAACGGACTTTTGCACGCACTCAGGATGATGGATGCGGTAGACCACGCCTAACGAGGCGCACAGCGTGTCCAGATATTCGGAGGAATAGACGTTTTTGAGGAAGTAGTCCTTTTCGCGGAAGGCGTAGACCTGTGCGTAGCGGAACATGCGGGCAAGGCAGGCCTCGATGCTCTTTTCGGGATAGCGGCGCTTTTCCTCAGGAGCGCTGACCAGCATCTTTTCATTCTTTTCCCGAAGGGCGGCGACGCAGGCGTGCTCCATGGGGGTGTTGACCGTCTGATCCAGATGATTCAGATAATTGATCTGATACTCGTATTGCTTCTTCTGATCCATGCTGGACCAGATGCCTTCATAGGTAAAGACATAAGCGGACGCGACAAAGTTCAGGATTTTGATTCTTCCGCCGCTGAACATGAGGTGGAACACGGTTCTGGGCGTATCGCCGCGATAGACTTTTTGCTTGTAGTATTCGGGAACATTGCCGCGGAAGATATGGCGGTACATGTGCGTGGCCGTGTGGAAATAGCCCGCGTGCTGGGTCAGGAAATCGGTGTAGTTGAATTCGTCGAACGCAACGCAGTCCGGCACGCTGACCTGGCCCTCGCCGACGTCGATGACAAAGTAATGGCAGCAGCCGACATACGCCTGCCTGACATCGGCATCGAGAAAGTCCACCTGCTTTTGGAACTTGTCGGGGAGGGTGTAGTAATCGTCGCCGTCCAGCACGCAGAAATAGTCTCCCTGCGCCTCGGACAGTCCGCGATAAAAGCTGACGGCATTGCCCTGGTTGGTTTCGTTTTGCAGGATGCGCAGGGCGGGAACCTGCCTGGACAGCCGCTGCAGGACGGCGTAGGTCTGGTCGGTGGAGGCATCGTCAATGGCGATGATTTCATACGCAAAATTGACCCGCTGCATCGCAATGGAGCGCACGGCGCGCTCAATGGTATCCGATACGTTGTAGCAGGGCATGATGACGGACAGCTTGGGTCTCACGGCTTGTCCACCTCCCGGGAAAAGTAGCGGTAGGCCGCTTGCTGGTAGGTGGCATAGTCCCGGAAATAGTCGCTTTCCGTGTAGTGGTCGGACGCCAGCACCAGCAATACGGCGTCCGGGGAGAAGTCGAACATCTCCCGCCAGACCATGGGGCCGACGTACAGCCCCTGATCCGGTGAGCTGAGCGGGAAAACCTCCTCGCCATCCACCGGCGTTTTGAGGCTGATCTTCACGGAGCCGTGAATGCAGATCATCACCTGCTCCAGCTTCTGATGGGAATGGAAGCCGCGCCTTGTCTGCGCGTCAACCCCGTAGATATAGTAGATTCGCTTGACCTCAAAGGGGATGTCCGTTTCTGCTTCAATGGGAACAAGGTGCCCGGCCTCCTTCTGCAGGACGGTATCCGTGATGTTGCGGAAGGACAGCAAACGCGCGTTATGCATCATACACTCACCTCTTTTTCTCGTCAATGCTCGCGGAAGTAGGCGTTGATGGTCTCGATGACATAGTCCTGCTCGTCGGAGGTCATGCCGTTGTAAATCGGCAGGCTGACGACCTGATCGGCATAAGCCTCCGCGATGGGGAAATCGCCGGCGTGATAGCCAAGGCTCTGATAGCAGGGCTGCATATGCGGGGGAATGGGGTAGTGAATGAGGGTATGCACCCCGCGCTCCTCCAGATATTGCTGGAAGTCCTTGCGGTTTTCCACGCGGACAACGAATTGATGCCACACGGAGGTCGCGCCTTTACGCACCTGAGGAAGAATCAGGCCGGTGTGCGCGAGGCCTTCCAGGTATCTTTCGGCCAGCAGGCGCTTTTCCGCTAGAAGCTCCCCGAAATGGCTGAGCTTGGTGCGGAGCAGCGCGGCCTGGATCTCATCCATGCGGGAATTCAGGCCGATGATGTCATTGCGGTATTTGACGGTGCTGCCGTAATTGCGAAGCATGCGCACCCGCTGGGCCAGGGCGGGAGAGTTGGTGGTGACGGCGCCCGCGTCGCCAAAGGCCCCCAGGTTTTTGGTGGGATAAAAGCTGAAGCACCCGAAATCACCGAAGCTGCCGATCTTCTGCTCCCCGCAGGCCGCGCCGTGGGCCTGTGCGCAGTCCTCGACCAGGTAAAGATGATGCTTTTTCGCGATGGCGCAGATTTTTTCCATATTCGCGGCCTGACCGTACAGATGCACCACAAGAATCGCCTTGGTGCGCGGGGTGATGGCGCGCTCAAGGGCCTCCGCGTCCAGATTGTAGTAGGCATCCGGCTCCACGAATACCGGCGTCGCCTGGTTCTCGGAGACAGCCAGCACGGTGGCGATGAAGGTGTTGGAGGGTACGATCACCTCGTCGCCGGGGCCGACTTCAAGGGCGCGCAGGGCCAGAATGAGGGCGTCCAGGCCGCTGTTGAGTCCAACGCATTCCCTGACGCCGCAGAACGCCGCGAATTCCTCTTCAAAGCGCTGCACCTCCTGGCCGAGGATGTACCAGGCGGAATCCAACGCCCGAATGGCGGCGGCCTTGTATTCTTCCTGATAACGCTGGTACTGCCGATCAAGCCGATCGTAAACTTTCATGATGGTGATCCTCCTGTTTTGTTCAGCCGTCATGACGGCTCCTGCCGGGAAAGCGGCGCTGTTTTTGGGCGCGTATCTTATTAAGGATGACGAAGGCGCTGGACACACCTTTTCATCAGGTGCAGCGGCCTGGTGATGATGGAGCCGATGCGGAACGCGTGGCTTCCCCGCAGCGCCGCGACCTCAGCCTGAAGGCGCTGCACCTCGCGGCTTGCGGCAAGGGCCCGGCCTGTCGGTGGCTGCGAAGGGGCCGCGCCGGTCAGCGCCTGAAGGCAATAGGCGTCATAATCCTTTTCCATGATGTCGTGACAGCGCTGCAGCTTGTGGGCGCCGTCGCTGATATGCCGCATGTCGGCGCTGGCGACGCAGGCTATGTCAAGCGCGGCCAGACCGCCCTCGTGCAGCGTCTGGTAGAGCTGGCGATAGGCTTCCGGGCTCTTCATGGTGTCAAGGGTACGCAGCATGGATTCGGCGGCCTTCACAGCGAAGGGCTTGCGGAAAACGTCATACAGCTGCCGCTTGATCAGCTCCGCCTTCACCGCGCTGAAGGCGGTGTAGGTGTCCAGCGGCGCCTTGGTTTTCCGGGATTGAATGTTCTGCTCCAGGCCGACGCGGTAATGCACCAGCACCTGAGGCAGCGGGGCGATGCGCTTGGCGCAGGCCAGCGCGATCATGCTGAAATACAGGTCGTTGCTGGAATACAGCGATTGATAGCGGATGCCAAGCTGTCGGATGTAGTCCCGACTGTACAGCTTGGTCCAGGGGTTGAGGACATCAAAAATGTGCGCGCGCCCTTCCTCGCCGGAAAAAACATGGTTTGGCAGATGGCGGCAGGGGCACAGGAAGTTAGCGGGCGCCAGGGTGGCGGAGGGCATCTGCAGCAGGTCGGCGTGGAAAAGCACAACGTCCGCCTGATGATGCAGCGCGCAGGCGGCGGCGCAGGTCAGCAGATCGGGTGAGAACTGGTCGTCAGCGTCAAGGAAAAGCAGGTATTTTCCCTTGGCGTGATCCATGCCGGTGTTGCGGGCGACGCCTGCGTGCTGGTTTTGCTGGCGCATTAGGCTGATGCGCGGATCGGCGTCGGCATAGGCCTGGATGATGTCGCAGGAATCGTCCGTGGAGCCGTCGTCGACCAGGATGAGCTCGTAGTTTTGAAGCGTTTGCTGGCGCAGGCTGCGGAGCGTGTCGTGCAGGAAAGGGGCGGCGTTATAGACGGGGACGATTACGCTGACCAGCGGCGCTTCGGGCTGATAGGCCTGGGAAAGGCAGGCCTTCAGCTGATCGTCGGGCTGCCATGAAGCCTTCGGCTGTGTCTCCGCCGGGGCGGAGGGCGCGGCCAATGACAGCGGCGGCGCCGATAGTGTGTTGGCCTGAAGCGCCGCGTTGATCATGGGCGCGTCGGGATACCGCTTCAGAAAGGCCGCTTTCTCGGCGTCGGACATGGCGTCATAAATACGAAGCGCGTTGACCATTAGGGATGAAACCTGCCGCTGCGCGCATTGGACGGTCTCGGCGGAAAAGCTGTGCGCGAGCACAAAATGCTGAATGGCGTTTTGGGCAATGTAATAGCTGCGAATGTGGCGGTAATCCTTCGCGGCGGTCACAATGGAGTCGTCGCGCAGCGCGCGAAGATAATAGGGCTGCCTGTCGATGGAGGCGCGCCGGGCGCTCAGCAGGCATTGCAGCGTGAATACGTTATCCTCATAATAGATCCCGGGAATAAAGGAAAAACCCTCCGCCCGCAGGAATTCGGTGTGCAGAAGGTACATGCAGGCCGACGCGCGGTAGCTGCCGTGGGTTACAAGCCATGTGAAAAGCGCTTCCCCGGACAGGAAGGGCTTTGTCATGTCGGCGGTTGTGCGGTAGAGATTTTCGTAGTGGGGGAAGGTCTGCCGCAGCTCCTCCGTGGCGTAGACCGTTTCGCCGTCGTAAAGCAGCATGTCAAGGTGATGGCGGCTGGCCTTGTCGTACAGACGCTCCAAGGCGTCTTCCCGCAGGGCGTCGTCGCAGTCCAGAAAATCAAGATATTCGCCTGTCGCCCTGGCGATGCCGGCGTTGCGGGCAGCCGATAAGCCGCCGTTCTCCTGGGTGACGACGAGCATGTTGGCATGGACGCGCTGGTAGTCGGCCAGTATGTCTGCGGATGTGTCGGTGGAGCCGTCATTGACGCAGATCACCTGGATGTTCCTGAGCGTTTGCCCGAATACGCTGTCCAGACATGGCCGCAGATAGGCCTCGCCGTTGTAAACGGGAATGATGACGCTGACCGCGGCTTGCGCTGAATGAGACATGGCTTCCTCCGATCTTGTCATGCGGTGAATGGGATGGCTGAAATCAGGCCTTGCTCTTGGCGATCATGTATTGATCGTAAGCGGCCAGGACACCCTCGGCGTCGCCCATCATCCGGGTGTCACCCTGATCCAGCCACAGGGCTTTGCTGCACAGGCGCTGGACGGCGGCAATGGAGTGTGAAACAAACAGGAGGGTTGTGCCGTTTTCCAGAAGGCTTTGCATGCGGGCTTCGCATTTGGCCTGGAAGGCCTTGTCTCCGGTGGCGAGCACCTCGTCGGCAATGAGGATGTCCGCCCGGGCGCAGGTCGCCACGGCAAAGCCAAGGCGGGATTTCATGCCGGAGGAATAGTTCTTGATGGGAACATCCAGAAAGGGCTCGATTTCCGCGAAGCTGACGATCTCATCAAACCGGCTGCGGATGCTCTTTTCCGACATGCCCAGGATCAGCCCGTTCATCATGATGTTTTCCCGCCCGGTCAGCTCCGGGTCAAAGCCCGCGCCGAGCTCAAGCAGGGGCGCCACGCTGCCATCGACGGCGACCGTGCCCTGATAGGGCCGGAGTATGCCGGTGATGAGCTTGAGAAGCGTGGATTTTCCTGAGCCGTTTTTGCCCACAAAGCCCCAGCTTTCCCCCTGCTTGACGGTGAGGTTGACATCCTTCAGCGCCATGAATTCCTGGAAAAGCAGCTCCCGGCGCGTCAGGGCGCGCACATAGTCCTTCAGACCATGATTTTTCTGCAGGGCAAGATTGTACCGCACGGAGGCGTGCTCAATCTGTACAACTGTTTTGGCCATCGCCGTCCACCTCACACATACAGGATCAGGGTGTTTTTTGCTTTGTTGTAAGCAAGGAGGCCAAGCGCCAGCATGGCCGCGCCTGCGCCGAAGCCCATCAGCAGCAGGGCGCCGTCCGGCCAGACGTGATCCAGGAAGATGGCGCGGGTCTGGGCAATGTAGTAGTAAAGCGGGTTGTATGTGCTGATGAGGGACTGCATCCATTCGGGCAGGGCGGAAAGCGGATAAAACAAGGGCGTCAGGTACATCCAGGCGGTGGTGAAGGCAGCGTACAGGTAGCTGACATCATGGACAAAGACATTGGCGATGGCCAGCAGCAGGCCCATGCCAAAGGTGAACAGGGACGCCTCCGCCACAATGACGGGGAAGGCCAGGACATGAATGGAAAGCGGCGTCTGCGTGAACAGCAGCACCAGCGCGAAGGCCGCCAGCGTGAAGAGGAGATCCACAAACGCGGAGGCAAAGCTGGCGGCGGGAAAAATATAATAAGGGATGCGCGTTTTGCGCATGAGGGATCCGTTGCTGCCGATGGAGTGCATGATGCTGCTGGCGCCGCCGATGACGAAGGTGTACATCATCCGCCCGCAAAACAGATAAACGGGAAAGTTGGGAATGCTGTTGGTAAACATGCGGGAGAAAACAACGGTCATGATGAGCATCATGAACAGCGGGTTCAGCACGCACCAGGCATAGCCCAAAACGGAGGTTCGGTATTTCTTCTTCAATTCCCGGGAAATCAGGTTGCGCAGCAGCGGCAAATACCGAATGCCGTTGCTGATGGCCAATCGGGCCGCGGTCAATGGTTTGCTCATGGCTGTTCCTTTCGTGTGTGTTTCGCCGCGCTCCTGATGTCTGTCAGGGCGAATCGGGCGCCGGATCGGAGCAGGCGGAGATTGTCAAGGGGCTTCCGACGGAAGGAAAGCGCCTTGAAGCAGTCCGCGGCACAGGTTTTTCCGCACTGTCCGGCGAAGGCGCGCATGGCGCTGAGGATCAGGCGCGTCGCGGGGAGGGAGGCTTCAAAGTCGCGGCGGTACTTGCCGTACAGAAGCCGCAGGGCCTGGAGTCCCAGCTCCGGCTTGCGGGAGATGCTGTCCGCCTGGATATGGATATCCACCAGGACATCACTGTGGTAATACAGGGTGCACGCCTGGGCCAGCCGGATGGCGTATTCCCAATCCTGCATACGGGGAAAGCGCTCGTCAAACCGAATTCTTTTCATCCATGCGGCGCGGCCGAAGATCGTCTGCGTGCTGACCATGTTGCCGCCAAGCAGACGCCGGTAATCAACGCGGCCCTCAGGCTGGCTGACATCGGGAAAGCGGACAGGCTCGCTGTCAGCGGAATCATACCGGCGGAAGGCGCAGAAGACCACGTCGGCGCCGGAGGTTTCCAGCCGGAGCCGCTGGACGGCGAGCTTCTCCGGGTACCATCGGTCATCGCTGTCAAGGAAGGCGATATACTGTCCCCGGGCCAGGTCAAGGCCGAGATTGCGCGCGGCGCAGGCTCCGCGATGCGACGCCTGATGATAGCGAACGCGGGGATCGGGCCAGGCCGCGAGGAGCTCCGGCGTTCCGTCGGTGGAGCCGTCGTCAACGACGATCACCTCCATATCCGAGAGCGTTTGCCCCAGGGCGCTGGCAATGGCCTGGGGGAGCAGGGCGCGGCGGTTATAGGTTGGGATGATGACGCTGACGAGGGGCGCACTGGGCGTCGGCTTTTGTTCCATCCGCTGGCTCAGTCCCTTCTGAACAGATCGCGGGTGTACACTTTTTCCTGCACGTCCTCCAGACAGCTGTCATACCGGTTGGCGAGGATGGCGTCGCTCAGGGCCTTGAATTTGGCCAGGTCGTTGACGACCACGCTGCCGAAGAAGGTGGCGCCGTCCTCCAGCGTCGGCTCGTAAATCACAATGGACGCGCCCTTGGCCTTGATGCGCTTCATGACGCCCTGAATGCTGCTCTGGCGGAAGTTGTCGCTGTTGGTTTTCATGGTCAGGCGGTAGACGCCGATGGTGACGGACTTTTCCATCCGCGTGTCGTAGAGATTGTCTTCCCCATAGCTGTAATAGCCGGCTTTTTGAAGCACGCGGTCGGCAATGAAATCCTTTCGGGTGCGATTGGCTTCCACCACCGCGCCGATGAGATTCTCCGGCACGTCGGCGTAATTGGCCAGCAGCTGCTTGGTATCCTTGGGCAGGCAGTAGCCGCCATAGCCGAAGGACGGGTTGTTGTAATGATCGCCGATGCGCGGATCAAGGCAGACCCCCTTGATGATCTCCTGGGGATTCAGCCCCTTCATTTCAGCGTAGGTATCCAGCTCATTGAAATAGCTGACCCGAAGGGCCAGGTAGGTATTGGCGAACAGCTTGACAGCTTCGGCCTCCGTAAAGCCCATCAGCAGGGTGGGAACATTTTCCTTCAGCGCGCCCTCCTGAAGAAGCGCGGCGAAGGTGCGGGCGGCTTCCACCAGACGCTCGTCCCCCATGTCCGTGCCGACGATGATGCGGCTGGGATACAGGTTGTCGTACAGGGCCTTGCTTTCCCGCAGAAATTCCGGGCTGAACAGGATGTTCGCGCTGCCCGTATGCTCGCGAATGGACGCGGTATAGCCCACGGGAATGGTGGATTTGATGATCATGATGGCGGTGGGGTTGACATCCATGACCAGCCGGATGACGGCTTCCAGGGCGCTGGTATCAAAGTAGTTCTTCTTGCTGTCGTAATTGGTGGGGGCGGCGATGACGACAAAATCCGCGTCGGCATAGCCAGCGCGGGCGTCCAGGGTCGCGGTCAGATTCAGTTCCTTTTCCGACAGATACTTCTGGATGTATTCATCCTGAATCGGGGATTTCCGCTGATTAATCAGCTCAACCTTTTCCGGGATGATATCCACCGCGGTGACCTGATGATGCTGTGCCAGCAGCACAGCGATCGACAGGCCCACATAGCCGGTTCCGGCAACAGCAATCTTCATCTGACTCATGCGCTTCTCCTTTGAGCCGTCTGCTGCCCGCATGCTTGCTGTATGCGGCGGTCAGGCGGCTTGCGTTTTAATGAAATGACATCATCGGCCTCAGCCATGACGTTCCCGGAAAAAGGAGGAACGCCGACGGCCGCCGTGGCGGGCGTTGAACATCGCGGCAGGTTCTCGCAGAAGGCCCTGCCAAGTCCAAGGTTCCCCGGCCGATGGATTCAGAAAAATAATAAAACACGACAATGCCGCTCCAGAAAACGGACTGCCAACGATCCATGCCGCAGCTGAAGACGGCAGGCGCGGTCATGGCGCAGGCTCGATCTTCAGGGGAGATGCCGTCATGGCGGCTCCTGCCTGTCGGCGGCAACCATGGTCATTCATAGCGGCTTTCACAAGCACTTATGAAACAATCAGCTACCGCTTATCAGTCTTGTCCTGCTGCCTTGCTATCGCGGATCGTGGCCAGTGTTTTCCACCGCAAAATAGTCCATTTTGCGATGAATGTACATAGTCATGCACATTTGCATTATATGTCAAACGTTACCTCTTTGTCAATATGAAAGAAATAGGACACATGTGCACTTTAGTCTCTGATGTCATAATGTTACAATGCTAAAAGGCTTGTCTCATTAGAATAAGCCGTCAATTAAGCCGTCGTGCGAGGGGGTCATCAAGTGCCGCGTCATGGAGAGAATATTTACAAACGTAAAGATGGTCGTTATGAGGGGCGATATGTGATTGGTCGAACGGAAAAAGGCAAAACACGTTTTGGCTATGTATACGGGCGGCGTTACATGGATGTCAAGAAGCGCCTGCTTAATAAGAAAAATGAAACATCACTTGACAAGGGCACACAGGGAAAAGAAGCAAAAAAAGTGCTACCAACCTTACACAAAACACCGCCTAACGGGACAATAGGCGGTGTTTTTGTATG
>CBFFZW010000013.1:0-66269 GCA_965646445.1 uncultured Christensenellales bacterium | reverse complement strand
GGGGTGTCGGGGGCAGCGCCCCCAACCGGGTTTCCAAAGGGCAGCGCCCTTTGGCCGCGCTCAATTAAAGTGATCCATAAAGTACTGCGAGTACTTGTTCAGCTCCGCGTCCAGCGCCTCCACGCCCAGGCGTTCGGCCAGGGTGGGCATGCCCGAAAACAGGTTGGTTCCCAGGCCAAGGCGTTCGCCCTCGATGCGGAAGCCCAGGGCGGCCAGGGTGGTGGGGAACATATCCATAGCCGTGAATTCACGATTTTCCATGGCGCCCTCCGCCGGCTGAACCGCGGCGCCCAGATACGTCTGGTACACCGTTCGATCCAGATAATCCACGCCCTCCACCAGGGAAAGATCCTGGCGGGGATGGTCGCCGGAGATGACGATGACCGTATCCTCATAGAAGGGCTGCTCCTGGCACCAGGCGATGAATTCCCCCACCTGACGGTCGGTGCAGTTCACCACATCCGCCGTGCGGTTTTCATGGTTTTCCTCGCACCAGGGACAGACATAGCCGCCCAGATGGTGCAGATCCACCGTCAGCAGCGTCATGTTGAAGGGCGCGTCCCCGGCGGCCAAGCGGGTGATCTCGTCCTTGGCGATCTCGAAAAGATAGGCGTCCTCAAAGCCCCACCAGACATAGTAATCCGGGGGGATGTAGCCCGTCTCCCGGGCGGTAAACAGATCGAACAGGCTGTATGCGCCATGCTGGGTGAAGTAATTCGCCCGGCCGCCGAACTTGGCGTCGGAGCCGCAGAGGAATTCCTGCCGGTAGCCGTTTTCCGCCAGAATGTCTCCCAGGTTGGTGAGCCCCGGGGCGAAGTGATCGTACACATCCATGGCGTTGTCCTCCACGGGGAAGGAAAAGGGAATGCCGGCGGTGGAAGCCACCAGGGAAGCGATCGTCCAGATGGTGCCCGTCACGGGGCGGAAGCCGCTGGGGGTGTTCGTCCCTCTGAAGGAAACGTTCTCCCGGGCCAGCCGGGACAGGTTGGGCATCAGCGCCTCGGCCTGAACCCCGCCCTCCACCTGCGCCATGTAGGTGGTTTCCATACTTTCCAGGTAGAGGTAAATCAGGTTTTTCGGCTTTTCGGGCGGGGTGATGGCCACCTGTGCCGGGTCGATGTAGTCCGTATCATAGATCATGGTCTGATCGTTGAGGGCGGCAATATAGCCCGATACGTCGAACTTCCGCTCCACGAACACGCCGGAAGCCAGCAGCAGCAGGACGCATCCCGCCGCACCGGCCCGGCGAAGGCCCGCCATCAGCCGGACGGGGAATTTCCGCCGCCCGCCCCAGGTCCATAGGGCCATGTTCCACCGGCACTCCGAGACCAGGAAGCCCGCGACAACATACCCCGCCGTCAGCCAGAGGATGGGCGGGACACAGCTGGCCAGCACCAGGTCGACCACGCTGTTGCCCGCGCCCTCCAGCGGGCCCAGCATGGTATACAGCAGCTCCTTGAAGCCCACATTGTAGGTTCGGTGATACCAGCCGCAGGTCACCAGCAGCGTCACCGCCAGGAAATAAATCGCGCCAAAAAGCAAATACCACGGCCAATGGCGCTTCCCCGCTCGTTCCGTCATGCGCTCCGCCCTCCGCCTTACCGCAGCAGCGCCGCCGCCTCGTCCAGGCTTCGGACGGTGTAGGTGGGCAGCGCGGACGCCCGGTCATGCCGGTTTAGGTAAATGCTGTCGATGCCCGCGCCGACGGCGGCGGGGATGTCGGCGGTGAGGCTGTCCCCCAGCAGCACGGCCTGCGACTTGTCCTCGCAGCCCAGGGCCGCCAGGGCGATGTCGATCATGGCGGGGTCGGGCTTGCTCACCCCAACCTCCTCGGAAATAATGACCGCGTCCAGCCACGGCGTGAAGGGGCAGCGCTGCAAACGGCTGCGCTGGATGGCGCTGACGCCGTTGCTCACCAGGGCGATTTTCATCCGCCCACGAAGGCCGTCCAGCAGCTCCAGGGCGCCGGGAAGCAGCTCGGCATGCTCGCCCAGATGAAGGGCGAAGGTCTCCGCCGCGTCCTCCGCGCGGATGTCCTGACGGCCCAACGCCGCCAGCAGCTGGCGGAAACGCTCCACCTTCAGCGCCTGCTGCGTGGTCTCGCCCCTTTCGAGGGCTTTCCACAGCGCGTCGTTGATGGCGTGGTACGACCGGCAGACGGCCTCGTCGGCGGGCAGCCCCAGATCGGTGAGGGTCTGCGTCAGCGCCAGGGCTTCCGCCCGGTCGAAGTCCATGAGGGTGTTGTCATTGTCAGCCAGCAGATAGCGATAGCGCATGGTCAGTTCTCCTTTTCATCGGCAGTGGGGTCGAAGCCGTCGTCATTGTAGTGCTCCAGGAAGGAGTGCTCCCGGCCCTTCCACTTGTAGCCGGGCATGGTGTCCAGGGACACGGCGTGGATGCTGTTGAAGACGCTCTTTTCCACGTCGGGATTGTCCTTGCGCAGAGCGCGGAGAAGCTCCTTGATCTCCTGGCGCTTGGAGGCCCCCACATCCCCCGCCGCCTTCTCCGTCAGCCGACAGGCGCAGGCAATGAAGGACAGGCCGTTATAGCGGCACCAGGACAGAATATCGTCCTCATGGACGCAGTACAGCGGGCGGATCAGCTCCATGCCGGGAAAGTTTTTGCTGTGCAGCTTGGGGAGCATCCCCTGAAGCTGGGCGCCGTAGAACATGCCCATCACCGTGGTCTCGATGACGTCATTGAAATGGTGCCCCAGGGCAATTTTGTTGCAGCCCAGCTCCCTGGCCCTGTCGTAGAGGAAGCCACGGCGCATCCGGGCGCACATGTAGCAAGGATTGCAGTCCAGCTTGCTGGTCACGTCGAAAATGTCGCTGTTAAAGATGTGGATGGGAATCTCCATCAGCCGGGCATTCTCCTCGATCTTTGCCCGGTTGGTGGGGCTGTACCCGGGATCCATCACCAGAAATTCCACCTCAAAGGGAATAAAGGTGTGCCGGTGCAGTTCCTGCATCAGCTTGGCCAGGAGCATCGAGTCCTTGCCCCCGGAAACGCACACGGCAATGCGGTCGCCGGGCTGAATCAGCTCGTACCGCTTGACGGCCACGATAAAAGGCTTCCACAGTTCCTTGCGGAAGCGCTTGATGAGGCTGCGCTCGATCTTCTCACAGGGCGTCAGGTCACGGGGCATATTCAGAAAACCTCCCGATCGTCAGGTCATCATTTCCCCCGCCCATGCGGGAGATGGCGCATCACACCCTGGGCGCAGATGCCCGTCAGCGCGCCGCAGGCCAGGCCCACCAGCATCAGCACGCCCATGTAGCCTACGAGTCCCGGCGTCCGGGTCACCAGCATGGCCATGGCTACCTGGCCGATGTTGTGCGCCGCGCCGCCCACCATGCTCACCGTGACGGGGGTCACACCCTTGACCCGGCGCAAAAGCACCATGACCGTCAGGCTCAGCAGCCCGCCTGTCAGGGCATAGGGCAGCGCCCCGAAGCCCGTAAGCAGCGCCGCCGACAGCATAACCTTCAGCGCCATCAGCATGTAGGCCGTGGTCACATTCAGCAGATACACCGCGAAAATCAGCACGCCATTGCTCAGCCCCAGCTTGATGCCGGGGATGGCAACGTTCAGGGGAATCCAGTGCTCCACCCAGCCCAGCGCCAGCATCAGCGCCGTCAGCAGGCCGCAAAGCGCCACCCGGCGGGCAGGCCGATCACCCATGGACTCGCCTCCTTGTCATCGCGGGAAGGGTTGGTTCAGCGGGCCCCGCCCTCCGCCTCAAGGCAGGCCGTCGCCAGGGCGGCAAAGTATTCGGCGGCGGCGGGAAGGGCCTGGGGATCCACCGTGAATTTCGGGTGATGGGACGGGTACGCGCCGCCCGTACCCACCCGCACGAACAGCCCCGGCGTCCCGTCTTCCAGGTAGCAGGAGAAATCCTCGCCGCCCAGGGTGTCCTCCTGGCGCTCGGCCGTCAGACCGCAGGCGGCGGCCACCTCCCGGGCCAGGGCGCACAGGCGGGCGTCGTTGCGAAGGGCCGGAGAGCCGTGATGCCAGTCAATCTCCGCCTCCACGCCATAGGCCGCGGCGATGCCCGCCACGATCTGCCGGAACCGGCCCTCTGCCCGGGCCCGGTCGTCCCGGTCGAGGGTACGGATGGTGCCCTCCACCACCGCCGTCTCGGGGATGACGTTCCAGGTGTTGCCCGCCTCGGCGTGGGTGATGGAGCACAGGCTGGTGGAGAAGGGATCCAGCGTACGGCTGACGATGGTTTGCAGGCTCTGCACCAGGGCGGCCATGGCCACCACCGGGTCGATGCCCTTGTGCGGATGGGCGGCATGGCAGCCCCGGCCCCGCAGAAGCACCCGGAAGCGATCCACCGCCGCCATCACCGGGCCTTCCTTGATGCCCACCGTACCCGCGGGGAAGCCGGGGTAGCTGTGCCCGGCCAGGAAGCACCGGCATCCCGCCGTCAGCCCTGTGACCAGCACCTGCCGCGCCCCCGCATCCACCTCCTCCGCCGACTGAAAAATGATCCTGACCGTACCGGGAAGCTCATCTTCCCGCGCCTTCAGCAGCATCGCCGCGCCCGCCATGCAGGCCGCGTGGAAGTCGTGGCCGCAGGCGTGCATCCGCCCCGGGTGGCAGGAGGCATAGGGCAGGCCCGACGCTTCTTCCACGGGCAGACCGTCGATGTCCGCCCTCAGCCCGATGACGGGGCCGGGTCGCTTCCCGCCCACCTGAGCGATCAGCCCCGTGGTCAGCCCGCTGTCCAGGATGGCGATGCCATGCCGGGTCAGCGCGTCTCGCAAAAGGGCGGTGGTCACATGCTCCTCAAAGCCGATTTCAGGATGGCGGTGAAGGGCCTCCAACAGCGCCCAAAGCTCCGATTTCATAGCGTCCGTCACGGGGTCGCACCTCCCGGCTGCCTGCGTTTGAAAGGAAAGGACGCCGCTCGTCTCACAGGGCGTCCCGGTTGAATGGGTGCATCATATCACAGGCGGGCGGGGTTGTCAAGAACAGCGCAAGCCGCGGGCAAAATCCCGCCGCCTCTTGAAAAAAAACGGCGGACATGATACCATGGAGGCGTCGCAGTACCAATCAGAAAGCGAGGCTTCACCCATGAACATTTACGAATCGGCGGAGGACTATCTGGAGGCCATCCTGATGCTCCGCCAGGAAAAGGGCTACGCCCGCTCAGTGGACATCGCCGCGCGGCTGAACGTGAGCAAGCCCTCGGTGAGCTTCGCCATGAAACGCTTGCGGGAGAACGGCTACATCCTCATGGACGAGGAAAACCTCATCACCCTGACGCCCTTGGGCGAGGACATCGCCGCGCGGATGCTGGATAGGCACCGCACCATCGCCAGCTTCCTGGAGCGCCTGGGCGTGGACGAAGCCACCGCCCTGGAGGACGCCTGCAAAATCGAGCATGACATTTCCGACGCCTCCTTCGGCGCCATCCGCCGCTTCCTGGAGAAGCGCTGATCGCCCTTGACCTTCGCCCTCCGCCGTGCTATGATGACAGGCGAATCTTGCACGCGCGGGGGTTTTTCATGCAGCGCAATCTCACTCAGGGCAGCGTCCTGAAAAACATGGTCGCGTTTTCCCTGCCTTATTTGCTTTCCACCTTCCTGCAAACGCTGTATGGCCTGGCAGACCTGTTTATTGCCGGACAGTACGGCGGCGCGGATGTCATCTCCGCCGTGTCCATCGGCAGTCAGGTCATGCACATGCTGACGGTGGTCATCGTGGGGCTGGCCATGGGGACGACCGTGGTCATCAGCCGCTCGGTGGGCGCGAAGGACGACCGGCTGATGGCCCGGGCCGCGGGCAACACCGTCACGCTGTTCCTGGGGGTGGCGGCAGTACTGACCACGGCGCTGCTGCTGACGGTGAACGGCGTGGTCAGCCTGATGTCCACGCCCCCGGAGGCCGTGGCGCAGACCCGGCTGTACCTCACCATCTGCTTCGCGGGGCTTCCCTGCATCATTGCGTACAACATCATCAGCGCGGTGCTGCGGGGCATGGGGGATTCCCGCAGCCCCATGGTTTTCGTGGCCATCGCCTGTGCCCTCAACATCCTGCTGGACTACCTTTTCATCGGCGGACTGGGGATGGCCGCGGCGGGCGCGGCGCTGGGCACGGTCATCAGCCAGACGTGCAGCGTAGCGTTCGCCCTGCTGTACCTTCGGCACAAGCGCCATCGGCAATCATGGGGACTTCAGCTGACGGCGGCGGATCTGCGTCCTGACCGCCGGGTGATGGGGCAGCTGCTGCGGATCGGCCTGCCGGTGGCCTGCCAGGACGCCTTTATTCAGCTTTCCTTCCTATTGATAACCGTCATCGCCAATCGCCGCGGCGTGGACGCTGCTGCTGCGGTGGGCATTGTGGAAAAGCTCATCAGCCTGCTGTTCCTGGTGCCCTCCGCGCTGATGTCCACCGTCTCCGCCCTGGCCGCGCAGTGTATCGGCGCCAACCTGCATGACCGTGCCCGCCGGGTGCTTCGGTACGCGCTGACCATCTGCGTGGGCTTCGGCCTGCTCTGCGCGGCGCTGTTCCAGGTGATCCCCGAGCAGGTGCTGTCCCTCTTCGCGGATGAAGCCGAGGTGATCCGCCAGGGCGCAGCGTACCTGCGCTCCTATGTGTGGGACTGCGTGTTCGCGGGCATTCACTTCTGCTTCAGCGGGTTCTTCTGCGCCTACGGCCTGTCCTCCCTGTCCTTCGCCCACAACGTTGCCAGCATGGTGCTGGTGCGCGTGCCCGGAGCTTATTTCGCCTCCATGCTGTATCCCCAGACCATGTATCCCATGGGCTGGGCCGCGCCCCTGGGTTCGCTGCTTTCCGCCGTCATCTGCCTGGCCGCGTATGGCTGGCTGCGGCGGAAGCAGGCGGCAGCCAACGGGTGATGTAGTGCCTGGCCTTTTCACAAAGGTATATATTTTCTTTGTCTGATTCACTTACGGGCAAGGGTTCCCCCTGCAGAAGGCCCTGGTGGCTTTGCCAGCCTCGGTACCACTTGCTATAACCAAACATAGGAACCACAGGTACCAGTCCCATGTGCAACCACGTTGCGAAGCCAAACCAGACGAAAACCCGGCTGCCTGCTGGACTCTCGCTTGCTCCAATGGAGGTGGACGACCGCCCCTGCGAGGCGGTATTAGCTGGTAACCGATCATGGCTACGCGCAACAAATTATGCCACGGGGGGTTTGGGGGGGCAACGGTGCATGTTGAATTTTGCCACCCCCAGACCTCTTTGCTACTTTCTCCGTGGAAAAAGTAGAACCATTATTACTAAGAGCCTTGCAAGGAAAAGCATCCTTGCAAGGCTCTTTGCATTCAGGCAGAAATTCCGCCCTGCGGGGCGACCAAAGGGCTTTCCGATCGCCCTTTGGAAACCTTCGGGGCCCGACTCCTGGGGTCTTCCCATCATCTTAAAAACCTTCGGCCCCTGCGGGGGCCAGATTCACCCATCGCCCCCAAATAAGCAAGAAGCTGACACCTTCCATGCCAGCTTCCTGCTTCTGTGTTATTTCTGCCCCGCCGCGTACTGCGACGGCGTCTGCCCGGTATGCTGATGGAAAACCTTACTGAAATAGGAAGAATCCTCATACCCTACGCAGGCGGCCACGTCCCGTAGCAGCATGCCTGGCTTATCCCGCAGCAGATGCATGGCGGCCTCCATGCGGCGGCGCATCAGGCAGTTGTTGAAGGTAACGTCGCTGTATTTGCGGAACAGGCGGTTCAGATAGGTCTGGGAGATGCCGATTTCATCGCATACGCTCTGCACGCTGAGGGGGCTGGCATAATTTTTGTCGATGTAATCCATGGCGAAGTCGTACAGCTCCCGGGTGGACAGCTTGCGATCCCGGGAGGTGCTTTCGTCCTCAAAGAGCACGGCGTAGATGTTCGCCATCAATTCACCGTAGGTGGAGGCGTACAGGAACAGATCAAGAATGCCGCTGATGGTTTTGTCATAGTGTGCTTTAAGGGCGGGAAGGCTGGCCGTCAGCCCGAGCACCAGCTGCTGTACAAAGCCCCAGACCTGCCGTTGGGTATAGCTTTGCCGCTCGAAGGCGACGGCAAATTCCAGGAACATTTCCTTGATTTCGTCAAATCTGCCGCAGGAGCAGAAGTAGCTCAGCTGGTTCAGCTGCGCGGCGGTGAGCGTCAGCGGGGCCGCCTTGTCCGCCGCCGCGCAGAGGGGCAGCAGCTGATGCTTGCCGATAACGGCCTGGGTCTGCAATTGCGGCAGGGCCTGCTTGACGAAGCCGTGGAGCATGACCATGGCCTGGGGCGTGGGCTGGTAGATGGCGGTCCAGGTGCTCAGAGAAGTGTGCTGCACCATATAAACGCTGATCTCTGACATGAACTGCTCCAGCTCCCGGGCGGGGAAGATCAAAATCTGCTCGTTGTCATCCCGGCCGCGCAGGGCGTAAAAGCCGCCGCTGAAGGGCTGGATCAGCGATGTGGCGTGAAGCTTCCCCGAGCGCAGGGGGTGTACGCCGCCCCAGCGAACCAGGGCGAAGCGATATTCCTGACCCAGCCAGCATCGGGCGATATCCTCCCGGCTGTAAGGCAGGTCGCAGGCGATGGCGGGCAGGATGGCGGCGGCGTGGGCGATATATTCCTCATCCAGGGCAGCCTTGAGACGGGTCAGGGTCTGCTTCATCTGGTTGATGCTGACCGGCTTGAGCATGTAGTCGTCCACCGATGCCTGAATGGCGCCTTGGGCGTATTCAAACTCCGCGTAGCCGCTGATGATAATCATATGAATGTACGGCTGAAGGCTCCTGGCCAGCTTCGCCAGCTCAATGCCGTTCATTCGCTGCATGCTGATGTCGGTAATCATGACGTCCACGGCGTGATTCCGCAGGTGTTCCGCGGCCTTTTCCCCGCTGGAGCAGGTGGCCTGCACCTCAAAGTCCGGGACATATTTTTCGATAATGCTCTGTACAAAGCGCAGCGCGGGCATCTCGTCATCCACAAGCAGCACCTGGTATGCCACGGGTATCACGCCTTTCATTTAAGGTGCGGAAACAAGCAGCATTATACCATAAAGGGCAATAAAAGAAAAATACTGTACCGAATTTTCTTGACCAATGTGCTGGATTTTCCAAACCTTGTGAAGTGTGCTCGTTTTTTTCCCCTTGGTGTGCAGAATACTCCAAAGCAGGGCGGCGGCATCGGCCTTATAATAAACATGACAAAAGGGGGTGCAGCCGCCCCGAAAAGAAAGGATGATTCTGCATGAGAAAACTGTCCTGGTTACTGGCTGTGGTCATGTTGTTTGGCTGCGTTGGTTCTGCGATAGCAGAGCAGCAGTATTTCAACGGCAACACCACGACCCAATTGGTCGACCCGACCACCTTCAACAAACCTTATACGGTGAACGAAACCATCGTTGAGGCGGATGAAACCACCGGTCAGGTTCGCCTGGAGGCTCATATTAAGGACATTCTGGAAGTGGACGGCCTGAAGTTCAAGGATCTAAACGCCAACGGCCAGCTGGACGCCTATGAAGACTGGCGCCTGAGCAGCGAAGAGCGCGCCCAGAACCTGCTGTCCCTGATGAACGAGGACGAGAAGATCGGCCTGCTGTGGCACGCTTCCACCGGCGGCACCTTCACCTCCATGTATCCTTACACTGAAGAGTGGCTCTACTCCAACGAGTCCACCTACACCGATCAGGATGGCGCCACCTATGTTCCGATGTATCACTCCATCATTTCGGACAATGTGACCACCTACCTGCACAACGTGAACGGCACGCCGGACACGCTGATCTATGAGAACAACGCGTTCCAGGAGATCGCTGAGTCCGCCCGCCTGGGCGTCCCGGTCGTCCTGTCCTGCGACCGCAGCTACAATACCTGGGCCGGCATGGTGAACATGCCCAACTACGCCTTCGGTATTGCCCATGACGAAGAATTGCTGTATAATATAGTTGCCCAGTATGCCGCTGAAGAGCGTGCCATCGGCTTCCATGTTCCCTTCCATTCCTACGGCGTGGAAATCGGCTCCTGGTACGGCGATGACGTGAACTACATCGCCAAGATGGTCGGTATCGAGACCAAGGCCTATCAGGAGAACGGCGTGAACGCCTGCACCAAGCACTTCATGGCCCGCGGCGGCCGCTCCTCCTATGCCGGCGCCAAGAGCCCCGCGAACCTGCTGGATTCCTGGCTGGTTGGCTGGAAGAGCGCTGTGATTGACAACGGTTCCGGCTGGATCATGCTCAACAACGGCTCCATGCTCAACGGCTGCAACGTGTGCTATGACTCCGAGTCCATGGCCGTGCTGCGTGAGCAGCTGGGCTATGACGGCTGCGTTGTGACCGACTGGCCCATGTGGATGCAGGTACCCTCCGCTTCCGGCGTGACGCCCGAGGGCCTGGATCTGTCCACCGCTACCCTGGCTCAGCTCTACGCCACGATCTTCAACGCTGACGTGGATCAGGTTGGCTGCTTCTTCATGGTTGAGGACGACGTTGCCATCGACTATGACGCTGTGATTGCCAAGTATCCGGGCATGATGCAGCCCATGTGGCCCAACGAAGTGAAGGCCGCCGTGGAGCAGGGCATCCTGACCTGGGAGACCCTGGAAAAGCACTGCATCCGCGTGCTGCGCAACAAGTTTGACCTGGGCCTGTTTGAAGATCCCTACGCCAACCTCGACCAGGCGCTGGAGCTGTGCGCCAGCGATGAGTACAAGGCTGAGGCCTTTGCGCTCAACACCATCGAGGATGTGTATCGTGCCCGCACCGACAAGATGAACGAGATGGACATTCGTCTGCAGACCGAATCCACCGTGCTGGTGAAGAACGACAACGACGCGCTGCCCCTGAACAAGGACGCGAAGGTCTATGTGGTCGGCTCTTCCAAGGATGTAGTGGATAGCGATATCGCCGCCATCGGCGCGTATGCCACCGTGGTGGATGACATCGAGGCCTGCGACGTGGTGGTTGCTCATGTGACCGCTATGGACGACTCCACCGAAATGTTCATTGAAGACGCTAACGACGAGGGCAAGCTGATGGTTCTGCTCTACGACGGCGGCGTATCCAACGAACCCAATGCCTGGGCCATTGAAAACAGCGACGCCGTGCTGTTCATGACCTATGACTGCACGCCTGACCATGGCTCTTCCATGGGTAACTTCTATCACAAGACCCTGCCCTCTGTGATTGCCGACATGCTCTATGGCGAGAAGCAGCCCACCGGCTCCCTCGTGTTCGAGCTGGCCCGCAACACGGATGATGCCACGGTTGACTGGGGCGAGCTGCAGTTCGATACCGGCGTTTCCATGGAAACCCGCCTGTACATGGCTGCCACCGTCCGCAACAACCCCACCTTCGAGCTGCCCACCAACCTGGGCGACGTTGTGGCTCCTGTCGGTTTCGGCATGCGCTATGGTGAGAAGGCTGACATCGTGATCGATTCTCTGGTAACCGATCAGTTTGCTCAGGAAGTTACCACCGAGTCCAATGGCTCCACCAGGACTTCCGTCAACGCTGTGAATAAGAGTGTGAAGTCCGGCGAATTCGCCACCCTGTACATGATCGCGGAGAACAAGGGCGCCGACGGCACCGCCGTGGTCGAGGTGAAGGAAGGCGAAACCGTGCTGGCCAGCAAGTATATCAGCGTGGAAGGCGGTTCCTTCATCGTCGTGACGATCGAAGTGCCGCTGGAGGGCGCGGGCGAGCATGTGCTGGATGTGAACGGCAATACCGTGACCGTGACTGTGGCTGAGTAATCAGCCTGTCAAGGCGGGGTGCGGGTGATACCGTACCCCGCTGTTCCTCTATCTTTATCCCTGTTTCCGTCCCGATCACCTGACGGGAAATCACGACAAGAAAGGCGGTATCACAGTGAAACTCAAGAACCTTTTTGCCGGCGCTCTGGCCTCTGCCATGCTGCTGTCCGGCGCTTCCGCCCTGGCGGAGGAGCGGCCCAACATCGTCTGCCACAAGGCCGACGCTATCACCATCGACGGCAGCCTGGAGGATTGGAACCTGGATTCTCCCGCCGTGGTGAAGGATGCTGCCCAGGTCATCCGTGACCTGAGCTTCTGGCAAGGCGAAAACGACTGCTCCATGAAGGTTTACGCGGCCTATGACGCCGAAAACCTCTACCTGGCCTTCGACATCACGGAGGACACCCCCTACGGCGCTATCGAAATGCTGCCCATCGACGGTGAGGATAACCTGAAGGTCTACATCTCCACCGACCCTGCGGCGGATCCTGCCCGCACGGCCTATGGCACCAACGATTTCCTGGTGTACCTCATCATGGACGAGGGCTACTGGGATACCGCCATTGACCGTTCCATGGTGGAGAAGGATCTGCGTCAGCGCTTCGTCAGCGCGGGCATGGACGGCGGCGAGAGCGTTATCGAGGGCTATGTCTGCGGGACGCAGAAGACGACCACCGGCTTCATCTTTGAGTGCGCCATTCCGTGGGCGACCTTCTCCAACAAGAACATCCCCGTGTATGCGCCTGCTTCCGGCGATACGCTGTCTGTCAACTTCGCCATCACCGACATCAGCTATCCCTGCCCCGGCACCGAGTACATTCCCCAGATGGCCTGGAGCGGCACCTCTGCCATCAACACCAACCCCAGCGAGTGGGGCAGCATGACCCTGGAATAAGTCGTTCAAGCGGCAAAGCTGCTTAACGAAGAGGGTTCGCCTCGTTTCAGCACTCTGGCTTTGCCGTCAGGCTGGGCGGAGCCGTTTGATGCGGCTCCGCCTTTTCTCATCGTATGTTTGTATGATACGTTTTGTATGAGGTGAAGGGATATGCGGAAGGGATTTCTGCTCCTGGTGTGCTGCCTGCTGGTCGGGTGGGCGGGCATGGCAATGGCTGACACGCTGCCCGTATCGCCCGAGGGCATGAGCCTGACCGAGGCCCTGGCCATCGCTCAGGACGGCGATGTGATCGAGCTGGCGGACGGCGTTTACGCCGAGCCCCGGGAGGTCTTTCCCCTGACGGTCACCAGCACCGTCACCGTTCAGGCGGCTCAGGGCGCCGCGCCTGTCATTGACGCGCCGCCGTTTGTGTCCGCCATCCGGGTGGAGGCTGACGGCGCCGTTTTCCGCGGGTTGGATGTGCGCTTTCGGCGGCATGGGTTCTATGTCATCGGCCATGACACGACGATTGAGAACTGCGCCATCACCCTGGCGGAGGCGAAGTGGCGGACATCCTCCTGCGGTGTCTGGCTGGGGGGCGTGTATCGGGCGCGGATCACCGACTGCGCGCTGACGGAGTGCTCCCTGGCGCTGGCGGGCCCCCCGCTGTCCGAGCACAGCCATGGCCTGCCCGTGCTGACGGGCATGTTCGAGGTGGGCGAGGATCGCGATTTCTTCACCACCCACACCATCGAGAACTGCACCGTCAACGGTAAGCCGCTGTTTTACGCGGTCAACCAGGAGACTGTCGCCGCCCCTGCCGACGCGGGGCAGATCATCATCGCGAACTGCGGCCGGGCCGTGGCGGAGGACGCGAACGTTTCCCACGGCAGCATGGGCATGGAGATCATCTACTGCGAGGATGTGCGGGTGACGCGCTGCCAGGCGGATGACTGCGGCATCTTCGGCATTTACCTGGCCAAAAACGAGAGCGGCCGGGTATACCGGTGCGGCACCCGGGGCACCAACCACGGCATCGACATCCGCGCGTCCAAGGGCATTGAGACCATCGAATGCACCGCAACGGCCTGCGACCAGGGCATCTTCTATTCCATTGTGGAGCATGGTCTGGTGAGGGACTGCACGGTGAGCGAGACAGGCCAGGGTTATTTCTTCGCGGGGGGCACCGGCAGCCACATTGACCGCTGCGTGGCCGTTGACTGCGAGAATGGCTTCAACATCCAGAAGGAAAACGACATGCTCATCACGGACTGCACCCTGACAGGCAACACCATCTGTGCCGCCAGGCTGGACGGCTCGCCCACCGTCTTCACCGGCAACACCCTCAAGGACAACTGGGTGGCCGTGATGGCCTACGGCGACGTGCCGTTTGTGCTGACGGGCAACACGATCGAGGGCAGCGGCTCCTGCGGCATTTACCTGCGGGACATCGCCTTCAGCCGCATCAGCGGCAACAGCATCACCGGCAATCAGCAGGATCGTGTGCAGATCATCGGGGAGATGTCCGGCACACGGCTGGAGGACTTGCTGGAGGACGGGGCGGAGCAGCAATAAACTGGGTTCCCGCGGCGCGGTACCGGGCAGAGACCTTCCTTGTCTCCTTGGGAAGGTAAACGGTATCGCGTCCTTTTTATATCGGCTGCTGGATGGTCAGTCGGACGACGGCGCCCTGGTCGTTCATCAGCGCCATGTGGACGGCGCCCTTGCTGTAATAATGAAGGCGCAGGCAGGTGTTCAGCAGGCCGATGTGTCCCTCGCTTTCCGGCATGGCGATGTCGTGGCGTTCGATCTGCTCAATGGCCTGCTGAAGCTCCCTGAGCGTATCCGGCGCGAAGCCGCAGCCGTTGTCTCGGATTTCCAGGCAGAGCTGCCGCCCTTCAATCGTTCCTTTAATGGTGATGCGCCGCGTGTGATGGCTGCCCCGGTCAAAGCCGTGGACGATGGCGTTTTCCACCAGCGGCTGAAGCGTCAGCTTGGGCACCACAAAGTCCCGCATGCTGTCGGGAACGTCGATGGCGTAGACCAGGTGCTCCTCGTAGCGGGCCTTCAGAAGCAGCAGGTAGTTGGTGACGTGCTCCAGATCCTCGCCCAGGGTGGCGGTCTCGGCATGGGTGTCGGTGGAATAGCGCAGCATTTGGGCGAACTGGCTGCACATGTCGATGATGTCCTCGTTGCCGCTTTCCATGCCCTTGGCGGCAATGATGTTCAGCGTGTTGTATACAAAGTGCGGATTGATCTGCGCCTGCAGGGCGGCCAGATGAGAGCGCAGACTGCTCTCCCGCAGGGACATCTCGTTCCGGGAGGCGTCGTGCAGGGCCAGCAGCAGCTGATTGAAGCTGGTTTCCAACTCATAAATTTCCTTGTTTCTGGCCGTCGTGACCATGGCGCTGAGGGGCGATGTATCGCTTTGGAGCATCAGATGCTCCACCGGCAGGTCACGAACGCGCTTGTTCAGTCGGCGGATGGCGTAGGTCAGGCTCAGGGAAACCACGATGATGACCACGATGGCCGCCGCCGTCAGCAGCAGGGAGGAACCGAAAAAGCGGAGGGAAATGCCTATGACGCTGGCCTGCCGAACCACGGCGTCCTCAGCAAGATAGAAATCCAGCCCCAGCCAGCGGCTCTGGGCATGGTAGACGTTGCGCTCCAGGCCGGTGGGATCGGTGTAGGACTGGAATTGATCCAGGGGTATGTCATCGTAAACGGCTTCGTCCTCCGGTGTGGCGTAGAGGATGCTGCCGTCGCTGAACATGACGCGGATCATAACGTCGCTGTTGTCGGTGAGCAGCAGCTGATCCAGCTCGGCAATGTGGGCGGCCACCTCAATGTAGCCGACGTGCTGCCCGTGCCAGGTCAGCGCGTGGACGGCGCTGAAGACGGTCACGTTCTTCGACACGCTGAAATAGTCCTTGTGCGGCCCGATGAGATGGCGGCGATAGGGGGCGCTGCGGACGGCCTTCAGGTAAGGGATGCCCGCGATCATCTCCATGGATTCGTCCGACAGGCTGACGATGGAATCGTTTCGGTCGATATGGTTGGAGATGAAAAAGCCGTTTTCGGAAAACAGGCTGACGCGGTAGAAGCTGTCCGCGATGGGGGAGTGGTACAGCGCCTGGAAAATTTTGTTCTGGTCGGCCAGCAGCCCCGCTTCGTCCTCCTCATGGGTGGCCACCCGATAAAACGCTTCCATAAAGGTGGTGTCGGAGGTCAGATCCTCGATGGCCAGATCCATGGTGCTGACGTACTGCTCCACGTTGCGCAGCATGTTCGCGGCCATGTTCTGATAGCGGCTGGCGGAGAAGGCGTCGGCGCCGCTGATGTTGACCTGGGTGAGATAAAAGGTGTTGATGGTCACGATCAGGAAAAACATGACCGAAAAAATCAGAATCATCTTGGTGCTCAGCTTCATTTCCGGGCACCTCCTTTGCGGTTGGGTCAGGCTGAAAAACAGCATCATTATATCATATTCATATCCGAAGAAGAAGAACGATACCGTTTTTTCCATAAAATTGTGTCGGATATTCCTACCGGGGCGTTGCAGTCATGGATTTTCCGCTCCTTGTTCGGATTTTTCCAGAGCATGAAGCGGGCGGATATTCTATAATGACAATGCAAGCCGGAGTACGGTTTATCAAAACGCGGCGTCAATGGCGCGCCACAGTCACAAGGAGGAAAATGTATGAGACATGGTATGGTTCGCAAATTCTGGATGGTCATGTTGGCAGTGGTGATGTCGCTGAGCCTGTGCTCCAGCGCGCTGGCGTACGGCAGCCACGGCATTGAGGCCGCGAAGGTGACGGGTGAGATCACCATCGACGGCGACCTGAGCGACTGGGACACCTCTTCTCCCATGACCGCCAACACCATGGCGCAGGTCGTTCGCGACCCCGGCCAGTGGACGGACGACAAGGACTGCGCCTTTGACGTGTATGTGATGTGGTCCGAGGAAAATCTCTACCTGGCCGCCAAGGTCATGGATGATACCCCCTTTATGTATCGCGAGGGCTTCCCCCCGGATATGGCCGACTCCCTGGTGGTGTTCCTCTCCACCGACCCTAGCGCCGATCCTGACCGGACGGAGTACACGGCCACGGACTTCCGCTACACCCAGATCATTGACGATTACGACTACTGCAACGGCATCGACCGTGAGATGATCGCTGACAACGCCGGCTTTGAGAGCATGGGCGAGGACGGCGACGAGCAGGTGCTGGAAGGCTTCGAGTGCGCCATCCAGGAAATCGAGGGCGGCTACACCTTCGAGTGCGTGATCCCCTGGAGCAACTTCTCCAACGAGAACCTGCCCCAGCTCAAGCCCGAAAACGGCATGACCATCGGCTTTGAGGTCGGCATGTTCGACCTGGACTTCCCCTGCCCCGGCGTGGCGACGGTGCGTATGCAGGCTTCCGGCAGCGAGGAAGTGGACACCAATCCTTCTCTGTGGGGCACGCTGACCTTTGTGGAAAAGTAAGCAAGGAGGGCAATCAAGCATGAAGATGAAGAAAGTGGCGGCGCTGGCCCTGGCCGGCGTCATGACCCTGGCGGCGATTCCCTCCGCGCTGGCGGCGAGGAACGCCAAGCTGAACGCGGATGATATGGACGTTCCCGCCATCATCCAGGATACCGGCGCCCAGGGCACGGCCAATGTGTACCATTGGTGGACGGCCGGCGGCGAGAAGGACGCCATCGAGTCCATCATCGCAGGCTTCTCCGGCGTCTACACCAACGTTAACGCCAAGTCCAACGCCATCCCCGGCGGCGCCGGCGGCGCGATGGTCATGAAGGTCAAGGTGCTCCAGCAGGCGGGCAAGTCCCCCGAGACCTTCCAGGCCCATCCCGGCCAGGAGATCGAGCCCTATCTGGCCTCCGACATGCTGCTGGATCTGGGCAAGGTCTGGGAGTTCGCCGATGTGAGCAATCGCTTGCTGCCCGGCCTGGAGGAAATGTGCACCGCTTCCGACGGCAAGCAGCACATCGTGCCTGTGGGCATCCACAAAACCAATGTGATCTATTACAACAAGCATGTGTTCGAGCAGTACGGCGTGGCCGTCCCGGATCATGAGAACATCACCTGGGACGAGTTCTGGGCCATCTGCGATCAGCTGGCCGCCGCCATGCCGGACGGCTACTACCCCATCGATCTGGGCGACCGCAAGGGCTGGCCTGCCTGCCAGGTGTTTGAAAACATCATGATCGGCACCGACCCGCAGCTCTATCAGGACTTTATCAACGGCAAGGCCACCGAGGCCCAGGTGCAGACGGTGCTGGACACCTACAAGAAGCTGCTGACCTATGTGGCTCCCGATCATTCCTCCCGCGATTGGTACGAGACCTCCGGCCAGGTGGTGGCGGGCCAGTACGCCATGCAGATCATGGGCAGTTGGATGCAGCCGCTGATGACCAGCATGGGCCAGGTGTACGGCCAGGATTACGGCGTGTTCACCTTCCCCGGCACCGACGGCTACTTCGGCCTGAACGTGGACGGCTTCGTGGTGTCCAACGACTCGGCTGATGTGCAGGCGGGCGTCCGCTGGGCTTATAACGTTACGACCACGGATGTGCAGGTGGCCTTCTCCCAGCTCAAGGAGTGCATCTCTCCCTACACCGATACTCCCGAATCCGCCTACTGCGAGCGCACCCTGCTGGATAAGCAGGAACTGACCGCTGAGACCACCAAGACCTATCCCAGCTTCACCCACGGCACGGCCCTGCCCTGGTCCGCCTCCACGGATCTGCAGACCCGCATTCAGGATTTTGCTGTCGCTTCTGATCCCGATACCGCTCGTTACGCGCATAATATCGTCGTGGCTCTGCAGGAGTCCGGCCTGGAAGGAGATTGGAACATTGTTGACTAATCGTTTGTTCAAGCGCGGCGCTTCTCTGGCCGCCGCCCTGGCCCTGGGCATGACCATGATGCCCGCTTCCCTGGCCGCCGCGGAGGACGTGCAGTACGTCCATGTGGAAGCCACCGATACCCAGCGTGAGCTGATGGCCGTCAGCAAGCAGATTATTGAGGTGGACGGCCTGAAGTTCAAGGATCTGAACGCCAACGGCACCCTGGACGTTTACGAGGACTGGCGAGTGGACGCCGATACCCGTACCGCCGATCTGCTCTCGCAGATGACCATCCGTGAGCGCATCGCGCAGATGCAGCACCCCACCTTCACCCCCAAGGATAACGGCAAGTATCCCAGCTATCTGCAGAAGTGGATGGCCACCGAGAACATCGGCATGGTGCTGGTGCGTGAGTTCAACGTGGCGGACAGCGCCGCTACCGCCGCCACCACCATGAACAAGGTGCAGGAGTGGTGCGAGGAGTCCCGCCTGGGCGTGCCCGTGGTGGTCTCCATGGACTCGGTGCATGGCGCTTCCTACGTCAACGGCGCCACGGTCACCGGCCACAACCTCTCTCAGGCCGCGACCCGTGACGAAGACCTGGTGACCCGTCTGGCTGAGATTCAGCGCAACGAGCTGATGGCTATGGGCGTCCGCATGACCCTGTCCCCCGAAGCTGACATCGCCTCCGAACCCCGCTGGGGCCGCGTGATGGAGACCTTCGGCGAGGATCCCGAGTTGGTGACGCAGATGGTTCGCGCCCAGATCGTGGCCTATCAGAACGGCAGCGAAGGCCTTAACGACGGCGGCATCATCGCCTGCATCAAGCACTTCCCCGGCGCCGGCCCCCAGATGGACGGCCTGGATCAGGCGCCCATCGTGTCCACCGAGGAATCCCTGCAGACCCACCTGAAGCCCTACTATGCGGCGCTTGGGGTGAACGTCGGCTCCGTGATGCCCTATTACAGCATTCCCCTGGTGCTGGATACCACCGCCGCCCTGGGTTCCCGCGCGACGCTGCAGGATCTCCTGCGCAACGGCATGGGCTTTGAGGGCATCATCCAGACCGACTGGGGCATGATCTGGGGCATCCAGCAGTCCACCTCCATGTGGGGCGACGAGTGCTCCGAGGAGGAGGCCATCCTCATCGGCGTGATGGAGGGCCAGGTGGACGGCATCGGCGGCGAGTCCATCCGTCTGATCGACCAGATGGAGGAGCTCTACGGCCAGGGCAAGATTACCGAGGAAGTCATCAACGCCGCCGCGACCCGCGTGCTGCGCGAGAAGTTCCAGCTTGGCATTTTCGAGAATCCCTATGTGGACGTGGCCTATGCCGCTGAGTATGTGGGCTGCGACGCCAACCAGGCCGTCAACCTGGAGGCTGCCGAGAAGGCCATGACCCTGCTGAAGAACGACGGCATCCTGCCTCTGGAATCCGCCGGCAAGAAGATTCTGGTGGCCGGTATGCGTGCCGGCGACATGGACAGCCTGTGCGGCGGCTGGACCTCCAGCCAGGAGGGCACGACCCTGGCCCAGGCCCTTGCGCAGCTGGCCGGCGAGGGCGCCGAGGTTATCTATGAGGCGGAGGACGTGGAGAAGATCACCGAGCTGGCCAAGACCTGCGACGTGGCGATCATCGCCGTGGGCGAGGCGTCCTACCAGCACAACCCCACCTGGGGCTACAACACCCTGGAGATCACCCAGTCCCAGCAGGATATCCTGGAGGCCGTGAAGGCCACCGGCACGCCTATCATCACCGTGATTATCGGCGGCCGTCCCTACATCATGTCCTGGTGCGACGAGAATACCAACGCCATCCTGATGGCCTACTATCCCGGACAGCAGGGCGGTATCGCCATCGCGAAGACCATCTATGGCATGAACAACCCCACCGGCAAGCTGCCCATGGCGATGCCCAGGGACATGGCCTCTGTGGAGGCTCAGGAGAGCGACATCTCCTTTGACCTGGAGGACCCGCTGTATGAGTATGGCTTCGGCCTGAGCTACGGCGAGTAACCAAGCAAGCAGGCGCTGCGGCAGGCACGCGGCATTCCTCCTCTGAATACCTTACTCCCAGCCGCAGCCTTGCATCGCCTGCGCAGGAACGGATTGCGCATCCCCGCCCTGCGCAGGCGATTTTATCAGGACAGGAGGTTGGCTATGCAAGCCTTACACAAGTTTTTCAAGCGGCATCCCATGTGGCCGGTTATTATACCGGCGGTGCTGATTCTCTACTTTGTCTACATCTCCCTGGGCTGGAACGTCTGGGTGTCCGTGTCCGACTGGGCCAGGGGCGACCTGACGGCTTCCTATGGCTGGGGCGGCTTCGGCAACTACCGGTGGATGTTCGAGAACGAGTATTTCTGGACATCCCTGGGCAATACGCTGCTGCTGTTCTGCCTGATTCCCCTGTGCCTGCTGCTGGGCCTTGGCCTGGCGCTGCTGATGGATCAGGCGCTGCGGGGTACGACGCTCTTCCGCAACCTGATCCTCCTGCCCTTCTCCCTTTCCTTTGTGGTGACGGGTACGGTGTGGGCCTGGATGTATCGGCCGCAAAACGGCGTTCTGAACTCCTTTTTGCAAATCTTCGGCGTGGACACGGCGAACCTGATGTGGGCCTCCAAGCCGGAGACGGTGATGCTTTCCATCATCATCGCGCTGGTGTGGCAGTTCTCCGGCTATGTGGCGGTCATCTTCCTGGCGGGCATCAAGTCCGTGCCGGAAAACGTTATCAATGCTGCCAAGCTGGACGGCGCCTTCTCCCCGCGCATCTACTGGAAGCTGATTATTCCCCAGCTGAAGGGCGCCATGGGCTCCTGCATCACCATCCTGGCCATGTATGCCCTGCGCTCCTTTGACTTCATCGTGTCTCTGGTGGGCTACACCATGAAGAGCGCCACGACATTGCCCATCTGGATGTACAACGAGGCCTTCCAAAAGAACAACTTCGCCCACTCGGCGGCCATCAGCTGCTTCCTGCTGGCCCTGGTGCTGGTGCTGATTCTTCCCCTGACCTACTGGACCAACCGAAGGAAGTGACAGAGCATGCAAAACACGATGACCTCGACAATGCCTCAGCAGGAACGCAAGCCCCGGCCCCGGTGGCATCTGCACGCCCTGCATGTGCTGTACTATCTCATCATGGTGGCCTTTCTGGTGTTTTACATGCTGCCCTTCTGGGGTACGCTGACCACCTCCTTTAAGACTAACAACGAAGTGATGACCTCCAGCCCTGTGGCCCTGCCCATGGAGGTGACTACCGAGGGCTACGTCAGCGCCTTTGAGGAGCTGAAGATTCCGCTGCTCAACAGTCTGATTATCACCATCGGCGGCGCGGCGGGTTCGCTGATCCTGGGCTCCATCTGCGCCTACGCGCTGACGAAGTTCAAGTTCAAGTTCAGCAACGCCTTCTTCATTCTCCTGGTGGCGGCCACCTACCTGCCCTTCCAGGCCATCCTGATTCCGCTGCTGCAGACCATCAACGCTCTCAACCTGTACGATAACGTGCTGGGCCTGATTCTGGTTCACTCGGTCTTCGGTACGCCCATGTGCACGGTGATGATGCGCGGCTACTATGCCGATGTGCCGGACGCGCTGATCCGCCAGGCCATGATTGACGGCAACGGCCCCTGGCAGATTTACGCCAAAATTGTGGTGCCCAACACGAAGATCGCCAACATTACGGTGTTTGTGTTCCAGTGCACCTCCATTTGGAACGAGATGCTCTTTGCGCTGGTGCTGGGCGGCTATGACGCCAAGCCCGCTACCATCGCCCTGAACGAGCTGGCCGGTACCATGGCTGCCGACTTCAACGTGCAGATGGCGGGTTCCATGATTCTGGCCCTGCCGGTGCTGATTCTGTATATCTTCATGGGGAAATACCTCATCCGCGGCTACATGGCCGGTGCGGTGACGGCCTCGTAATACTAAACTCAAGTCAAAGGGAGAACATCTGCGGCCTTGGCGGAAGGAAAAATCTGCTCCGCACATGTTCGCTGTTCAATGGCGTTTAGTATAAGGAAAGGAGTCAAACAAGAATGAAAAAAGGGTTTGTGAAGCGTCTTGCTTCCCTGTCGGTTGCCGCCGCCCTGGCCGCGACCATGGCGCCCGCCGCGCTGGCGGAGGAAACCTACACCCAGCCTGTGCTGGGCACGGATTCTGTGGCGATCATCGAGGCTGACGGCTATCAGTTTAAGGATCTGAACAAGAACGGCGCCCTGGACAAGTATGAGGACTGGCGGCTTTCCGCCGAGGAGCGCACTGCCGACCTGCTCAGCCAGATGACCATTGAGGATAAAGCCTACCAGATGCTCCATGTGACGCTGGTGACCCTCAAGGAAAGCTGGTTTGCCGAGATGGACATCGGCTTCGCCCTGGCTTATTCCTATCTGCAGGACGGCCCCAAGGAGGCCGCCGAGCGCACCAATGAGATTCAGGCCCTGGCGGAAAGCTCCCGGCTGGGCATTCCCGTGGTGTTCTCGATGGACTCGGTGATCGGCGCCAGCTGGATCGACGGCGCGACCATCCTGCCTGACCAGCTGACCCTGGCCGCCACCAACAACGTTGAATTGGTGGAGCGCCTGGCGGATCTGCAGCGTGAGGAAATGCTGGCTGCCGGCGTCCGCATGAGCCTGTCCCCCGTGGCGGACATCGCCACCGATCCCCGCTGGGGCCGCGTCCAGGAATGCTTCGGCGAGGACGTGACGCTGGCCACCGAGATGGTGCTGGCCTGCATCAAGGGCCTGCAGGGCGGCAAGGAGCTGACTGATACCTCCGTGATGACCTGCGTCAAGCACTTCCCCGGTTCCGGATCCCAGACCGGCGGCGTGGACGGCACACCCCTGGTCTTCAATGAGGAAACCCTCCAGACAGCCCTGAGCATCTTTGAGGCCGCCATCGAGGCCGGCGCGGCCTCCATCATGCCCTACGGCTACTCCACCGTGCCCTTCCTGGGCGGCGACGCCGTGGACAACTACGCTCATGAGTCCGCCACCGTGATGACGGAGCTGCTGCGGGAGAAGATGGGCTATACCGGCATCATCCAGACGGACTGGGGTCTGTCTCCCACGCCTGCAGCCGTGGCCGGCGCGGACGCTCTGGGCGGCGCCGGCACCCGCGAGGTGAAGAAGCTGGTGGGCGCCCTGACCGAGGAGCAGATGGACGAAAAGGTTGGCAAGCTGCTCAAGGCCAAGTTTGAACTGGGCATTTTCGAGAATCCCTATGTGGACGTGGACAACGCCGTGGCTACCCTGGGCGACCCGGAGCACAAGGCCCTGGTGAAGGAAGCCGCCGCTCAGGCGCTGACCATGGTCAAGTACGAGAACGCCGTCGAGCTGGCGGGCAAGAAGATCATTGTCGCGGGCTCCCTGGCGGAGAACGGCCACGCCCTGTCCTCCGGCTGGACGGTGGAAGCCTACCAGGCCAAGAACATTCTCACCGCCCTTCAGGAAAAGGCCGGCGCTGAGAACGTGACCTACATCGGCGACGATACCTCCCTGGTGGAAGCCAGCTATGACGAGGGCACCGTGGCCATCGTGGTCATCGGCGAGGGCGCCGGTACCCATGAGCCCGAGTGGGGCACCTCGACGCTGATCTTCCCCAACACGCAGACGGATATGGTCGCCGCTTTGCAGAAGGCGGGCGCCACCGTCGTCACTGTGTGCCTGATGAACCGCGCCTATGTGATGACCGACATGGTCAACCTCAGCGACTGCGTGCTGCTGGCCTACAAGCCCGGCATGACCTGCGGCGCTGACGCCATTGCCGACGCGCTCTACGGCGAGCACGCCATCACCGGCAAGACCCCCTTCCAGATTCCCGCCTCCATGAGCCAGGTGCTCCTGCAGCGGGAGGACCTGGCCAAGGATATGGCCGATCCGCTGTTTGACTACGGCTTCGGCATCGACGTACAGGCCTTCGGCCGATAAGGGACAGGAGGACAAACGAAATGGCTTCGATTAGCATCAAGGACATGAATGTGTCCTACAACAAGGGCAAGACCAATGTGCTGGAGAGCATGAACCTGGAAATCAAGGACGGCGAGTTCTGCGTTTTCCTGGGCCCCTCCGGCTGCGGTAAGTCCACCGCCATGCAGTGCATCGCGGGCCTGCTCCACCCCGTCAAGGGCTCCATCCGCTTTGGCGAAACCCTGATGAGCGAGATGAACGGCAAGAAGGAAACCACCTTCGTCCCGCCCCAGGAGCGCAACATCGCCATGGTGTTCCAGGAATACGCCCTGTATCCCAACATGACGGTGCGGGAGAACATGTCCTTCGCGCTAAAGACGCAGAAGGTCGCCAAGGAAAAGATCGACCAGAAGGTCATGCAGATGGCCAAGATGCTGGAGATCGAGGAATACCTGGATCGCAAGATCGCCAACCTTTCCGGCGGTCAGCGCCAGCGCGTGGCCCTGGGCCGCGCCATGGTTCGCGACGCCAACGTCTTCCTGCTGGATGAGCCCCTGGGCAACCTGGACGCCAAGCTCCGCGACAAGGTACGCTATGAGCTCAAGCAGATTCAGAAGCGCCTGCACATGACCACTGTCTATGTCACCCACGACCAGACCGAGGCCATGACCATGGCGGATCACATCGTCCTGATGAAGGACGGCCACATCATGCAGCAGGGCACGCCCTTTGACCTGTACGATCACCCCAACTGCCTGTTTGTGGCGGGCTTCCTGGGCACGCCGGAAATCAACACCTTCTCCTGCAAGGTGGTCAAGGACGGCAGCGGCCTGAAGCTGCAGGCGGCCACCTTCACCCTGAGCGTCCCGGACAAGGACGCCGCGGCGCTGGCGGGCTATGAAGGCAAAACGGTGATCCTGGGCATCCGCCCCTCCGACTTCGTGCTGGCGCAGGCGGGTGAGCCCAACGCCATCCGCGGCGTGATCGACGGCGTGGAGCCCCTGGGCGACGCCTTCCTGATCCACATCAAGACGGGCGACCAGATGATGGTCTTCAAGTATACCGGTGAAACCGTACCCGCGCAGGAGGAGATCGCCATCGTGCCCAACATGGCCAAGCTGCACCTGTTCGAGCAGGATACGGAAAAGCGGATCAACGACTGACGGGATGTCCCCCGCCGCCCCTGGCCGGAAGGAGCCGGGGCGGCGGAAATCCCGGAGAAAAGAGGGAGCGGTATGGAGGATAGGCAGAAGCTCATCGCGCTGCTGGCGGAGGTCAACGAGGATATCGACTTCGCCGCCGAGACGGCCCTGGTGGATGACGGACTGATCGACTCGCTGGACATGACGGTCATCATCGCGGCTATTGACGAGGCCTTTGACGTTCATATCATTACCGCCGACATTGAGCCCGAGCACTTCAACAGTGTGGACGCCATGCTGGGGCTGATCCAGCGCCACAGGGAACAGCCATGACCCGGAATGTACTTGCGTGGCTGGAGCAGGCCGCGGCCCTGACCCCGGAGGCTCCCGCCTTTGAGGATGTCCAGAGCAGCCTGACATTCGGCCAGCTCTACGCGGCGGCCCGCGGGCTTGGCAGCTTTGTGGCCGGACATACGCCCATGCAAACGCCCGTGCTGCTGCTGATGGACAAGTCGCCCCTGACGGTGGCGGCGATGCTGGGCACAGCCTACGCCGGGTGCTTCTATACCCCGGTGGATGCGTCCATGCCGTTGGCCCGGCTGAAGCTGATCGTGGCGCAGCTGTCGCCCGCCCTTGCCCTGTGCGGCAGGAAGTACCTGTCCCTGGCGCAGGAGCTGGGTCTGACGGCCTTCCCGGTGGAAGACGCCCTGGGCATGGCGGACGACGCGCTGCTCACGGAGCGCCAGCGGCGGCACATCGACACCGACCTGCTCTATGTGCTGTTCACCAGCGGCTCGACGGGGACGCCCAAGGGCGTGGCCGTCAGCCATCGCAGCGTGATCGACTTTGTGGAGTGGGCCAGCAGTGCCCTGCGCATTGAGGCGGGTAGCCGCTTTGGCAACCAGGCACCGCTGTATTTTGACAATTCGGTGCTGGATGTCTACGGGGCCATTCGCACAAGAAGCTGTGTGTTTTTCCTTCCCCGGATGGACTTCATGTTCCCGTCAAGGCTCCTGGAAGACCTGCGCCGCTACGCCATCGACACCATTTTCTGGGTGCCCTCGGCGCTGACTGCGGTGGCGGCCTCCGGGCTGCTTCAGCCGGGGGAGACGGAATTGAAGCGCGTCTTCTTCTGCGGCGAGGTGATGCCCTGCCGCACGCTCAACGTCTGGCGCAAGGCGCTGCCGGAGGCTCGCTTCGTCAACATGTACGGGCCGACGGAGATCACGGATGTCTGCGCGTGGTTCGAGGTGGACAGGGACTTTGCCGACGACGACGCGCTGCCCATCGGCTTCCCCTGCGCCAATACGCGCATCGAGTTGCTGGACGGCGAAATCTGCGTCATGGGCACCTGCCTTGCGGCGGGCTACTACAACGCCCCGGAGAAAACCGCCGAGGCCTTCGTGCGCAATCCGCTGCGGCCTCAGCTGGAGGAGCGGATGTACCGCACCGGCGACTTGGGCGCGTACAACGAGCGGGGCGAGCTGCTCTTCCTGGGCCGACGGGACAGCCAGATCAAGAAGAACGGCTATCGCATTGAGTTAGGGGAGATTGAGTGCGCGCTGCTGGCCCTGGAGGGGGTCGAGCAGGGCTGCTGCGTCTTTGACGCCCCCACCTCACGGATCATCTGCGCCTGGGCCGGACCAGCCGGGAAGAAGCAGGTGCAGGCGGGGCTAAAGGGCTGTCTTCCCAAGTACATGCTGCCTGACGAGCTTCTCCGCATGGAGCGGCTCCCGCAGACGGGCAGCGGCAAGATTGATCGCGTAAGCGTCAGGCAGGTGGCGAACGGTGAGCATCCTGAGCCTTGACTACTTGCTGCTGGCAGCGGTAGCGTTTTTAGCGTATTACCTGCTGCCGCTGAAGGTACGCTGGTGGGTGCTTTTGACAGCCAGCCTTGTTTTCTATACGCTCGCGGGCTGGTTTGGCCTAATCTACCTGACGGCCGTGGCCGCCGTGACCTGGGGCGGGGGCTTGGCCATCCGCCGGGTGAAGGCGGAAGGCCGTTGGGCGAGAGCGGGCGGAGCGAAGCCTTTGCTGTCAGGGGTGCTGGTTTTGATTCTGGGGGCCATGGCAGCGCTGAAATACGGCGGGCTGTGGACGGCGGGCTGGATTGCTCCACTGGGATTGAGCTGGTTTACCTTTCAGAGCGCGGGATATGTCATCGACGTATACCGCGGCAAGGTGGAGCCGGAGCGCAACCCCTGCAAATATCTGCTGTTCGTGGCGTTTTTCCCCCAGCTGACCCAGGGTCCTATTTCCACCTGGAAGCAGCTCGCGCCCCAGCTTGTGGAGGGCCATCGCCTGGACCCGGAGACGGTTCAGGAGGGCGTACTGCTGATGCTGTGGGGTTACTTTAAGAAGCTGGTGCTGGCGGATCGTCTGGCGGCGGTGGCCGCCTACACCACGACGCAGCTTGTGGCGCCCGGCTGGCTGGCGCTGGCAAGCGCGGGCGTCTACATGGTGCAGCTGTACGCCGACTTTTCCGGCGGTATGGACGTGATCCGCGGAACGGCGCTGCTCTATGGCATTCGGATGACGGAGAACTTCCGCAGGCCCTTCTTTTCCACCAGCGTGGCGGAATACTGGCGGCGGTGGCACATTTCCCTGGGGGCATGGTTCCGATCCTATCTGCTGTATCCGCTGACCACCTCCCGCCTGGGACTGGCCGTGGGCGCGGGCGCGTCGAAGGTGCTGGGGAAGAAAACGGGGCGCATGGTGCCCTCCGCCCTGGCGACGATCCTGATTTTTCTGCTCATCGGCCTGTGGCATGGCGCCAGCTGGAACGCGGTGATTTACGGCCTGTATTTCGGCCTGCTGATGGCGGTATCGACGCTGCTGGAGCCCGCCTTCCGGCGGCTGCGGAAGCGGTGGCATGTGCCGGAGAAGCATCCCGCCATCATCGCGCTGCGGCTGATCCGCACCTGGCTGCTGGTGCTGCTGGCGCAGTTCTTTGCCTTCACCATGGGCCCCGGGCAGGCCTTCAGCCTGCTGAGACAAACACTGGGGAGCTGGGCGACGGCCGACGTCGGCGGCGTGCTGACGGCGATCATGCCGTCGCTGGAGTGGGTCATCGCCCTGGCGGCGCTGGCCTTGCTGACAGTGGTGGACGTGCTGGACGAGCGGGGCCTGGCCATCGGCCAGCGGTTGGCGCGGGGCGCGTTTCCCCTCCGCTGGCTGGCGATGCTTGTGCTGATTCTGGCCATTGTGGTTCTGGGCTGCTATGGCGACGGCATGAGCAGCGCGGCCTTCCTGTATACGCAGTTTTGACGGCCCGCCGCCGTTCTCTCGACAAACACGCGAAATGACATGAACGGAGGCAAAGCCTATGACGCGTGACGGGAGTCGAGAGGGGCAATACCCCTCTCGCGGGAGTCCAGAGGGCGGTGCCCTCTGACGTTCCCCCCAACAAACACGCGGAACTAACTTGAACGGAGGCAAAGTCTGTGACGCGGAATGGGAGTCGAGAGGGGCAATGCCCCTTTCGCGGGAGTTCAGAGGGCAGGGCCCTCTGGAAGCGGTGCCCCTCTCGCAGGCGTCCAGAGGGCAGAGCCCTCTGGTGGTTGCGGGTGCTGGCCTTTGGGCTGGTGCTGACACTGACGCTGTCCTATGCCGCCTATGTCCTGACTCCTAAGCATGACTACGGCATCTGCGGCATGATGAACCTGTATCGTCAGCCGCGAGACTCCGTGGATGTGCTGGTGCTGGGTACCAGCCTGGCCTACGCGGGGGTGAACACCAACATCCTCTGGCGGGACTATGGGCTGGCTGCCTATAATCTGTGCAGCGCCGAGCAGCCATTCTGGATCAGCTACTATTACCTCCAGGAGGCGCTGAAAACCCAGTCTCCCCGCCTGATCCTGCTGGACGCCAAGCCGGCCATCTACAACAGGGATTACTCCAAGGAGGGGCGGACGATTCTCTCTACGTCGGGCATCCTTTCCCCGGATGTACGGCTGAAGGCCATCGCTGCCTGCGTGGGGCCGGAGGACGCCCTCGACTTCTTCCTGACGTTCCCCAAGCTGCATCAGCGCTACGATGAGCTGACGGCGGAGGACTTCGTTTTTCCCCCGAACAACGGCGGGCGCGGAAGAAGCTGGAAGGGCTACATTGAGGAGGACGAGGTGGATCGGCATGAGCGGCCCTCCATGGTGTGGGTGCCGACGAAGCGCACGATCAACGCCCGTCAGGAGGCGTACTTCCGCAAAATCCTGGAATTGGCTCAGGAGCGGGACATTCCGGTACTGCTGGTTGCCTTCCCCAACCCGGACTACGCCAACGATCACATGTTTTTCAACAGCCTGTGGAGCGTCGCGGCGGAATACGGGGTCAAGGGCATCAATTACAACGAGCCGTCCCTGCGCTTCGGTCTGCGCTATTCCACTGATTTCGCGGACTGGCAGCATTTGAATATCAAGGGCAGCGTAACGTTTTCCAAGAAGCTGGGGGAGGATCTGACAGCCGTGTACGATCTCCCTGACCGCCGGGGCAATACCGCCTATGCTTCCTACGAGGAATGCGCGCGCCGATGGTTTGACATGTATCCCAACGAAGGCATGAAGGAGGAAGGCGTATGAATGGCAACATCCTGGAGGATCTGGAGCGCACCGCGGCCCGTGTGCCGGAGCGCGTTGCCTTCCTGGATGACCAGACGGCCCTGACTTTTGCTCAGCTGCATCACCAGGCCCGGGCTGTGGGTTCCTGCTTGATGGACGTGATGCCGCCCAGGGGGGTGGCGGCGGTGCTGATGGACGGACGGAGCATGACCTGCGTCCCGGCTTTCCTGGGCGTCGCGTATGCGGGCGGCGCTTATGCGCCCCTGGACCCCGCCATGCCGGCGGAGCGCCTCGCCGTCATTCTGGAACGGATGCGGCCTGACTGTGTGCTGACGGATGACAAGGGCCGCAGGGCCCTGAGCGCCTTGACGAGTGTGACGGCGCCCGTGGTGGATTTTGCCGACGCCGTGGAGACGGCCGTCCGTTCCGAAGCTTTGGCGGCTATCCGCGCAAGAAGCGGTATGTTCGACCCCTTGTCCATTCTGTATACCAGCGGCTCTACGGGTATTCCCAAAGGCAGCATCCAGAGTCATGCCAGCTACATCCATTATACCGAGGCGACCATTGAGGTTTACGGCTTTGACGAAGGGACGATTTTCGGCAACCAGTCGCCCTTGTTCTATGCCAACTCCATCATTGACATCTATCCGCCCATCGCCCTGGGGGCGACGGTCTACCTGCTGCCCGCCAACGCCTTGGCCTTTCCCCGCCGCTTCGGCCAATGCCTGCGGGAGCGGCATGTGACGGAGCTGACCATGACGCCTTCCAGCTTCATCGCCGTCAGCGAGGCGCTGGAGGAAGGCAGCTTGCCGGAGCTGACCCACGGCATTATGTCCGGGGAGATGATGCCCTGGGCGCCGCTGAAAAAGTGGATGCACGTTGCGCCCAATGCGGGCTTCTACAACTTTTACGGGAGCACGGAGGCCTTCTCGGTGGCGGTGGGCCGCGTGAGGGATCATTATGAGGACAGCGAGCTTTTGCCGGTGGGCAGGCCCTTCCGTCAGGCTCATATCCTGTTTACGGACGAGGAGGGCCGGGAGGTCGATCCCCTCAACGGCGGCGAGATGCTGGTGTCCAACCCATGGCTGTCTTCCGGCTATCATCGGGATCCCGAAAGGACAGAGGCCGCCTTCGCGCTTGATCCGATGCAGCGAGGCTACTTCGAGCGGTTCTACCGCACCGGCGACATCGGCCGCCTGACCCCCGACGGGGAGCTGCTGGTGCTGGGCCGCAGGGACACGCAGGTGAAGCATCATGGCTACCGGATGGAGCTGGGCGAGGTGGAGCTGGCGCTGCGCGGAATACCCGGCTGGCGGGACGGCTGCGTGCTGTTCGACCAGCCCACAGGGCGTCTGTTCTGCTTCTGGGCAGGCGGTTTGACAGAGAAAGAACTGCTGGCGGGGCTTAAAAAGAAGCTTCAGCGCTATATGCTGCCGGATGTCTGCATCCATTTGGACGAGCTGCCCTATACGGCCACCATGAAGATCGACCGCGTGGCCCTGCGCAAGGGCTATATGGAAATGAACTAACAAGGGACCAACATGATCTCTTTTAGGAATATGCAGGAAAGGAGGGGCGAGGCCCGCGTCCCGGCGCGCTGCCGACCGTGCGGCAGACAAGCGGCGGGCACAGGGAAGGGGTTCGTTTTCATCACGGTTCTGGGATATAGAAAGGGAGGAAAACAATGAAGAAACTGTCTATGCTTATGGCGATCATCATGATGCTGAGAGTAATCGGTTCCGCGTTCGCTGAGGCTCCCTCCGAGGCCGACCTGCTGGCGCAGGATTGTGCCTTTGGCCTGATTGAGGCGGAGGGCGATCAGCCCCGCCTGACCTACATCGAAGGTGTGACCAGCATCATCGAGGTGGACGGCCTGAAGTTCAAGGACATGAACGGCAACGGCACCCTGGATGTCTATGAGGACTATCGCCAGGATACCGAAGCCCGCGTGGCTGATCTGATCGCGCAGATGACCGACGAGGAAAAGGTCGGCACCGTGTTCTGCTGCAGCGCCGCGCTGGATACCGCCCGGCAGTGGGTTGGCGAATTCAAGAACACCCATATGCTCTTCAACCTCAACGGCACCCCCGTTCAGGTGGTCAACACCCTGAACAACATCCAGGCCGCCGCTGAGAATGAGCGCCTGAGCATCCCCATGACCTTCACCTCCGACCGCGAGTACAACGCCTTCGGCGGCTACATCGACAAGTCCCACGAAGGCTTTGGTACGGCCTATGATTCCGACCTGGCTTATGCCCTGGGCAAGATTTACGGCGAGGCCATGGTCGCCATCGGCGTGCATGTAACCTTCGAGCCCTATGCCAATGAGATCGGCGCTCAGTACGGCGAGAATCCCGAGCTGATCGCCAAGGTGGTCAACGCGGAAATCCGCGGTCTGGAAGAAGCCGGCTTCGCCTCCTGCACCAAGCACTGGATCGGCCGCGGCGGCGACTCCAACTTCGGCAATGCCCGCTCTGTCGCCCAGAACTTCGACAACTGGATGGTCGGCTGGAAAGCCGCGCTGTCCGCTGGCGCCGAGTGGGTTATGACCAACTGCGCCGGTACCGGTATCACCAACACCTGCGACGTGAAGTGGGACAAGGTGACCATGTCCTACCTGCGCGACACCCTGGGCTTCGACGGCATCGTCGTGACCGACTGGTGGGGCCTGGGCTTCCAGAACAAGGTGACCGGCGTAACCCCCGACGGCATCGTGCTGGAGGATCAGTCCGCTGCCTGGCTGTACAATGACGCCATGAAGAACGGCACCGACCTGTGGGGCGGCGGCACTCTGCGTCATGGCTCCACCGATGCTGAGATCGACAACTACATGCACCTGTGGCCCGAAGTGATGCTCCAGGGCCTGAAGGACGGCGTGGTGGAGACCGAAGTGCTGGAGCGCTCCGTGGCTCGCCTGCTGCGGTTCAAGTTCAACAAGGGCCTGTTCGAGAATCCCTACCGCGTGGCTGCCGAGGCTCTGTCCGTCGTGGCCAGCGAGGAATATGCCGCGAACCCCGGCCCCATCCACACCAACGAGGAGCTCCGTGCTGCCCGTCGCCCCGACGAGGTTGAGCTGACCGAAAAGCTGCAGGCCAAGTCCGCCGTGCTGGTGAAGAACGACAACAACCTCCTGCCCCTGCAGAAGGGCGCCAAGGTCTACATCGAGTCCAGCAACACCGACGCTCTGGCCGGCTATGTGAAGTATCTGGCGGATGTCGCCACGGTTGTGGAATCCATGGAAGAGGCTGACGTTGTGGTTGGCGATTTCGCCAGCATCAACGATACCGCCGAGCTGTTCATCGACGATGCCAAGGACGCCGGCAAGCCCATCGTCCTGACGCTGAACAACATTGATCCCAGCGAGTACACCATCGTCAACAGCGACGCGCTGCTGTACCTGAGCTATAACCACAAAGCTGACCACGGCTCCACCGAGGCGGGCTTTGTTGTGACCACCGAGCCCTGGGTGTATGTGAACCTGCTCTTTGGCGAGGCTCAGCCCGGTGGCGTCATCGTGAAGGAAATCGCACGCGATGCCTTCAACGACGCTTCCCAGTGGAAGGATCTGGCTGGCGATCAGGGCGCTTCTCCCTATGTGCGTCTGATGGTGCAGGCCACCATGGAAGACGACAAGGAATACCATGCTTCCCCCAACAACTGGGGCGATCCGCTGGTGCAGGCCCTCTACGGCATGAAGTACGGCGAGAGCGCTGACTTCGTGTACAGCTGCCTGATCCTGCCCATCTCCCAGGAAGAAGTGGAATCCGAGAACAGCCGCGGCCAGATGGTGAAGAGCGTTGTCAACACCGTTTCTGCCAAGGCTGGCGAGCCCTTCACCGTATACTGCCTGCTGCGCAACAATGGCGCTGACGGCATGACCACCGTGCAGGTGAAGGACGGCGACACCGTCGTGGCTGAGAAGATCATGACCGTGACCGCCGGTTCCTGGCGCGTGGTGGCGATCGACGTGACCCTGGACGCCGGTGAGCATACCCTCACCGTGGGCGACCAGGTGGGTACCATCACCATCGCTGAGTAATTCAGGTTATCCGTGGGCGCGGGGAGCTTGGCTCCCCGCGCTTTTGATATCGACAAAGTGGCTTACGCCACTTTTTTGAGGGGACTTCGCCCCGTTTCATTGCACCCGCTCGCTGGTCGAACGGCAAACCGTTCTCCCGGCCGTTCGGTCGTGTAAGGGAGCTTTTTCTTGTGAAAAAGCACGGAAATCGCCGTACATGCCGCCGATTTCCGATTAAAAGTCAGAGGGCCTGCGGGCCCCCCCCGACGCCTCCCGGAGGTGCTTCCGACAAATTAAACGGAGAAGCTGACTGCTTCTCCGTTTTTGCATTGTTCGGGGTATTTACGGCTTTTGAGGTGGAGGGACATCAGCCGTTGCCTTCGTCCTCGAACCAGACGATGCAGTTGACGAATTCAACGAAGGTATCATATCGGTCTTGCAGATTGATGGAAAGGGTCTCACCGTCCGCGATGGCATGGTACTGGGGCCGTTCCAGGCCCATTTCGGCTTCAATGGATGAAATTGTACAGGAGGCTTGCGTTCCCGGTATGTTGGTTACACGGTATTCACGGCCAGGCACTTCCAGCATGGTGATAAAACGCGCCCGCGCAATCTCGGTTTTCTGCTGAGCGGTTTGAAAAAGCATATTGAATTGCAGCTTCCCCACGGTGCAGTGCTCTGGGATGGACAGAAACATGCCCTCGCTCAGGTAAAAGGTGTAGGGGCCTGCCCCCTTGAGGGAATAGGAATAAAGGAGGGCGCCATCCGTGCGGCCAATGGTCAGCGCGCCATCGCAGTCAGCATCGGGCAGCGCGGTGTAGAGTCCTGGTAGCAGCCCTTCGCCTGCCCGGTATGTTCCGGCCGGAAGCTGCACGTCTTCCGCCGTATCATAGGGGCTTTGGTAATGGAAGCGGTAGCGCCCCTCGCCCCAGGAGGGCAGGGAGGCGGATTGATAGCAGATATTGCAAGGGGTCAAGTGGCTGTAGGCGTCCTCCGTCAGCTGGCCGATGTCGAGCTCCGCCATGCCCGGCCAGTACTTTTCCGCGATGGTCGGGCAGTTCGGTTGGGCGTGGTAGCAGCTTCCGCCATCGGGGTTGATGTAGCAGGACGGAGATTCCGCACAGGCAACACCAAGAGTCATTAGGAATAGAATAAGTGGTATGGATAGTTTGCTTGCAAAATGACAATCCCTCATTATTTTGTCCTCCATTAACTTTCTGCATATTAGTAAACGAGAAAACAACGAGTTTTCATCCTATGATATGAAAGCCACCGACTATTCGGTGGCTCTCGATTAAAAGTCAGAGGGTCTGCGAGCCCTCCGCCATCTCCCATGTTTTATAGCAGCAAAAAAGTGGCATATGCCACTTTTTTTGCTGGGATTTTGTTTCGTTTTAACGGAAGATTTTCTTAGCGATCTTCCATCATCCACATGTTCATGATTTGATCCAGCTGCCGGACAAAGTCCTCGGCGCTCATCTTGCCATCCAGAAAGGAGGCAAAGGCAGTGCCCGCGTTGTTGTAGATCAGCTGCACGCCGCTGGCACGGTCGAGGGCGTAGTCTGCGACATCGGCGCGGTAAGCTGCGGCGGCTTCCGGCGTGACCTCCCAGCGGAACTCGCGCTCTTCTTCCTCAATGTACTGTTTGATGACCTCGACCCATTCCTCATAGGCGCGGATGTCCTCTTCATTCTTGGCGGCCCGGGCGGCGGCAAGGGCGGCTTCGTGGTCGGCCAGGTCTTTCTGCATAATGGCCATGTTGTTGGCATAGTAGGCGGTCTCGATGCCGGGGCATTCCGCATCCGTCAGTGCAACGCGGTAGCGCGGCTCCAGGTTGTCGAGCAACGCGGTGAGCAGGTCCATGGCCAGCTCCGGCTGCGGGCAGCGCGGGTCGATCACGGCGGCGACAAGCTGCACGAGCTGCGCATGATCCTCCGGCGTGTCAAAGCCCAGGGCCAGCGGCGCGAAGGTGGTTTGACTCCCGAGCCACGGCAGTCCCACCGTCAGCCCCGTCTGGAACAGCGCATCTCCTGCGGGCTTGCGGGCATCGTGCTTGTCCAGCAAGGGGGTCAGCTGGGCCAGCTGCTCCAGATGCGGCAGCAGCTTCGCGTTGTGATACTGCACCGGCTGACCCTCCAGCTCATACAGCGCGGCGTTGCCCTCCAGCAGCAGACACAGCAGCCGCAGGGCCGAGCGCCGACTCCCCGCAAAGAGCGGGTATTCATCCAGCACGCCATCGCCGTCAAGGCGCTGGATGCAGGCCAGCATCTCGTCCCATGTGGCAGGGACATCGCCCAGGGCAAGCTCCTCCCAAAGGGCCGTGTTGATGCCCAGCTGGTACTCGCCGCTGATCATCAGCGGCAGGGCAGCGGCCTTCCCGCCGACGGTCACTTCCCGCTGCCAGATGGGATACAGCCCCGCGACAAAGCCGCTGATGGCCTCGTTCCCGGACAGGTCGGTGTAATACCCCTTGCGCAGCATGTTGCGGATGCCGTCATCCGTTGTGAAGAGGATGTACACATCGCAGACGGCTTCGCGCGTGGTGACGGCCTGCGCCACTTCCGCAAAGGCCTTGGGGTATTCCGCCGCGACGACGATCACGCCGGGATGGCTAACTTCAAAGGCACGGAAAGCCTGGCTGGATAGCACCCAGCTGCTGAGACCGCCTACCCTGAGAATTTTCTGTTCCTGCTGCGTCAGAGATACGATCGTTAAATAAAAATTGCCCTCATGCTCGGAGATGAAGGCGAGCTCATCGTCAAAGCAGCGCACCAGGGTGATCGGCACGACGTTGTTGGCACGGGGCACATAATTCAGCAGGGTGGAGGTTCCCTCACGGTCGATGGCGTAAAGGGCGTTGTCCACCAGCACGATCCACCCGTCCTGACCATCGCTGATGATGCTCGTGTAGAACCCCTGGTCAGGCGAGACCAGCGAGGTGCTTCGTCCGCCGCTCTCGATGCGCTTGATGCTGTATGTGCCGTCAAGATGCCCCGTGGACAATGCCGGGGAACCGTCCGGCTGCACAACGAGCTTTGCGACCCAGTCGTCTTCGCGGCAAAGCGCTGTGGCTTCGCCGGTCTCCATGCTGTAGGCCGTCAGCACCAGGGCGCTGCCATCATCCTGGGCGGCTTCATACACCGTGCCGTCCCCTGCTGCGAAAAAAGTGTCCCACATCGTGCTGCGGTCGGAGAAGTTCAGCTTGATGACAGGCTCCCAGCAGGACGCGCTTTCCTCCGGCGTCCACCGGTAGAGCTGCCCGTCCGTATCCACTGCGTAGGAGTGCCCCTGGGGCGTGACCATGGTGCTGAACATCACGCCCACCGTCTCGCAGTGCAGCGAGCAGGGCACAAGGGTATGGTCGGCTGTCACCGCATAGCAGTGGTCGTAGTACAGCAGGTGCAGCCTGTCGCCTTCGTGCAGAAGGCCGACAGGCTGGCTCTCACAGGGGAGGACATCAGCGGCAGCGCAGAACGGGAGGAGAAGGCACACCAGCAGCGCAAGGAACCAGCAGCGGCCGACAGCGCCGGAAAGGGGCCGGGGAACGGTGTTGCTTCGATGGGTCATGGTGTCGCTCCTCCCTTACGATCACTTTACTACTTCTTTAATCGGAGCACGCAGCACAATCGATACATGCGTATTTCCTCCGGGACAAGGATAGCTTACCTGGCTGAATCGGGTGTTGCAGTGTTTGCATACCAGGTAAAAGTAATGCCGTCCATCACTATCGTTATGATAGTTGTACGTAGTCCCTTTGGAAATATGCGCTTCATATCCCTGAGAGGTAACTGTTGTAACTACATCACCACAACGCGAACAAGTTTTCTTCTTATAATCTGTTTTGCGATGGTGGGTAGTACTGGGTTTATCATATGTAGTGTAAGTCGTTACTTTGTTGTAATCATGTTGGCATGTACCTGGGTTTGTGTCCGCAGCATATGCGGACATCGTCATGCTTGCACACAGGGCAACAACACAGAACAGCGCTAACAGTTTCTTCATCATACACTTGCCCTCCTACATTTATCTATTTGAATGCGCGAACTTTATTGGCCCATTGGCATCATCTCCTTACAAGACTATATTAATACATTCTGTACTATACGTCAAGATAAAATTGTAATTTTGGTCAATTTTCTTCCATTTGCATAATTTGAGCCATTCTGCTCAACTCATCCACATACTGCTGTATCGTTAACTGGCCAGCGAAGAAGCGGTTGCTGAGCTGCATATACTGCATGGTGTTAGCTTGGTCGGGATTGAATTGCAAAACCTTTTCCTGATCCATGACGACCTGCTCCCGGATGCTTCGCGCCCTCTCAAGCATGTCAGGTGAAACGATCCAATGACCGTCCTTTTCCAGGTCGCGAAGATAGCGCTTTGTATCAGAGAGCATCTGTTCAAAAAAGTCATAGGAATCAGGCAGCAGAGCAGGGTCTTTGAGTGCGGAAGAATACTCCTCGATCTGCTCAAGGTAGCGCGCCTTCCGTTCCTGATACTCCGCCTGCTCCACCGTCTGGGCCAGGTCGGGGCAGAGGTACATGGCCGCGATGGGGTCAAGATCCTGCGCCACGGCTTCCAAGTAGGTCATGGCCTGCTCAGGGCGGGGGGACAGGGGGCTCATCAGCGCGGCGGTGACGTTGGCGAAGTACAGGGGCGCCTCGCCTTCCGCCAAGGACAGGGGCAGGAAGGTCAAGCCCTGCTTGTCCAGGTCGCCGTTGACCCATTCTTCCACCGAGACCTTCTGGAACAGCGCGGGCAGCCCGGCATCCAGGCAGTGCTGCCGCTCCATGGCCGCGATGAGGGCCTCGCACTGCGCCATCAGCGCGGTGAAGGTCGGGGACTGGTAGTCCGGCCAGCCGCCGTCATAGGAGGCGTAGTTGGTGTAGGTGAAAAGGGCAAAGTTGTACAGCACCTGCGCCTGGGGCGGCCGAGTCTCCAGCACGCGGATGTCCGTCAGGGTGCCGTCCTCGTACCACTGGGTCAGGCGGGCCAGCAAGGACGGGATGTCGCCGGGAAGGTCAGCGGGGTCGATGCCGAAGTCCGCCAGCAATGCCGGGTCGTAGGCCAGGGTGTTGGTCGAGGAAAAGTCCACGAAGGTGGGCACGGCCATGAGCCGCCCGTCCCGGCTGACGGCGCGGCGGACAGCGGGGGCCAGGTCATCCGCCCAGGCTGTCAGCACCTCGGAGGAGGACAACTCCGCCGCGAAGCCCCGATCCAGCAGCGTGTCGAAGCCGGAGAGGGCGGTGCACTGCATGAAGATGTCGTGGGTATCGTCCCCGGTGCGGAGTATGTCGGCGACCTTGCTGGGGGTCAGGTGGTAGCTGTAGTTCACCGTTTCCACGGGGATGTCCGGGCGGGCACGGCGGAAGCGGCTGGTCTCCGGGCGGTCGCTGTTAAAATTGGCGATGCTCAGCATCTGCTGGCGCTGCTCCCAGGCGGGATCCAGGGTCACGCAGAAGAGCATGTCGCCCTGCAGGGCGGCGCACACGCCATCGCTGTTCAGCGCCAGCAGGACGGTGGGCGAGACTACGTCACCCTGGATGGGCAGGTAGCCCTGCTTGGTGGGGGTTTCCCCGGTGGAGAGGGTGCAGGCATACACATGGGGTGCGAGGGCGTAGGCCAGTTGGTCGGTCTCGGCGCAGTAGGCCATGGCTGCCGGGTAATGCGCAAGGGTCAGCAGGGGCGTGGTCTGTCCGGTGACGGGGTCGATGCTGACCACATCGTTAGGCTGCGGATTCTGTGGACTCCAGTCGGCTTGGTAACCCAGGAACAGCCCGTCCCGGTAGGGCTGGACGAAGCGGAGGTCCTGCGGCGCCCGGGTGATGGTGTATGCTCCCGTGGCCCGATCCAGCCGGAGGAAGGCAGGGGCGTCGGATTTAGCGTCGTCCTCATCGAAACGGTGGCGCTCCTCGAAAAGGTAGATGGCGTCCTCGCGAACCAGCGGCGGCGCGTTGAGATAGAAATACTCCGGCAGCGCCCATGACTCCAGGATAATGACCTTGCCTTCGCTGAAGGCGAGGCGCCGCAGGGTCGGGCCGGGAGCACCGTCATCCCGGCGATAGGCCAGGCCCCAGCAGGTGCCGTCGCCATCGCCATAGACGGTCAGGTGCAGCCAGCGATCCTCCGCCGGAAAGGCGCAGACAGGCTCCGGCTGGTCGGGGTGGTACAGGACGTACTGCCGATCCTGCGCGACAACAAAGCCCCCGCCATCCACCGGGGCCAAGGCATAGCCATCGGGCAGGGACCAGGACGCATCGGCCCTGGCCCCTGCCGCAGCCAACAGGAGCAGCAAGGTCATCAAGGCCATGCGGGTCAGTACGGAGCGGGCGGTCGAGCGGGTGCGCCGTGTCATGACATCATCTCCTTATGCGGTTGCCGGCAGGGAAGGGCAAAGATCGGTCTCAGTTGCGGATGAGGGCCACGGCCACGTCGTTGACATTGGTGCCGGTGGGCCCGGTGACGATAAGTCCGCCGGTCTTTTCCAGGGCATGGTAGGCGTCGTTGTCGTCCAGAACAGCGTGAAGGGTCAGCCCGGCGTCGGCCAGGGCGGCGAGCGTGTCGCCGTCCGCGTAACCCCCGGCGGCGTCCGTGGGGCCGTCGGTGCCGTCGCTGCCCACGGAGAAGACGCAGGCGTTGGGCATCCCGGCGAGGCCCTCCGCCGCGGCCAGGGCCAGCTCCTGATTGCGGCCGCCCAGCCCGTGGCCCGTCAGGCGTACGACGGTTTCACCACCGGCGATGTAGGCCAGCGATTGGCCCTCCGCGCCGTGGGTGCGGGCGATGGCGGCCATCATGCTGCCGGCCTCCCGGGCCTGACAGCACAGCCTGTCGGTGAGGAGCACGGGGGTATAGCCCAGGGCGCGGCAGGCATCGGCGGCGGCGGCGCACAATTCTCGCACCGAGCCGGTGATCTGCGTGCTGACGCCGGTGATCTCCTTGGGAGTCTCCTGATGAAGGAGGCGGCGGGCCTCGTCGGACAGACGGAGGCCGTACTTGTCCGCGATGGCGATGGCCTGGGCGCAGGTGGAGGTGTCGGCGCAGGCGGGCCCGGAGGCGATCATATCCAGCGGGTCGCCCAGGATGTCGGACAGCACGACGGACAGCACCCGGGCAGGCTGGCAAAGCTGAGCGAAGCGCCCGCCCTTGACGCCGGAAAGGCGCTTGCGGATGGTGTTGATCTCCACAATGTCCGCGCCGCAGGCCAGCAGCTGCCGGGAAATATCCTGCAATTCCGCAGCGGGGATCAGCGGCAGCTCGAACAGCGCCGAGCCGCCCCCGGACAGCAGGAACAGCACCGTGTCCGTCGCCGTCAGCCCCCGCACCAGATCGCAGGCCAGGCGGGTGCCCCGGAAGGAATTCTCGTCCGGAACGGGATGGCCCGCCTCCACGCATTTAACGCGGTCGATGGGCCCCATGACATGATCGTATTTGGTGACCACCACCCCGGCTGTCAGGCGGTCGCCCAGGCAGCGGGCGGCGGTGCTGGCCATCTGCCAGGCGGCCTTGCCTGTGGCCACCAGGTACACCCGGCCGGGGAACGCTTGCCCCTCCAGGGCGCGAATAACCGCCGCGTCCGGCTTGACGGCGGCGATGGCCTGGCTGATGATGGTGTCCGCGTCATGGCGCAGCTGCTTGTTCATGGTTTGTCCTCCTTGTCTCGTATATGATTAACATTCGCCGGGGAAGCCGGGGCTTCCTCCCTGCGCAGCCGTTATCTGGATAAACAAAACAGCCCCGGAAAGATTCCGGGACTGTCAAAAAACCTATGGGTGGCATCGGAGGGCTCGCAAGCCCTTCGATTCTACATCGAAAATCGGCGAGCCCCATCGGGGCGGTTAAACGGGGCGAAGCCCCTGCGCGGCGATTTTCGTGCGATTTCGATAGAAATCGCTTCCCTACACGAACGAACGGCCGGGAGAACGGCATTAGCCGTTCGACCAGTGAGGGCGTGCAAAACTCAAAAAAGTGGCTTTCGCCACTTTTTTGATGATCGACTTAATCCACCGTGAAGGGCAGCAGCGCGATGGCACGGGCGCGCTTGATGGCCTCGCTCAGCTGGCGCTGATGCTTGGCGCAGTTGCCGCTCATACGGCGGGGCAGGATCTTGCCGCGCTCGTTGATGAAACGGCGCAGGCGGTTGATGTCCTTGTAGTCGATGTATTCGATCTTATCCACACAGAAGGAGCAGACCTTCCGGCGGGGACGGCGGCCTCCGCGGGGGCGGGGCCGACGCTCGGTGCGTTCTTCAGACATGATATGACCTCCTTTACTTAAGCGCTTGGATGATTAAAACGGCAGTTCGTCGGTTTCCACAGCCGTGAAGCCGCTGCTCTGGGCAGTGACGGAGGGTGCAGCGGGCGCGGAATATCCGCCCATGGCGCCGCCCATCGCCTCCGATTCGGCGCGGCTGGTCAGGAACTCAACGTCGTCAGCAGTAACCTCCAGGGAGACCCGGGTCGTACCGTCATTGGCCTGATAGGTTCTGGCGGTCAGGGGCCCGGACACGAACACCTTGCGGCCCTTGGCCAGATACTTCTGGCAGGTTTCGCCCAGCTGGCGCCACACCGTAATGCGGAAGAACTGGGCGTTGTCCTGTCCGTTGCCGCCCTGCTGCTGGCTGCGGCCGCGGCGATCGTTCACCGCGATGGTGAAGTCGCACACGCTCACGCCGTTGGGGGTGGTACGGAGCTCAGGGTCACGGGTCAGGTTGCCGATCAGAATGATCTTGTTCATGCGTTTTTCCTCTGGTACAGTACGTTACTCGGCGTCAGCGGGAGCAGCTTCCGCAGCGGGCGCGGCTTCCACGGCAGGAGCGGCCTCCACAGCGGGAGCCTCCTCCACGGGAGCGGCGGGACGCACGGCGCGGGGCTTGACGTTGCTGCGCTTCTCCACCAGCTTCACCACCAGGTAACGGATGACGCTGTCGTAGATCTCCAGGTTGCGCTCAAGCTCGCGGGGCAGCTCGGCAGGGGCCTTGAAGGTCACCAGCACGTACCAGCCCTCGGTCTTGTAGTCGATGGCGTAAGCCAGGCGGCGCTTGCCCCACGTTTCATCGACCTTCTCCACCTCACCACCGTTAGCAGCGATCAGGGCGGACACCTTCTCGATCAGTTCCTTACGAGCGGTCTCCTCCAGCGCAGTATCGATGATGTAGGTCAGTTCATACCTATTCATCATTTTCACCTCCTCTTGGACTTTTGGCGGTACACCTTTCGTGTAGCGCAAGGATGTGCCAATTACGAATTATATCAGGTTTGTCCAGGTTTGGCAAGGGCTTGGAGGAAGTTTTCGGGCTGTGTATGCTGAAAAAATTTTTTCGCGCACTCTTGACATTCCCATTGTGTCAGGGTTTATGCTGAAAGCAGGAACCGGTTCCGCAACACAGACAAGGAGGATCCCATGCTGACCATCGGTGAATTTTCCCGCCTGAGCCATGTTTCGCCCCGGATGCTGCGCCATTACGACGCCCTGGGGCTGCTGCGCCCCGAAACGGTGGGCGATAATGGCTATCGCTACTACCGCCAGGAGCAGCTGGCCGTGCTGATTCGGATTCAGTGGCTGAGCGCCTATGGCTTCCCGCTCCACGAAATCGGGCCGATGCTGATCCTGGCGGACGGCGCACTGCTGGAACGGCTGCGTCAGCGGCGGACGGCGCTCCGGGAGGAGCTGAAGGCGAAGAAAACGCTGCTGAGCCAGCTTGAACGGGACATCCTCCGACTGGAAGGAGTGGAAACCATGGAAAATACCTATCATGTTGTTTTGCTGGACGACCCGGAGCAGAGGGTCTTCGCCATTCGGAAAACCATTGGGGTGGACGGGTATCATGCGCTGTTTGACGAGCTTCGCCGGGAGGCGGCGGCTCGCGGCCTGATTCAGGCGGGCCCCATCCAGATGCTCTACCACGACCCGGACTTCAACCCTGAGAGCGCGGATGTGGAGGCGCAAATGGTGGTGGCTCAGGATGGGCCGGGGGTGAAGGTGAAGCCACGCTATTTCTGCGCGGCGGTGCAGCACAGGGGCTCCTATCAGAACCTGCACCGGGCCTATGAGGCGCTGTGCGGCTGGCTGGCGGAGCATGTGGAGTATCGTCCCTGCGCCGCGGCCATGGATCGTTACCTGAATGATCCCCACAACACCGCCGAGGATGAGCTGGAGACAGGCGTGCTCTTCCCGGTGGAGCGGGTAGGGCAATGATTCAGGCGGGTTTTTGCGGCAGTTTCTCCGCTTATGCCGACAGGCGGCTCCATGAAATTCAGGAAAATGCTTGATGAACCGTCAAATACTGGTGAAAAGTACTGATTTAGTCTCGTACTGTCGACAGGACTGTATTACAATGGAAGGGAGGAATGACAGGGGGAAGAGGGGAACAGCCGATGAAAACCAATCGAAGCCTGCTGGTTTACATTCTGCTGAGCATCCTGACGCTGGGGCTGTATTCGTTGTATTTCTGGTCCTGCTTTGCCCGGGACATGAATGTGGTCTGCGTGGGGGATGGCCGCCGGACGCGGGGCATTCTCGCGCGGATCATTTTCGGCGCGCTGACCTTCGGCATCTACGAAATCGTATGGCTGTACACGACAGGCGACCGTATCCGCATCAATGCCCATCGCCTGAACGTATCGGTCGCCTGCACGGGCGGCGTGCTGGCCTGGACCATCCTGGGTGCGCTGATTGTCATCGGCCCCTTTGTGGCCATGTGCCAGATGATGAGCGGCCTGAATCAGCTGTGCGAGGCGTACAATCGGAGCCATTATCAGGGCGCGAGTGCGAACGCGAACGCAAACGTGAATGTAAACGTGAATGTAAACGTGAACGTAAACACTTAATTGAATGGAATGGACGTTTGGTGGTGGCGTAAGCGGCAAGCGCCAACAGGAAGGCGCCCCCGGAATCATCTGATTCCGGGGGCGTTTGCGTCAGAGGGTGTCCGAAACCGTGACAGCGGCAGGAGCAGGGGGTGGCGCCTGACCGACCTCGCCATCCTCCATTCGCTCCTTGGCCACGGAGAGCATCAGCTTGATGCGGTTGAGCTGGTTCACCTCGCTGGCGCCGGGGTCGAAATCCACCGCCGCGATGTTGGCCCGGGGATACAGCTGCCGCAGCCGCTTGATGACGCCCTTGCCCACCACATGGTTGGGCAGGCAGGCGAAGGGCTGGATGCACACGATGTTGTCCACGCCGCTGTGGAGCAGCTCCGCCATCTCCCCGGTGAGGAACCAGCCCTCGCCGTACTGGTTGCCCAGGCTGATGAGGGGCTCCGCCATCCGGGCGATGTCGCGGATGGGCGCGGGGGGCTCGAAGCGCCTGCTGCGCCGCAGAGCGTCGATGGCTGGGGCGCGCAGGGCGCGGATGGCGTCCACCCCGACGTTGGCCGTCACGGCGGATGTCCAGCGGGCGCCCAGGTATTCGTGCTTGAAGTCGCCGTTGTACACGCAGTAGTTCAGGAAGTCCATCAGGTCGGGCACCACGGCCTCCGCGCCCTCCCGTTCCAGCAATGCCACCAGATGATTGTTGGCCATGGGCATGTACTTCACCAGAATCTCGCCCACCACGCCCACCCGGGGCTTGCGGACATCCTCATGGATGGGCAGCGCGTCGAAGTCCGCCACCAGCGCCCGGCAGACGCTGCCGTAGCTTTGGCGTTCGACCTGTCCCAGCAGGAACTGGACGCAGCGCTCCTGCCACGTCTTCACCAGGCGATCCGCCGAGCCGGGCTCGACCTCATAGGGCCGGACGCGGCAGAGGCAGCGCATGAGCAGGTCGCCGTACACCAGGGCCTTGACGGCGGCCAGCAGCAGCCCGGCAGGCAGGCGGAAGCCGCTGTTTTTCTCCATGCCGTTGGCGTTGATGGAGATGACGGGGATGTGAGCCAGCCCGGCCTTTTCCAGCGCCCGGCGGATGAAGCCCACATAGTTGCTGGCCCGGCAGCAGCCGCCCGTCTGCGTGATGGCCAGGGCCAGCCGGTTAACGTCGTACCGGCCCGACAGCACGGCCTCCATCATCTGCCCCACCACGATGATGGAGGGGTAGCAGGCGTCGTTGTTCACATATTGCAGGCCCATGTCGATGGCGGAGCGGCTGTCGTTGTCCAGCATCACCACATGGAAGCCGTAGTGCGCGAAGAGCGGCTCCAGCATGTCGAAGTGCAGGGGACTCATCTTCGGCGCGAGGATGGTGTAGCCCTGGTCGTACATGGCCCGGGTGAATTCCGCGCGATGATAGGCGGCGGGCACAGGCGCGGGCCGGATGCCCTTTTTCTCCCGCATGGCCATGGCCGCCAGCAGGCTCCGCAGCCGGATGCGGGCCGCGCCCAGGCTGTTCACCTCGTCGATCTTCAGCACGGTGTACAGCTTGCCGGACTTTTCCAGAATCTCCGCCACTTGGTCGGTGGTCACGGCGTCCAGACCGCAGCCGAAGGAATTCAGCTGGATGAGCTCAAGGTCGGCGTGGGTGCGGACAAATTCCGCCGCCCGGTACAGCCGCGAATGATACACCCACTGATCCGTGACCCGCAGGGGATGCTCGGCGGGGAAGTCCGCCGGGATGCTGTCCTCGGTGAGCACCGCCAGGCCGTAGGAGGCGATGAGCTCAGGGATGCCATGGTTGATTTCCGGGTCGATGTGGTAGGGCCTGCCCGCCAGCACGATGCCCCGGCGGCGGTGCTCCTCCATCCATTGGAGGGCCTTGCGCCCTTCCTCCCGCACGTCCGCCTTGGCCCGCAGCTGTTCTTCCCGGGCGGCGTGGACGGCTTCCCGCACGTCTTTGGCGGGGATGGCCCATTCCTCCCGGCACAGGCGCACCAGCCGGTCGGCGGCGGTTTTCTCGCTGGTGAAGGCGATGAAGGGCTTCAGGATGCGCGCTTTGCCCTCGGTGATGTCCTCCACGTTGTTGTTCAGATTTTCCGGGCTGGCGGACACGATGGGGCAGTTGTAGTGGTTCTGCGCCCCGCCGTCCTCCTGGCGCTCGTAGAACACGCAGGGGTGGAAAATGCACGTCACGCCCTGGTCGATGAGCCATTGAACGTGGCCGTGGGCCAGCTTGGCGGGATAGCACTCGCTCTCGGAGGGGATGGAGGCCATGCCCAGCTCGTACACGGCGCGGCTGCTCAGGGGCGACAGCTGCACCCGGAAGCCCAGCCGGCTAAAGAACGTGGCCCAGAAGGGGTAGTTCTCGTACAGATTCAGCACCCGGGGAATGCCGATGACGCCGCGATAGGCCCGCTCCTCCTGCAGGGGCGGATAGCGGAACATCCGCTCTAACTTGAAGGCGGCCACATTGGGGCCCTTGTCCGTGGGGGCGTGAGCGCCCAGGCCCTTCTCGCAGCGGTTGCCGGTGATGTGGCTTCGCCCGCCGGGAAAGCGGCTGACGGTGAGCATGCAGTTGTTGGAGCATCGGCCACAGCGGGCCGTTTTGGTGGTGTAGGTCAGGGCCAGAATGTCCTGAATGGGCAGGGTGGCCGTGGGCTGGCCGGCATAGCGTTCCCGGGCGATCAGCGCCGCGCCGAAGGCCCCCATCAGTCCGGCGATGTCCGGGCAGACGGCTTCCGCGCCGGAGAGCCGCTCGAAGGCCCGCAGCACCGCCTGGTTGTGGAAGGTACCGCCCTGCACCACCACATGACGGCCCAGATCCGCCGCGCTGGACAGCTTGATGACCTTGAACAGCGCGTTTTTGATGACCGAGCAGGCCAGCCCCGCCGATATGTCCTGGACGGAAGCGCCCTCCTTCTGCGCCTGCTTCACGTTGGAATTCATGAACACGGTGCAGCGGGTGCCCAGATCCACGGGCTCCCGGGCGAAGAGCGCCTGGGCGGCGAAGCCCTCGGCGGTGTAGCCCAGGGATTCGGCAAAGTTCTCCAGGAAGGAGCCGCAGCCGGAGGAGCAGGCCTCGTTGAGCAGGATGGTGTCCACCGAGCCGTCCCGCAGCTTGATGCACTTCATGTCCTGGCCGCCGATGTCCAGCACGCAGTCCACCGCCGGGTCAAAGAAGGACGCGGCGGTGGTGTGGGCGATGGTCTCCACCTCGCCCTCATCCAGGCGGAAGGCGGACTTCAGCAGCTCCTCGCCGTAGCCCGTGGCGCAGGAGCGGGAGACGCGCACGCCTTCCGGCAGACGCTCCGCGATTTCCGCCATGGCCCGGCGGGCGGTCTCAATGGGGCTGCCCTGGTTGCCCGCATAAAAATCATAGAGCAGCTGGCCCTCCGTGCCGATGAGCGCCACCTTGGTGGTGGTGGAGCCCGCGTCGATGCCCAGGAAGCAGTCGCCCCGATAGGCGGACAGGTCGCCCCGCTTCACCCGGGCGCGGCTGTGGCGGCGCTGGAAGGCCGCGTATTCCTCATGATCCTGGAACAGGGGTGGCAGACGCTTGAGACCGTAGGTCATCATGACTCCATGGGTCAGGTGATCCAGCAGATGGTCGATGGGCAGGGCGCGGCCGTCCTCCGCCGCCATGGCCGCTCCCAGCGCCGCGAACAGATGGCTGTATTCCGGGACGACGGCGGTTTCCTCCGTCAGCTTCAGCGTGCGGATAAAGGCAGCCCGCAGCTGGTCGAGGAAGTGCAGCGGCCCACCCAGGAAGGCGACGCAGCCGCGGATGGGCTTGCCGCAGGCCAGGCCGGAGATGGTCTGGTTCACCACCGCCTGGAAGATGGAAGCCGCCAGATCCTCCCTGGCCGCGCCTTCATTGATAAGGGGCTGAATGTCGGTCTTGGCAAACACGCCGCAGCGGGCGGCGATGGGATAAAGCTCCCGATAATGCCGGGCCAGCTCGTTGAGGCCGGCGGCGTCCGTCTTCAGCAGCGCGGCCATCTGGTCGATGAAGGAGCCTGTGCCTCCGGCGCACACGCCGTTCATGCGCTCCTCCAGGCCGCCGGTGAAATAAATGATCTTTGCGTCCTCGCCGCCCAGCTCAATGGCGACATCGGCCTGAGGCGCTTCCCGGCGCAGGGCGGAGGCCGCGGCCACCACCTCCTGCACAAAGCCTGTGTCCAGCGCTTTGCTCAGGGAAATGGCGCCTGAGCCCGTCATGGCCACCTTTAATTCGCAGGCGCCCAGCTGTTCCCGGGCTTCCCGCAGCATGCGGACCAGGGTTTCCTGGGTGTGGGCGCAGTGACGGCGGTATTCGCCGCGGAGCATCCGGCCATCCTCATCCAGGATGACCAGCTTGACGGTGGTGGAGCCGATGTCAACACCGGCGCGGTAGACGTTCATGGGCATACGATCGAACCTCGTTGTCGCACAGGGCGGATACCCCACGCTGCCACCAAGGCGCGAAAGCTCCGCCGCTGTCGGAATAGCATGCCGGAGAGTCCGCACGGCGTCCGGCGCGCCTGATCCATTGTGCATTTGTGTACATTCGATGCGAAGGGTGTCGATTCCTGCCGAAAGTCCCTGAAAGAAGCGGCGTCTGCCCGAAGCCGCCGGGCGTGATGGCGTATCTGACAGCCATTCGCCCCAAAGTGACACGGCCTATCCCCTGGACAAAAGGTCAAAGTTGTGGTATACCCACTATCGACACCATTACAAAGGCCGGGTTGAGTGCTGCCTATTGACCATGGGCGAAGCCCTTCGGGGCAAAACCGACAAGGCCCGGTACCATTTGAAAGGAGCGCGAGGACATGGCGCGTACGCGGCATCAGAACGCTGAGGCGAACAGCATCACCGAGGGCGTGATCTGGAAGCAGCTGCTGATTTTTTTCTTTCCCATCCTGCTGGGCACCTTTTTTCAGCAGCTCTACAATACCGCCGACGCCATGATTGTGGGTAAGTATGTGGGCAAGGAGGCCCTGGCGGCGGTGGGCGGCACCACCGGCGTGCTCATCAACTTGCTGGTGGGCTTCTTCGTGGGCCTTTCCTCCGGCGCGACGGTGCTGATTTCCCAGCACTTCGGGGCCAGGCGGGATCAGGCGGTCAGCGATACGGTGCATACCGCCGCGGCCATGGCGCTGCTGGGCGGCCTCATCATCACAGCGCTGGGGCTGATTTTCTCCCCGGCGCTGCTGCGCCTGATGGGCACGCCCGCCGATGTCATGGATTATTCCGTCACCTACATCCGCATTTACTTCGGCGGCGTCAGCTTTTCGCTGATCTACAACATCGGCACGGGCATCCTCCGGGCCATCGGCGATTCCCGCCGTCCGCTGTACTTCCTGGTGGCCTCCTGCATGACCAACATCGTCCTGGACGTGGTGCTGGTGCTGGGCTTTGACATGGGCGTGGCCGGCGCGGCCCTGGCCACCGTCTTCTCCCAGATGGTCAGCGCCGTGCTGGTCGTCCTCACGCTGATGCGCTCCCAGCGCTCCTATCAGCTTCAGCCCCGGAAGATCCGCCTGCACATGAGCCTGCTTTCCGGCATCCTGCGCATCGGCTTCCCGGCGGGCATCCAGTCGGTGATGTACTCCCTGAGCAACGTCATCATCCAGACCTCCGTCAACGGCTTCGGCACGGACACCGTGGCCGCCTGGACGGCCTATGGCAAGCTGGACGGCCTGTTCTGGATGACGGTGAGCGCCTTTGGCGTGGCCATCACCACCTTTGTGGGGCAGAATTTCGGCGCCCGCCGCTTCGACCGTATGAAGCGCAGCGTCTGGGTATGCCTGGGGATGGCGGTCATTGCCACGGTGCTCCTCAGCGGCGTGCTGCTCACCTGCGGGGAATTCCTCTACCGCGCCTTTGCCGATGACGAGAACGTCATCCGGCTGGGCATGGACATTCTCCGCCTGCTGGTGCCCTTCTACGGCACCTACCTGTGCATCGAGATTCTGTCCGGGGCCATGCGCGGCACGGGCGATTCCCTGGTGCCCACGCTGATGACGCTCTTCGGCGTCTGCCTGATGCGCGTGGTCTGGCTGTGGGGCGTGGCGCCCCGGTTCGGCACCCTTGAAACGGTGCTGATCTGCTATCCCATCACCTGGACGCTGACCTCCGCCATGTTCCTGATTTACTACCTGCGGGGCCGCTGGCTGAAGCGCAGCATGAGGAAGTTCGGTATGGGCGAGGCGTAACGGGCGGATGACGTTTCGCCCTGTGAAGGAATCCGCCAGCGGATGTCGAATCAATACCATAACCGGCTGGAAATACCAGCGGAGAAAAATTCATACAAGGAGGACGATACCCATGGCGAATCGTATCGTACTGAATCCCATTTCCTATCATGGCAAGGGCGCGATCGCGGAGATTCCCGGCGAGGTTCAGGCCCGGGGGCTGAAGAAGGCGTTTGTGTGCTCCGACCCTGATCTCATCAAGTTCGGCGTCACCGCCAAGGTGACGGATGTGCTGGATAAGGCGGGGCTGTCCTACGAGATTTATTCCAACATCAAGCCCAACCCCACCATCGAGAACGTGCAGACCGGCGTGGCGGCCTACCAGGCCTCCGGGGCGGATTATATCATCGCCATTGGCGGCGGCTCCTCCATGGATACGGCCAAGGCGGTGGGCATCATCGTCAACAACCCCGAATTTGCCGATGTCCGCTCGCTGGAGGGCGTGGCTCCCACCAAGAACAAGACGGTCTTTACCATTGCCGTGCCCACCACCGCCGGCACCGCGGCGGAGGTCACCATCAACTACGTCATCACCGACGTGGAGCGCAAGCGCAAGTTTGTCTGCGTGGATGTGCATGACATCCCCGAGGTCGCCGTCATCGACCCGGACATGATGGCCACCATGCCCAAGGGCCTGACCGCCGCCACCGGCATGGACGCCCTGACCCACGCCATCGAGGGCTTTACCACCAAGGCCGCCTGGGAAATGACCGACATGTTCCACCTGAAGGCCATCGAGATCATCGCCAGGTCCCTCCGGGGCGCCGTGGCGGGCACCGACGAGGGGCGTGACGGCATGGCCCTGGGCCAGTATGTGGCGGGCATGGGCTTCTCCAACGTGGGCCTGGGCATCGTTCATTCCATGGCTCACTGCCTGGGCGCGGTCTATGATACCCCCCACGGCGTGGCCAACGCCATTCTGCTGCCCACCGTGATGGCGTACAACGCCCCCGTCACCGGCGACAAGTACAAGTACATCGCCGCCGCCATGGGCGTGGAAGGCACCGAAACCATGACCCAGGACGAGTACCGCAAGGCCGCCTGCGACGCGGTGCAGAAGCTCTCCCAGGACGTGGGCATCCCCGCCGACCTGAAGGCCATTGTCGATCCCGCCGACCTGGACTTCCTGGCCGAATCCGCCTACGCGGACGCCTGCCGCCCCGGCAACCCGCGCGACACCTCCGTGGAGGAAATCAAGGCGCTGTATCAGAAGCTGCTGTAAGGGCGTGGAATCTTTATCGATGAGGGCAGTCAGATAAAATCTGATTGCCCTTATCCAATGGGGACAGAAACACAGGCGAAGTAGGGCGGAGTGAAAACAACAAATGGGAATTCTGCGAGATTTCCGCACGGTCGGGAGAAATGGTGATGGCGAAATACACAAATAAGTTGAAACTCACGTTATGGGTCTCTGTCGTATATGTTTTATCGTTTCTATGCTATGTCCCTGCGTTGCTGGAACAGAAGGGAATCATCGTTCCCAATGGATTATTGTACTTGAAATACTTGTATGTGTGTATTCCCGCGATGGCTGCTACTTTTCTGCTGATTTGCGAGAAGGACATCAAGACGTACTTTGCGCGCATGTTTTCGGGAAAAATAACGATCAAATCTATTTTCATAGGGGTTATATGGATAGCAGCAGGGATATTTGTTTCTTGCTGCTATTCGTTCATCGTGAAAACTGACGTATTCAAGAATACATATTCGACAGGAATATCGCTATTCACAAGCTGCATCTACCTGCTGATAACAGCGTTTGCTGAGGAAATCGCATGGAGAGGATTTTTTCTTGAACGACTTCCTTTCAAGAAAATCAAAAGTGTTCTTATGGTTGGTGCCGTATGGTCTGTGTGGCATTTACCAATGTGGATCATCAGGAATTCTTTGGGCATGGAACAGATTGTTTGGCTTTGTCTATGGACAATGCTTGTTTCCGTTGTTTTGGGCATGACCTATTATCAATGCAGAAATATAGGGCTGATTGCCATGATGCATGCAGCTTTTAATCTCTGTTATTTAGCGCCAATACAATATAACATGGTTGTATTAGCGACTATATGTTTTGTTGGAACGCTATTGCATCAGAAATCAGACAAAAAATGATTAAGTGAACTCTATTTCGATGGGGGAGACGCCACGCCCTTTACTATGGATCGGATGCTTCGAGCCAGCGCTCACAGGCTCTTGAACAGTTCCAGAAAGAGCGCCCGCTGCCTGTCTGTCAGCGACGCCCAGCGATCCAGTACTTCCCGTTGCTCGGGTGTAAGGCACACCATGTCGTCCCTGTCAGCGAAAAACTGCGACAGCGAAATGCCGCACCCGGCGCAGATCTTTTCCAGGGACTGGATGGTTGGCGTCTGGTTTTTCCGATACCAGGTGGAAATCGTTGACTGCGGCAGGTTGGCATGGACGGCTAATTCATATTCAGACCAGCTGCGCTCCAGACGAAGGCGCGTTATTTCCTGAAGGATGTCCTTAACCGTACCCACCTCATTTCCACGCGGTTCTTTCACTGATGATTATACTTGCCTCCAAACAAACGAATAATTGGTTAAGACGTAAAAAATATTCGTTATAAACTAAAAAGCTAATTTTATTGCATATTCTTAAGCAAATCCATAATAATCTGTTGTTGCTTTTCATTCAACATAGACCAGTTATCCAACATCTCTCTTTGTTGTGGTGTAAGTGATATAGCATCCTCTCCTTCAGCAAAAAATTGGGATAGAGTAATGCCAAAGCCAAGACAGACTTTATTTAGCGTCTGGATTGTTGGAGTTTGATTTTTTCGATACCAAGTGGAAATTGTTGATTGAGATAATCCAGAATTTTTAGATAAATCATATTCAGTCCATTTTCGTTCTAACCGTAATCGAGTAATCTCTTCAAGGATATTTTTCATCGCCATAACCTCTTTTTGCACTTCGTTTCAACGAACATTATACTTCGCAAAAATCTTGATTTTTAGTTGGTTAAGAAGTATAATTTATACGTCATAAATCGCATGTGCGATAAAAAGACTTATGAAATATAAGAAAGAGAGACGCTTCAATGCAGATTAAGAACGAATTAGAGGAAATGACTGGAAGAATGTTTAATGATGACTTGCTCAACAAGATTCTGCAGACTTACAAACAAGAAATAAAAAACGAGGGAGGCAACACCACAGAAAAAGAATACATTGAGGGTGTACAAGCCTTAGCTTCTATTTTGAATGATGAACAGAAGGCTGCTTTATCTGAAATGGAAAACCTTTGCGCAGATAATGTGAAATATGCGCTTAAGTTTGGGTTTATGCGAGGCATGTTTACTGGTTTCCAACAGTTTTTTGAAGAGAATACACCAAAGCAGCCATTTGAGAAGTTTGTTATAAATGAAATATTAAAACAGCCGCGCATGAACCGATATGAAAAATACAGTAGCAAACGAAATGAGTTTAATGAAATCTGTAAGAAAATAGAGGCGCAACTTGATAAGGATCAGGGAGACCATTTAATATCTGTTTACTGCGGGTGGGAAGAACGATTATATGGTGTTTTAAGATATGCCTTCTACATGGGTTATCGTTATGCTCTTTTCATTATTGAAGAGATTGAACCTGGAGCAACTTTCGAGATTGTTGAAAAGACTTTGATGACAGAGTATGAAATAGGCTTCACCTGCACTGCGGAAGAACGTGAACGTTATCAAGCATATATGGAATACACAGCTATATAAAGGCCTTCAGTAGAGGAATAAATCAGTATCCATCTTCAGGGCTCTCTCGAAATCTGCTTTTCTCCTAAAACGGCATCAAAGGATGATGGATGCACAAAAACGACCTCCTGGGTCAGATGCTGGGCGATGTTGCGTATTTCCGTGTTAATGTCCCGGCGCTCCAGCATCAGGCTGTCCGCCGCCTCCCACAGGGCGAAGGAGCCGATAACGCTGAGGATTTCCAGAAAAAGCCCGTCCTCCCGCTTGAGGGCGAAGTAAAAGTACAAGGACAGGAACAGGAGCCCCACCGCCGTCATGCCGATCAGCTTGCGGCGGTTGATCCGCTTGTCCCACAGCTTGTCGTGGAGGCAAACGGTGTAATGCTCAGTGAGCAGCTGCCGGACGCGCTCCTGCTCCCTGGCGTCCAGGCCGCCGCCGTGGAAGCACAGCTTCAGCGGCAGCTGGGCGGGAAGGATGGCCGCCTTCCGCGCGATGAAATCGTAAAGCTCCTCGCTCAAATCAAGCTGCCGCCCCATGGACAGGGGATCGTAAAGCGCAAGACCGTCGTATAAGGCGATGTCGATGACGGCGTACCCGTCGGCGTCCATGTATTCCTGGTCGATGTACTGACGCAGGGTTTGCAGGTTGGTTCGGCGGGCGGTCACTTTTTTCAGCTGATTCTTCCGGGCCTTGGTCATGACGGCCATTGGGCCTCGCTCCTTTCGCTCCCCAGGATCAACGCGCGGTTCACCGCTTCCTGGTGTTCTTCTCGTTGATTTCGTCGATCTCGCTCCGGCGCAGCTGAGGCGCACAGGATTTGCAGCGGCGCAGGGAGGCAAAGCCGTCGTCCTCCAGTTCTCCGTAGGTGAAGGGCGTCAGGGGCCAGTATTTTTCATTGACCGACGGGCAGTTGGGGACGGCATGGTAGTTCTTTCCGCCGTCAGGATTGTGGTAAAGGTTCACGCCGTCATCCGGGTAGGACAATATGCGGCCCAGCTCATCCCAGATGATGACCTTGGTGTACGCCTTGCGGTTGAGGTTGTCCCACAGCCACTTCATGTTGACGCCCTCGGGGCTTTCCCGACGCTGAATGCGGACGCAGCCGTGGCTGGCCTTCTCCCCCAGGAAGTTCTCGAAGTTGGCGAAGTCCTTGTCCGTCAGCTTGCCGCTGACCGGGTCGAAGACGGGAAAGCAGGGCACCTCGTGGAGCAGGATGCCGCCGTTGATGCGCAGAGCATAGTCGCAGTACATGTCCCCCGACCAGAACCCGCCCGTCCAGCTGACGATGAGGAATTCCCCGGCGGGGGTTTCGTTGAAGGGGTCGGTCTTGGTGGGATAGCCCGTGGAGCACAGGAGGGTGGTGAACAGCTTCCCCTCCCTGAACAGGTACAGGCGCTGCTGCAGCTTGTCCACCACGATGCCGTATTCCTGATCCACCGTCCGCTCCTCCAGCAGGGAGGTCTCCACCCAGCCGGTCATGGGCAGGGCCCATACCTTCACCCTGGAGCCGCTGACCGAGGAGGAATATGCCTGAATCAGCGTCCAGTCCTTGCCGCGCTCCAGGATGTGGACGGCCTGGCTGTCGCAGGTCACCTCGCCCACATAGTCTGTGCAGGCGGCGTCCGGCTGTGCCCGCACCTTGACGAGCTGCCGCTGATCGCCCTTGAGGACGGTGACGGGCTGGGTCAGGACGGCCCAGATGGCTTCCTCGTCCCGGATGTCCATGGGCAGCTGCCAGTAGCAGGGATCGTGGCCGCACGCGACGCCGGTCAGCTCCGCCGGGGTATGAGAAACCGTATCCCGGGCGAAGGCGGGCCACTGAACCTGAATGGTCAGGGCATAGGGCGTTGCGGAAAAACCTGTATCATCCGCCAGGCGGATAATCAGCTCATGGCCGCCCTCCGCCACCGCCTCGCCATCCAGCAGACCGTCCCAGGCCAGGCGGGTTTCCCCGGCCTGACAGACCGCGGACATCAGCGGCTTCTCGCCTTCCGGCGTGGACAGGCTCAGGGTCAGGGTTCCGGCGGCGTCGGTCTCCACCAGGGCCGACCAGTCCCCGGCGCATTCGGGCGCGGCGTCCACCCGCAGGATGGCGGGGGCCTTTTCGCCAATGGTCAGGGGAACCTCCGCCACGTCGCCGCCGCTGTGGAGGAACAGCACATAGCTCCCGGGGGCGATGGGGCCTTCCGCCGTCATGCCGTCCCAGTAGATTTGCCCCTGACCGTCCCGAACCGCCGCGGCCTCCGCGATCGTCGCGCAGGGCAGGCGGTCGCCGTTCAGCAGGGTGACGACGGCCTCGCCCTCCGCCCGGAAGGTCAGGCGAACGGCCTTGCCCGGGCGAAGCAGGTCGGGGGTATCCACCCAGGCGGCGTCGGCCAGAGCCAGGGCGGGGATCAGCAGCAGCGGGATCAGCAATAGCTTGCGCATGGCGGCGTTCCTTTCATGACGGCGTAGTGACACCGACTATTGTACAGACGGCGACATGGCAGGGCGTACATTCCCCGACAGCAAAGTCATTGAGAGAGCATTCTTTTTGTTTCCCGATTTAGATAAGTATAGGGATCGACTGAATGCATTTACCCCAGCCCTCATTTTCGCCATGGAGTATACTTTTGAGGATACCATAGGGATGGCTGAACCTCGCTTGGATACCATCAACGAGGAACTGGCCCCCATTGTCAGCACCGTCCTGGCCGGTGAGCCTTACGTTTCCGAGCCGTATGTGTACTATTTTACAAGAGACGATTCGACGATCGCTGTATGGGCCGATCACATTGATCTATACCGAGCCGAGCACCCCGAGTTCACCGAGTAACCCCCGCCGCCAGCGCCGCCGTGACGCTGGCGGTTTTTTTATTCCTGCTTTTTCATGAAGAACGATTGGACAAAGCTCCCCCCAAATGGTATACTTACCAAAAAAGGAAAGGTGTTGTTTTCATGAAAAAGCTCATGGCCCTGCTGCTGGTCTTGACCCTGGCACTCCCCATAACTTTCGCGGCATTGGCCGAAAGCCCCGAGATTCAGGGCAAGGAGCTTGACCAGATGTTGCCCATGTACTACTGGATGATGGGGAAGCTTTGGGATGGTGTTCCACACTGGGGTACAGACATATCCACGCTGCGTAAAAAGGATAAAGATGATGCGATATGTATTTCCAGCGGCGCCATGGGAGGGCGTACATTCCCCAACAGTGAAATCATTGAGCGGGCAGGCATTGCGTTATTTAATTCAGATCAGTTCAAAGATCGATTGAATGCGTTTACCCCAGCCCTCATTTTCGCTATGGAGTATACCTTTGAGGATACCCTACGGATGAAGCAGCCCTTTGATACCATCAGTGAGGAGTTGGCTCCCATTGTCAGTACCGTCCTGGCCGGTGAACCTTACGTTTCCGAGCCGTATGTGTACGATCTTGAAATAGTTGATAATGACATAATCAGTGTAACGGTCGATCACATTGATCTATACCGAGCCGAGCACCCCGAGTTCACCGAGTAACCCCCGCCGCCAGCCCCGCCGTGACGCTGGCGGTTTGTTTATCCCCGCTCGATGACCAGCATCCGCACGGTAACGCTGATGTTCTCGCCGCCCACATAGAGAGCTATCGCCTGCCCCGGACATGCGTCCGTTGTGGTCAGCCCGGGGCGGATCTCCGGCAGGTCGCCGGTGGTGGCGCTCATCCAGTTGACCTCCACGCCGTCCTCCGTTTCCGTCCACACCTGGCCGTTTTCCCCGTCGATGTACAGGGTGGTGCTGGTTTCCGCCGCCTGGCCTACCTCGAAGGACGCTCCCAGGCGCAATTTGTCCCAGGTGCCGGTGACGGCGATGTAGGTTTCCGCCGCTTCCGGGCCGGTATAGGTCACCTCCGGCAGCCAGCCGGTGGCCGTAAAATCCCCTTGGCAGGTGGCGTTGTCCGCCGTGATCTGGCGGGGGATGGGGACATCCGCGGCGGGATACCATCCGGCCTTGGGGCTGAGCAGCCGCAGGCGGCAGGGCGGGTTGGCCCGAAAGGTCGCCCGCAGCTCCACCCACCTGTCCTCGTCGGCGGTCTGCTCCACCTGGGTGACGGCCCCGCGGTAATGATGAGCCGGGTCGCAGTCCAGGGTCAGGCGGGTGGCGCTGTACAGCCAGGGTAGCACCTGCTCCCGGATCAGCTGATCCACCTGGGCCTGCCCTGTTCCCACCACCGCCAGGGTGATGGGGATGTCGGCGGGCTCACGCTGCCACGCCTGCTGGGTGATGGCCGTCAGCCGCCCGGGCAGAGCGGTCATCTCCCGGGTGCGCTGAGGCAGGTACAACGGCGTATAGGTCATGACCACCAGGCCGCTGATGGTATCCGAGCGGACGCCGTCCAGGGCGATCCAGTTGTACATAAGCATCCCCCTTGTCACTCACAATGCTTTGTGGTAGAATGGTGTAAAAGTTGGTAAAATAAAAAGGAGGCAGGTTCCATGAAAAAAGTCCTTGCGTTCCTGGTGGCTTTGTCTTTGGCGCTTGGTGTATGCTCCGCCGCCTTCGCTGAAGGCGTCAATGTCTACCAGTTCATCTCTGTGTACTATTGGTTCCTCGCCATCAATTCCAGCGATGTGGGAATTCCGATCATTGACGTGACAGTTTTTGAAATGGACAAGTACGATTTGTATGGAGCCTATAGGAAGGCTGCTCGGTGGCCCTCCAAAGGATATAATTGTCCGCGAAGTGAATGAGAAACGTGTTGCTGTCTTTGTCGTATGCCGATTTGCACGGGGAAGGTACGTTGATTTCGACGCCCGCATAGGCAACGGGCTCGGTCAATGACGCGGATGCGTCGGCCTGCGCCATGCCACATAGGCCGAGAAGCAGAACCAGGGTGACCAGCCACAGGAAGCATTTTTTCATGAAGTTACCCTCCCTTTTGTTCCTGGTAACAGTATAGCATAAAAGCCAGGGAATGTCAGCCGACGCCTGTAAAAAAGCCAGCCTGTGAGCATTGCCCGCCATCTAAAAATTTGATCTTTGGACGCTGATCGTCGGGCCAGGATTTGTGCCGATGGACGCGGGAGCGCCGCCCGGTTCAGCCTTCCCCCGCCGATGCCAAAAATAACGCCGTTTAACACGCGTTACGGGCCGGTGGACGAGCTTGGCGCGGTTGTTCCCCGCGACAACCCGCCCACGCCGGAAGGGGCTGTTTCGTCCGGGCTACGGCGGATACGGAGCAATGCCCCGGCGGGGCCCATCCGAACGAATCAGGCTGATCGCTGACCGCCGTTGGCCTGGACGGTGTCCATACCGCGGAAGACGGCTTTGCGGCATTTTGCGCATTCAGGAGGATGTCGGCCCTCTCCTGCCTCAGACGCGGCAGGGCATAGCTTCGCCCTCCGGCGCTTCCGGCTCCTCTTGCCGTCAGTCCTCCTGGCGGCCCTGTGCTATGATGGGCTTCGGCTCCTCCTCCGGGGACGCATCACCCGAAGGCGCTTCCGCCTGATTGTTGGGTTCCTGGTACACGTTGTAGGGCACCCGGTAGGCCCTGCCGTGGATGGTCAGGGTGCCGTAGCCCCGGCGCTGCCGCCTGTCCGCCTGCGGATCCGTCAGCACCGCGCCCGGGTCAGCGCCGCCGGCCAGGGCCAGCACCACGTCCATCTCCTCCCGGCGCACCGTGGTGGGCCACAGGCTGTCGCAGCCCAGCCACCCCAGCACCCCCGGCAGCTCCCTGACGGTGTGGTAGATATCCGCATCCATCCGGCAGCGCAGGAACACATAGCCGGGGAAAAGAAGCTGCCGTTTCAGCGTCCACGCGCCCTTGCGCCGCTGCCACAATTCCTGCGCCGGGCACAGGGTTTCGGGCGGCCTCTCCAGCGCCTGTATGCGCCGCGCCGTTTCTTCCTCCCGGCCTGTCTCCACCCACAGCACATACCAGTCAGGCATCATCCGTCAGCACCTCCCGGCCCGTCCGTTTCACAAAGTATCCCATCAGGCCCGCCGTCAGGGTGAACGGCGCGCTTGGCAACCGCATCGGCATGGGCCGCGCTCTCCTTCATGAAAAAATGCCCGCAGGTGCTTTGCCTGCGGACATTGTATCTTTTTCACCGTGCCGGAAATAGAGGAAGCATTTCCACCTATTTGAGAAAGTCGTCCACGCTCATTTGGCCGGCGATGGCGGATTCCTTGCCGTCCTCCACAATTTTGCGAACCCAGCGCGCCGTCACCCCATACTTTCGGGCAAGGGCCTCGCTGTTATAGCCGTTCCACTCCCGGCGAATCAATGCGTGCCGCTTTGCCGCCAGAAGGCCGTCCACCTTGGGAATATAGGTATCGGTGCCGCCGTACTCCCGGCAGAGGCGTATCGTGGCCTCCAATCCGATGACCCGCACCAGATCCCGATACCGGGCCGGCAATGGGAAGCTATTCCCTTGTTTGTCCATGATGCGCCCCTCCTTCCTTGGCAGCCGGGCGTCTTTGCCCTCGGCCGTACCTTGCACCGTCATAGCCCCGGCTTGTACATCACGGCCTCCTGCAGGGTGGCCTCAGTGATCCGCCCGCCCTGGGCGGCGAAGAGGCACAGCTCCAGCATTTTGGTGTAGGTGCCCATGCCGCCGTGGGCGGTATCTGCGGCCATGGCCGCCAGCCGCTCGGCCACCGCGGGCTCCATGTTGTAGCCCTTCAGCGCTTCCCGGATTTCGTCCCTTTTGGCTCCCCCGAAGCTGTACTGGAACATCCGCCGGGAAAGCTGGGTGGTGTCGCGCCGGTTCAGCACGTTCGCCAGGGCAGGGGTGCCAAACAGCAGGATCGCCACCCCCGCGTTGTCGTGGATCTTCCGCAGCACGTCCAGCTTTTCCACGTTCCATTTTTTGAGGTATTCCGCCTCATCCACCAGGATCACCGTGTCCGGCTGCTGTTTAAGCGCCCGGATGATCTTCTGCGTCCGGCTGTTCAGCGTTCCCCGGGCGTCGATACCCAGCCCCGCCGCGATTTCGTCCAACAGGTCGCCCATCCGCATGGACAGCCACGCCTCAATCCTGATGGCGTGGGGCAGCTTGCTGGCCACGATCCCCGCCACCGTGGTCTTGCCCGTGCCGGGCATCCCCATCACCACACCGATCTCCCGGTGCTTAATACAAAAATCGCAAAAGCCCAGCGCCGCGATGAAGTCACGGGTGTGGATCAGGCTCAGGTCGGTCTGATACCCCGCCGCGGCGCTCTCCTGTCCGCCCTCCAGCAAACCGATGCCCTGGCGCTGCTCCCATTGCGCCACCCAGTCCCACAGCCTGTCCAGCATCTCCTGGCTGGCCGCGCAGGTGCCCTTGTTGGCCAGCACGCTGATGTAGCTGCGGTTGACGCCGGTTTCCGTGGCAATGGACTGATAGGACACCCCCGCGTCCTTGACGGCGTTCAGCTTCTCCGCCAGAGTCTGCGTGCTTCGCTCGTTGATATAGGTTGCCGCTGCCTCCATGGTTCTTTTCCTCCTTACATCCACCGCGACCGGGTGACCAGCGCCCCCCAGGTCGCGTGCATTCCGTTTCGCTCAAAGTCCCGCATCCGGGCGTCCAGGCGCTTCTTTCTGCGCCAGTAGCGCGCCATCCATCTCAGCATCGTGTGTTCCTCCTTACCCGGGGCCGGAGTCGAACCGGCCTGATTCCTGTCCGGGCATAATCCGCGCCGTTTTGTCGGCGCGGGATGAGTTACTTGGCGTCCGGCTGCCGCAGCAGGGCCAGACCGCCTGCCTCGTATTTGGCCTGCAAGGCGCGTCCTACCTTGCTGCGGGTTTCCGTCTTGCGCGCCTCCCGTTCCCGGGCTTCCTGCCTGCCCCGGTAGACCCGCTCGTGTACCAGGCTGGTAATGGTCGCATTCTGCGCCATGTCCGGGATCTCCATGGCCATGGCGTCCAGCATCCGCACCCGGTCGCGGGGCAGGTTGAGCGCCGCCAGCTTGCTCCTGCGCGTCCGGGCCTGCATGGCCAGGTGCTCGCTCAGCCGCTCCTCGTCTTCGCCCAGCAGCCGCATGTTTTCGGCGGTTGCGGCCTCGCAGACCCACTGGCCGTCCAGCAGAACCGACACCGACGCCGCCTCCCCCTGGTTGTACAGCACCGTCACCTTCTGCCCGATGATCTCCGCCAGGGCCTCGTCCCAGTACCGGCGCTTGCGGATGTAGATGCCGTCTGTCCGCACCGTCCGCTCCGCCCGCTGGGACTTCGCAATCGCCAGCATCGGCCAGCCGGGCACCTCCAGCCGGGCCTTTTCGCGGCTCTCGTAAATTTCCAGGGGAGACGCCTTGTCCTGCGCCGACTTGTAGGCGTGGTAGGCGGGCAGGATGTGGTTCACCCACAGCGCCACAAACTCTTCCAGGGTCATCAGCTTGCCCTGGCGGATGTCCGCCATCAGGCTCTCCGGCTTCAGGTCGATGCCGTTGCCGCAGTATCCCGGCAGGCCGCGGATCCACTGCCCCTCGATCAGCCCGAAAATGCGTTCGATGGTCTTGCTCCGCGCCCGGTAGGGGATGGCGTGGGTCACGCCGATGCCCAGGGACTTCAGCAGCGCGTTGTCCTCGCCGATGCTCACGTTGAGGCTGCCCGGCTGATACGTCCTGTCACCGTCGCCCTCCATCCGTTTGCAGCGGTAGTCCTTGCCGTTGTCGATGTACAGATGTTCCGGCAGGCCCCAGAAGGGAGAGCCCTTCGTCCGGGCGATGCCCAGGGCCAGGGATTCCACAATGGTGTCGCTGTTGGGGTTCAGGCTGATGGCCCAGCCCACGATGCACCCGCTGCAGGCGTCCATCCACGCTGTCAGCCAGGGCCGCGCCGCCTTCCCGCCGCCCACATCCACAAACACGTCGAAAACGTGATGATCGCCAATCCAGACGGCGTTGACCTGCTCCGGCTTGTCCCTGCGGGTCTTGGGCATGTACAGGTCGTCAAATGGCTTGGCCCCGTAACGCCCCAGCGTCACCACAGCCGGGTCGAGCAGGCTGACATAGCGGTTCACCGCGCACCGGCTTTCCGCCACCACCAGCCCGCCGCCGCAGGCCCGGCATTCTTCCCCAGGGTCTTGTCCCCGCGCAAGCATGTCCGCCCGGTTGTAGCTTTCCGGGTTGTGGCAGCACTCCTCGCACACCGCGGGGCCCAGCTTGTCCCGCATTTCCAGCAGGTTGTGATGCACCCTGTTCTGGCTCAGCTTCCCCGAGGCCATGTACAGGTAATTGATCCGATCCTGCGCCAGCAGGCACAGGCTCCTGCTCTTGCCCTTGTCGCTCCGCATCGTTTTGTCCATCAGCCCTTCCAGGCCCTCGGCCTCATATTTGCGCTCCCAGTCGTAGAGGCAACGTGGCTTCACCCCAAACTGCGCCGCCAACTCCGCCCGCCGCTGGGCCGACCGCTTGTCGCCCCGCAGCAGCTGCAGCTCCTTCACCGCGTACAGCTTGTCCATGAGGACGTTCAGCTTTTCCGGGCCGAAGCGCTCCCGGTAAGACGTTAAGTCAGCGGAAGGAACGCCCTCCTGCCGGAAAGCGAAGGCAATCTGCACTTTTGTCGGAAGGTCTTCCAGCCGAATCGCATGAGCATAGCCGGAACGTCCGCCCTTACAGGGAACCAAAGTGCTGCCCAGCTTTTTTGCCCCTATGCTTTTGCGAATCGCTTGAGGCGTAATTCCCAACAGCTTCGCGGCTGTTTGCGTATCTACATATTGATCGGTTATTCCTTCAGCCCGCCGCAAGGTCTCGCCTCCCGCTCACAGAAAAACTTCAACAGCATCGCTCTGTCAGGCTTTGAATCCGGCCAGCTGATCCAGAGAGCAGCCCAGCGCTTTGGCCAGCTTGGCAGCCGTGTCAAGTCGCGGAAGGGTTTTCCCAGATTCATATTCGCAAATTTTACCTTGCGATACATTGGTTAGGGACGACAGCTGTGCTTGGGTCAGATTCTTTGCTTTGCGCAGTGCTTTCAAATTCATAATATCCCCTTCTGCGATAATTATATATTATATAGGGATAAAAGTAAATCCCTTTCGCAAATATTTTCTTTTCTTTTTTCTGTTTTTGTGTTAAAATTATCCCGATAAGGATATTCAGGAAAGGGGGAAGTGTCTTGAAAGTCGGTGAAAAACTACGGCTGCTTCGGAAGCAGCAGGGACTGACACAAATAGAATTGGCCCGCAAAGCAGGTATTGTGCAAAGTTCTATCAGTGATATTGAAACATCGAATCGCGTCCTGAACGTCAGTCAGTTGGAGAAAATATGTACAGCATTAGATGTACCGGTTTCCGAGTTGCTGAACAATGGTGTTTCTTCTTCTGTCATTGCGCCCCCCAAAGCATACAGCCTTCTCTCTGCCAAACATCGGCGGCTCGTTGATGACTTGATACAAGAGCTTTCGCAGCTGTCTTCTGCCACGGATCAACAGGGGGAAGGGCAGCGCGGTAAAACGTCTCCTGTGCATGTCCTTGGCTATGCGGCGGCGGGCATGCCTCTGATGGAAGAAACGTTCGATGACGATTCGATTGAACTGTCAGAGCGCTATGCGGATTCATCCCGATTCTATCTCATTCGCGCGCGTGGCAATAGCATGGAGCCCAAAATCCACAGCGGTGATGTCGTGGTTGTTCAGATTGATACAGAGCCCCTCAATGGCCAAATTGCATTGGTGCGCCTGGCCGGCCTGGCTGATGACGAATATACCATTAAGCGATTCTATCGGGAAAAAGATCAGATTATCCTCCGAAGCTATAACAAGGAATATCCTGATATGATTTACAATTCTGAAGAAGTGCGGTCATGCGAAGTCGTTGCCGATATTATAAGAAGAGAGAATATTTGAAATGCGATGCCCATGACGCTTTCATCAAGTACAGTCTGCCTCGCTGCTGGCGTCGCTTCCTTATCCGTTGCTGACAGCTTTGTTATCAGCCGTCAGTCTCATACGCCTACCATCAGCCTTGCTGGAAGTATCAGCATTTGTTTCCCTTCAAAGCCTAAGCCTGGCGATTGCCAATATTCATTTTCTGCATATATATTCAGGCTGATGCAATCTGCGCGAATCGCCCCGATAAGGGGGAAAACCTATGGAAATACGTCTTTCATTGAGGTTGCGCAAATGATGCGGCAGGTTGCGCGCTGCACAAGCCAATACCAGATGTTGCAGCATAAGAAAACGGTTCCTCTTAACCTTGTATCCCTTGCCATTTCTATCTGTAACGCCTGCAAGGTTCCTGTTTAACGTTTCAGCATTGATTGCTTCGTTTATCTCTACGGGCGCAAAAAGACAGGATTTCCCCGCCGCTTTGTTTTGGAATTCGTGCTGTTTGCTCGTTGGTCCCTAAGCCCCTCCAAGGCCCGTAATCCATTGCGTTACCTGCGTTTTTCCGCTTTTTCCCCGTCCCCTTGCTCTGGGCGGGGATTGTTTTGGAATTGGGGTGGGGACAGCACAGGCCGCGACAAGCGCAAAGACTTGCCGCGGCCCTATGCTGTACAGGTATCACTTCTTTGGATGTAGGCTACTGCTGA
>CBFFZW010000012.1:0-70159 GCA_965646445.1 uncultured Christensenellales bacterium | reverse complement strand
ACCGCGTCGAACAGGCCGGGATATACAACGGCGCTGACCCCGCCGACAGCCGACCGCGCCTTGCCGCGGATCCGCTGGCCGACAATGCTGGAAGGCCGGGTCTCTTCGGCACGGGCTGCGGGAATCATCCAGCGAAGCCAAGAGTCGATTCCTCGACGCGCTTCGGTTGTGACAGAAGGATTGGCTTCAGACGATTCTGGCTGAGGCTCTGTCTCAGGCGTAACCGTTTCCTCTGGTTCCTCTATGGGTTCTGCGGTTGGTTCAGCTACGGGTTCTTGTGTTGGTTCGGGTGTTGACGGATTCTGTGGTTCAAGGGGCAACTCTTCTTTGGGAGCTTGCGTTGGTTCGGGCGTCGGAGGATTCGACGGCTCAGCAGAAGATTCTTCTCCGGGGATCTGTGTTGATTCTGGTATTGACGTATCCGCCGGCGTCTGTGTTGCCGCGGCAGTGGGTTCAATGGTTGGGTAAGCGGCTGGTTCATCCGTTGGTTCTGCCGGTGCTTCCGGAGTTGGCAGCTCTGTCGGCCGTACATCCGGAGTATTGTCAGCTTCCGGTGTGGAAGCAGGATCTTCAGCGGCTTCAGTCTCTTCGGGTGTTTGTGTTGCCATAGGTTCGATTGTAGCGTCAGGCTGCTCAGTTGGCTGTACGTTAGAAGCATATCCGCTAATGCGCGGCAGCGGGTTTCCCTGATAAGTACAAGTTTCAGACTGGGCTTGCGCATTTTGTCGTGCCTGTTGCACTTCTGCTTCAGTCAAATTAACCAGAGACTGACAATTGGCAAAGCCCTCTACCAATCCGCTTTCCGTATCAAAAGCAACTTTCGCCCATGCTTCTGATACCGAAGCAACATAAACCACAGCGGCTTCAGGCAGCATGCCTAATGGTTCATCCTCTTCAGCCGCTTTGTAAACCGCGACCTGACCGAGCGTGCGGGCATAACCTTCCGATAGCAACAGCGGCGTGGCAGCGGGAGCCTCGCTGGGCGCTGGTGTTTCACTCTTCTCCGATAATAAAGCGTTCTCGCTTTCATCCTCCGGTGAAGCTGTTTCCAGCACCGGCGGCGTATAGACGTCCAGCATTTGAGGTGCAAATGCAAAACTGGTTCCCGCAAACGATACGGAAACCAGTTTCTGATCTGCCTGATAGACACTCTCCACCCGCGTATTCACCACGCCATTGGCGTTGCACAGATAATCCCCTTCATCTGTCATGGCGCTGTATGCGCTGTCAAGCGGCATAAGCTCCCCCGTATATTCGTCTGCCGTCAGCGTGACGGTATGCAGACGTGGAGCGCCGTCCTCACTGCCGCAAGCTTCTGCTGCCAGCGCTGCAGGAGTCTGCACAGCTAGTACAAAAGATAGAAGCAAAGATGCGCCACGCTTGAAGTTCATCTTGAAGCCTCCCTTGGGTTATCCATCTCAATGATGAGCGCAGCATCATTGAATGCTACAGGTATTGGAGTATACTTATAGAATTTTTTACACATTTAATTATAAGACATACGTTATATACTGTCAATCCGTTTTATAGAAATTCAGGAAAATAAAGGATGTTAACACAGCATAGGACTTTGCAACTGGTGCTAAATTCCAACATACAATTGCAAAAACATGCCATACTCTTAACACCATATGCAAAGGTCGGTGTAGAGCATGGCAATCTACAGTGATTTGTTGAAAGAATTGCGCAGAGATAAGGGGCTGACGCAAAAGGATGTAGGAAAATGCTTCGGCATGTCAGGAGCCATGTATTCTCTCTATGAAAACGGCCATCGGAGAATGACGATTGAAATGCTGTCCGCATTAGCTGATCTGTTGGATACGTCAACAGACTACTTATTGGGTCGAACAGAAGAAAGCAGGCCGTATTCGAAGAGGCGAAAGGGGCCCGACTGACATACAGACCATATGTTAATATGGCAAGAAAGATTTTATGAGATGGAAAAAATAGGTTGATAAGCAAAAGTATAGTTGCCTGCTTCTGGATCAACCAGGCTTGAAAGCCATGGAGCAGAGGGTTTATATAATAATCGCGCATTGTTGTAGGCCATTTCTAATGTCAGGCAAGTTGTGCCCAAATAGGTTCCATCACAAGGGGTCAAAGTCAAAGCCAGATCGCAGTGGCGCAGGCCGGTCAAACAGATAGGCACAAGATATTGTACCTTTCCTGCATAAAACTGAGGAACAGCGATGCCAATATCCATCGATACAAGATGCTGAGCATAGCGAACAGCGGCGTCCATCAATAAAGGCAGATTATCCATTTGCCTGATTTTTTCCGGGATACGCTGCAAATTATCAGGATTTTCAAGAATGTGAGCATAGTGAATCCGAATATTCCACTCCGGATGAAACGCTTCAAATAGATGGGCAAAGACCGGCTTGTCAGGTAAAATCGGGATGCAGCGAAGATAGGGGGAGGATTTTTCGTAGAAGCCTTTAAACACCCAGGCAAATTTCGCTTCCGGCCATCGGTTACCCTCCATCAGCGCATAAATGGGTTCAAAGTACGAAGTGTACAGCCCTGTATGAAAGCATAGCCAGGTACCACGCAGAAATAGAATCTGATCCACATCAGCATCGACCGGCGTATTGTTATATGAGATAGCCAGATGCCGGAACACACTGCGAATATACTTTTCTAAAATAGGCGTTTCTATGTTGGTTGTCTCAAATGTTGGGTGCAAAAAGCGCCAGGGTTCTGGCAGCGCAAGTTGAGAAAGATAGTGATAGAATCCTAAACGATCATAAAAGTAACAAAATTTATACAGATCATCCGATATCATTTGTCTCATTGGATACAGCCCTCCATTTTTGTATTGCTTCAAAAACCTGAATGCGGATGCAGCTCTTGATATAACAATTCGAAGAACCGTTGTGATGAATGAGCACGGCAAATGGGTTGTTCGAGAAGCAACAAAAACTGGTAAAAGCAGACGCCAAGTTGAAGTAGCTCCGTTTATTATAACAAAATTGTTAGGCTATAAATCGAAATCTGAATTTATTATTGATAGACTTCCTGATACTATTTCCAAAGAGTTTATAGATATCCGAAATGAATTAGGGCTATCTTGTTGGCGCTTGGAGTGCCTGATAAATATGCGATGGAACGAATGGGGTATTCGACGCCAGCCACTTTGAAAAAGGTTTATCAGCATACGATGAGGGAAAAACAGAAGGAAGTTGCCAATACGGTAAATAGTAAAATGTTAACTCTTTTTGGAGACGAACAATAAAGAAGGTTCATTTTACTAGTTTTATGCAGCACTTTGCAAACGCTCTGCAGTGTGCCTAATGCAAGATATAAGTTGCCTTAAATCCTTATCTGCTGCACTCCTCAGCTGCTGAATTATTGTGGCTACGTACGTCTTTCAGCACCAATTTCATGTCATCACTTGTGTCATCACTGCGTTTTTTTGCCCGAATAAACGTTAATTTAAAACGACAGATCCGAATGTTCAAGGCTTACATATCAATTAAACGTTCGGAATATACAACGAATATTAAAAACTCCGAACAGTTGATCGTTCGGAGTTTGGTGCAGTTGAGCAATCCAAATCCGAACCTGTTTTCTGATCGGCCAATGCGGTTTTGAGGTCATCAAAAGTGATGGTCGTTGTCCCTTCCTTGTAGTTGAAGGTTATCACCATTTTGTCATCGTACAGGAAAATGGCATTGATAAAAGTGTCAATCAGCATCTTGCGGTGGGACTTTTGCCGTACATCTAGCTTGCGGAAGCGGTGGAGCCAGAAGGTCATAAACTCGGCGCTCACCTTGGGCTTCGCCAGTTTCTCGCAGGCTATCTTGGTTTCCAGTTCCCCTTTCGTGGCTTCCAGTTCTTCCAGACGGCCTTTCGTGGACTTGGTTAAAATCCCCTGCTGGATGGCGTTCAAGAGGTTTTGAATGGCCGTGTCCGTTTCCCGTAATTGCTGTTCATAAAGCGGCAGATTGACATTCTCTCTGTCCTGCAAGTCCATCAGCATGGACACGATGGCCTCAATCGCCTTATCGTCCATCACCATTCTCATGGTTTCGCTGACCACCAAATCCTCGATCCACTCTTTACGGACAGATTTTTTATGGCACTCGGTGCGCTTCTTTTTCACGGACACGCACTTGTAGTAGTGGTGGACATTCCCCGTGTGGCTGGTGCCGCTCTCCCCGCAAAGATAGGCCCCGCAATAGCCGCAGAACAGCTTGGTTGTCAGCAGATAATCGTCCTCAGCCTTGTGGCGGGCCGGAGCCTTTTTGTTCTTTGCCAGTTTCTGCTGCACCCGGTCAAAGAGGTCTTGGGGGACAATAGCGGGAATGCCATCCGGCACCACAATGTCCCGGTAGGTGTATTCTCCGATATAGCGGCGGTTGCTCAAAAGGTGCTGCACGCTGTTGTAGGTCATCTTCTGGCCCCGTGTATTCTTCACACCCTGTTCGTTGAGCCAGTCCCGGATCTGGGTCATAGTGGCCCCCTCGTCATACCGCTGGAACGCCTCACGGACAAAAGGGGCGGTGAGCGGGTCAAGCTGGAAATACTGGTCGCTGTCAATCAGATAGCCGATAGGACGGGTGCCGCCGTTATACTTGGATTTCAAGGCATTCTCCGTCATGCCCCGAACTACCTTTTCGGACAGGTCAGCGGAGTAGTATTCGGCATAACCCTCCAGCACGCTTTCCAGAATGATGCCCTCGGCCCCGTCGGAAATGACCTCGGTGGCGGACACCACCTTGACCCCGTTCTTTTTCAGAGCGGCCTTGTAGCGGGCGCTGTCGTAGCGGTTGCGGGCAAACCTGTCCAGCTTCCAGACGATAATCATATCGAATAAGTGCTTGCCGCTGTCCTTGATCATGTTCTGAAATTCCGGGCGGTTGTCGGTCTTGGCGGAAAAGGCCCGGTCAATGTAGTGGCGCAGGATGGTGATACCGTTCTTCTCGGCAAAGGCGGTACACTCTCTAATCTGGCCCTCAATGCTTTCCTCCCGCTGGTTGTCGGAGGAATAGCGGGCATAGATAACGGCTTTCATATTCTCACCTCGCCGCTTGTTAAAATACCCATCATTTGACTTGCCTGCACGATCCGTTCAAAAGCTTCTCTTTGTGAGCAAGTTAGATTTGCGTGCATAGAGGGGTTCCGGTAAGCCATAAAAGCACCCTCAAAGATAGACTTAACACCTTTACGAAAATTGGCTCCGCTTATTTCTGATGTATCGCAAAACTGATAGAAGCCATTGTCTGAAAGTAATGCGCCAATTAAACCCGCTGCATCTTTAGGAATGGGAGAGTTCGGTTTTCCTTCCTTAAACAATTCTCGCATTCGAGTTTCAACTTCTTTAATGGCGGCTTCACCGGCGGCGGCAAAATGGCCATCACAAAACAGCCCTTTTGAAACAGCAATGATTCGAGGGTGAATGTCCTGCCAAAACCGAGTATCTATCGGTTCCGAAGAAATGTGTTTGATAATTATGAAAAGCTCTCCAAACGCGGCTGAATTCAACAGCATCATGCCATAAGGGGGCTGGGGAGCAGAAAAAAGTATGTTCTTTATCTCTAATAATTCATGGCCATAAAATGGGTATTCGTACTGAATATTTGTCGAAATCGTCTGCAACTCATTTTGTATTTTCCAACAATCGGTTTGGAGAAACGCTGGTAAGGCTCCTGTTGAAAGTTGGGCGTTGGTACGCTGTAGCCAGTCTTTTATTGCAGAAATTTCTTTTTCATATATAACCTTCATTCTCCATCCTCCATCATACGGAACAGTGTTTCCTTTAGCTTTTCGTTCATAGGAGATTGTGGGTCAAAGCACATCTCAATAAAGCGCCGCATTTCCTCACGCTCTGGAGCGGCTTTAGGCTTAAACTCGTATATTACTCCCTGGGGCTTGTCCGTCCGGGCAAAGATATAATCTAAGGATACATCAAAGTAATCTGCATAGCGGCGGAATAGTTTCACAGATGGGGTGGACTGCCCATTCTCATAGCGGTTGATACTGGACTGTGTGGAGCCGATGGCCTCAGCCATTTTTACCTGTGAAAGGCCGATACTCTCCCGCAGGGCCTTCAAACGCTTACCCACTTCTTTCATCTTCCAACCTCCTATTCGGGTTAATTTTATTATAACCCGAATTACACAAATTTTCAACCCGGAAATACAATTCTCCATATGCACCTTGTCTCGTTCCGGCCCACAGGCCGAATAAAGAAATGACGCAGACCAGCCCACCATTCATAGGCTGATCTGCGCCGTTTCTTTAGGTTTTGGATGGGGTGAGGACATAGATGAAGAAATGCAATCTGTGGCCACGCACTGACAAAACCGGGGGTTTCCAAAGGGGGCTTATGCCCCCTTTGGCACACGACCTTGCTTGCAAGGTGTAGTGTGTTATACCTGCTGGCGCGGCTGACAGGGTAAACGGGGTGCGATGCGGTTTGCGCCCCGCTTACACTGGCAGGAAAACGGGCAGGATTTTTGTGAGCGGACGGGAACAAAAATCCCGTTCGTTTTCAGAGAGCACCAGCAGGTATACAAACCTCCGTCCCTCGTCCTCCGTCCCCTACTGGTGGGACAAAATGTCCCAAAGGTGCGATTACCGTTATCCCTAGATTTAAAAGGGAGGGCAAGCACACTTGGAGCTTGCCCTCCTTGATTACCCATAAAGCAAGACCGGGCAGTGCTGTCAACGGCGGCGCATGAAATGCACCGTTCATCTTGACCGTTGATGCCCCTAGATGGGGTTGCTACTTGCAAGAGAGTGACAAACCTCTTTAAAACGGCCATTCGGAAAAATCTTCTTCCTCGTCAGCAGTTTCATTCTCAATTCCAAGTAGGAGTTTTGCTCGCATTAATAGTTGGTCATAAGTTATGATATGCAATTGATGATATGCGGCATTTAAGATTCGCAAGGACTTTAATTCATTATCATCCCAGTCAACTGATCGACCGTACACCAACATACATTGAGGTTTGACGGTTTTTGTATCCTCTACCCGTTCCATGAACTCCACGGAATTAGATTGAAGCTCTATTTTATATAAATAGTTCAAGCATTGGGTTATCGCAGCAGTAAGCTGGGAAGAAGGGCATAAATTTCCATGTGAATCTGGCCTTGTCCAAAATGGTAGATCAGGACGCTTTATTTCTACAACATCAAGAAAACCATCGATAGCTCTCATTAAATAATCTGCAATATCTGTGACATCAATATCTCGTTCTGGCAATATATTCAGATATTCGGACCCAAGCACCCATTTATTTCGGCTGAACCAATCTTGCCAATATGATTCAGGATAGCCGCTACTGATAGCTTGCTCGAATTCACTGACTGCACGATTTCTTTCTGCTGCCGTAATAGCAACGCTCAGGTTCTCGGTAAGTATCCCAGATTCATGAAGCTTTTTCACAACTTCTGCATCGGGAATTCCCAAGTCACGAACTTTAGCAAACAACTCGGCAGCATCCTTGTCTACCGAAATAAACTCGGACATTCCCGTGTTTAAGGGCGCATAATACTCTTGAATATACTCTATTAGTTTATCAATCTCTCCACAGGAAAGCGTAATTGATTTGTCTTGCTTTTCATAAAATGTTCCATTGACTTTCCTATATCGAGCAATTTTCAATGAGACTATTTTTTCGCCAGTCGTTTGATGGGTGTTTCTAAAGAAAACTGCTCTTGACGAACTGCGCAAACCAGTTTTCAACTCACACGGCTCAACATACTCTTGGCCTTTAGATGTAAGCTTAACATTCTTCCATTCTTTCATAAGCTTCTCCTAAAAGGGATGAAAATGTAGAAAACCCACTTATTCCATCCCATATAGAGACCTGCGAATAGCATCCCGGTAAACATTGCCTTCTGGTAGATTCATGGAAGAAAAGGCTTCTTGGACTTTGTAAACCGTTGTGCAGTGTTCCTCCAAGATACCAAGAGGAGTAATCGTTCCTTCACCAGTTGTTTCCAGATAGTCATAGGCAAGAAAATGGATAGAAGCTGGTTGTGTTGGAAAGCGTGGAATGCGTTCTTTTCCTCCCAGTCGGTTGAGAACTCGATCGTATACAGCTTTGGGACACACAAAGAACAAGCCTGTTCTACACAAATCCTCTCGCTGCAAAACCTGCCCTTTATAAATCAATTGTGGGATAATACGCTTAGAAACATTTTCCCAGTTCAATCCGACAGTGTCTGCAACGATGTCTCGGTTTTCCATAAGTGCATTGCGGGCTTCACGGTAGTTTCCTGTGGTATCAATAGTTTGGACTTCGATAGCTGTAAATTCAACAAGCTCTCCGGCTCCATCCAAGCGTGCCAACACCCAATCAACAAAGTAGGAGCCTGTCCCGGCCCTTTGGGGCAGTCGTAACTCTCCGCCCCATCCATGCCCAAAAACAGCAATAGCTCCATTTTCCGCTTTGGCTTTTTCTACTGCTGCTCTCCCAGAGTAAAGTCCTAACTCACAGCCAAATGCCTGCTGCGCGACTAAGTGGAGCATCTTGTAATCTTCGGCATAAATCCGATTTGGACAACAGATGACATCCGGAGACCCTGGTGTTTTCTGTCGAACTGCACAGACTCCAGAAATAATTCTATCCCGCGACAAAACTTTTGTGCATTGAGTTCCGAGAAAAGGACAAACCTGACGAGCTGCTGCTGTTGCAGCTTGTGAGGATTTATCTTCTGCACGATAACCGAAAAACTCCGAAATATATCCAGCCATTTTAAGACCCCTCCTCTAAAATAGATTTGAGTGCAAGACCAACAGCTTCTGCCAGCAAAGGAGGCACGGCGTTTCCTACCTGAGCGAACTGCTGTCCTTGCGTGCCAGTAAAGATAAAGTGATCTGGAAAGGATTGTAGGCGGGCGGCCTCTCTAACAGTAAAAGAGCGATCTTGATTATAATGGAAATAAGCGCCCCAATGAGGATCGCATTTAGTTAAAATAGTCGAAGCCAAACCATCAGGAGTAACACGGCCATATCGCTTGGTATGATCAGATTTTCTGGCCCTTTTCATACCTTTTGGCAAAAGCTCATCAGGTATATCTGTCCAATTCCCACCAGGCTTAATGTATTTCAATCTCTCTTGATTTTCTTTAGAAAGCCGGGGAGCTTCATGATTATATATTCCACAACTACCGATACGCGCTCGTTTCTGATAATCACACATTGGCTCACATATATATTCTTTTACTTCAGCACCTCTTTCCCCACACTTCAATGGCGGAAGATCGCCAATAGCTTCCTGCACTGTGGTGAATTTAGCAGATGCTTCAGGCGAAGGGAGCTTTACGAGTAACTGGCCGTCAAATGTAGTGGTAAAATTGGGCTTCACTGGCGCATGGTAGAGCGGCTCCGGGAATGCCAAAGAAGGAAGGTTCTTCCCCCTCAAGCCAAGAATGATGGTTCTCCACCTCATTTGGGGGACACCATAATATGCAGCACCAAGGATACGCACATCAGCGCCATACCCTAGTTCTGCCAAAGCATTGAGAATGGCGTGCAGAGTGGCACCATGTTCAAAAGAAACAAGTCCGGGAACATTCTCAATCAAAATTGCCCTTGGAGCAAAAGCATCTACAAAGCGCAAATATTCTTTGAACAAATGATTTCTTTGGTCAAGTACACTTCTGACTGGAGCATTGATTGAAAATCCCTGACACGGAGGACCGCCGGCAAGTAAATCTAACTCTCCACGCTCAATACCAAGTTCTTCTCGAATTTGATTTGCGTCTATACTACGAATATCTGCTGTTAAGACCCTAGCGGAAGGGTGATTTTTCTGATATGTTGCAGCATAAACAGGCATGATTTCTGAAGCGAATAGACTGTGAAATCCAGCCTCAGAAAGTCCCTCAGACAATCCACCTGCACCCGCAAATAAGTCAATCATTGTCAAATTATTGTTTGTCATCTTTTGTCCTCGCTCTTGTATTGCTATCTTTAGTCGGCTTTTCTGCATTTTCTGGGATGATCCAAATCCGACTCATACGCGCCGCACCGGCAATTCGGTTTTCTTTGCACAAAATTTGGACTTGCCGGGGAGTCACACCCCATTTTTCAGCGGCTTCCTGTACCGTCATATATCCGTTCACTTGTGACACCTCAAAGTTTGTCTCATGGGGTAATATTAAACCATTATTAGTATATTCGTTTAAGCGAAATTAGGCAAGGGCTTTTTAAGCAACTGCCCGTATATACGCCAAAAATATTTTTGAATTCTAGGAACAAAAAGTATATACTTATGTCGTATTATAATAGATAACATATTTTAAAACATAAAAGGAGGTCAGCCCTATGGACGAACCACATCCGCATATGCAAGTAACTTTTCCCTTTGACAGCAACATCCGCTATCTGCCTCTTGTCTATCTTATCCCGGAAGACCAGATCGTTAGGTATCCTACGCTGAATGCACTGCCACGGTGTCTTTCTGAAATAGCGGCATCCGAACCGATGATGGACTTGCTCGACAGCGACGCTTTCTTGAAGGACATCATGGATGCCACCGCTGCTTTGGCCTTTCCGCACTTTGGCTTTGGCGGGTGGAAAGAACACTACACTGGCTACTGTCCAGTTTGGCGGCTCTCCTATGCGCTACCACTTTGGGCCAGCTTAATAGATCAGGAATGTGGTTGGGGATTGCAGCTTTTATTTCGCATGAAGCCTGGAACACAAATTCCGCTCCCAGACGCCGATCAGGTAAGAGAATTATTTGCCCATGTGGTGAAGCGTGCGATTACGGAGCAGGGGTGGCAACCAATTTTGGACATCGTGCGAGAAATGCCCTGCGATGAAGATTTTGAAAAATGGGATACCAACGCTCGCAAAGACTTCCTCCGCAGGTGGTATCACACCCGCTCCAAGAAGGTACAGACCGTTTCACTGGAAGGAATGCTGGAAAACAGTGATGACGACAGTCCTATTTTCCATATTCCAGATCCAAGCCAAAATGTAGAGGAATATGTGATCGCTAAGGACTTTGTGGAACGGTTTTTAAAGACCTTGCCCCTGAAAGATCGGCAGATTGTTGAACTGAGACAGGATGGATTTACTTACGAGGAAATTGCGGACAAGCTGGGGTATAAAAACCACAGCGGAGTTATCAAACGAGTGGAGGAGGTAAAAAAGAAACTTCAAAAGTACAGATGCAGCGTATGAAAGCCACGCAGACCAGAAGGTTGTGCGTGGCTTTTTTGCGCTCTAGCCGGATGAAAAGAGGTGAAAATTCCCCCGAATTTTTGAAGGATCGCCGTTGAATGAACGATTGACTGTTTTTGTGTCGGTTATTTTCTGGAGAGCGCGCCACCGTAAAGCGAACGGAGTTCACGGTTTGGCGGGCTTTTTTTCATTTCCGGCAAATCCCACACAAAACAGCGAAACCGAATATTGCTCTTTGTGGGGCAGACATGGAAAGGAGAGAGAACAATGGGCATTCGAGAAGAAATCAAGTCCTATATTGTCCGTTCTGGCATGACCATGACAGAGGTGGTGGATAGGCTGTACGACGATTACGATTGGAGCCGCAGCGTCCCCAATCTATCCGGCAAATTGCGTCGGGCTTCCCTGCGATACCAAGAAGCCGTGGAGCTTGCGGATGTGCTGGACTATGACATTGTCTGGGTCAAGCGCAAGCGGTAAGGAGGTACAATGGCACAAAAAGCACAGCACGCAATTTTACGCTTTGCCAAACACAAGGCGGGGCCGGCAGGGGCATTGGAAGCACACCACGAGCGCACAAAGGAGAAGTACGCCAGCAATCCCGATATTGACATCAGTAAAAGCAAGGACAATTTTCACATTATTCAGCCTGCGCAGAAGTACCGAAAGGAAATTGACACTCGCATCAAGGCGGCGGGGTGCCGTACCAGGAAGGACAGCACTATGTTTGTGGACACGCTGATTACCGCCAGCCCGGAGTTCTTCACAGACCGAAGCAAGAAAGAAATACAAGCCTACTTCACCGAAGCGGTAGCTTTTATGGAGAAGAAGGTGGGCCGGGGGAACATCTTTTCCGCTGTGGTACACATGGATGAAAAAACACCTCACCTTCACCTGTGCTTTACCCCCATCACAGAGGACGGGCGGCTGTCTGCAAAGGAGATTTTGGGCAACCGGGCGCAGCTTTCAAAATGGCAGGACGAGTTTCACGCCCACATGAAAAAGGTGTTCCCCGTCCTCAAGCGGGGCGAGAGCGCCCTTGTCACCAAGCGCAAGCACATTCCCACATGGTTGTTCAAGCAGTCCGTAGACCTCACCCGGCAACAGCAGGCCATAGAAAAGGCGGTGTCGGAAATCGGGGTGCTGAACGCCGGGAAAAAACGAGACGAAATTTTGGAGATGGTGGGGCCATATTTCTCCCGGCTGGAAAAGCATTTGGGACAGATGAAGAAATACCAAGCCACCATCGACTATCTGACGCAGGAGAACGAGGGCTTGAAGGAAAAGGTCAACAGCGAAAAGAGCATACAGAAGCAGATGGAGGTGTTGACACTGAAAAAGGATAACGAGCGGCTGCGGCGGTTTGTGGACAGTATTCCCCCTGAGGTGCGTCGGATACTCAGAGAGCAGCAGCGCCAGCAGCGACCCAAAGATCACGATCTGTAAACCATCTTTGAGAAACACGGAGGTACATTTGGGTAGAAGAAAAAAGCTGATCAACAACACCGATATTCCCCAGCACCAGATCGAAGCAATAGCCCGCTGCCTCCTGCCGGACATTCTGGCCTTCTATGAGAGCGAGGAAGGGCAGCGGGAGTTTTCTGAATGGAAGAAGCAGAGAGAAATAGAGAAGCAAGAGGCAAAAACAGAATAATGGCATAGCAAAAGCGGGGTGTCATCCGAAAAGGGTGGCACCCCGCTTTTTTGCGTTTATATAGATTTCTTCTTTTTCCGTGGCCCTCTTGGCTTGGAAGTCGGTTTGCGCTTCACCCCGTTGCGAAAATAGGCGGTTTCGTAACGATCAAAGAAAACAAATAATCCGAACCCATCTCCTATCGGAAACAAGTTCGGATTATATTGGTTTGGTGCGGGAAACAGGACTTGAACCTGCATGAAGTTAGCCCTCACTAGAACCTGAATCTAGCGCGTCTGCCAATTCCGCCATTCCCGCAGGTGACAAAATAAAGAATACGCCGTCTTTCGCGGAATTCCTGCCGGATGGACGAAAAAATTTTATATTCCGCCGGCGTTGGTCTTTTCTGTGTTCTTTCGGCGGCGGATGGTTGACGGCGGGGCGGAGAAACGGTATCATGTTTTTGTATGCACCAGATTATCCTCGACGAACAGGAGGCTTCTTCATGAATTTGACCCAAAAAATCCTTGCCGCGCATCTGCTCTCCGGTGAGCTTGTGCCCGGAAAGGAGATTTCCATCCGTATTGACCAGACCCTGACCCAGGATTCCACCGGCACCATGGCGTACCTGCAGTTTGAGGCCATGGGCGTAGAGCGCGTCCGCACCAAGAAGAGTGTGGCCTACATCGACCACAACACCCTGCAAACCGGCTTTGAAAACGCCGACGACCACCAGTACATCCAGTCCGTGGCCAAGAAGCACGGCATCTACTGCTCCAAGCCGGGCAACGGCATCTGCCATCAGGTGCAGCTGGAGCGCTTCGGCGTGCCGGGCTATACCCTCCTGGGCTCCGACTCCCATACGCCCACGGGCGGCGGCATCGGCATGCTGGCCATCGGCGCGGGCGGCCTGGACGTGGCTGTGGCCATGGGCGGCGGCGCGTACTTCCTGTCCTGCCCGAAGGTGGTGGGCATCAGGCTGACGGGCCGCCTGCAATACGGTGTGGCTGCCAAGGACATCATCCTGGAGGTGCTGCGGCGGCTGTCGGTGAAGGGCGGCGTCGGCAAGGTGATGGAGTACATTGGCGACGGCGTGGCCACCCTCACCGTGCCCGAGCGCGCCACCATCACCAACATGGGCGCGGAGCTGGGCGCGACCACGTCCATCTTCCCCTCGGATGACGTCACCCGGGCGTTCCTGAAGGCCCAGCAGCGCGAGGAGGATTTCGTCCCCCTGGCTGCCGACCCCGACGCGGCCTATGACGAAATGGTGGAGATTGACCTGAGCACCCTGACGCCCCTGGTGGCCAAGCCCCACATGCCTGATCTGGTGGAGACCGTGGCGGAATGCGGCCCCATCAAGGTGGATCAGGTGTTCATCGGCTCCTGCACCAATTCTTCCTATACCGATATGATGCGGGTGGCCCGGATTCTCAAGGGCAAGACCGTGCATCCCGATGTCAGCCTGGTCATCGGCCCCGGTTCCAAGCAGGTACTGACCATGCTGGCCCGCAACGGCGCCCTGGCGGATATGATCGCCGCCGGCGCCCGCATCCTGGAATCCGCCTGCGGCCCCTGCATCGGCATGGGTCAGGCGCCCAAGAGCAACGCCGTTTCCGTCAGGACGAACAACCGCAACTTCTTCGGTCGCAGCGGCACCAAGTCCGCCGGCATCTACCTCACCTCTTGCGAGACGGCCGCCGTCACCGCCCTCACCGGCGTGCTGACCGATCCCCGCTGCCTGGACATCGACCTGGACATCCCCCTGCCCGAGAAATTCGAGGTGGCGGATAACCTGGTCATTCCGCCGGTGGAAGCCGGGCAGGAGGCCACGGTGGAGGTGGTGCGCGGCCCGAACATCAAGCCCTTCCCCCTGGGCAAGCCGCTGACGGCGGAGGTCACGGGGCAGGTGCTGCTGAAAATGGAGGACAACATCACCACCGACCACATCGCGCCCTCCGATGCCAAGCTGCTGCCCTTCCGCTCCAATGTGCCCTATCTGTCCGATTTCTGCCTCACACCCGTGGACAAGGATTTCCCCGCCCGGGCCAAGGCGGCCGGCGGCGGCATGCTGGTGGCGGGCAGCAACTACGGCCAGGGCTCCAGCCGTGAGCACGCCGCGCTGGTGCCGCTGTACCTGGGCATCCGCGCCGTCATCGCAAAGTCCTTCGCCCGCATCCACCAGGCCAACCTCATCAACAACGGCATCCTGCCCATGACATTTGCCGACGAGGCGGACTATGACCGCGTTGACCAGGGCGACGAGCTGGCCCTGCCGGATGTCCGGGCGCTGGTGGAGCAGGGCAGCGAGCGCTTCACCCTGCGCAACCTGACCAAGCAGGAGGACTATACCGTGCTGCTGCCCCTGACGCAGCGCCAGCGGGGCATGATCCTGTGCGGCGGATTGCTGAATTACACCCGAGAGACCAGCAAGTAAGATCAGGCAACAAAAAGGCGCAGTCCCTGCCGATGACGGGGGGCTGCGCCTTTGTGATATGCAAAACCTTTCGTAAGAACGGATACGGCACACCTGACTTGCTGTCGGCAAACTGTCAGGCAAACGCGTTGACGGCGAGGATCACCGCGCCCAGCACCACCAGCACCACGCCGGTGGCCCGGTTCAGCGTCTTGGCGGAGGCTTTGTTGGCCAGCGTCGCCGCCAGCTGCGCGAAGATCAGCGTGCTGATGACGCAGGTCAGCAGAACGGTCATATCCGGCATGCCGCCGATGGAGAAGTGGCTCGCGGCGCCGGTGAGGGCCGTGGCCGCCATGATGAACACGCTGGTGCCCACGGCGGTTTTCAGCTCATAGCCCAGCACGGAGGTCAGCACCAGAAGCATCATCATGCCGCCGCCCGCGCCGATGAAGCCGCAGATGAACCCCACCAGCATGCCGCACAGCACCGAACGGAGGGCCTTCTGCCGCGCGGTGGCGTTTTGGAACCGGGCCTTGGGGGCCATGACCGGCTTCACGATGAACTTTACGCCCAGCAGCAGGGTCATGAAGGTGGAAAAGCCGCCCATGGTCGTCCCGGGCACAACGCTGGCCACATAGCTGCCCACCAGCGTGAAGCAGAGGACGGACAGCATCATCAAAAGGCCGTTGCGGATGTCGAGGTTCTTGTTTTTGCCGTAGGTATAGGCGGAGACAGCGCTGGCAAGCACGTCGCTGGCCAGGGCGACGCCCACGGCCAGGTAGGGCTCCATGTTCAGGAAGGTAATCAGCATCGGGCTGATGACGGCGGCGGCGCTCATGCCGGCAAAGCCGGTTCCCAGGCCCGCGCCCAGTCCGGCGATCACACAGACAAGGATGGTCAGCATGTGTTGTTCCTCCTTATTTGTTCCGGCGGCTTGTCGGCATTGCCCGGAAAACCTGCCGAATCGGGCGATGAAGGCGCCGTCAAGGCGTCCTTTCAATCGTTCCATTGTGGAGTGTTCAATAATATACCATGCTGCGGGATGGGTGTCAAGGGTGGCGGGCTGAAGCGGCAAAAAAACAATGCCTTTCCGCCTTCAGCGCTTCGCTCCGCCGGGCCGCTCCTTTTTCCGGCAGGCCATGGGCGGCATGCCCGCGATGCGGTTGAAATGACGGTTGAAGGATGAAAGGGTCTGATAGCCCACCCGGGCGGCGATTTCCGTCACGGGCAGCTCCGTGGTTTGGAGCAGGCTGATGGCGGCCTTCACGCGCACATGATACAGGTACTCGAAGGGACTGCTGTGCATGGTCTGCTCAAAGGCGCGCCGGAAGGAGGATACGCTCTTGGAGCACATGGACGCCAGCTGAGCCAGGGTAATGGGCTCCTGATAATGATTGACGATGTACAGCACGGCGGGGGAAATCTCGCTCAGGGAATCCGGCAGCACCATGGTGGCGGTGTTCGCCGTCCGCCGCTTGAGGAGGATGGCCAGCTCGCCCACCTTCAGGCGGATCAGCTCCCGGGAAAAGGCGGAGGGGCTGCGCAACTCGTCCAGAATCAGCAGCACCAGCGGGGCCAGGGCAGGGATGTCCTCCGGGTGGAGGATGCCGCAGAAGGTCGGGGCGTCAATGGCCTGGTAATCTGTGCCCAGGGGCGCCAGCAGCCGGGGCATGTCGATGTCCAGGAACTTCCACCCGCTGATGCTGACGGGGTCGCTCTGGGCAATGTGCACCACCCCGGGCGCGATAATGGACACATCCCCCGCCGCGTAGCGGTAGACGCGGTTGCCGATGTAGAAAATGCCGCTGCCCTGGAGGCAGATGCCCACCTCGCAGGAGGCGTGGTAGTGCATGGCGTCAGCCGGGTGAGGGCGGGAATAGTGGAGCCTGTCCACATAGGGCGCGTGGATGGGAAAGGCAGGATCAAGGGCGATGGGCATGGCCCGGACGGCGGTTTTCCAAGATGAACATATCTGCACAGTATTTTCCCCTTTCTGCATAGAAAAGGCTGATTGCGTCAATTATAATAACATAAAGTCGATTTATTGTACAGTGGGGAAGGGCAGGAGGGAACGCTTTGAAGTACCGCTACCGCCTTGGCAGAGAGACCTATGAGACAGCCCAGACAACGACGGCGGCCATCCTGCTGCTGCCGACGCTGATCGCGCTTGCCTTTTTGTTCCTGTACCCGGTGATTCGGGTGTTCGCCCTCAGCTTCACCTCCACCAACACCATCACCAACCAGTCCACCTGGCTGGGCATCAAAAATTACACCTACCTGCTGAAGAACGAGATGTTCCGCAAGGCGTTTATGAACACCTGCGCCTTCACGGTGGGCAAGCTGGCGCTGGAGGTAATGATCTCGCTGGTGCTGGCGGTGCTGCTGGACTGCAAGATTCCCTGCCGCAAGTACCTGCGGGTGAGCTACTTCGCGCCGGTGATCGTGCCGGTGGTGGCCTCCAGCATCATTTGGATGTGGCTGTACGATCCCTCCCTGGGGCCGCTGAACCAGGTGCTGCGCTTTCTGGGCCTGCCCACCAGCAATTACATTTACGCCCAGGATTCCGCGCTGGCCAGCATCGTCGCCTTCGCGGTGTGGCGCGGCATCGGCTATGACATCATCATCTTCATTTCCGGCTTGCAGGGCATATCGGACACGGTGGTGGAGGCCGCGCGCATCGACGGCGCCAACGAACGGCAGATCTTCAGCCACGTCAAGCTGCCCCTTTTGCGGCCCATCGTCAGCTTTGTGGTGATGATGGGGCTCATCGGCTGCTTCCAGGCCTTCACCGAGGTGGACATCATGACCGGCGGCGGCCCCAACAACAGCACCGTGCTGATGGTCAACTACATTTACAGTCAGGCCTTTGGCAACGCCAAAATGGGCCGGGGCGCCGCGGCCTCTGTGCTGCTGTTCGCCGTCATCTTTGTGCTGACCCTGCTGCAGAAGCTGATGCAGGATCGAAAGGAGCGCCAGGATGGCTAAGAAGAGCGCGTTCCGCCGCTACAACATGCCGGTGTTTTTCCTTCTGCTCCTGATCTCCCTGGTGATGATCTTCCCCTTCATCTGGATGGTGCTGTCCGCTTTCAAGACCAACGCGGACGTGTATACCTATCCCATCAAGTGGTTTCCCTCCGCCTTCAACTGGGATAACTTCCGCGCCGTGTTCGCCATGGTGCCCTTCGGCCGGTACTATTTCAACACCATCCTGACCTCCGTTTTGCAGACGGCGCTGCAGATCGGCATGTCCATCGGCGCGGCCTATGCCTTTGCCAAGCTGCATTTTCCCTTCAAGCGGTCGATTTACATGCTGATTCAGAGCGCCATGTTCGTCCCCATGTCCGTGCTGGTGGTGCCGCTGTACCAGATGATCAGCCAGACGGGGCTGACGGACACCTACGCGGGCATCGTGCTGCCCCAGGTGCTGGGCGTGTTCACCACCGTGATGCTGATTTCCTTCTTCACCTCCATCCCCAATGATCTGATGGACGCGGCGAAGATCGACGGCTGCGGGTACTTTGGTATCTTGTGGCATGTGGTCATCGTCAATTCCACCACGGCCATCAGCGCGGCGGTGCTCTTTGCCTTCCTGAGCCATTGGCGCAGCTACCTCTGGCCTCTGCTGGTGACCAACAAGACCGAGATGCGCACCCTGGCGGTGGGCCTGAAGTACCTGATCTCCGAGGCAAGTTCTGCCTATCAGGTGATGATGGCGGCGGCGCTGATGAGCATTTTGCCCCTGCTGATCGTTTATATCCTGTGCGAAAAGAGTTTCGTCCGCTCCATGACCATGACCGGGCTGAAGGGCTGAGCGCGCCATACCGTGATTACAGCAGCATCCATGCTGTAAAATATACCAACCGGAGGAAAAATCTAGTGAACAAGCTGACCAAAATCGTCTCCCTGGCGCTGTCTTTGGTGATGCTGTGGTCCCTTTGCGCGGGCGCTGCCGCTGAGGAAGCCATCGAACTGGATGTCTGGTATGCCCTGAGCGGCACCAGCGGCGAGGCCTTCCTCTCCATTGTCGAGGACTTCAACGCCCAGAACACCGGCATCAAGATCACCACCTCCTACTCCGGCGGCTACAACGATACCGCCACCAAGATCACCGGCGCCCTGGCCAGCAACAGCACCCCCGATGTGCTCATCGGCGGCCAGGTAACCTACACCGGCGCCTACGGCAACTTCTTCGCGGGCGAAAAGGCTGTGAATGACGCCGAGTTCAACTTCGACGATGTGTATGAGGGCCTGTGGGAGTATGGCCGCTACAACGGCGCCATCTGCCAGATCCCCTACGGCATCTCCACCAACACCATGTTCTACAACCGTGAGCTGGCCGAGGCCGCCGGTCTTGACCTGGTGGCCAATCCGCCCAAGACCTGGGACGAGTTCCTCAACGTCTGCGTGACGCTGAAGGAGTTCTACAAGGACAAGGCCGACTTCATGCCCTTCGTGGTGTCCGACGAGGATTGGCTGACCAAGAGCCAGCTGCTCCAGTGCGGCAACCCCGTCATCGCCCACACCGACGACTATGCCCAGAAGACCGCCGCCTGGGGCGTTGAGGAATGCGCCAAGGTGGCTGCCTGGTGGCAGTCCATGGTGCGCGAGGGCGTCATGAGCATGGTCGCCAACGGCAACGGCACCAACAACTTTGCCGCCGGCAACGCGGTGTTCTTCGCCGGCTCCTCCACCAAGATCATCGAGTGGAGCGAGACCATGGGCGACAACCTGGCCGCCATCGAGATGCCCGTCTTCGACGTGCAGGCTGTGGCCATGGGCGGCAACACCATCTCCATCTTCCCCGCGGAGGACGAGGCCCGCGCCGAGGCTGCCTGGACCTTCGTCAAGTTCGTGACCAGCAGCGAGGCCAACGCGAAGTTCGCCGTCAACAGCGGCTACATGCCCATCCGCAAGTCCGCCGCCGAGACCGCTGAGGTGAAGGCCGCCATCGAGGCCATGCCCTCCTACGCCATCGCCTTCAACCAGCTGTCCTACGCCTACGCTTACACCAACATCGACGACTACGCCGCCCTGGCGACGGCCCTGGCTTCCGCCCGGGAAAAGGTGACTTCCGACCTGAATTACGATCCCCTGACGGCCATGCAGGAAGCTGCCGCCATGTACGATGAGGAAGCCAACTACTAAGCCCTGCGCTTGAAAAAGCCATCTTGGCCGCGGAAAGCGATGCGTCTGCAAAGCTTCCCGCGGCCTTTCAAAAGGACGGACAGCATGGAAAAAGCATTGATTCAAGCCTTTCTGGAGGCCTTTGCCGTGGGCGACGCCTATGGCAAGGTGACGGAATACTGCTCCCAGAAGGAAATCCGCGACGCCTACGACCATATCACCGAGCTGCTGCCGCCGGAAAAGTCCATTGCCCACGACGACTTGTTTTATGGCCAGGTCACAGACGATACGGAACAGACCGTCTACCTGATCGACGCCTACGCCCAGGCCGGTCGGGTGACGGCCTATGACACGGCCATGTGCCTGCTGCGCTGGGTGCAGGAGACCGACGCGGCGCAGAAATACATCGGCCCCAACAGCCTGCGGGCGCTTCAGGCCATCGAGCGGGGGGAGGACGTGGCGTCGGCGGGGCTCAACGGCACCACCTGCGGCGGCATGATGCGCAGTCCGGCGGCGTTCCTGTTTAGCAACGAGCGGACGCTGGAGCGGAATGTGGTCAACTGCCTGATGCCCACCCACAACACCAGCGTCGCCCTGGAGGCCGCCATGTGCTATGCCTGCGCCCTGCAGGCCGCCGCCGAGGGCCTGCCCATGGAGCGGATTCTGGTTCGGGCCTGCCAGGGGGCGGAGATCGGCAAGCAGTACGGCTCCCACAAGCGCGTGGCCGGCGTGGCGCCCTCCTGCTCGGCGCGGATTCGCTACCTGTGGCGGCTGACGAGCCAATGGAAGGACGAGGCGGAGCTGCAAACCTTCCTGTATGAGGTCATCGGCGCGACGCTGGCCTCCTGCGACGTATGCGCCTGCGTCTTCGCGCTGTTCATGTACTGCGGGCGGGACGTGGCCCGGGCGGTGCGCATGGCCACGGAGCTGGGCGGCGATACGGACACCATCGCCTGCCTGGCGGCGGGGCTGTGCACCCTCTATGCCGGCGGACACAACCTGCCCCGGGAGACGGTGGAGCTGGTTGCCGGGGCCAATCACCTGGATTTTGCCGCTCTGGCGGACAAGGTGCTCGCCGGACAGGCGGCCATGAAGGAGGCGTGACCCATGCGGCTTTCCACTTCAACGAATCTGATCGCGTTTCGGCCCGACTGGGTATCCTACATTCCCATTCTGGAATCCATGGAGCGCCTGAAAAAGGCCGGGTTTGACGCGGTGGATCTGAATATTTCCGACGCGGGCAAGGCCTTTTTCCGCCTGGCGGATGATGACTGGCGGGCTTGGATCGGCCAGATTGCCGAGCTTTCCGACCGGCTGGCGCTGCCCATCAGCCAGTCCCACGCGCCGTTTTACAACGCGCTGATTCCTGAAAACGACAAGGCCGCCGTATGGGAGCCGATGATCCGCCGGGCCATCGAGGCTACAGGCATGACCCATACGCCCTGGGTGGTGATGCACCCGGGCACCTACCCGGACGACGCGGTGGACTTCCGCGAATCCAAGCGGCGGAACTACGATTACTTCATGCCCTACCTGGAGTGGGCCGACCGCTGCGGCTGCGGCATCGCCATCGAGAACATGGCTGACGGCTTCCGGGCGTCCAGCCACAAGCGCCCCGGCCGTGTCTACGGCACCACGGCGGTGGAGCTGTGCGAATTGGTGGAGTCCTTCCAGGTGGGCAACGTGGGCATCTGCTGGGACTTCGGCCACGCCAACGTGATGGGCATCGACCAGCGGGAGGCCCTGCGGATGATGGGCCATTGGCTGAAGGCCACCCATGTGGCGGATAATTCCGGCGTGCTGGACGACCATATCATGCCCTTCCTGGGCAATATCGACTGGCGCGCCATCGTCCCGGTGCTCACGGAAATCGGCTACCAGGGCGACTTCACCTACGAGATTCACTGCGCCACCTCCCGCATGCCCGACGAGGTGCTGGACGACATCGCGGCCCTGAGCGTCAAGGTGGGCCGCTATCTGCTGAGCCTGGTGTGAGATACAAGAATAACGAATCCCCTCTCCCGGAACAAGGGAGAGGGGATTGCTGTATATATGGGGCGGCCCGTGGAGGCTTCAATAACGCCACGCATAGCCTGGCGTATCAAAGTCAATCTCCATCACGTCCAGGACATCGCCTGTATACGCGTCGATTTTCACAACATACCTCGTATCCAAGCTGCTGTCTTTTCGATGGAGCTCGATATCAAGTCCCAGAACCCAACTGACCGCAATCCTCCAGAAAGGTTGTCCATCTTCATCCTTGAGATAGCAAACGATGGTTTCGCGCTTATCCATGTGCGTCAGTCCACGTGCTTCTCCATAACTTTTTGCGATGGAAATTGCTTCCTCCTGGGAAATGGCTTGCGCATCAGGCAGGGCATAGTGGTTGCGGATGGTTATATCGTATTCTGTATGAGGGTCATTGAGGTAATGGGGATATTTCTCGATCCAGGCTTCCATCAGGGGACGCAGCCTTTCAGCTTCCTGATATTTCTTCTCAACGGAAAGATAAGGGAAGCGATGCCATTCTTCTCCAATTAGCGGATAAACGTCATTGAACAGCGGAACGTGCGACAGGTATGTATGGAAATCTTGTCCTGGTTTTACAATGGAGCGGTACGTGCCATCATAGTCGTACAGCGCCCGGTAGCGCAGTTCTCCCTGCTCCAATACGTCCACGACCCAGAATGGCGTGTGTCCATGATCAAGATGTTTTTCATAAATAAAGTGTGGCTCATAGCGAAATGTAGCGAGTTCCTCTGACGCAAATTCCTCCGTTTCGCGCAACATGCCATCAATATAGCTGATGATCGTTTCAGCAGTGGCATCGGTATCCAGCGGCTCAGCGGGAATCGCCGTTTCCAGGATATCCGGCTCATCGATCCAATGCTCTGTACCATGGCTGGCCCAATAGAGGACTTCCCCTTGCTTGCTTAAATAAGCGGTATGAAGCTGATAGGGACACGGCATGGAAAAACCGACAAGCCAAACGGGTGTATGACCAGCATCATCGACAATGCCATAACCCAAATAACCATAGTAGACGGATTCAAAAGCAATATCATCAAAATCCGCTTCGACCATGCCACATTTCTGCGCGAAGAAGGTCTTGACAATGCTGATGATCTCTTCCCGATCCGGCATTCCTTCCTCCGGCGTCAGATAGATATCCTGATCGGCCAATGCCTGTGCGGCCATGATGGTAAGGCAGCAGACCATGATGATGATGCGCTTGATGATTTTCATGCTTCCACCTCCACTGCGCCATCCGGCGCGTTTGTTCCGCCGTTTCGGCAGGCATGGAAAAATGCCTATCCTTTGGATAAACGAACAAGACGTGCCATTTCATCCCAAACAAAAAAAGACCGCGGCAAGCGGTCTTCCAGTCTGTCAAAAAAGTCCTAAGAGGTGTCGGAGGGCCTGCAGGCCCTCTGACTGCCCATCAAAAACTTGCGACATGCGCGGCAGTTTTTGCGCTTTTTCGTAAGAAAAAGCTTCCTTACACGAACGAACGGCCGGGAGAACGGCGTAGCCGTTCGACCAGTGAGTGAGTGCATAAAACTGGGGCGAAGCCCCCTCAAAAAAGTGGCGTATGCCACTTTTTTGACACCCTGAAGGGGGAATCAGGCTATTATTCAGCCGGCGGCGGCGTAATCACCGGCAGAGGCGTGGGCGTCGCGCCGATGAAGGCCCCGGAGGTGAACTCCATGTCGATCTGCCGCTCCTCCCGGATGCTGCGGCTGTAGCCTGTGTCGGTGCTGTAGCCGGTGATGCGCATCACCACCCGGCCGATGGTCTGCTGGGGCTGCTCGAAGCCGGAGAAGTAGAACTTGCCATGCTCGGTGGTGTCGCCCTCGTAGAGGGTGTGGGAGTAAGAGCCCTTGAAGCGGTTGCCGCCGTCGTCACAGCAGGCCAGGGGCGCGTCGTACACGTCGTAGCACTCAATGACATAGTTGAACCGCGTGATGGTCATGTTGCTCTCGTTGAGGACGGCGATTTTGATGCGGTTGTCCTGCAAATACAGGTCGGTGACCTTCAGCGCCCGGTCATAGTTGCCCACGTTGATGGTGGCGGTGACGGAGAAGCCGCCGTCCTCCGTGACGCCGGTGACGGAGGTGGCGCCCCAGCGCTGGCCGGTAACGGCAGGCTTGGTGCCGTTGCCGCGGATGGTGGCGATGGAGGGATCGGCGCTGTACCAGGTCATGCGGCGGTTGCTGGCGTCGGAGGGCTCCAGCACGGCCCGGACGGACACGGACTCATCTACGCCCACCTGCAGGGTATCGTTTTCCAGGTGGACGCCCTCCACCGGCTGCAGGACGTTGACCTTGATGGTGTCCTTCTTTTTGCTGCCGTCGGCGGCGGTGATGGTGACGGTGGTGCTGCCCCGCTTGACGCCGTAAATCACGCCGTTGGCATCCACCGTGGCGATGCGCTCGTTGGCGCTTTTGAAGGTGACGGCCTGGTTGGTGGCGTTTTGCGGGCTGACGGTCCAGAACACCTGGCCCTGGCCCTGGACGTTGATGGACACGGCGCTGTCCGCGAAGGCGACCTTCTTCACCAATTGATGCACGGCGACCGTGGCGGTGGTGAAGACGGAGGGATCGGCGGCGCTGGCGCAGGTGACGGTGCAGCTGCCGGGAGCCACGGGGGTGATCTGGCCACGGCTGGAAACCTTCGCCACGCTTTCGTCGGAGGAGGTCCAGACGACGTTCTTGTTGTTGGCGTTCTTGGGCAGGACGGTGGCGGCAAGGCTCTTCTTGCTGCCCATGTTCACGATGATGTCGCTTTCCTTCAGGGTGATGGACTGGGGCTGCTGCTGCACCGTCACCTTGAAGGACGCGCTGCGGCCCGAGCCGTCCGCCGCCGTGGCCTTGATGGTGGCGGTGCCCTTGCTGACGCCCGTGACCCGGCCGAAGGCGTCCACGGTGGCCACCTTTTCATTGCGGCTTTCCCAGGTGACGGCCTGGATGGAGGCGTTCTCGGGGGCGTAAGCGGGGGTCAGGGTCAGCTGGCCGCCCACGACGGTGGTGTTTTCGCCGGACAGGGTGAGCTTGGTGACGGGCTGGATCACCAGCAGATGATACTGCCTGGTGATTTCGGGGTTCTGCGCGCTGGCAAGGGTCAGGTCGCATTCGCCCACGGCCTTGGGGGTCAGCGTGGCGCCCTTGGCCTGGACGATGGCTTCATCGGAGGTGGTCAGGGTCACCTTGCGGTCGTTGGCCTCCTTGGGCAGGGCGGAGGTCGTGAGCTTCGTGCTCTTGCCCATGGACAATACCAGCACCGGCAGGGTGGGCGGCTCCGCCATCAGCGGCGCGATTTGCGGATTATCCGGGGCAAAAAGGGGCAGCTTTTCCTCGTCAACGGCAATTTCGGCGGCGCGGACGGCCACATTCAGGGCAATGCTGGCCTTGTAGGAACGCTTCTCCGTCTTCACCTGGGCCGTCAGGGTGACCTTGCCCTTGGCAAGGCCGGTCACCACGCCGTCAGCGCTCACCGAGGCGCGGCTGGCGCTGGAGACGGAGTAGACGACATCGCCCTGGGCCGCGTCGCCCTCGCGGTTCAGCACAGGCTGCAGGGTATCGCCCACAAAGAGCGTGGTCACGCTCTTGTCAAAGGCGAATACGGCGGTATCCGCCAGGGACAGGGCGGGCAGGCAGGCCAGCGACAGCATCAGACACAGCGCAATGAGTTTTCGCATGGACATCCTCCTTCAGAGGGCGCGTCTTGCTGGAATGTTCTTCCGTCTATAAGAACGATCAGCATAGCTTATTTCATTCCTACCTTAGTATATTCCTGACAGGAAATTTTGCAATAGCGCCCGGGGGATTTTTGTCGAAAAAAGTGATAAAAGCATGGATAAACCGCAAAATGCTTTCTCCCTCTTTACTTTTTTCCTCAGTTGTGATGAAATAGAGGCAGCCCGGCCGCCAGCGCCGGGCATGAAAGGAAGCTGACCGCCATGAGCTTGACGCCCCGTTTTCCCCGTTTCCTGCACGGGGGTGATTATAACCCGGATCAGTGGCTTGACCGGCCCGACATCCTGCAAAAGGACATCGAGCTGATGCACAAGGCCCATGTGAACTGCGTGTCCATCGGCATTTTCTCCTGGGCCCTGCTGGAGCCGGAGGACGGCGTATATGACTTTGCCTGGCTGGATCAGGTGATCGAGCGGCTGTGGGCCGGGGGCATCCACATCATCCTGGCCACGCCCTCCGGCGCGCGCCCGGCGTGGATGGCCCAGAAGTACCCCGAGGTGCTGCGGGTGGACGATCATTTTGTCCGCCAGCACTTCGGCGGACGGCACAACCATTGCCCCTCCTCCCCGGTGTACAGGGAGAAGGTGCGCGCCATCAACACCCGCCTGGCCCAACGCTACGCCAACCATCCCGCCGTCATCCTGTGGCACCTGAGCAACGAGTATTCCGGCGACTGCCGCTGCCCCCTGTGTACCCAGCGCTGGCAGGACTGGCTGAAGGCGCGCTACGGCACCCTCGACAATCTCAACAGCAGCTGGTGGACCTCCTTCTGGTCCATGCGCTACACGGACTGGACGCAGATCGAGCCGCCGTCCCCCATCGGCCAGGAGAGCAACCCGGCCATGCGGGTGGACTGGCGACGCTTTTCCACCGATCAGTGCAAGGACTTCATCCTGTGGGAGAGAAAGGCCGTGCAGGACGTATGCCCCGACATTCCCTGCACTGCCAACCTGATGGAACGCTTCTACAAGTATGACTACTTCTCCCTGGCGGAGGCCATCGACGTGGTGTCCTGGGACTGCTATCCCGCCTGGCACAGCGGTGACGACGTGGCCATGGCGGCGGAGTTTGCCATGAACCACGACATGATGCGCTCGCTGAAGCGGCAGCCCTTCCTGCTGATGGAATCGACGCCCTCCCTGGTGAACTGGAAGCCCGTCAACAAGCTCAAGCGGCCCGGGATGCACCTGCTGTCCTCCATGCAGGCCCTGGCCCATGGCAGCCAGAGCGTCATGTACTTCCAGTGGCGCAAGGGCCGGGGCGGGGCGGAAATGTTCCACGGCGCGGTGGTGGATCACGACGGCCGGGACGATACGCGGGTCTTCCGGGACGTGGCGGAGGTCGGGCAGGCGCTGGAGAAGCTGGCGCCCCTGTACCGCAAGCCCCGGGGGAAGGCGAAGGTCTGTGTCGTGTTTGACTGGAGCTGCTGGTGGGCGGTGGACTTCGCCCAGGCCGGACGCAAGGACAGCATGAATTACTTCGATACCGTGAACATGCACTACCGCGCCCTGTGGGAGCAGGGGGTCAGCGTGGATTTCCAGGACATGCGGGAATGCACCGACCTTTCCGGCTACGCGCTGGTGGTGGCCCCCATGCTGTTCATGCTGACGGAGGGCTTCGCGGCCAAGCTGCGGGCCTATGTGGAGGCGGGAGGCCGCCTGCTGACCACCTACTTCTCCGGTGTGGTAAACGAAACGGGCCTGGCTTACCTGGGCGGCGCGCCCCATGGCCTGACGGAGGTATTGGGCCTGCGGGCCACGGAGCTGGACGCGCTGTATCCCGGGGACAGCAACGCGCTGGTGCTCAAGGACGGCCGCCGCTTTGCCATCGGGGAATTGTGCGAGATTCCCGAGGTGACCAGCGCCGTATCCCTGGGGGATTACCAGCGGGATTTCTATGCCGGGGCACCCTGCCTGACGGGCAATACCTACGGCCAGGGCATGGGCTATTACCTGGCCGCCAAGGTGGAACAGCCGGGGCTGAACGCCATCTACGCCGACCTGGTGAACGCCCTGGCCATTCCCCGGGCACTGAGCGAAAACCTGCCCGAGGGCGTGGTGGCCACGGAGCGCGGCGGCGTCATCTTCCTGCAGAATTACGCCGGCAAGGCCTGCCGGGTGAAGCTGTCCCAGCCCTATACCAACCTGCTGACCGGTTATCCGGTCTCCCGGGAGTTTGACCTGCCGGTGAACGGCGTCATGCTTCTGGACAAGGGAAGCCTGTGACGGCTGCCGCGGCCCCATCGCGCACAAACGCGCGATGGGGCCTTTTTGATGGAATAAGCAGCGAAGCATAGAAGCACCATTCAATCTATTGCCATGGAAAAAGAAACCGATTAACGAATCCAGAAATAACATTTAACGCGAAAAAGCGGACGGAAAACAGCCTGTTTCGACCTGAAGGCATGCGCAAGATCCTTCCAAAAGACCAAAAAGGAGAGGAACTATTCAAAATAGTAGCGCTTTGCAGTAAAAAATCTGCTTTTATGTATTGACTTATGCGGTATATTCGTGCTATGATGTTTACGCAACCGATTAACTAAACCAGAAAACACATGATTAGAAAGAGGCGGACCGTGAAATATACCATCTCGGATGTGGCCCGGCGGGCGGGGGTGTCCACCACCACCGTGTCCCGGGTAATGAACAACAAGACGGCGGGCATCAGCGGCAAGACCAGGGAGCGCATCCTGGCCGTCATGGAGGAAATGAACTATCGCCCCAGCCAGCTGGCCCGCAGCATCGCCCTGGCCCGGTCGAACATCATCGGCGTCATCATCCCCGATGTGTCCAACCTGTTTTATCCGCAGATGCTCCGCGGCATCGACGATACCATCAGCGGCCAGGGGTACTCGATGATGCTCTTCAACTCCGACTCCGACCCGGAGCGGGAGAAGAAGCAGCTCCTGGCCATGATCGACAACCGGGTGGACGGCGTAATTCTCTGCTCGGGCGTGAGCAACGAGGCCTTCCTCAAGGACTACCGGGCCTACGGCACGCCCCTGGTGATGATCGGCCGCACCTTTGACAGCGACTATGCCGACGCCACCATCACCGGCGACAATGAGCGGGGCATGTACGCCTCGGCCTCCTACATGATCGGCCACGGCCACCGGGATATCCTGTACCTGGACGGCACGGCGGAATCCTCCGGCGCCATCCACCGCATTCAGGGCTTCCGCCATGCCATGCAGGACGCCGGGATCCCGCTCAACCCGCAGATGATCCTCCAGGGCGAGTTCTCCATTCAGTACGGCTATGACATCGTGACCAGCCTGCTGGAGGAGGAGATGCGCTTCACGGCCATCGTTTCCGGCAGCGACCTGGTGGCCATTGGCGCCATCAAGGCCCTGCACGCCAGGGGCCTGCGGGTGCCGGAGGACATTGAGGTGATCGGCTTTGACAACATTGAGCTCAGCGAGATCTATGAGCCGAGGCTGTCCACCGTGTCCAAGCCGCACTATGATATTGCCGCCCAGGCGGCGAAAATGCTCATGGCCATCATCAACAAGGAGGAGCTCCCGCTGCGCCGGATGACGGCGGCCTCCACGCTGATCCTTCGCGATACCACCCGTGCCGACTGACCCGACCATCAACAGGGGAGGATGCGTATGCTGAACACCGCCAGGGAATCACGGCCGCTGGGCCAGAAGAAGCCGCTGCTGAGGCGCATGTGGGATTTCCGCGTCATTTACCTGATGCTGCTGCCCACGCTGCTGTATTTCATTCTGTTCAAGTGCCGCGCCGTGGCGGGCATGAAGCTGGCGTTCTACGATTACCGCCCAAGGGGCGAGGACATCTGGGCCGGGCTGAAATACTTCCAGCAGGTATTTTCCTCCCCGACCTTCGGTACCATTCTGCTCAATACGGTCAAGATCAGCCTCCTGCGCTCGCTGCTGAACTGGTTCTTCCCGGTGATGTTCGCCATCATGCAGCATGAGGTGCGCAAGGGCGGCATCCGCAAGACGGTGCAGGTGGTGTCCTACCTGCCGCACTTCCTGTCCTGGGTGGTCATCTACGGCATCTGGAAGGGCGCGCTGGACTACGGCGGCATGCTCAACGGCCTGTACAGCCTCCTGGGCATGGAGTACAAGAACCTGCTCCTGAGAAGCGATACCATCGTGGGCGTCATCGGCGCGTCGTCGCTGTGGCGGGGCATGGGCTGGGATTCCATCATTTATCTGGCGGCCATCCTGGCCATCGACACCACGCTGTTCGACGCCGCCACGGTGGACGGCGCCACCCGGATGCAGATTATCCGCCACATCATCCTGCCGGCCTTGGTGCCGACCATGGCCACCATTCTGCTGCTGAACTGCGGCTCCATCCTGGACGCGGGGGTGGATCAGATTCTGGTGTTCCAGAACCCCGCGGTGCAGAACCACATCGAGGTGCTGGATACCTACGTTTACCGGGTGGGCCTGGTCAACGGCAGCTACTCCTTCGCCACGGCGGCGGGGCTGTTCAAGAGCCTGGTGGGCCTGCTGTTCATCACGACGGCCCGGTGGGGAGCCGGAAGGCTGACCCAGACCGGCGCGCTGTAAGGGGGTGCTGACCATGAGTAACGCCACCGTTTCCCGTGGGCGCGGACGCCGCCCGAGCGTCGGCATGGCGCTGGTGTACCTGTTCATGCTGCTGGTGTCGTTGGCCATTCTGGTGCCGCTTTTGAACCTGGTGGCCAAGTCCTTCTGCGCACCGGAGGCCGTCAGCCAGATGAGCGGCTTCCAGATCTGGCCGGAGAAGTTCTCCCTGGTTCATTACATGTGCGTGCTGAACACCCCCGCCATCTGGACGGCGCTGAAGAACTCGCTGGTCATCACCGTCGGCGGCACGGCGCTGAGCGTGCTGCTGACCTGCTCCAGCGCCTACGCCCTCACCCGGCCGGGCTTGCCGGGCAAGCGGCTTTTGATGTTCTTCTTCACGGCGATGATGGTGCTTTCCGCGCCCATTTTGCAGTATTACCTGGTGATGAAGGGCTACGGCCTGCTGAACAACCTGTGGAGCATGATCCTCTACGGCTGCGTCAGCGTGTACAACATGATTCTGCTCATGCGCTTTTTTGAGGAAACGCCCCAGGCCATCCTGGATGCCGCCAAGGTGGACGGCGCGGGGGACTGGACGCTGCTGTTCAAAATCTTCCTGCCGCTGAACAAGGTGCCGCTGATTACCATCATGCTGTTCTACATCGTCCCCAAGTGGAACGAGTACTTCGCCAGCGGCGTCTTCCTCACCGAGGCTAACGTGCGGGTGCTGCAGGTGTACCTGCGGGAGTTCGTCGTCAACAACAACTCCACCGAGATGGGCGCGGACAACCTGTACAGCCTCTTCCGGGACCTGAACCTGACGGCGCTGCAGAATGCGACCATCTTCATCAGCATCGTGCCGCTGCTGTGCCTGTATCCCACCATCCTCAAGTACTTCACCAGCGGCGTGCTGGTGGGCGGCGTCAAGGAGTAAGATGATGGTTTTCGTGCTCCAGCATCACCAAAGGGCTGTACGATGACCTGTGACGGATCTCTGGGATTGTTTCTATGGTGCAGGCAATGGATCATGTCCAGTTGTTACAACGGTTCCAGTCTCATGTGCAGCCGAAGTGCCTGGATGTGCAGACGATAACGTTGATGCATGTTGCCATGTTTCATGCTCCGATGGAGGAGGCTGACCGCCCCGCGAGGCGCCATGAGCCGGTAGCCGTTAATTGCTGCCTGTGCTGAGCAAAGCGACGGGGGTTTGGGGGCCGCTGTCCAGGCAGGTTGAATTCAGCGGCCCCCAATCCTCTTTGGTACTTTCTCCGAGGAGAAAGTACGACCAAACAAACCACGCAATGCTGCAAAGATCGGTTTCTTTCAATAAGCCTTCGCCCCTACGGCGAAGCCGTGCCCCTCTTCGGCTCCGAATCGGTATCCCACGGGCTTGACCGCGCGGCCGCGCGGCGGCGGTTCTTTCCGCCACCGCCGCAGGCGTGGACGCAGAGCAAGCGGTTTTCCAACGCGGCGGAAGCAAAAACGCAATGGGAGGTATCACCATGAAAAAGGCTCTGGCTACTCTGCTCGTCCTGATGATGGCGCTGAACATCTGCTCCTTCGCCATGGCGGAGGAGGAAGTGACGACTCTCACCATCCTGGCCCGCACCAGCGACGTGACCCAGTACGCCGCCGGCTTCGACGCGCTGAACGCCCGCCTGGAGAAGGAGCTGGGCGTTCGCCTGGAATGGAAGGGACAGGCGTCCTCCGGCTACCCGGACTTCGTGAACAACATGCTGCTCACCTGGGAGCCCGAGGAGGTCTACGACCTCATCTACATCCAGGGCACGGCCATCAACCCCTCCTACCTGGGCTCCATGGATACCCTGGTGGACATGACCGAGCTGGTGGCGAACTCCGCCAACATCAAGCCCCTCATGGATCAGAATCCCGCCTTCAAGGCCCAGTTTGAATCCTGCCCCTATCAGTTGTGGCCCTCCAAGGTCAACAAGTGCCTGCAGTTCCGCACGGACGCGCTGCTGGCCTGCCCCAGCTACGAGGCGTTCCTGGCCAACCCCGACCAGGCGGCCTACACCAAGCTCTTTGAGGAGCTGAAGGCCCAGGGCTATGAGGGCGTCCTCACCACCCAGGGCATCGACTACCTGTTCGATACCGGCGTGGACGGCGGCTTCGGCATCACCGCCACCTGGCTCAAGCAGGAGGACGGCTCCTATGTGTACGCCCGCGTGAGCGAAAACTTCCTGGAGGAGCTGAAGTGGTGGCGTCAGCTGTATGTGGACGGCCTGCTCCACGCGAACTTCGCCACCGACAACTGGGAGAGCATGGAGAACGCTCTGTACACCGGCAAGGTGGCCGGCATCGCCATGAAGGGCGGCTCTTACAGCGTGTACTATGACAGCAACACCGTCAAGAACTACGGCGAGGATGCGCACATCTCCATCCTGCCGCCCATGAAGTCCGCCGACGGCAACCAGCAGTACAAGATCACCACGAACCGCTTTGACCGTGGCTGGTGCATTTCCTCCTCCTCCAAGAATGTGGAAAAGGCCTTTGCCGTGCTGGACTGGCTGATGGGCGAGGAAGGCCGCAAGATCGACCTGTTCGGCCTGGAGGGCGAGGATCATACCCTCAATGAGGACGGCACCTTCAATCTGCTGCACAACTCCTCCGACATGAGCACCTACGGCATCTTCGACAGCGACGTGTTCGGCGTCATCGACGTGCAGGCCGTCACCACGGGCGTGCCCTACTGGCCCGCCGCATCCTTCGACTCCGCGGCCATGACTGACCGTTACGCCGTGGCGGACAACGACTTTGTGATTCCCGAGGATATGGTGACCCTGTGGACGGCCTGCGAGGGCCTGTGGAAGGAATTCGCAACCCAGTTCATCCTGGGCGAGAAGACCGAGGCTGACTGGCAGACCTTCGTGGATACCTGGAACAGCTATGGCGGCACCCAGGTGGCGCAGTACGCGGCCACCATCCTGAACTGACCCAATTGAACCGGCGGCTTTCGGGGGCGGGGCGACCCGTCCCCGGAGCCTCCGGGCAAGGAAATGAGGAAGTCCATGACGATGCCTGAACGCCTGGCGGATGTCCGCCTGATTGCCGTCGACCTGGACGGCACGCTGCTCACCCGGGACAAGACGGTTTCGCCCCGAACGCTGGAAGCCATCGAGGCATGCCGCCAGCGGGGCATCAAGCTGGCCTTTGCCACTGGGCGGAGTCAGCTGCACGCCGCCGCCTATCTGGAGCGGCTGCGTCCCGATGCCGCCGTGCTGGCCTATGGCGCGCGGGTGCTCCTGGGCGAGGAAACGGTGTTCCGGCGCTGCATGCAGCCGGCCGTGGCGACCAGGGTGCTGCGGGGCGTCGGCATGGCGACGAAGATCCGTTACCAGCTGCCGGACGGAACCTGCTACCTCACCGAGCCTGACGGCGAAAGCCTGCCCCTGGATCGGGCGACCGCCATCGACGCGCGGGTGGAGCACCTGTGCGCGTGGGATGTTCCGGCCAGGACCGCCATCGATATTGCCCGAAGCGCGGGCTGCTCCCTGTCTCAGGTGGTGGGCGACCGCTGGTGCAACTTCAGCGCCCTGGGCGTCAACAAGGGCGCGGGGATGCGGCGGCTCATGCGCGCCCTGGGCCTGCGTCCGGGACAGGCCGTGGCCTTCGGGGACGAGAGCTGCGACATCGGCTTCTTCCGGGCCTGCAGCTTTGGCGTGGCCATGGGCAACGCGGACGCCCAGACCCTGGCCGCGGCGGACGCCCGCACCGACAGCAACGACCGCGACGGCATCGCGGCTTTCCTGGAAACGTTCCTTCTGCGATGAAGCGCAGGCATCAAAAAACGACGACCGTGATGGAGGTAGAAAATCATGACCCGTGACGAACTTCGGGCAGCCCCGGCGCTGCTTTCCGACAAGGCGCGCGGCGCGCTGTGCGGCCTGGCCATCGGGGATTCCTTTGGCGACGCGGCCCGCAAGCCCGATTATCAGCGCGACTACGGCTTTACCACGGACTTCCACCGCGGCGAGTCATGGAGCACGGACGATACGGAGTTCGCGCTGCTGGTGGCGGAAACCATCATCACCTGCGGCGGGGACTTCACGCCCCGGGACGTGGAGGCCATGTGGAAAAAGCATGTGGTGGTGCAGGATGAATTGCGGCGCGGCGGCGTCAGTGAGATGGACGCGGCGGCGAACCTGCGCAAAGGGATGCACGCGCCCCAGTCCGGCCTCTTCGGCACCCATACCTTCAGCGACGGCGCGGCCATGCGCTGCGGCCCCATCGGCATTTACTGCGCCGGGGACCCGGAGCGCGCCAAGGAGCTGTGCCGCATCGACGCGGAGATCAGCCACAGCCGCGATGGCATTTGGGGTGCGCAGATGGTGGCCGTTGCCGTGGCCCTGGCCATGGTGGACACGCCCTTTGAGCGCATCTTTGAGGAAGCGCTGGCTTGTGCGCCGGAGGATTCCTGGCTGCGCGCGGGCGTGGAAACGGCCTATCGCGTGGTGGATGACGCCCGGGGCGACGTGGCGGACGCCTGGATGGAGCTGCACAACCAGCTTTTCTGCTCCTACCGCGCGGCCACGCCGGAGGCCATCGCGGAGGCCTTCGGCTGCCTGCGCCTGAAGCACGACAGCTTCAAGAGCGGCGTTCTGCTGGCCTCCAACTTCGGCCGGGACGCTGATACCATCGGCGCGGTGGTGGGCTGCATCCTGGGCGCGCGCTACGGCGCTTCCGCCATTCCGCCCTACTGGCTGGAGCACACCCGCTATCCCTCGGGCACCTGCCTGCAGTTCACCAAGGGGATCGACCTGTTTGAGAAGGCCGAGCAGCTGGCGGAGCTGGTTCGCCGGTGAAGCTGACCTTTCTGGGTACGGCGGCGGCGGAAATGTACCCCGCGCCCTTCTGCGACTGCCCCCATTGCGCCTCGGCCCGGCGGGAGGGCGGGAAGAACATCCGCGCCAACAGCGCCGCGCTGATCGACGACGACATTCTCCTGGACATGAATACCACTTGCCATTATGTGGCGGCCCGGCTGGGCATTTCCCTGGCCGGCGTCCGCCATGTGCTGGTGACGCACCCGCACCCCGACCATTTTGCCCCGGATCGTCTGCGCTGGCGGCGTACCACGGCCGACGGCGTGCCGCCCTTCGACCCGGCGTCGGGCGTGTGGTCGGCCCGGTACACACAGACGCCGGAGATGGTTGTTCACGGCAATGATTTTGTCCGCGCGGCGCTGGAAGCCGTCATTCCGCCGGATGTTCAGCGGGCCGCCCGGTACGATCTCCGCTTTGAACGCATCCGCGAAAACGAGGAGACGGACTGCGGCGACTTTTCCTTTGTCCCGCTGCGGGCCAACCATGGCAAGGCGCCGGGGATGGCCCACTGCTACATCGTGCGCCGGGGCGGCAGGACGCTGCTTTACGCCCTGGATGCCGGGGGCTTCGACGCGCCTGAGCTGGCGGTGATGGCCCGTTTCCGCTTCGACTGCGTGGTGATGGAGGGCACCTTCGGCCTGGGCGCTTACCGGGACGAAGCCCTCGCCCTGCCCGTGGGCCAGGGGCACATGAACCTGCGCAAGAACCGCGCGCTGCGGGCCTTCCTGCTGGAAAACGGCTGTATCAGCGAGGACACGCCCTGCGTGCTGTCCCATCTGTGCCCGCATTACACCCCGCTTCACGAGGAATTTGAAGCCGTGGCCCGGCAGGCGGGCATGACCGTGGCCTATGACGGTATGGAAATCACATTTTAGCGTATGAGGTGAATGAGCATGAGCAGGATCCCTTCGGATTATCTGGAGCGCGTCTATGCCGGGTGGCTGGCGAAGATCATCGGCATCCGCCTGGGCGCGGCGGTGGAGGGCTGGGACTATGCCCGCATCAAGGAGCTGTTCGGGGAGCTGACCTATTACCCCGCCCAGTACAAAAACTTTGCCGCCGATGACGACAGCAACGGCCCGCTGTATTTCCTGCGCGCCCTGGAGGACAAGCGTGGCGACATCATGACCGCTCAGGACGTGGGCGAGGCGCTGCTGAATTACGCGCCCTATGAGCACGGCTTCTTCTGGTGGGGCGGCTACGGCGTATCCACCGAGCATACGGCCTACCTAAACCTGCGCCGGGGTATTCAGGCCCCTGCCAGCGGCTCCATCGAGGTCAACGGCGCGGCGGTGGCCGAGCAGATTGGCGGACAGATCTTCATTGATACCTGGGGCCTGGTGGCGCCCGGCAACCTTGACCTGGCGGCGGAGCTGGCGGCCAAGGCGGCGTCTGTCACCCACGGCGGCAACGGAATCTACGGCGGCGTGTTCGTGGCCTGCGCCATCAGCGCGGCCTTTGTGGAAAGGGACATCCGCAAGGTGCTGGAGATGGCCCTGGCGAAAATTCCGACGGACTGCGAGTACACCCGCGCCGTCCGGGCGGTGATGGCCTTCCACGACGAGCACCCCGTCTCCCACTGGCGCGACTGCTTCCAGTATGTGCATGATAACTTCGGCTATGACCGCTACCCCGGCGCCTGCCATATCATCCCCAACTGCGCGGTGATGGCGCTTTCGATGGTGTACGGCAACGGCGATTTTGACGATACCATCAACATCTGCAACATGTGCGGCTGGGATACCGACTGCAACGTGGGCAATGTGGCCGCCATCATGGGCGTGCTGTGCGGCATTGACGCCATCGACACGGAAAAATGGATCCGCCCGGTGAACGACCTGTGCATCCGCTCCGGCGTGCTGGGGGACATGAACATCGTGGACATTCCCTACGGCGCCGGCTACATCGCCCGGCTGGCGTATCAGCTGGCGGGCGAGGAGATGCCCGAGGGCTGGCGGGAGCTGCTCACCAGCCGCGTCCATGACTGCCATTTCGAGTACCCCAAGAGCACCCACGCCCTCTATGTGCGCTCCGACGGCCCCAGCAACACCGCGCACCTCATCAATACCGACGAGGCGGCCTATACCGGCAAGCGCTGCCTGAAGCTGTTCGCCACCCGCCTGCAGCCCGGGCAGGAAATCTTCCTCTACCGCAAGACCTATTATTGGAAGGACGACTTCTCCGATTCCCGCTATGACCCTGCCTTTTCCCCGATCTTCTACCCTGGGCAGACGGTGCGGGCGGCGGTGTGCGTCCCTGACTTCGGCAGTGAAACCTGGGCCTGCGCCTATGTGCGGGATACCCGGGCGGATCGGACGGTGTACGGCGAGCGGACGCGGCTGGAGCGCGGCGTCTGGCATGAGGTGGAGGTTCAGGCCCCGGCCATGGAGGGCGGACTCATTGACGAGGCCGGCGTATGCTTCTGGACGCCGGATGAGAAGGTCAAGAAGGGCTACCAGCTGGTGGCCTATGTGGACGACCTGCGCTTCTCCGGCCAGCCGGACTATTCCGTGGACTTCCGCAACGAGGTGGCGGAGGTGTGGAGCGAGCGCCATACCGACATCACCCAGGTTTCCCGCATGAAAGGCGTCAGCGCCATCGTGGACGGCGGCATGCGCATTGCCTGTGAGGACGAGGGCGAGTGGTACACCGGCTGCCACAGCTGGCGGGACTACGACGCCCTGTATACCCTGACCCCCGAGCGCGGAAACACGCACCTGGCGCTGTTTCGCGTCCAGGGCGCCATCCGCAGCTATGCCGCGGGCTTCGTGGACGGCAAATTGTGCATCCTCAAAAACGACAACGGCTACACGGTGCTGGCGGAAACGCCCTGCGCCATCCGCATGGGCGAAAAGCTCACCATCGCCGTCAGCGTGCGGGGCAGCCATATCGAAGCCCGCTGCGCTGGAACCTCCGTCAGCTGCGAGGATACCGACCGCCCGTATCTGGAGGGCGAGGTGGGCGTTGCGGTGCGGGAGGGCAGCGCGGCGCTGGTGGAGCGCATTCGGGTCAAGGGGGTCTGAGCGATGACGACAACCATTCTGTCGCCCTGCGGCATTCTGGGCTATGGCTTCCCGGAGGCCTCCTTCCGCCGGGCTCTGGCGCAGAGGCCCGACGCCATCGTGGTGGACGCCGGCAGCACCGACGCGGGGCCGCACAAGCTGGGCGCGGGTACGGCCATCGTCAGCCGGATGGCCTGCAAGAAGGACTTGCGCCTGCTGATGGAGGGCGCGCGGGCGCTGAACGTTCCGCTGCTCATCGGCTCGGCGGGGGGCTCGGGTTCCCATACCCATGTGGCCTGGGCTTTGGACATTATCGAGGAGCTGGCCCGGGAGCTGGGCTGGCGGGCGAAGATGGCCGTCATCCGGGCGGACATCCCCAACGACGCCATTTTGAGGGCCATGGCGGAGGGCGGCGTGGAGAAAATGTCGCCCAATGTGCCTGACCTGACCGCGGAAAGCCTGGAGGCCACCAACGGCGTCGTGGCCCAGATGGGCGTGGAGCCCATTTTGAAGGCCCTCACAACGGGCGCACAGATCATCCTCTGCGGCCGGGCCTACGACCCCGCGCCCTTCGCGGCGGTGGGCATCGCCCGGGGACACGACCCGGCCCTGGCCTATCACCTGGGTAAAATCCTGGAATGCGGCGCGCTGTGCGCCGAGCCCGGCACGGCCAAGGACTGCATGCTGGGTCGGCTGGACGATACGGGCTTCGAGGTCTGGCCCTCCGATAGCCGCCGGGCCTGCACGCCCGTCAGCGTGGCCGCCCATACCTTCTACGAGAAGGATCATCCCTATATCCTCAAGGGCCCCGGCATCGTGCTGCATCTGGAGCAGTGCGCCTTCACGGATCTGGGCGAAGGCCGGGTGCGCGTGGAAGGCAGCCGGGTGGAGCGCGTGCCCTACGCCATCAAGCTGGAGGGCGCCCGGCTGAAGGCCTACCGTACCTTCGTCCTGGCCGGCATCCGCGATCCGCTGCTCATCGGGCGGATGGCGGAGGTGGAGGCGGAAATCCGCCGTCAGGTGCGGGAATACTACGCCGAGCTGGAAGATGGGGCCTATGAAATCAACTTCTACCATTACGGCCTGGACGGCGTCATGGGCGACCTGGAGCCTGACCGCACCCTGCCCCATGAAATCGGCCTGATGTTCGAGGTGCTGGCCTCCTCCCAGGAGGTGGCCGACGCTGTGTGCGCCACCGTGCGCTCCAACTACCTGCATTTCGGCTACCCCGGCCGCAAGTCCACCGCCGGGAATCTGGCTTTCCCATTTGCGCCCAGCGACGTTTCCTTTGGCCCGGTGTATATGTTCTCGGTGTACCATCTGATGCGGGTGGAGGACGCCTGCGCCATGTTCCCCATGGAATTGCGGGAGGTGGGATCATGAAGCTCTACGATCTGGCGCATGTGGTGCGCTCCAAGAACAGCGGCCCCTTCGCCATCACCCTGGATGTGCTCTTTGATTCCCCCGAGGCGTATGAGCGGATGAAGCGGTCCGGCCGCGTGACCCCGGAGAGCATCGCGAATTTGTACCATATCCCGGTGGAGGCCATCACCGACTTTGCCTTTTACGACGCCGCTCTGGGCGTCAAGATCACCTATCTTCGCACCGTGTCCTCCGGCACCGCCGGGGAGCGGGACGTGTATGGCGCGCAGCAGCACGCGCCGCTGATGGATTTGGAGATCCCCTGAACGATGATGACGGGAGGTGAAGGCCTTGCGCAGGCTGACGGCGTGGCTGCTGATGGCATGCCTGCCGATGGCAGTGCTGCTTTTTGGCGCACCCCTGAGCGCGGAAGCGGAGGCTGATACGATGGATGTGATGGATGTCATTCTGTCCATGAAGACGAATACCCCCGACCTGGACGTGCTGAAAAACTGCGCCATCCTGGCAAGGCAGCGCTACGGGCAGGCCATCCGCCGGATCGACTACCGCTGGGATGCCGGACGCTTCTCCGCCCAGGTGACCTTCGGCAGTACCCTGTCGGCCCGGACGCCTCTCAAGGACGAGAACGGGCGCTTTCAGGCCGTTGTCGGTGGGGCGGAATATCCGTACCTGCTTTCCCTGCCCAACGGCTACGATCCCGACCGGGTCTATCCGACCATCCTGTTTCTCCACGGCATCGGCGAGCGGGGGGAGAACCCCGCCGTCATCGCGGATTACGGCCCCTTTCAGTACATCCTGGCGGGGCATGAGCCGGATATGATCGTCATCGCGCCCCAGGTGGAGAAATCCGCCCACTGGGTGGAGGATCAGGACGAAAACGAGGTGGATACGCAGATGCTCCGCCTGGCCCGCTTTCTGGAGCAGATGCGCGGGGCCTACGCCATCGACGATACCCGTGTATATCTGACGGGCCTGAGCATGGGCGGCCGCGGCGCCTATAAGCTGGCCTGCCATCTGCCGGACGCCTTCGCGGCGGTGGCCATTTGCTGCGGCCGCGCCGGCAAGGCCGACCAGCCCGAGGCAATCATGTACGACCTGAATCGGCTGGCGGGGACGCCGGTGTGGCTGTTCCACGGCCTGAGCGACGAAACGGTGCGCCCCGACCACGCGCTGGCAGGGGCGCGGGCGCTGCTGGATGTCCAGGAGAAGCCGAACCTCCGCCTGACGCTTTACCCCGCCGTGGGCCACGGCTGCTATGAGCACGCCTATCAGGAGGACGCGCTGTATGCCTGGCTGGCAGGCTGGGAGAAAAACTGAAACGAGACATAGGCCGGGGCGAAGATGTTGCGTCGCCCCGCGTTTCCACCTTTGCCTCGCCGCAGGGACAAGGCCCGCCGCCTTCCGGGGCAGAAGAGATCATCTCACCATGCGGAAAATGCGCGGGTTTGTCAAGCATGGACGGCGGCACCACAAAAGCTGGAAAGATTCACAAAAAAACCGCTGGACAAATGCACCCGGCTATGCTATAATACACCGTGCTGGACTTGCCAATATAGCTCAGTTGGTAGAGCAGCTGATTCGTAATCAGCAGGTCAGGGGTTCGAGTCCCCTTATTGGCTCCAGTCTTTGGCCGAGGTGTAGCGCAGTTTGGTAGCGCGTTTGGTTCGGGACCAAAAGGCCGCGGGTTCGAATCCCGCCACTTCGACGCAGCAGCCCTTGAAAAGTCAAGGGCTGCTGTTTTTTTCTGACGCAGAGAGCTTGTTCCTATTGCTTACTTATTGTTTACAAAAAAAGAGAGAGGGAAGAAACCCTCTCCCTTTTTATTACCCCTTCTTTGCGATGCACTCATAGTACATCTTGACCTTGCCATCCTCGGCGTCAGGATCGTCCATAAACGCCTTGGCCATGTCGGCGTAGAAATTGACGTTATCGACGCCGTGCTGCTTGGCAACCTTGCAATAGTCGGAATACATGGCATTGATGACGGCGAAGAACTCCACGATCTTCTCCTTACCCTCGATGCCAAAATTCCGGGCGTACTGCTTGATCTCATCAAGAGACCACCGCTCACCCTTGGAGCCGTCCTCCTTGCGCATGGACTTCACCCAGCGCTTGGCTTCTTCCTCCATCAAGTGCTTGCCCTGGCCTTCCTCGTAGGATTCTCCAAAGCCGATCATCGGCTCTCGCTCCTCCATTCGGCCACGGCTTTCTTCGCGGCGGCTGCCCATGTTATCCTGAGGCGGACGATACCTTCGGCCATATTCGCGCATATCCGTTACGTTCCCCACATATTCGCCGCCATAGGGCGGATAATGCCGCATGGTCTGATCGTCATAACGATCCATTGGCGGATAGATCGGGATATAGGCATCCCATACGACGGTCCCGACGCCGCCCATGTCACGGCGCTCATGCCGGTTTTCCCGCGACCAGGCATCCTGATAGCGCATATCCTGACGATAGCGGCCATCATCCATGCCGTTGTCCATCATATCCCGGCGGCGGTCGCTGTACTGGTTGTTGCCCTCATCGCCTCTTGCGAATCGACCGTCTTCACGCCGCCGCTGCCTGCCGCGGGAGGAAACCATCATCATCCGGGCTGTTCTGCTCATGCTCATGCCGTAGCGCCTCCTTGTGCGGGGGCCGTCCCCGTGATAGCGGGCAGGTTATTGCTCCTTGCGCAGCATACGCGGCCAAGCAGGCGGAACGCACCGCCCGTTGGCGTGGTCGCAACCCTGGTTGCATACCTTGTCCGGGTACGGATGCCGGAGGCGGTTACAGGCGTTCCGTCGCACGACAGCAGCGGATACGTCTCAGTTCCCGCGCCGATGGTGATGACCACCGGGGCCGTGATAGTTGTCGCCGCAGGGATCGCCTGAGCCACAACAAGGCAGTACTTGCAGTTGTTGGCATAAGCGCCTTCCGGCAAATTGATCGTCAGATTGCCGCCCGCGAAGGTGACGGCCTGACTGATCATCAGACGGTCGCAAAGGCGGCAGGTATTATTGCAAGCCATACTTCTCATCCTTTCTCAGGGGCGGCAGGTGTTCCTGCCGCCCCGAATGACAGCCGATCAGGCCGCGCAGCCGTAGCAGCCGCTGTTATGGTTGACCGTGCCGCAATAGGGGTAGGGCGCGGGAACCTGGTAAGAGGGGACGGGCTGGGGATGAATCGCACCGACGCTGCGGTTGATGGCCGCGGTATTGGCGTCCATCGCAGCCATCAGGACAGCGTTCTGGTTGGACTGGGAGGCCGCAAGCTGCAGCTGGAAGATCTGCTGATTCTGCTCGGCGATCTTCGCGTCCTTGGCAGCAACAGCCTGAGCGCTCAGTGCGTCGAGGATGGCGCGGGTGCCGCTGTTCTGGCTGTCGATGATGTCACGGGCGGCGGTGTTGATGGTCTGCCGGGTGTCGCAGGACTGGGTAGCCAGATCATAGCGCACGCCCTGGATGGCGTTCTGCGTCTTGAAGCAGCAGTCCTGTAGGTTGTAGCCGAGCTGACACAGCGAGCGATCGACGCCGTTGAAGCCCTGCATCATGCCCATCTGGGTAGTGTTGAAGCCGCCGGTGGTGGCGTTGTTGAGGGCGTAGGTGCTGTCGCAGATGCCCTGCTGGATGCCTGCAACGCTACGCTGAAGGTCGTTGAACATGAAGCCGTCGGTGATGTCGGCGCGGGTCACCATGCCGCTGATGACAGGAACAACGCCGCCATTGCCGCCGTTGCCGTTACCGCCATTGCCAAAGCCCCACTGCCCGCCGAAGATCAGAGCGATAATAAGGAAGGCGAAAATCCAGGAACCGTCGCCGCCCCACATACCGCCGCCGCCGTTGCCGCCGCCATTGCTGTCAGCGCCCAGGGCATAGCCAGTCGCAAAATCATTATCCATGGTCATTCTCCTTTTGGTTGATTTATATCGTAACAGGGTGTGCACCCCCGGTTACTTCAAGGGCAAGCCGAACTGTCTGGCAACGTCGCTGATGTTCAAACCGCGCTCACGGTACATGTTTTCCGCCGTCTGTCGAAGCTGGGCGGGATTCTTGCCGCCGATGATATTCATCACCTGCTGAACCTGGGGCGTATTGCCGAACATCTGTTGCAGGATCTGCATGGTGTTGCCGCCGCCGCGCATCATCTGCAAGAGCATCATCAGGGGGTTCATTCGTCCTCAGCCTCCATTCTGGCGCGCTGCTTTTGCTTCTTTTCCATGGCTTTAACGCGGTCGCTGAGAGCTTCCACCTGCTTGGCGAAGCTCTCAGCCAGCTGGTTGACCGCATCCATGGAGGCATAGGAAACGGAAGGAGAAGGGTCCCCCTGTTCCGGCTGATCCGCCAGGCGATATTCCCGGAAATCAGACCCGCCGGTTGCCGCGTTGAACTGCTTGGTATAAATCACGCCGTGCCCACGATCGACATACACGCCAAGGGAGCCGTCAAAGTTGACCTGCTGGGCAAGCGCTTCCTCCTTGCCGGTTACAAGAGCAGCAAGAACCCCCGGCCTTTGAGGCGCTTGCTGCTGGGGATAAAACATGCCTTGCGCAGCGGGGGCTTGCATGGGCTGGACCATCTGCGTGGTCTGCTGGCCCCGGTCGGTGTAGGGATTGGCCATGAAGCCAGGATTGTAATTGTAATTTGGGTACGGGATGGGTTGACTCATCGTTATCACCTCGCTATGATTTTCGCAAAAATCACATCAAAGGGACACGAAGCTGGTATGCAAGATGAAGGCAAGAACGACGCAATATTCAGGCAACAAAAAAAGGGTGCGGCCCAATTGGTCACACCCTTTTAATCATTCAAGAAAATCCTTGTTGCGATAAACCACATACTGGACGCCGCGGGGCGACATCCCGACCTCCTCGGCAAGAGATTCATAGGTAATTCCGTCGATCAGCTTCCGTTTGAGGATCGTACGATCCCGCTCGGAATGGATCCGTTCGGAAATACGGATGCTAAGCTCACTATTCAGCATTCTGGCCTCCTGTTCTGTTCGCTATCGCATGTCCATTATCAATCCTTTTTCGGCGTATCGTAAGTCATGGCCTGCTTGCTGTCGCCAAGGCTCTGGGTTGTTGGGTCGTTAACCACGCCCAGAATAGCCATCACCGCAAAGACCGCATTGACAGCGGCAAGAACGCGCTTGTCCAGGTCGCCCAAATCAAGAGTAAAGCCGAAAATTGCGGCCACCGTCTGAACCAAAAGGAACAGTGCCGGAATCAGGGTGAGCCAGAAGTCGAGATTATAGATCCTTACTTTCCAATTGATTTTCTTCATGTCGATTATACCTTTCTTTCTTCGTTGTTGTTATGGTCGTCATTTATCTTTGGCAACGCTCATCATCGTCCGATATGGTTGTCTCTCTCTTAGCCAGCCGGAGATTTCCGCGCTGGCTTGGTGCATCTCGTCGGTGTTGCCGTTGTGCAGTTCATGCTCCAGGAGTGCCTGGACGCCTGCGCATACCGCCATGAGGCCGGTGTGCAGATCGTCCAGTTGAGCGTCGTGAGCGTCGAGGCGACGCTTGTCCGTATCCAACTTTCTCTTTATATCATCCATCCTGCCCACCATGTCCTCCTGAGGCTTTCGCAATTTTCGCAAGCGGTCGATGGTTGCTCCTACCAGGTTAATCATCCCGCATACGCCCATGAGCACAAGCCCGGTGGCGATGAGGTTTTGTCCCGTTAGCCAATCCATCAAACCACCTCCCTTACTGTCGCCCCCGGATACAGCCCTGCCAGCTCCTCCGCTTCTGCGAGGCTGAGGCCGGGGATGGTCACGGTACAGGTGCAGGCATTCGCCTGATTTCCTGTGTCCGCCGCCAGATCCAGCGCGGCCCAGGTCTTGGGCCCCACGATCCCGTCCGCCGTCAGCCCATGCGCTTGCTGGAAGGCCCGCACCGCCGCCTCGGTTTCCGCGCCGAAGGAGCCGTCCGCGCCGTACTTTGGCAGGCCGTACCCGGCCCGCAGGAGCAGCCCCTGGGCCTCGACAACGGTCGGGCCTTTGGCTCCTCGGCGGATGGCGTCACGCTGGACGGCGGACGGCTGCTTTGCCGGATTGTCCGGCTCCGCGTCCGCCGCCTCATTCAGCCCTTTGGGGATGGCGTAGTTCGTCCAGCGACCGGCACTGACGGCAGTACGGATGACACCGGTATCATGGCCGGAGGCGTGGACAATGGTGCCATCACCCAGGGCGATGCCCGTATGCCCCATGATTCCGGGCTTGTCCTCCCGGTAAAGCATGCACACCGCGCCCGCCGGGGCATCCTCGATGCCCCCCTTGCACAGCCAGTCGCCCTTACGCCACTGGCTCGTGGCCCCGCTGATGGCCACGCCCTCGATGCCCACCGCCGCGCAGCCCCGGCGCACCAGCTGGGCGCAGTCATAGCAGCGCTTGCCGTCATACTTGCAGCCCGTGCAGGCCGCTTGCTTGCCCCGCAGCACGGGACAGTTGCGGCGGATGGCGTCTGCGCTGGCCGGATACTGCTCCGCCCGCGCCCTGCGGCAGGCCGGGGTACACCTTTGCCCCGTCCCGCCCATGACGTAGGGGCTGCCTGTCTGGGCAAGGGCCCATGCGCGGAGAGAATCAGCTTTTGTCGCCCGCCCCGGACATACGTCCGTCGCGGGTATCGGGGCGCAATCCAAGGATTGCATCCCCTCAGTCGGCCTGTCGGCCTCCCTATTGGTCATCGGTTTCACGCTCCTTCAGGATAGCGCCGACCTGCTCCCGCCAGCGCGCGGGCACGTCGTCCATGGTGATTCTTTCCGCAAGGATCCACCGGGCATAGTCAAAGTCCTTCAGGAGCACGCCTGCGTTGAGCTGCAGGTTCTCAAATGTCGTTGGGGTCAGGCCCGTTGTCATGTTCGTTCTCCTCCTTATGTCGTGTAATATCGCACCTCATAGCTGGTGCGGCCGCCCCGGACGTTCTCATCCTCGGGGTCGTCATAGTAGCTCTGGAACTGCGCGCCGTTGCGCTGGATGACCAGGAACCCGCCGCCGTTCAGCGGGAGCCTCCGGCCTTCCGGGGGAATGGCGTCGGCAATGGCGTCCATCAAGGCAGATCGTTCGGCGTTGAGAGATACGCCTGGGCGCTCCTTATGCCAATTGAAGGCCGTCAGCGGGAGCGAGGTCAGCGCGTCTCCCTGTATAACCTCAAAGGTGATGTAGGGGAATGTCTGTCCCTGAGGGACACGATCCAAAAAGGCCGGAACGCCAAAGCCCGACCAAAAGGAAAAAAGCGCCTCATTGACGCTTTTCAAGGTCGATCACCTCCGCCGTTACGTCCCGGTATTGCATTTGAGCAACGTCGGGGGTTGTGTTATCCACAGCGTCGGACGTTATCTTATAGACGCGGTTGTCTTTTAAGCGCTTGACGAGGTCGCGATATTCCAGCTCAACACGGAGCGGCGTCGTGATGGTGTAGATCGTCTTCGTTCCGGCCTGATAGGCAATCCTTGCCTCATTTGTGCTGACGGTTGATATCCCGGCCCGGAAGGGCGCGCCTTCATGCAGCTCATGGATAATGCCGCCGAGACCATCGGAGACAGAAACGTCATCCATGAAAATGAAATCCTCAAAAAAGTCTTCCAACGCCATCAGCAGCGCACCTCCGTAAACATGCGCCAGTAGGGGGAGAGCGCGGCGGAAAAGGCCTCCTGCTATCCTGCCGCGCTCCCGCTCTGCCCACCGGCGCGGGTATAGCTGTAATTGCCGAAACTCTCCGACAGGTAAGCCCCGGCGGGGTTCTTGGCATCATAGGCGGAAGCAGACGCACAGACATCCAGGAAATCCTTTGGCGGGTACAAACCCCACACGACGCCCGTAAAGACCCCGTCCCGGCCTGTCCAGCCCTCCAGCCTGCCATCCGTCACCTGATACACGCCATCCGCCGCACTGCCGTAAATGGCCGCGTACGGAGCGGAAACGGCAGGCGTCAGCACGCCGTCCTGTACGGCAAACTCACCCGCCAAGCGCTCACGCTCGAAAAAGTTATGCACATGCCGCATCACATCGGCAATGCTGACCGCCATGCCGCTCCCTCCTTACTTGGCCGCCTTGGCGGCCGCGGGCTGAGCCTTCGACGCGGGCTTTTTGGCCGTGGCAATCCACAGCGAGGACGGGTTGTACAGAACGGGGATAAACAGGGCGCTGGCCTTCGTCCACAGCACAGCGGGATCCTTTTCCATCCACTGCGTGATGTACACATACGGGCTGACGGTGCTTGCCGTTGCGCCCAGCATGCCCGTATCCGTTTCGGGCGGATCGCCCCACAGGCCGACGCCCAGGCGGCCGGAGGGATTCGCGGCGAAGAAGGTGATCTTATCGTCGGGGTAATACCGCTTCTGGGTAATGGTGGGTCGGCCATTGCTGCCAATGCCAGCGTCCGCGCCATAGGTCAGATCGTTGACAACGACGCGGTTGATGCCGTATTCCTCCTGCAGGAAGGCTTCAAGGGCCGTATTGCGGATCGTTGCGCCCGCGCCGATGTTGCCGTTGATGGCCGTCTGTAGGGCCTTGTTGCGCTTGAGCTTGCTCACATTCTGGCCGGAGGTCATGATGCCGGAAATGGTAACGCCCAATTTCTTGGCCTTGTCCAGGATGTCCTGAATCTGGCCGGGAATGTCGGCGGAGTCCGAAAGGTCGATTTCCAGGCTCGTCTGGTCGGCGGTAACGCCATATTCGATGGGCGTGCTGAGGTTGTTTTCATTGATGGTGACCTTGCCGGTAGCCATCAGCTCATTCTTGGCGACCTTGGAGCGGGTGAAGACCTGCTCGGCAAGGCGGACACCGTCGCGAAGAACGTAATCATAAAGCTGGGAATTCTGCACGCCGCTGCGGGTCAGGGCACGTAGGCGCTCGCTCTGATTGATCTTGACCTTGATGAGGCCCTTTTCGATGTTGTGGCTGTCGATGGGGATGCGGAAGGTCTGCTCGGCCTCGGTATCGAAGGCGTGGAACTTCGCCATCACCGGAATCTGATACTCGGCGGCGATGCTCTCCCAGTAGGCGATGAGGTTATCCGTGCGCTCGTCGCCGAAAAGGCCGTCGATGGGGTCATTGGGGCGGGTGACGTTAAAGCCGACATCCAGCCAATCCCGCTGGGGGACGAGGCCAAGGATGTTGTTCTCGAAGCGTTCAGCCATGGTTTTGCTTTCTCCTTTCTTAGTAGGGTCGGGTTACGGCGGGGGACTTGGCGATAAAGCGGAAGCCCTTGCCGGTCAGCGCCGTCTTGGCGGCGGCGTCGATGGTTACGGGGAGACGATCCTCGTAGACCACGCCGAAGGTCACGACGGAGCCGGGCATATCGCCGGTGGTAACGTCAACGTCCTCGTAGACGATACCCTCAGCCGTTGCGTCATTGGCGGGCCATACCGTGCCCATGGGGATGTACTTGCCGCCGTTTTCCGCCGTGGTTGCGCCCGACTGGGCCATCTGCCGGGTCTTGCGCTCCACATTCTCATTGTCAGCCAGGAACCAGCCGGGAGCATAGACGCGGCCCTTGCTGGCGTTGTTGTCGATGAAAGACATGTTTTTCTCTCCTCTCTGTTTTCGCCCGTCACCCGGCGCAAGGCCGGGCGCTGGGTACAGCCCTGCGGGATCGCCGTTCCGGCGCTGTCCTAAGGCTTAGTCGGCCTTACGGCCTCCCTCTGTTTTCGCCCGCCCCGGACAAAAGTCCGTCGCGGTCACTCTGTTTTTCCGTAAAGGCTCTCATGGTAGGCCTTGGCGATCCTTGCCGCGGCGCTGCTCCCGCCGCCCTCGCCGCCGCTGGGCGGGTCAAGGTGGTCGGGGCCTTTGTTCTCGACTGTGCCGAAGAAGTCCGCGTACTGGCTCTTGAGCGCGTCCAGCGCCTTGCTGTCGTCCTTGAGGGTATCGCCGTCAAGGTCGAACTTGTCCAGGGGGACGGCCTTCATCAGCAGGTCGAGGGCCTTGGGGTTCGCCCCGGCGCTGCGCATGGCCTCCCGCACCTTGGCGGTGATGGCGGCGGTGCGCTTCTCGCCTTCGACCTGTGCCTTGTAGGCGTCATAGGCGGCCTGTACCTCGGCTGCCTTCCCGCCCGCGCTTTCCAGCTCGGCGACCCTGGTTTTCAGCGTCTCCTCCCTGGCCAGTGCCTCGGCCAGCTTGGCGCTTTCATCCTTCAGGGTATCGCGCTCCTGCTTGATGGCGTCAAGGGTGTCGGTGTGGGCAGTGATGATCTCGTCAATTTTCGCGTCGTCCTCCATGCCAAGAGCCTTCAAGAATTTCCTTGTAAGTTGTGCCATTGTTTTTCCTCTCCTTTGCTTTGGGGCCCGGTGCTTTGGGCCGGAAAAATGTATACAAAAACAACCGCGGCCGTGCTTCGCCGTGGCTGTTATTGCCGGGGGTTTGTCAGAAGCCTTGTTTCAGCGCTTCCTCCGCGACCTGTCTGAGACGGTCCTGCGCGGTGGGCTGAATGATGCTGTCCCGGATGAACGGCCTTCCTTTCATCCGGCTTGTCCCTTCATGGACATACTTGCCGTACTCGATGTCGGTTCCTACGTCGACTTTATTGTTGCTTCTTACGGCATGATCCATGCTTCCCATGAGGGTGGACGTGTCGCGTATGGGCTTGCCGTACAGGGTTTCCATGCCGCCCTGGATCAGCGCGACGGCCTCTATGCCCATGGCTTCAAGGGCCTGCCTGACATTGCCGTCAAGGCGAACCTTGATGATGTTTTCATTGTTTTCAAACTCGACCTTAACCGGCATGACGTCCTCCTTATGGGTATAGAAATACCGCCTTGGCAATGCCGAGGCGGCTTGTCTTTTGTTCCGGCGGAGGATCACTGGCAGGTGTCCCGGTTCCTGCATCTCTCGGGTTTCCCCTGTCAATACCAGCGGCGTGTGGTTGGGACTGCGTTTACCACCACAGTGATACCTCCGCTACCTTATTATACTATAGTCCGTCCTTCTTGTAAAGTATTTTTTTGTTTCTGATAAGTCTCCGGTACTCCTTCTCTTTTACATACTGGAAAGTTATGACAGAATTTTTTCTTCCAATTTCGTCTGTGCTTGTTTGAAGCCTAAGGATCAGCCTTGTCGTGATCCCATCTTTCTGATCTTCTTTCAACACAAAGGCTGTCTTAGGTGCATCCGTATGAATGATATAGTCAGGGTCGACTATTGCCTTCTTCATAATGGATTCGTACATTTCGAAATCGTTTGGATGTCTCTCGCGGATGTGTTGAATCCTCTCATCCGTGATAATGACATCGTCCGTTGTAATATCTGGCGAAACAACCCTATAAATTGAACGATCAAGCTTACCAATAATATGCACGCCAGGAACCTCCGCATCATCCGTGTTCTTATCCATCATATCACGGCTTCTTGGAGTTGGCAATTCGATATTTGGGCTGATCTCGGTATTTTGTATATTGCTTCCTTGGACAACATTCCCCTCCTCGTCGATCGTCTCCCCCTGGAGAAGCACATGCTGCACCATGATGCAATGGCAATTGATGACCTCCTTGGCGGGGCCGTTGGGGTCGCCGGGAAAGCGCATGACGCTGCCGGGGAAGACCTGGCCGGATAGGGCCTTCTTCCCATGGCGCTCCATGTGCGCGTCGCGGCTGTTGTCAAACTTGCACCGCCACTCGTTGTACACACGGATACCGTTGGCCTCCGCCTCCTGGCCTGCCTCATACCGGGCCTCGCCCTGGACGCGCGTCCGCTCGGTCTGGGCAACGCGCTTGGCTTGGCGGAAGCTCATGCCCGCGATCTCCCGTATGCTTTGGATCATGGCGTCCTGTCCCTTGCCGCTGGCGACCTCCCTGGCCATGGCCTCTTGCAGCCTTCGCCTGACAGCCGGGTTCGCGCCAAGGTTCATATACGCGATCTTTGAGAACGGCCCCTGTTTGTCCCGGAGGATGATGCGGACTTCCCGCTCTGTCAGGGTCGGGGCAACGTAGGGCGTCTTGCCTGATTCGGCCGCTTCCAGCTGGATCGTTTCCCTCGAGGCTGTCAGATTGAGAAGGTAAACGTCAACCATGGCGTCGAAGATGAGGTCTGAGGCTTTCTTTCCCGCCTCGTCAAGCGTCCGGGCTGTTTTGCCGACAACGTCCTCCGTCCTGATCTGCTCGGTGACGTAGGCCTTTTCCCATTCGTCCACAGCGTCCGTCTGCGTATAGTAGGCGGGGGGGCTGATCTCACCGCGTTCAACCTGCCTTACTTTGACCAAAAAGGGTTTAATTCGGCGTATGGTCTCCGCAAGGGCGTCGTTGTAGACCTTCATCAGACGCGAAAGCAGCTGCTTTTCCATCAGGTCGCCCCGCCGGTCTGCGTCCATGTCTCATCACCTCACAAGACGCCGCGTTATGGCGTTCCGCTTTCCATGACCCTTTGCAGCGCGTCCGTTCCGCTCAGACCGCTCACGTCCTCCGCGTCCAGGCGTTCCAGGATGGCGGGGACATCGTCCTGCTCAATGTAGGGATTGAGCCGCAGGGCCGTTTCCCGGTCGATGTAGCTTGCCATGCTCAGGATGTCCGCGACGATCTCCGAGCGATTGAGCACGTTTTGCCGCTTGAAGGCGATCTCCTCCGTCTGGACGCCCGCCAGCGCGGCCACCCGCTGAACAAAGGCGTGAACCTCCCACTCGTAGCGGTCGCAGGCCATGCCAAGGTTCATCGTCGCGGCCTGGATGGCCACATTGGTCAGGCTGCCGCCGGTGAGCTCGTCCATGCTGAGGGCCATGAAGTCCTGGTAGATGTTGCGTTCCAGCAGCGTCAGGGCCTTGCTCCGGGCCTCATAGGGCACCTCGATGGTCCGCGGCTCGGCGCTTGCTTGACCGCCAAGGCCGTCCGACCGGGTGAGCGCAAGCTTGTACTCCTGGATTTTGCGGATGCACGCAAGGGCCTGCTCGTCATCCCCGCCGAAGTTGTTGAGCACCCAATACACATCGTTGGCCCGGTCAAGGTTGTCGCCGTAGTCTGACAGGATGCGGTCGTAGGCGTCCACCTTGCTGAGGACTGCGGGGGTGATTTCGCTCCTCCGCTCCTGGTTGGCGTAGAAGGGCACGACCGGGAGCGCGGGCGGGTTATCGCCGCCGACAATGGTCTCACCCAGGCCGTCCCGGAGCACCCGCAGCCGGTAGGGTCGTTTGGGGGCTTCCTCTTCCAGGCGCCTTTCTCCCTGGCGCAAAAGCGTGTAGCCGTCCGGCTCAAAAAGCCGGACATACATGGGCTTGGAGCGGTTCAGCTGCCAGAACTGTACCGCCGCCATGACATCCCCCGTCCGCTCGTCCATGAGGCCGAAGCAGCCGCTTCCCGGGTCCTTGGCGGCGGCCAGCACCTCAAGGCGCGCACCCGTCCAAAAGCCGTAGCTGACGCCCTGGACAAGGGCCAGCTCGCCAAGCTGCTGGAGGGCGCGGTCAAAACCATAGCCAAGGCGCTGCTTGTCCTCCGGGTTGGCCATGGTGACGCCGCCGCCCAAAAGGAATTGGTTGCGCTGGATGACGAGGCGGGCGATCATCCCGGAAGCGATGCGGTTTCCGGCAATCTGCTGCCGCACGGGGCGGATCACCTTCCGCTTGATCTCGTTCCCGGCGGCGTCCGTCTCCGTCTTCTCCTCCGTGGTTGAGTTGAAGCGCAGCATATATTTGTCGTCAAGGGAAGGGTTTTCGCCCCGGAAGTACCGGGACAGGCGGAGCATCTGCCGGAAGACGTCGCTGCGCTTATACAACACCATCGTTTACTCCGCGGCCATCGCCGGCACCGACCCCGCGCTGTACGAGGCGGCCATCATGGACGGCGCGGGACGGCTTCGCCAAGCCTGGCACGTTACGCTGCCCGCCATCCGCCCCATCATCGTGCTGCTGACGGTATTGTCCATCGGCGGATTGCTGAGCGCCGGCTTCGACCAGATTTACCTGATGTACAACCCCCTGGTCTATGATTCGGCGGACGTGCTGGACACCTTCATTTACCGCCTGGGCATGGTGGACGGCAACTACGGCGTGTCCTCCGCCCTGAGCCTGATCCGCTCCGTCGTGGGGCTGCTCCTGGTGGGCGGAAGCTACTACATGGCCTACAAGGTCAGCGATTACCGCATCTTCTGAGGTGAGACAGCCATGATGAAAAGGAAAAAAAGCGCCCTGTGCTTTGATTGTATCAACTATCTGTTTCTTGCCTTCCTGATGTTCATCAGCCTGATGCCTCTGCTGCACATGCTGGCCGTATCGCTGTCGGAGGCCCGCTTTGCCGCCGCCGGACAGGTGGGCATTTTTCCCCGGGGCTTCACGCTGCAGGCCTGCGGCTATCTGCTGGAAAAGGCGGAATTTTTCAAGGCCATGTGGATCACCGTCAGGCGCGTGGTCATCGGTACCGTGCTGGAAACAATCATGTGCGTCATCACCGCATACCCGCTGTCCAAGCCGGGCCATGTGCTGCATGGCCGCACCGTCTACGCCTGGTATTTCGCCTTCACCATGTTCTTCGGCGGCGGCCTGATTCCCTACTATTTCGTCATCCGCCAGCTGGGCCTGCTGAACAACTTCTGGGTGCTGATTCTGCCGGGGCTGTGCAACGTGGGGCGCGTGGTGATGATGATGAACTTTTTCCGGGGCATTCCCAAGGCGCTGGAGGAAGCCGCCTTTCTGGACGGCGCGGGCCATGTGCGGGTTCTTTTGCAGATTGTTCTGCCCCTGTCCCTGCCGTCCATTGCCACCATTGTGCTGTTCACGGCCACCGGGCCCTGGAACTCCTGGTTCGACGGGCAGATGTACATGAACAAGCCCGCGAATTATCCTCTGGCGACCTATCTGCGCCAGGCCATCAGCGTTTCCAACACCGCCAAGATGTACATGACCCAGGAGGATCTTGAAAAGCTGTCCAGCGTGGATGACGTGACCCTGCGGATGGCCCAGGTCTTTCTCGGCACGCTGCCCATCATGTGCGTGTATCCCTTCCTCCAGAAGTATTTCGTCAAGGGCATCGTGGTGGGCGCGGTCAAGGAATGACCGGCGAAAGGAGCAGGCATCATGCTGAAAATCGACGGACAGACCATCCTCGTGGATACGCCCTTGCTGTCAGGGATCATTGACCACGGGGAAATCACCCTGCTGCGCAGCAAACAGACCAGCACGACGTGGATCGACCGCGCGCCAAGCCGCAGACCGCCGCTGCAATTGCTATTCAAAGGAGGCGAGGCGGTGGATGTCGCCTGTGCCGAGTACGGGCGCGTCTCCCTGTTCCAGGTCACGGAGAACATGGTGGAAATGCGTGTTGAGGGCTGGGAAGGAAGCGGCGTCATCGTTTTTTCCGAGGACAGGCAGACGGGCGAATTGTGCATTGAGCCCAGCGCCTACTCGGCCCGCCGGGGCCTGCGGTCGGTTCGCTATGCCTTCACCGGCTGGCGGAAGGACGGCGTTCAGGTGATCGCGCCGCTGTGGCAGGGCGTCCGCCTCAGCATGGACGACCCGCTCATCATGCCCTCGTGGAACGAATGGCCCTTCCGATGGGAGGCGGGCTTCGTCATCCTGGAGGGACGGCGGGATAGCCTGATGCTCTGGACGCAGGACAGCCGCTACACCCCCAAGGCTTTGTCCTTTGACCCGTCTGACGGCGGCCGCCTCGCCCTGGATACCCAGGCCTTCGGGCCCATCGAAGATAACCTGTCCGCCGGCGGGCTGGTCTGGCGGATTGGCGCCTTCAGCGGCGACTGGCATGCTCCGGCTTCCGCCTACCGCCAGTGGCTTTACGGCGCCTATCAGCTGGATGTCCGCAGGCCGTGGCGGCCTGACTGGATGCGCGACCTGTCGCTGTGCGTCTCATGGACGCCCTGCGACGAAAGCTTCCTGGACGCGCTTGCTTGCCATGCCGAGCCGCGCAGAACGCTGCTGCATTTTCCCTGGTGGCGCAGCGATGACTACGACCGGAATTATCCCGTGTACAAGCCGTCCCAGCGGGGAGCCTCCATGATCCGAAAGGCCCGGAAAATGGGCTACCATATCGCGCCCCACGCCAACATCATGGAGATCGACCCCGCCCACAGCGCTTATCCCTTGCTGGCGGACTTTGCTTACCGGGATGTGGAAACCGACAGACGCCTGGGCTGGAGCCGGGATGAAAAGGGTATGCGCCCTGTCCCCATGGACAACCTGCGCCTGCAAAACAGCGGCCGCTGCTGCACCATGGTCAAGCTGCACGCGGCCCAGCCCATGTGGCACTCGCTTCTGCGGGAATCGCTGCAGGGGGTGATCGAGGACTTCGACCTGGACTGCATCTTCACCGATGTATCGCATGTGACGATGAACCTGCGCAACTGCCTGGTGAACAACCAGACGCCCATGGAGGGCGTGATGCGGCTGCAGCGCTATCTGGCTCAGCTTCATGGGGGAACGGCCATCGGCGGCGAGGGCCTGAATGAGCTTACCATGCAGACGCAGACCTTCGCGCAGGTACACCTGTTTGAATCCTACGTCCATAATCATCCCGGCCTTGACCGAACCGGCGGCATCGACCTGAACCAATATTTGTGGGGCGATCTCTGCCTGGCGGTGGGCTACCACAGCCTGGATGGCAGCACCGAGGAGAATCGGCTGAGGCTGCGGATTCATCGGGAGCATGGCGCCATTCCCACCCTGGCGTGCGTCACCGCGGAGCAGCTCCGCCATCCGCCGGAGGGTATGCTCCAGGTCTTCCGCGAGGCAAGGGAACGGTAAGCGTTTTGCCAAGGGGCTATTGACCGCTGCCACAGCGAATGATAGAATGATTCCGCCAGCATCAGCAAGGAGGGATTGGATGAAGCGTTTTCTTGCGTTGATCCTCATCGCGCTGCTTTTCCCATCCGCGGCCGCTTGGGCGCAAACGGAAGCGTCCGACGAACTGACCATGTATTTCTTCGATCAAAGCGACAAGCTGTTGCCCATTTTTCTGCATGGGGACTGCACGCTGATCGTTTTCCCCAATGGCCAGACCATGCTGGTGGACTGCGGTGTTCCTGTCATGGGCCGCCATGTCAAGGATTGGCTTCGGGCGCACGATGTTCAGCATATCGACTGGTTTGTGGCAAGCCATCTGCACCAGGATCATGTGGGCGCGTTCCCGTTTCTGTACCGGGACGGCGCCATCACCTTTGACCATATCCTTCAAAGCGGAATCGACAAAGCGACCCTGGACACCTGCTTTGAATATGTTCGGACGCTGCGGAAGGCCGACAACACGGTGCGCCAGGTTCGGGCCGGAGACCGGCTGACCGTTGGCGATGTGCAGATTGATTTCCTGTGGCCTTTGCCCGACGCGGCGGACATCGCAGCCGACACCGCCCAGGAAGCGGGCCGGCTGATGAACATCCAGTCGCTGGTCTTCCGCCTCAGCTACGGCGACTTTTCCATGCTTTTCACCGGCGACATCCATATCGAAAGCGAGCTGGAGCTGATGCGGCGCTATGACGAGGAGCTTCAGGCCGATGTGCTGAAGCTGGCGCATCACGGCCTTCAGACCTCCAACTGCCCCCAGTGGATTGGCACGGTGAAGCCCCAAGCCGCCATCTGCATGGGAAGAACCCTGTACAACGATCGGATGCCATCCCTGCTTGCCAAGCGCGGCATCAGCTTCTGGGGCACCTGGATGGACGGCGACATCACGCTTTCCACCAACGGCGCAGAAATGACCATCCAGAACGCGGGCGAGTGCATAACGGCTCCTGTGTAAAGGAAAGAGTAGTTCGCGCCGTCAAGGAACCTTCGGCGTATTCAGGCGGAACCTCTGTCAGCGGGTACGGTATCCATGAATCATCTGTCAAGGGTAAACGAAAGGGTATGATAACGCCCGGAAACAGAAAAAAGCCTTGAAACCAATGCAGTTTCAAGGCTTTTTTGGCGGAGAAGCCGGGATTTGAACCCGGGCTGCGGTTACCCACACTACTCCCTTAGCAGGGGCACACACTCCTTTACGCCATAAGGCTTTATGGGACGTTGTAGACTAATTGTAAGCTACGATGTGAGGTGGGAACCGAGGTTCAGGGCGGCGCGGGCGGTGGTGTCGTCGGGGTGGACGTAGCGGTCGGCCATGCGGGTGGAGCCCCACCGCATCAGGCGCTGAAGGGTCTGAGGAGCCACGTTTTTGTCGATGGCCAGGGCGGTGGCGGCAGTATGCCGGCAGGCGTAGGGGGACAGGTGACGGGTGATGCCTGCGCCATCCAGGGCGGCGTAGTAGCGCTCGTAGAAGGTGGTCTTGTCCATGGGGAAGAGCAGCCCCTCGCCGCAGCGTTTTGCAGCGTCCTCCAGGACGGGGAGGATGGCATCCGGTAGCAGGACAGATTGCTTGCGCCGGGTGGGCGTCTTCAGCCCTGCACCCACGATTTGCTTGTGCTCCCAGTCGATCATGGCGGTGGTCATCTGGCGAAGCTCTCCGGGCATAATGCCTGTGTAGATCATGATCAGCGGCATGGCGCAGTCAGCCTGGCCACGCTCGTAGGCCATCCACAGTAGTTCCTGCTCCTGATGGGTGAAGGGCTCGGCCTCCGCCTCCTCCAACTTGGGCAGCTCCAACAGCGGCGGAAGGCCTGGGTTCGCATGGCCATCAGCCGCGGCCAGCTTGTAGAGATGATTCAGCAGCACCCGCATATCCCGGGCGGGATAGTAGGTGGGGCAGGTGGCGTTAATGATGGCCTGCAGATCGGCCACGGACAGCTTGCCAATGGCCTTCCCTCGCAGGTCGCCCAGCTTTTCGTAGGCGATCTCATAGGCGGTCTGCTTGCTGGCGGACAGTTTGGCCATCTTGCCGCGGCTGAAGACCTCCCAGTAGTAGGAGAGGGTGGGGCTTCGGCGGGTCTCCGTCTGGGAGGCTAAGATGGCGCAGTATTGCAGGGCCTTCGTCTCGGTGGGGAAGCCGCCCTTCGTCTTCCGCCGCTGGATGACCTTGCCGTCCCGGGCGTAGCTTTCCACCGTGACGCACGCCGTCCAGGTGCGGCCACGTTTATAGGCCGTTCCCATGCCGTTGCCGCGCCTGCGAGCGCGGCGCTGGGGCGTGATGATCGTATGGCAGTAGGGGCAGCTGATCCACTGGTCATCCAGGACACGCTGGCACTTGCGGCAGAGCATGATGGGCCTCCTTTCTTGTTTTTTATCCACACCATCCGCGTGGAGGGTGACTACTTCGATCAGCCACATCAGTGGCAGCGCTGACAGGGGGTGAAGCCCCTGTTCTTTGCCTCCGCTTCCGTAACGCGCTGCGGGTTGTTCATATTGCTGCAATCGGCATTGTTGTGGTACTTCGTCCCGCCGTCGGTGGGGATCCAGACGTAGGTTTCCTTCTGCTCCGTCTGAGCGGAAAGGCTGAACAGTTGCTCGATGGTCTTCGGCCCCGCCACACCGTCATCCGTCAGACCGTTTTGCTTCTGAAAGTCCTTCACCGCGCTGCGGGTACCCGTGCCATATTGGCCGTCCGCCGAGCCGGACAGATAGCCCAGCTCGATCAGCATTGCCTGTATGGCGCGCACGTCCTCCCCCGCGTCGCCCTTTTGCAGGGTTGGCACGACCGTCGCGGTGGGTGCTGATGTCGGGGCGCCGGTGGGTGTTGACGTTGGCGTGCTCGTCGGCGCTGACGTCGGGGTACTGGCAGGCGCTGACGTCGGCGCGCTGGTGGCCGACAGCGTGGGCGCGGCGGTGGACGCCTGAACCGGCGCCGTGGGCTGTACGGGATCCGACGCGGGCTTCGGCGTCACCAGGACGATGAACCAAAGCAGGGACAGGGCGGTGGCCGCGATTTTGACCGGCATACGCCATTCCCTGCGGTACAGCCACATCAGCGCGATGCCCACCGGCGGCAGCAGAATCAGCATCAGGACAATGAACCATGTACGCTGGTAAAAGGGCGGCTTGGGCGGCGGCGCTCTTCGCCGTTCGGAGCGCCTGGCGCGGCCGTTCGTTGATGTCGTGTAATACAGCCCCGTTCCCGGCACGCTGTAGCTGCTGGTCTGGCGGCCCGTCGTGCTGTACGTCGTGCGGGCCAGGCGGCCCCCGACGGTCACGCTGGCGGACTTCTTGCCGAAATTGATTTTCATACCTGGCAAAAGTTTAATAGAACGTCGAAAGCGCCAGGGCATACTTTTGTACCTCTCTTTCCTTCTTTCACCCTATCCTCATTCGCAGAGATTCAACTGATGGGCTCGCAGCATTTCAAGCGCATATCGGCGGGCGGTTTCCTCCGCGCCGCGATATGCCTTCAGCAAATCGTACTCCTCTTCCGTTGTGACCATGCGTGCCGGATCCTCATCATTCGGGCCAAAGGGAACGACGGTGGCAGGATGCAGGTCTTGGGAAGTCTGCTGGATGGTCAGCACTGACATGGGAACGTCAAAGTAGTCCGCCAACATCTGCATGCGGTCGATGCGCGGGTACTTCTTCCCTGTCACCCAGTCCGATATGGTCGAGGCCGTAAGTCCGAGCGCCGCTACCATATCGACCTGCTCGACACCCTTGGCAGCCATGAGACTTTTTAGATTGCTTACAAAAATTGCTCTTGCGTTTTCTGGCATGGTAGTTGTGTCCTCCTCTCAGTACTTATTATATCAGATTGCGAAGTTTTGTCAACTAAAAGCGTAAAAGCTTTTGCACAAGGTATTGACATTCCGCTTTGGGCGTAGTATGATATTGACAAGGAGGTGATCACATGTACCCCAGGATAACGCTGGAAGCCGCTCGTGTCAATGCAAAAATGACACAGGAGGCTGCAGCAGGTCAGCTTGGCATCAGTCGGCGGACACTCCAGCACTATGAGAGCGGTAAAACGGTACCTGACTGGGATATGGTCAAAAAAATCGAGTGCCTGTATCGATTTCCAGCAGACTATATTTTTTTCGGAAAGAATACGCTTAAAGCGGAATTCTAATGAAAGGAGGAACCCCATGAACGAAAATCTCACGAATCTCCTGGTCATCAACGAGGACAGCAACTACCCCGTCAGCGGGCGGGAGCTCCACGAGCGGCTGGGGATCGAAACCCCTTACACTATGTGGTTTACCCGTATGTGCGAATACGGTTTCGAAGCAGAGCGGGATTTCAACGCTAACAAAATTGTTAGAGTTCAAACCGAGGGGCCGCGTGAGGTCTCCCGTGAGCTTCTCGACCACCACCTCACCCCTCTCCATGGCCAAGGAGCTGTGCATGCTCCAGCGCACCGAGGCAGGCAAGCAGGTGCGGCGTTACCTGATCGAGGTGGAGAACGCCTGGAACAGCCCTGACCAACTGATGGCCCGTGCCCTGCGTGTGGCCGACCAGACCATCGGCAAGCTGCAAGGCCAGGTGCATCACCTCGAAGCCGCCAACAGCGAGCTGACCGTCCGCGCACAGGTGATGCAGCCCAAGGCGGACTACTTCGATCAGCTGGTGGATCGCAACCTGCTGACCAACTTCCGCGACACGGCCAAGCAACTGGGCGTCGCCGAAAAGACCTTTATTGGCTTTTTGCTCGATAAGGGCTACGTCTACCGCGACAACCACGGCAACCTCAAGCCCAAGGCCAACAGCAAGAACACTGGCTTGTTCGAGGTCAAGGAGTGCTACAACGGCCGTACCAAGTGGAGCGGCACACAGACGCTCATCACCCCCAAAGGCCGGGAGACTTTCCGGCTGCTGACGCAAGGGCTGTAAAGCCCCACGAAAGGAGGCCCCATCCATGACCCACGAGGAGCGCATCCGCTATTTGAAAAACCATGAAGCGGAAACCTTGAGCCCGGCCCAGGTGGCGCAAGTCCTGGGCGGGAGCCCTTACTGGTACAACCTGACTGCCAGAGACGGCAAGCTGACCCTACCCCATTTGTGGCGAGGCCGGAACCTGCGCATCTTCAAGGCCCCCATCCTGCGCCTTATTACCCAGGAAAAGGAGGTACCCCCATCATGATCGACCACCACACCCACCAAGGCCGCTGGACGCAGACCATGCGGGCGGCCCCCTGCGCCGTCAGCCCGCTGGCCCGCCTGCGCGCATGGCTGAGGGCCCAGCGCAATCCCCGCCGTCCGGGGCGGCGCAGCATCGACCCTGCCCAGCCCTGGGGCCACTGGGCCGCCGGCTGGACGTCGCCCGTCACACGCCAAAAGGCCCCCTGACCGTTCGCAGCAGTCAGGGAGCCAGGGCAGATCGTTTGACACCCGATCCGCCCTCATTCTATCACAGAAGGAGAGGTATTTCAATCAATGTGTGAACCATTCATTGCCGGTCGAGCCGCCAGCGCGACGCTCAATGCGAACGCCGTGCCCGACGGTCGGAAAAATGGGGGTGAAACCCCCATAAAGATCACCGCCCTGCAATTGGAGAACGTCAAGCGCGTCCGCGCGGTGTCGCTGACGCCGTCATCCAGCGGGCTGACCATCCTGGGCGGTGGCAACGGCCAGGGCAAGACCAGCGTGCTGGACGCCATCGCCTGGGCCCTGGGCGGGGACAAGTACCGCCCCGACGCGCCCCGGCGGGAGGGCTCGGTGCTGAACCCCGCCATCCGCGTGGAGCTGTCCAACGGCCTGATCGTGGAGCGCAAGGGCAAGAACTCCGCCCTCACCGTCACCGACCCCACCGGCCAGCGCTATGGCCAGACGCTGCTGAACGAGTTCATCGGCCAGTTCGCCATCGACCTGCCGAAGTTCATGGCAGCCAGCGACAAGGAGAAGGCCGACGCCCTGCTGGGCATCATCGGTGTGGGCGATCAGCTGCGCGACCTGGAGCGCCGGGAAGCCGCCTGCTACAGCGACCGCCACGCCATCGGACAGATGGCCGCACGGAAGGCTGCCCTGGTCAAGGAACTGCCCTGCCATGAGGGGCTGCCGGAGGAGCCCGTCAGCGCGGCGGAGCTGATCCGGCAGCAGCAGGCCATCCTGGCGAAGAACGGGGCTAACCAGCGTCTGCGGGAGCAGGCGGCGCTGTGGGCGGAAAAGACTGCCCGGCAGCGGGAGCAGGTCGCGGCCTTGGCGGAGCGGCTCTCGGAGGCCAAGGCTGCCCTGGCGGAATGCGAGGACAAGCTGTCCGTCGCCCGGCAGGACGCCCTCGACCTGCACGACGAATCCACGGCGGAGTTAGAGGCCGCCATCGACCGGGTGGATGACATGAACCGGCGCATCCGGCAGAATCTGGACAGGCAGAAGGCCGTCGCGGAGGCCGAAGACCTGTCCGGCCAGTACAACCAGCTGACCGTCACCCTCGAAAACCTGCGCACGGCCCGGCGGTCGCTCCTGGACGGCGCGCCCCTACCCCTGCCCGGGCTCTCCGTGGAGGAAGGTCGCCTGACGTACAAGGGCCACACCTGGGGGGACATGTCCGGCGCGGAGCAGCTGATGGTCTCCGCCGCCATCGCCCGGGCCACGTGGCCCCAGTGCGGCTTCCTGCTGATGGACAAGCTGGAGCAGTTCGACCGGGACACCCTGCGCGACTTCGGCGCGTGGCTGGAGCGGGAGGGCCTGCAGGTCATCGCCACCCGGGTGAGCACGGGCAGCGAATGCACCGTCATCATCGAGGACGGCCACGCCCTGGACGCCGAGGCCTGGCTGGGCGACCGGGAGCCAAACGTCAATGACGATGGGTCGCGTGCAAAGCCTTCAGCGTCGGACGAGACGGGCGGAAAAAAGGGGCCGAAGGCCCCCGTCAGACAAGCCGCCAGCGCGACGCGCAACTCGAACGCCGTGCCCGATGGACGGAAAACAGGGCGAAGCCCTTGGAAGGAGGGGACATTTTGATGTTGATCGAGCGAGGGCCGAAGAAGGACAGGGCCCTGAAGGTGTGCATCTACGGGCCGGAGGGCATCGGCAAGAGCACCCTGGCCAGCCGCTTCCCGGGGGCCGTGTTTGAGGACACGGAGGGCTCCACGGATCACATGGACGTGGCCCGCGTGCCCCGGGCGCGGAGCTGGACGGAGCTGCTGCGGCATGTGGACTACTTCATCAGCCACCCGCAAGAAATCGGCGCCTATGTGCTGGACACGGCGGACTGGGCGGAGCGTCTTTGCACCGAGCAGCTGCTGGCGGGACGGCAGATGAAGGGCATCGAGGACTTCGGGTATGGCAAGGGCTATGTGTACCTGGCGGAGGAGTTCGGGAAACTCCTGGACAAGCTGGATCAGCTGAAGGAACGGGGTGTCCACGTCGTCCTGACGGCCCACGCCACCATGCGGAAGTTCGAGCAGCCGGACGAGCTGGGCGCCTATGATCGCTGGGAGCTGAAGCTGGGCAAGAAGACCGCGCCCCTGGTGAAGGAATGGGCGGATATGCTGCTGTTCTGCAACTACAAGACCGTGGTGGTCAACGTGGACAACCAGGGCGCGGCCAAGGGCAAGAACAAGGCCCAGGGCGGTCAGCGGGTGATGTACACCGCCCACCACCCCTGCTGGGACGCCAAGAACCGCTTCGGCCTGCCGGAGGAAGTCCCCATGGCCTGGGAGAGCATCGCGCCGCTGATCCGGGACACCCGGACTGCGGAAACGCCCGCCGCGCCGTCCGCCGTGCCGGAGGAACAGAGCGAAAAGAGGGCCGAAAGCTCCGCCGTGCCCGATGGGTCGCGGGCAAAGCCTCAAACGTCGGTCGAGGCGGGTGGAAAAATGGGGGCGATGCCCCTCGCCGTGCCCATGCCGATGGCGGAGACCGCGCCTGCTCCTGATGCTCCGCCGCCCTCTGCCGCGGCATCGCCCGTGGCCGCCCCGGAACACAGCGGCATCCCCCAAAGTCTAAGCGCCCTCATGGGCGTCAACGCCGTGCAGCCCGCGGAGATCCAGGCGGCGGTGGCGCAAAAGGGCTACTACACCGCCGATACCCCCATCAGCAGCTACGACCCCGCCTTCATCAGCGGCGTCCTGGTGGCCGCGTGGCCCCAGGTAGAGGCCATCATCCTGCAAAACCGGGCCAACGTGCCCTTCTAAGGAGGAAATGCCATGCAAGCGAATTTCACCAATGCCCCCGTGGAACGGGAACTGGACTGGAACGACACCATCGAAAACGAGGGCCGGGAGTACGTCCTTCTGCCGGAAGGCGACTACCCCTTCCAGGTCGTCAGCATCGAAAAAGCCCGCCACACCCCCGGCCCCCAGGGCAAGCTCCCACCCTGCAACAAGGCCGTGCTGACCATCCGCCTGACGGCCCCCGACGGCGCCACCGCCGACGTGAAGCACAACTTTTTCCTGCACTCCAGCCAGGAGTGGAAGCTGTGCGAATTCTTCACCGCCATCGGCGCGAGGAAAAAGGGCGAGGCCCTGCGCATGAACTGGAACGCCGTCCCCGGCGCGACGGGCGCCTGCAAGGTCAAGGTGCGGCAGTACACCCGCCGCAATGGCGAGCCCGGCCAGAGCAACGAGATCGGCAGGTTTTACGAGCCCCAGGAGAAAAGTTGCTTCACGCCGGGACGGTTCTAACGGCATCCATGCCTCCGTAAGGGAGGCGGCAGGGATTAAATCAGGTTGACGTAGTGCTGCCGGGCGTCCACCACGGCGTAGATCATGACCTCCCGGCGCACGTTGTCCACCTTGTAGAAGACCAGGTGCCGCTTCACGATCAGCACGCGATAGCCCTGGCGGCGCAGGATGCTGTACCTCGGGTAACTGCCCATATGGGGCGTGGTAGCCAGGCGGCTGACGGCGGCCTCGATGGCGTCCAGGTACCGCAGGGCCGTGTCGATGCTGCCGGAATCCTCCGCGATGTACTGGATGATGCCGTACAGCTGGTCGCTGGCCTTATCCGTTCGCAGGATGGCGTAGCTCATTCCGCGCCGCCCTTCTGGGCCGTCAAACGGGCGCGGATGTCCGCGAAGGTGTCCGCCACAGGGGCCACGCGGCCCGCCCGAACATCGGCTTCAGCCTCGGACAAGGTGCGCAGCAGCTCCAATTCCCCCTGCATCTGCCGGTACTCCGCCAGGCCCATCAGCACGGTGTCGCCCCGGCCGTTGACCGTGATGGTCACGGGCTGGCGGGTCTCCCGGCAGGTGCGGGCAATCTCGCTGTAATGGTTCCGCAGATCGGCGGACGGACGAATGGTTTCCATCGGACAAGCCCCCTTCGACTTTTATAACCGAATTATATCATGATGTGCCTATCTTGTCAATTTCATCAGGACAGGCAAAGCAGAGGAAGTGAGGATATGCAACTCCGACCCTATCAACAATCTGCCGTGGAGGCCATCGAGGCCCAGTGGGCGCAGGGCCGGCGGCGCACACTGCTGGTGCTGCCCACGGGGTGCGGCAAGACCATCGTGTTCTGCGCCCTGGCGGCCCGGTGCGTCCGGGAGGGTCAGCGGGTGCTGATCCTGGCCCACCGGGGCGAGCTGCTGGATCAGGCAGCGGACAAGCTGCGGAAGGCCACGGGCCTTGGCTGCGCTGTGGAGAAGGCCGACAGCACCTGCCTGGGCAGCTGGTTCCGGGTGACGGTGGGCAGCGTCCAGAGCCTGCAAAGGGACAGCCGCCTGAGCCGGTTCCCGGAGGACTATTTCGACACCATCATCATCGACGAGGCCCACCACGCCCTGGCGGAAGGCTACCGGCGGGTGCTGGAACACTTCCCCGCCGCCCGGGTGCTGGGCGTCACCGCCACCCCCGACCGGGGCGACATGAAGAACCTGGGCGAGGTCTTCGACAGCCTGGCCTACGAATACACCATGACCCGCGCTGTCCGGGACGGATACCTATGCCCCATCAAGGCCGTGACCGTTCCCCTGACGCTGGACATTACCGGCGTGGGCGTGCAAAACGGCGACTACAAGGCCGGCGACCTGGGCGACGCTCTCGAGCCTTACCTGGAACAGATTGCGGAGGTCATCGCCGAGGAATGCGCCCGGCGGCGGACGGTCGTCTTTCTGCCCCTGGTACGCACGGCGCAGAAGATGCGGGACATCCTCCGGCAGCACGGCATGGCGGCGGAGGAGGTCAACGGGGCGTCTCCCGACCGGACGGACATCCTGACCCGCTTTGACCGGGGCGAAACGCAGGTGCTGTGCAACGCCATGCTGCTCACCGAGGGCTGGGACTGCCCCGCCGTGGACTGCGTGGTGGTGCTTCGGCCCACAAAGCAGCGGGGGCTGTACTGCCAGATGGTGGGGCGCGGCACCCGCCTTCACCCGGGCAAGGAGCACCTGCTGATCCTGGACTTTCTCTGGCATACCGAGCGCCACGCCCTGTGCCGTCCGGCGCACCTGGTATCCCCGTCGGAGGAGGTGGCGGCGCGGATGACGGCCATCGCGGAGGCCGCCGCCTCTGCCGGGGAGCCCCGGCAGCTGGACGTGCTGGACATGGCCGCCCAGGCGGAAAGCGACGTGGTGGCCCAGCGGGAGGAAGCCCTGGCCAAGCAGCTGCGGGAGATGCGCACCCGCAAGCGCCGCCTGGTGGATCCCCTGCAATTCGAGGTGAGCATCCAGGCCGAAGACCTGTCCGGGTACGTCCCCAGCTTCGGCTGGCAGTGCGAGCCGGTGTCCGACAAGCAGCGGGAGGACCTCGAACGGGCGGGCATCTTCCCCGACGGGGTGGAGAACGCCGGCAAGGCATCGCTGCTGCTGGACAGGCTTTCCGCCCGGCGGGAAGCGGGGCTGACGACGCCCAAGCAGATTCGCTTCCTGGAGGGGCGGGGCTTCCGCCATGTGGGCACCTGGCCCTTTGACGCCGCCCGGAAGCTGATCGACCGCATTGCCGCCAGCGGATGGCGGGTGCCCCCGGGCATCGTGCCGGAAACCTACCGGCCCCAGGAGGTCAGCACATGATGAGCCGCGCCGACATCCCGCCCGCCATCGCCTGCTGCGACCTGTGGAACCCCGGCACCCTCACCGCCGTCAAGCGGGACACCTACCGCCGGGCTGTGGAAGGCGGGCTCATCCGCATCCGCCGAGTGGTCTACCACAGGCCCACCGGCTACGTCACCGTGGAGTACTGGTCGCGGCTTCCCCACGCCTGGACGCTTCAGCAGCTGCGGGAATACACCCTGCTGGATCAAGGGGAACAGCTGCGCATGGACACGAAAGGAGAACACCATGGCCTATGATCGCCCCGCATGGAGCACCTTTCTCCCCGGGCCGCCGCCCACCGTCACCGCCCAGACCCGGGAGGTGGCCGTCCGGGGCGGGAAGCCCGTGTTCTACAAGCCGCCCCGGCTCCTGGAGGCCGAAGCCTACCTGCGCGACAGCCTCCTGCCCCGGGCCCCGGCCGCGCCCTTCACCGGCGCCCTCCGCCTGGTGGTGAAGTGGTGCTTTCCCCTGACCTCCGGCCACCGGGATGGCCAGTACAAGACCACCCGCCCCGACACCGACAACCTGCAAAAGCTGCTCAAGGACGTGATGACCGCCTGCGGCTTCTGGCGGGACGACAGCCAGGTGGCCAGCGAGATCACCGAAAAATTCTGGGCCGAGATGCCGGGGATCTATATCGAGATCAGCCTGCTGTAAGGAGGGAGCCCCATGCGTCACTACACCATCAACCTGACGGCCTACGGCATCAGCCCGGCGCGGCTGCTGGAGCTGCGGGGCTTCTGCCTGCAATACCCGGACAAGCTACGCTCCCGCCTCAGCGCCCCGGAGCCCATCCCGCCGGGGATGCCCCGCCCACGGACACCCGGCGACCCCACCGCCCAGGCCGCCGTCCGCAACGCCGTCGGCCGCCACCCCGACTGCCTGCTCATCGACCGGGTGGCGGAAGCCGTCTGCGCCGACGCCCCGGGGCTTGTGCGGCCCCTGCTGCGCCACGTCTGCTATGGCGACAGCATCCGCCGCTGCGCGCCGCCCTGCTCGGAAAAGGCATTTTTGCGGCTGCGGAAGCGGTTCTTCGCGGCGCTGGATGGGGCGGTGCAAAGCCGATCACACAAGGAGGAATGAAGACCATGGATCACCGTTTCATCACCAGCGTCAAGCGCGGCATCGGCTACTGGCTGGGGCTGCGCGCCAAGGACATCGTCATCGTCCAGTTTTACAAGGAGGCCGTGCCCGGGGATGCGCTGCCGCTCCCGGCGGGCTGGCAGCACTGCGGCTGCGAATGGATTCACAGGCCGACCCGTGCCTCGGGCGAATGCGTCTACGTCTTCCGCGAGGATAAGCCCCAGATGCCTCCAGCGGTTGTACGCGTGGTTCATGTCGGGCAGTGGATGACCGAGATTCCGCCTGATGACATGCTAAACGTCTTCGCGGCGGACGAATGAAGGCCGGCCCTTGATGCCAAGCGACACCGAAGGAGCGTGATACCTTGCACACCAACAACCGCTGCGACATCAGCGACACCCTCCTCCACCTCGACCCCGCCCTGTGCACCTACGCCGAATGGCTCTCCGTGGGGATGGCGCTGCACCACGAGGGTGCGCCCTGCCAGGCCTGGGAGGACTGGAGCGCCCGGGACGCGGCGCGGTTCCGGCCCGGGGAGTGCCAGCGCAAATGGCAGGGCTTCGGCCACGGCAGCGGCGCGCCCGTCACCGGGGGCACCCTGGTGGAGCTGTGCCGCCGTCAGGGCTGGGAGCCGCCCCTGCCCGGCCACGCCCTGGGCTGGGAGGACACCATCCGCGACGACCTGGTGGTGGTGGACACCGCCTGGGTGGAAGCCCGGGAGCTGCGCGAGCCCGCCGCCTGGGAGCCGCGCCGGGAGATCATCCGCTACCTGGAGGCCCTCTTTGATTCCACCGACAGGGTTTCCTACGTCACCGAGGTGTGGGAAAAGGACGGCGCGTACATGCCCACCAAGGGCCACGCCGACCGCACCGCCGGGGAGCTGATTCAGGCCCTGAACCGCTGTGAGGATGTGTCCGACGTCATCGGCACGGTAAAGCCGGAGGTGGGCGCGTGGGTGCGCTTCAACCCCGTTGACGGCCAGGACGTGCGCAACGACAACGTCACCGCCTTCAACTATGCCCTGGTGGAATCCGACAGCCAGGACATCGAGCGGCAATTCGCCCTGATGACGGAGCTGCAGCTGCCCATCCGCATCCTGGTACACTCCGGGGGCAAGAGCCTCCACGCCATCGTCCGCGTCGAGGCGGGCTCCTACGAGGAATACCGCCGCCGGGTGGACTACCTGTACACCGTCTGCCGGAAGAACGGCCTGGACGTCGACACGCAGAACCGCAACCCCTCCCGGCTCTCCCGGCTGCCGGGCGTCACGCGCAAGGGCCGCAAGCAGTACATCGTGGCGGAAAACCTGGGCCAGCCGTCCTTCACAGCGTGGCAGGAGTGGGTCGAAAGCGCCAATGATGATCTTCCAGACTTCGAGCCTTTCGCAGCCTTTTACGACTGCCTGCCCCCGCTGAATGATTCGCTGATTGACGGCCTTGTGCGCCAGGGGCACAAGATGCTCATCGCCGGGCCCAGCAAGGCGGGCAAGTCCTTCACAGCGTGGCAGGAGTGGGTCGAAAGCGCCAATGATGATCTTCCAGACTTCGAGCCTTTCGCAGCCTTTTACGA